>NZ_JBIVNG010000005.1:296065-514192 GCF_044753445.1 Pseudomonas sp. NPDC088368
TGGCTTGCCTACGATCTGCCGGGCACCGGCAGCAAAACCTGACGGCTGCGATCCATGTGACCCACCGCATGCACAGGATTTGCTGCCGCTTCGCGCCAGATCGCGAGCAAGCAGCGCTCCCACGCCTTCGGCAGAAGCCGATCGCAGGTAACTCAACATTCTGCGGTGGGAGCAATTGGCTTTTGATTCTGGCCGAAGGCCGTGGGAGCGCCACCCCGGCACTCCCACGCCTTCGGCAGAAGCCGATCGCAGGCAACTCAACATTCTGCCGTGGAAGCAATTGGCTTTTGATTCTGGCCGAAGGCCGTGGGAGTTGGCTTGCCTACGATCTGCCGGGCACCGGCAGCAAAACCTGACGCCTGCGATCCATCTGACCCACCGCATGCACAGGATTTGCTGCCGCTTCGCGCCAGATCGCGAGCAAGCAGCGCTCCCACGCCTTCGGCAGAAGCCGATCGCAGGCAACTCAACATTCTGCGGTGGACCCAATTCCGGGTTCATTTATGCAACACATACTGCCCAACAAACTCCACCGCTGAATCGTCCGATCCTTCGGCCACGATTCGGGTGTTCAGCGCCAATCGCGCACGACCGCGACGCTGATAAAGCTTTACGAATTTCTCCCAGGTCGCGTCATCCGGCGCTTCGCAAATCGCCACACCGTCACGCTTCACCGGCAGCGGATAGCTGATCTGGCCGTCCTGGATCACGATATGGCCGTCTTCGATCCCGGCTTCTTTCAACCGCAGGTACAGCCAACCCCAACCCGCCAGCACGGCGCCGCAATACAGGCTGCCGCCAAACAGCGTGCTCTTGTGGTTGATGTTCTGCGCCAACGGCAAGTGCAGGCGCAGTTGATGGTTTTCCCACGCGATGACTTTCATGCCCATGTCGCGGGTCAGGGGGATGTCGTGATGCAGCACGGTTTCCAGGTAGCTGGCCGCAGATTCATTCGTTGTCATCGGAACCGCCACCGCTAAAGATCAGGCCGTGTTTGCGCAGTTTGTCGTGCAGGGTTTTGCGGGGGATGCCCAGTGCTTCGGCGAGGCTGCGAACGGAGTTGTGAGGGCGGGTCAGTTCGGCGGCAATCAGAGCGCGCTCGAAGGCTTCGACTTGATCACTCAGGCCACCGGTCGAGGCGGGCATGTGCGGCGACGTGCCTTCCAGCTCCAACTCCAGACCCAGCGCAAAACGCTCGGCGGCATTTTGCAGCTCGCGCACATTCCCGGGCCAACTGTGGCGCAACAGCATTGCCCGTTGCCCCGGTTGCAGCTCGTGGCGAGGCAAGCCGTGACGCAGGCTCCCGGCGTCGGCGAAATGCTGAAACAGCACCAGTGCATCCTCGCCCCGTTCGCGCAGAGGGGGAATGCGCAGCGGCGCGACGTTCAGGCGGTAATACAGGTCGGCCCGGAAGCGGCCTTGATCGGCGGCGTGACGCAGGTCTTCCTTGGTGGCGGCGACGATGCGAATGTCCAACGGGATCTGCTGATTGCCGCCCAGCCGTTCGACCACCCGTTCTTGCAACAGCCGCAGTAGCTTGACCTGCACGTCCATGCTCATGCTCTCGATCTCATCGAGAAACAGCGTGCCGCCGTTGGCGAATTCGAATTTACCGATGCGCCGTTTTTGCGCCCCGGTGAAAGCGCCCGGCTCGTGGCCGAACAGCTCGCTCTCGACCACCGACTCCGCCAGCGCGCCCGCGTTGATCGCAACAAAAGGGCCGTTACGGCGGTTGGACAGATCATGCAGCGCGCGGGCCACGACTTCTTTACCGGCGCCGGTTTCACCGAGAATCAGCACATCGGCCTTCGTGGCTGCCAGCGCACCGATCTGGTCACGCAAGCGCTGCATCTGGGGCGAGAGGCCGACCAGTCGCGCACTCAGTTGCTGACGATCACTCAGCTCAAGACGCAGGCTCCGGTTGTCCAGCACCAACCGGCGCAAGGCCAGTGCCCGGCGCACGCTGTCGAGCAGCGCGTCGCTGGCGAAGGGTTTTTCCAGAAAGTCATAGGCCCCGGCCCGCATCGCCTGGACGGCCAGCGGTACATCGCCGTGACCGGTGATCAGCAGTACCGGGAGTTCCGGGTCTTGTGCGTGGAGTTGGTTGAGCAGTTCGAGGCCGTCGATGCCTGGCATGCGGATGTCACTGACGATCACCCCCGGCCAGTCACGCTCAATGCGGGCTTGCAGGCCAGTGGCGTCGCTCAGCGGCAGGACTTTCAGACCTGCCAGGTCCAGCGTCTGACTCAGGGCCTGACGCAAGTGTGGGTCGTCGTCGATCAGCACAACCTGAATACGGCTGTCGATGGCGGTGTCCGTGGTCATGCAGATAGATCCTCCGGCGGTTGAAGACTGACCCCTGAAGCCCCGGTGCGCATGCGCAACGTCAGCAGCGCGCCCCCCTCGGGGTGATTGGCGAACAGCAGTTCGCCGCCCAGCGCGCGCATCAGCGTATCGCAGATCGCAAGGCCCAGCCCCAGGCCCTGCGTGCGCGTCTTGGTGGTGAAGAAGGGTTCGCGCGCATGCTCCAACGCCTCGCGGGAAAAGCCCGGGCCGTTGTCGCGAATGTACAGGTTGACGCCCTCGGCGTTGTACTCGGCACTTATCCACAATTTGCGCGGCGGGCCTTTCTCGGTGAGAGCGTCCAGTGCGTTCGCCAGCAAATTGCCGAGCACCTGCCGCAAGCGGGTTTCGCCAGCCTGCACCCACAGCGTGGCGTCGGGCAGGTCGCGGATCAGCTCGACGTCCATGGCACGGCGCCGTTTGGCGAGCAAGGCCAGTGCGTCGTCGAGGGCCGGTTGCAGCGCCACGCTTTCAGGCGCGTGCCGGTCACGCCGGGCGAAGGCCCGCAAGTGCGCGATGATCGAGGCCATACGTCCCGTAAGCTCGCTGATCAACTTGAGGTTGCCCCGTGCATCGTCGGTGCGCTGGTGATCGAGCAGCACTTCGGCGTTTTCCGCGTAGCTGCGGATCGCTGCCAACGGCTGGTTGAGCTCATGGCTGATGCTGGCCGACATGGTGCCCAGCGCCGACAGTTTGCCCGCTTGAACCAGCTCGTCCTGCGCACGAAACAGCTCCTGTTGCGCATGTTCCCGTTCCAGCACTTCCTGGCGCAGCCGCTGGTTCAAGCCTTCCAGGTCGCTGGTGCGTTCCATCACCCGCACTTCCAGTTCGCGGCGGGCTTTGCCTTCGAAGTTGATGCGGTCCAGGTAGTGACGCCGCCGCTGCATCATGATGCCGAGCAGCAACATCAGCACCAGCAACGTCGCGCCGCCGATGGCGACCACCGTGCGCACTGGACGCGAGACCAGCACTTTCGGGGCGAGGATGTTCACGCTCCAGCCGGTTTCGTCGATCTGCTGGGTCTGGGTCAGCCAGCCGTTTTCATTCAGTTGAAGCGGGCGCGGGTCGCGGGTCGGGTACGGCTGAATCGCAACGATGGCCTGTTTTTCTTCTTCGCTGAGCGGCCGTGTCGCGCGGAAACGCCAGGCCGGGTTGGACGTCAGGATCACCACGCCGTTGTGGTCGGTGACCAGCAATTGCTCAGGCGTCTTGCCCCACAGGGTTTCGGTCAGGTCCAGATCGACCTTGACCACCAGCACGCCGATGACAGTGTTACCGTCATGCACGGCGGCGGCGAAGAAATACCCGCGTTTGGCCGACGTGGTCCCCAAGCCGAAGAAGCGACCCAGTTTGCCGGCCATGGCGTTGCTGAAATACGGGCGGAAGGCGAAATTCCGACCCACGAAACTGTCGCGCTTGTCCCAGTTGGATGCCGCGAGGGTTTCGCCGTTAGGCGCCATCAGGTAAATGACTTCCGCGCCGGTTTGCTGGGCCGTATTCATCAACAGCAGATTGGCCTGCTCTTGGGTCTGCTTGTCCTGAGGGTTGGCCAGCATGGCGCGTAAGCCCGGCAGGTCACCAAGGATTTGTGGCAGCACTTCGTAACGGTGCAGCGTGCCGAGGAGGTTGGCGACGTAGAGGTCCAGCGTCTGGCGGTTCTGGCTCAGCAGCTCATTGAGGTAATAACGCTCGGCCAGGCGTTCGAGCGGCCACAGCAGCGGCGCGAGGATCAACGCCAATAACGCGAGGCTGCGCCAGCGAGGGCGACGGGGTAGGGTGGTGCTGTTCATCGTATGCGTACGCTGCCGATTTTTGTGATGCCTGCATCGACGTCTCGCGGATGAATTCGCTTCCACAGGGGGGGGGGCGTTTTTCTGTGGGGGTGGATTCATCCGCCAACGAGCGCGCAGCGGTCGCAATAGATTACACGCGATTCGCCTATCGCTGCTGAGCTAAGCACTCCAGCAATGCAGCGTGCCAATCCGGCTGGCTCACGCCCCATTCCTGTTGCAGGTGGCTGCAATCGAGGCGGGAGTTGAGCGGGCGTTTGGCGGGGGTTGGGTAGGCGCTGGAAGGGATCGGCTCAATTGTCGCGCACGGCTTCCCGACCTTGATCAGTTCCTGACCAATCGCCTCCGCAAAACCTGCCCATGACGTTTCGCCGCTGGCCGTCAGGTGATACACGCCCCACTTGCCGGGCTCGCCGTCACGCCAGCGCTCTATCAACGCCCGCGTGCTCTGCGCGATGGTGCCCGCCCACGTCGGTGCGCCAATCTGGTCGGCCACGATGGTGAGTTTTTCGCGCTCTTGCAGCAGGCGTTGCATGGTCAGCAGAAAGTTGCGGCCGGTCAGGGAATAGACCCAACTGGTGCGCAGGATCAGGTACTGACCACCGGCCTTTTCGATGGCCTGCTCCCCGGCGAGTTTGCTGCTGCCGTAGACGCCCAGCGGGTGGGGCGTATCTGTTTCCGTCCATGCTTCGTTCTTGCTGCCATCGAACACGTAATCGGTGGAGTAATGAATGAATGGGATGCCCAGCGCGGCAGCTTCTTCAGCAAATACGCCGGGAGACGTCGCGTTGATCGCGTAGGCCAGGTCGGGTTCACTTTCGGCCTGATCCACTGCCGTGTGCGCGGCAGCGTTGATGATCAGGTCCGGTTTGACCTTACGCACGACATTGCGGATCGACTCCGGCTCACTCAAATCGAGCTGGTCGCGACCCACCACGATCAGCTCACCGAGGTCCTTCAGAGTGTGCTGCAACGCTTGCGAGACCTGGCCGTGTTGCCCGCTGATCAGAATCCGCAGTGGCGCACTCACGGGAACAATTCCGCGTCTTTGAGGCTTTTGCCGACCTGGTCCTTGGCCGACAAGGTTGGCGCGTCGCTCAGGCCCCAGTCGATGCCCAGCTCTTCGTCGTCCCAACGAATGCAGCGCTCGGCGGATGGCGTGTAGTAGTCGGTGGTCTTGTACAAGAACTCGGCGTGATCGCTGAGCACCACGAAGCCGTGGGCGAATCCTGGTGGAATCCAGAGCTGGCGAGCGTTTTCCGCCGACAGCTCAAGGCCGAACCATTTGCCGAAGTGCGGCGAGCTGCGGCGGATGTCGACAGCGATGTCCAGCACCTTGCCCGCCGTGACGCGCACCAGCTTCCCTTGAGGGTTCTGGATTTGATAATGCAGACCGCGCAACACGCCTTTCTGCGAACGCGAGTGATTGTCTTGCACGAACTGATCGGTAATCCCGGTGGCTTCGGCGAAGGCTTTGGCGTTGAAGCTTTCGTAGAAGAAACCGCGCTCATCACCGAACACTTTAGGCTCGATGATGAGCACTTCTGGCAACTCGCTTTGAGTGACGTTCACTGGCTTTCCCCGGCAATTTTGAACAGGTACTGACCGTAGCCGGTCTTGCCAAAATAGTCAGCCCGTTTGAGCAGATGATCGCGATCGATCCAGCCGTTCTGATACGCAATTTCTTCGAGGCACGCGACTTTCAGGCCCTGACGATGCTCGATGGTCTGCACATATTGCGAGGCGTCGAGCAGGCTGTCGTGAGTGCCGGTGTCGAGCCAGGCAAAGCCCCGCCCGAAACGCTCGACGCGCAGGTCGCCGCGTGTGAGGTAAGCGTTGTTGACGTCGGTGATTTCCAGCTCGCCCCGAGGCGACGGTTTCACGTCTTTGGCGATCTGAATGACGCCGTTGTCGTAGAAATACAAACCCGTTACGGCGTAGCTGGACTTCGGTGCCTTGGGCTTTTCTTCGATGGACAGCGCGTGGCCGTTCTCGTCGAAATCAATCACGCCGAAGCGCTCCGGGTCCTTGACCCAATAGCCGAACACGGTTGCGCCCGAGATGTGCTCAGCCGCTCGCTTGAGCTGATCGCTGAAGTGCTGACCATGGAAGATGTTGTCGCCCAGGATCAGGCACACCGAATCGTCACCAATGAACTCCTCGCCGATCAGGAACGCCTGCGCGAGACCGTCCGGCTTGGGCTGTTCGGCGTAGTGGAAATGCACGCCGAACTGGCTGCCATCACCGAGTAGGGCCTTGTATTGCGGCAGGTCCAGCGGCGTGGAAATGACCAGGATTTCCTTGATGCCCGCCAGCATCAGCACCGAGATCGGGTAGTAGATCATCGGTTTGTCGTAGATCGGTAACAGTTGCTTGGAGACCCCGAGGGTGATGGGGTGCAGGCGCGTGCCCGACCCGCCTGCCAGTACGATTCCTTTAGTCATGCGATCAGATCCTTCACGTTGGTGCCCAAGCGTTCGCCCTGGTAGCTGCCGTCCTGCACGTTGCGGCACCATTCCAGGTTGTCGAGATACCACTGCACGGTTTTGCGCAGCCCGGATTCGAAGGTTTCTTCCGGCGTCCAGCCCAGTTCGCGCTCGATCTTGCTCGCGTCGATGGCGTAGCGCATGTCATGGCCAGGGCGGTCGGTCACGTAAGTGATCAGGTCCGCGTAGTTGGCCACGCCTTTGCGCTGCTCCGGCGCCAGTTCTTCAAGCAGGGCGCAAATGCCACGCACCACGTCGATGTTCTTTTGCTCGTTATGGCCGCCGATGTTGTAGGTCTCGCCGACCTTGCCTTCAGTCACGACCTTCAGCAGCGCGCGGGCGTGATCCTCGACGAACAGCCAGTCCCGCACTTGCAGGCCGTTGCCGTAGACCGGCAGCGGTTTGCCCGCGAGGGCGTTGAGGATCACCAGCGGAATGAGCTTTTCCGGAAAGTGGAACGGCCCGTAATTGTTCGAGCAGTTGGTCACGACGACTGGCAGGCCGTAGGTGCGTTGCCAGGCGCGAACCAAGTGATCGGACGCCGCCTTGCTGGCCGAATAGGGCGAGCTGGGTGCGTAAGGCGTGGTTTCGGTGAACAGGTCATCGACGCCATGCAGGTCGCCGTACACCTCATCGGTGGAAATGTGGTGGAAGCGGAACGCGGCGCGCTCGGCCTCAGGCAAGGTCAGCCAGTAACCGCGAGTCGCTTCCAGCAGGCTGTAAGTGCCGACGATATTGGTCTGGATGAATTCCGACGGGCCGTCGATGGAGCGGTCCACGTGGGATTCAGCGGCCAGATGCATGATCGCGTCAGGCCTGAAACGCGCCAGCACTTTGCTGACTTCGGCCTGATTGACGATGTCCTGCTGCACGAATTCGTAGCGGGTGTTCGTCACGATGCTGTGCAGCGATTCGAGGTTGCCTGCGTACGTCAATTTGTCGAAATTCAGTACGTCGTGGTCGGTGTTATTGATCAGATGGCGGATCAGCGCCGAACCGATAAATCCGGCGCCACCGGTGACAAGTATTCGCATAGCCAGACCTTCTTCCCTGGATGGACGTCAAGATAACGAAGCATAGCTTGTGGGTGAGTGGTGACAGGCGCAAGGCGCAAACGCCCATATGGCCATGAAATTAATTGATGGCCAGGCCTGCATAGCGTCATAAAACTGCCGTGAGTGTTTCATCCGCTTAACGACTACGCTATCTATCGATCAGCTAAATGATTTCTTTACGTTGCGCTGTCGCAGGGTTGCGAATTTCACGAGCAACTGGCGATATTGCGCGTTCATCCCTGTCCCGAGACCCTTCACATGCCGCTCGCCACCCTGATTCATCGATCCAGCCTGCCTTGCCCGGAGGTCACTCCCGATCAGGCGGCCGAACTGCTTTCGGTGCATTACGGGCTGGTGGGTTCGTTGAAGGAGTTGGGCAGTCAGCAAGACCGAAATTTCTTGCTGGACACAAACGAAGGGCGGCGCTTTGTGTTGAAGATCTGCCGGGGCGACTACGCCACCGCTGAGTTGGCGGCCCAGCATGCAACGCTTCGGCACCTGGGGGCGCACCCCGATCTGCGGGTGCCGGGGGTGGTGCCTGCGGTCAGTGGCGACGACATCTTGTCGGTCGAGGTGGGTGGGAACGCGGTGCACGTGCGCTTGCTGGAGTTCATCGACGGGCAGTCGCTGGCCAATGTTCAGCACCTCAGCCGGGACGTGGTGACCCGTTTGGCTGAGCTGTGTGCCAAGGTCGATGTCGCACTGGCTGACTTCGACCATCCGGGGCTGGAGCGCATTCTGCAATGGGACCCTCGCCATGCGAGCGCGCTGATCAAACACCTGCTGCCGGTGATTGAAAACGCGGATGAGCAGGCCTGCATCGCCAATGCAACGGATCAGGCCCATGCCCGGTTATTGCCATTGATCGCTGCATTGCCGGTGCAAGCCATTCACCTGGACATCACGGAATACAACGTCGTCTGGGAACGCGACGCCCACCATATGTGGCAGTTGCAGGGCCTGATCGACTTTGGGGATGTGGTGCGTACCTGGCGCATCGCGGACCTCTCGGTGACCTGCGCCGCGCTGCTGCACCATGCCGAAGGCGATCCGCTGTACATCCTGCCGGCAATTCAGGCGTATCACCAAATCAACCCCTTGCAGATCGAAGAGCTGAAAGCGCTGTGGCCGTTGATCGTCAATCGCTCGGCGGTGCTGGTGCTCAGCAGCGAGCAACACGGCAGTGTCGAGCCGGATAATGCTTACATTCAGGCCAACCTCGACAGCGAATGGAACATCTTCGACGTGGCGACTTCGGTGCCGATGGCGTTGATGGAAGCTGCGATTCTGGACGCCGTGGGTCTGCTTGAAACGACCAACGAATCAAAAGGCGAAACGCCGTTTTCGCCCCTGCTGCCAAGTCTGGCGGGGCAGCCATTCAAAACCGTTGATTTGGGTGTCCTCAGCGCGCATTTCGAGGCGGGAAACTGGGAGCAGAGTGGCATCGACGAGACGCTCCTCAAGGAGGCGGCCCACGAGCACGGCCTTGCCGCCAGTCGCTACGGGGAGTTCCGGCTCTCCCGAACGTTGCTCGACAGCGCCCATGAGCCGGACACCTTCGCGTTGCACGTCGAACTGCTGATCCCCCACGGGACAGCGGTGCACGCGCCTTTTCACGGCACCTTGCGACACACCGCCGACGGCGCGTTAATGCTCGCCGGTGCCCATTCGAACCTGCGCCTGTGGGGCGTGCGATCGGATTTCGATTCCGGAGTCGAGTTCGGGGCCAGCGATGTGATCGGGCAGGGCGGCGGTTCATTGATCGTGCAGTTGTGTTCCGAACGCAACGTCAGCCCGCCGCTGTTTTGTACGCCTTCCCGCGCTGCTGCCTGGCGCACGTTGTGCCCCTCGCCAAGCGGTTTGCTGGGGTTCGATTGCGACGCGCCGCTCCCCTCAGACGCTGCCGAGTTGCTGGCCCGTCGCGACGCCAGTTTTGCTCGCTCACAGAAGCACTATTACCAGGCGCCGCCGCAGATCGAACGCGGTTGGCGCAATCACCTGATCGACATGCAAGGCCGTTCGTATCTGGACATGCTCAACAACGTCGCGGTCCTCGGTCATGGTCATCCGCGCATGGTGCAGGTCGCGGCGCGGCAGTGGTCGTTGCTGAACACCAACTCGCGCTTTCATTACGCGTCCATCGCCGAATTCTCGGAGCGGCTGCTCAAGCTGGCGCCGCAAGGCATGGATCGGGTGTTTCTGGTCAACAGCGGCACCGAAGCGAATGATCTGGCAATCCGGTTGGCTTGGGCCTACAGCGGCGGGCGCGATGTCTTGAGCGTGCTGGAGGCGTATCACGGCTGGTCGGTGGCCACCGATGCGATTTCCACGTCCATTGCGGACAACCCGCAGGCGTTGAGCACGCGTCCGGATTGGGTGCATCCAGTGGTCGCGCCGAACACGTATCGGGGCGAAGCGCGTGGCGCGGACAGCACGCCGTTCTACCTGAAAAGCGTGGATGCGCACTTGGCACGACTGGCCAGGCAGGGGCGTCAGGTGGCGGGTTTCATCTGCGAGCCGGTGTACGGCAACGCGGGTGGCATCTCGCTGCCGCCGGGTTACTTGAGCGAGGTGTATCAGAAAGTCCGCGCGCAGGGCGGGGTGTGCATCGCGGACGAGATTCAAGTGGGGTACGGCCGTCTCGGGCACTATTTCTGGGGCTTTGAAGAGCAGGGCGTGGTGCCGGACATCATCACCATGGCCAAGGGGATGGGCAATGGACACCCGCTTGGCGCGGTGATCACACGGCGCGAGATTGCTGAGGCGCTGGAAGCCGAGGGCTATTTCTTCTCATCGGCGGGGGGCAGTCCGGTGAGCTGCCATATCGGCCTGGCGGTGCTGGATGTCATGGAAGACGAACAGCTGTGGGAGAACGCGCAGGTGGTCGGCGGCTATTTCAAGGAACGGCTGCTGGCGCTGATCGACCAACACCCGTTGGTGGGCGCAGCTCACGGTTCGGGCTTCTATCTCGGACTAGAACTGGTGCGCAATCGCCAAACCCTCGAACCCGCCACCGAAGAAACCACCTACCTGTGCGACCGGCTGCGCGAACTCGGCATCTTCATGCAACCCACCGGGGATTACCTGAACATCCTCAAGATCAAACCACCGATGGTGACGACGCGTCGCAGCGTGGATTTCTTTGTTGACTGCGTTTCGAAGGTGTTGACCGAGCTTGAAGGGTAATTAAACCTGGCGCTTTGTCGGGCATGGAACAGGTCATCTGTGGGAGCGAATTCATTCGCGAATGGTCGGTACATTCGACGCATCTCCGTCGTCTGTGCCACCGTTTCGCGAATGAATTCGCTCCCACAGGCTGTTTTTTTTACAGATTTATATCGAATTTTAGTCCAGATTATTCTGCATTTTATGTGAGATAAACTTCTAAGGCGGATATATATCGGCTATAAAGTCGACCCTGTCCCGCTACTTCCATCGCTGCTCACTGGAGTCCTGATTAATGACCACACTCAACAGCACACCACGCGCCGACGGCTTCTACATGCCTGCCGAATGGGCCCCGCAAACCCAGACCTGGATGGTGTGGCCTGAGCGCCCTGACAACTGGCGCCTAGGCGGTAAACCCGTGCAGAGCGCCCATGTCGCGGTGGCCAAGGCGATCGCCCGCTTCGAACCTGTGACCGTCGCCGTATCCGCTGCGCAATACGACAACGCCCGCGCGCGTCTTGATGTGCCGAACATCCGCGTCGTCGAAATCAGCAACGACGACGCTTGGGTGCGTGACACCGGCCCGACCTTCGTCATCAATGACCAAGGCGAGGTGCGCGGCGTGGACTGGGGCTTCAACGCCTGGGGCGGCTTCGATGGTGGCCTGTATGCGCCGTGGAACCTGGACGAACAGCTGGCCAGCAAAGTGCTGGAAATCGAACGCTGTCCGCGTTACGTCACCGAAGGCTTCGTGTTGGAAGGCGGCTCGATCCATGTCGATGGCGAAGGCACGCTGATCACTACCGAAGAATGCCTGCTCAATCGCAACCGCAACCCGCACTTGTCCCGCGAAGAGATCGAAGCCGTGCTGCGCGATCACTTGTCGGTCGAGAAGATCATCTGGCTGCCAGACGGTTTGTACAACGACGAAACCGACGGCCATGTGGATAATTTCTGCTGTTACGTGCGCCCAGGTGAAGTGTTGCTGGCGTGGACTGATGATCCGAAAGACCCCAACTACCCGCGCTGCCAGGCGGCCATGGGCATTCTGGAAAACGCGCGTGATGCCAAGGGTCGACCGTTCGTCGTGCACAAGATGCCGATTCCCGGTCCGTTGTTTGCCACGGATGAAGAGTGCGCAGGCGTCGATCAGGTGCACGGCAGCCAGGAACGCAACCCATCGGTGCGCCTGGCCGGTTCGTACGTTAACTTCCTGATCGTCAACGGCGGCATTATTGCCCCGAGTTTCGACGATCCGCTGGACGAAACGGCGCGTCAGATCTTGCAACGCCTGTTTCCAGAGCATGAAGTGGTCATGGTGCCGGGCCGCGAATTGCTGCTCGGCGGTGGCAACATTCATTGCCTGACTCAGCAGCAACCGGCGCCGCACCGCCGCTGAGTTGGTTCACTTCTTGCTCTCATCAAAGCCTGTCGAACGACGGGCTTTTTTGTGGGTAGCGACTTCTCGTTTTTCTAGGAAGGGGTGTTTCCACGAAGGCTTAGCGGTGACGCGAGTCGTTCGTCTGTAACAAAAGCTCCGTAGATTTCGCGGTCCAAGACGTAAGAGGTTATCCCTATGAACGCAGGTCATGAGCCACGCGTGACTCAAGGTTTGTCTGCGAGCAGTGAAGCACGGCAGATGATGGCGGACTGGTTACGGATAACCCAGGCTTCAAAACACCAGGCTCCGGATTACCGGGCCATGCTTTCCGAGCGCTACCCCTCTGGCCTCATCAACGATGCGGAAATCGAGGCGTTGCTCGGAATTTGGCACAAATGATCATGCGCACCTGTTCCAATTTGGAGTAGGCGCACTTCATCGTTTCGGCCTTCATCAAATTGACACTCATCGGTGCTGGCGATAGCATTCGCGCCTCAACCGCCTGTGGCCAAGCGCCATGTACGTGCATCAGTAGTCCACTGCGATGATTTCGTGCGGGCTTCCAGGACTGAAAGTAAGTCTGGGGAGACGCAATTACCTGTCCGGTTTTTGCCACAGCGCGAGATCACTCTGCCAACAAGGACAACAAGATGAAACAGCGTATCGGTCTGCTCGCTCTGGGCATCCTGGCGGCCACTCAGGCCATGGCTGACGGCCAAGCCGACTCCAAAGGCTTCGTCGAAGACAGCAGCCTCAACGTCAATCTGCGTAACGTCTACATCAACCGCGATTACAAAGGTGGTCCTCAAGACCGCGCTGAATGGGGCCAAGGCTTCATCGCCAACTACTCGTCCGGTTACACCCAGGGCACTGTGGGCGTCGGCGTTGACGCATTCGGCCTGTACGCTGTTCGTCTGGACGGCGGCCGCGGCAAAAGCGGCGCAGGCGGCATCGACTTCTTCAAGCAAGACAGCAACGGCAAAGCCGCTGACGACCTGTCCCGCTTCGGCGGCGCGGTCAAATTCCGCATCTCCAACACCGAGCTGAAATACGGCGACATGATGCCGGAGCTGCCGGTGCTGAGTTACGACAACTCGCGTCTGCTGCCAGAAACCTATACCGGCACCATGATCACCTCGAAAGAGATCAAGGACCTGACGCTGGTTGCAGGCCGCTTCACCGCTCAGACCCGCAAGAGTGCCGAAGGCCGCGACAGCGGTGATCTGAAAAGCATCAACGTCTACGGCGGCGCGTACAAATTCTCCGATGCGTTCAGCGCGGCCTACTACGCCTCCGATGACGAAGACACGCTGAAGAAGCAGTACGTCAACCTGAACTACGTCCTCGCGCTGCCGACCGACCAGTCGCTGACGTTCGACTTCAACGGCTACAAGACCAAGCTGGATCGTGACGTGGCGGTCGATGACGCCCGTGACAACAAAATCTGGAGCCTGGCGGCGACGTGGGCAGTGGGCATCCACTCCTTCACCATCGCGCACCAGCGCAGCACCGGCGAAACCGGCTACAACTACGGCGGTTATCGCAACAATGGCGGTTTCAGCGATGGCGGCAACTCCATCTACCTGACCAACTCCTACTGGTCGGACTTCAACGCCAAGGACGAGCGTTCGTGGCAGTTGGGCTACGGCGTTAACCTGTCGACCCTCGTGACTCCAGGCCTGAGCTACAAAGTGGCTTACGTGCGCGGCGACAACATCGACGATGGCACCAACCGTGGCGATGGCGAAGAGCACGAACTGTTCAGCCAGATGACCTACGTGGTCCAGAGCGGCCCGGCCAAAGACCTGTCCCTGCGCCTGCGCAACTCCTGGCTGCGTGTGTCGGACAACGCTTCCAACTACAACGTTGGGGGTAACGAAACCCGCATCTTCATCACCTACCCGATCAACGTTTTCTAATGTTGAACGGCGGTTGAGCTAAAGCGGCAAAAGAGCGCCCCGGTCGAGAGATCGGGGCGTTTTTGTTCAAGTGCTCGCCTGGATGGGCTATTCGCTGGTCAACGTTGGTCCCGTCTCGCTAACATTGCCCACACCCGATCTTTTGTTGGTCACTCTCATGGCCCTTGCCGCCCCTCCCGATCTCACCAACACCACCGTTCCGGTTCAGCGTGTTTCGCGCACGTACCCGCGCGGGCTTTACATCGAACCGCATGAGCATGACTGGGGGCAGGTGCTTTATGCCATGTCAGGGGTGATGTGGGTCGAAACACCCAACGAGGCATTGGTGGTGCCGCCACAGCGGGCGGTCTGGTTGCCGCCGGGGGTGTCTCATGGCATTCGCGTGGTGTCGGACCTGGAGATGCGCAACATCTACCTGCGCCCAGCGTTGTCCGAGACGCTGGAGCCGACCGTTCAGGTATTCGAAGTGGCGCGGCTGTTGCGCGAGCTGATCGTCAATCTGGTGGCCGAGCAGGACAAGGATTCCGAATATTACAGCGCCTTGGTCGGTCTGGCGTTGCTGGAGCTTCGACGGGCCAAGCGGTCGCTGCTGAAGGTGCCGATGCCCGACGACAGCGACCGTCGACTGATGAATATTTGTCAGGCGGTGATGATCGAACCCTCCATTGGCATCTCGTTCGAGCAACATGCCGAAAACGCCGGGGCCAGTGTGCGCACGCTATCCCGGTTGTTTCAGGGCACGCTGGGCATGGGTTTCGCCGAATGGCGCAGGCAGGTGCAATTGGCGACGGCGGTGGCGGAGATCATTCAGGGCGTGCCGGTCAGCACCATTGCGCGTTCGATGGGGTATTCGCCGAGCAGTTTTAGCGACATGTTCCGACGTGAGCTGGGCATGGCGCCATCGCAGTATCCGTTGGGCGAAATGGCGTAATCGCCAGACATCTCTGTGGGAATGAGCACGTTCACGCCTGCGGTCTGGACGTTACGTTCAGCCTGTCCGAAATTCAGAAGCACTTGGCCGGTAGGCATTTCCACCTTTCCCTAAACTCTGGTCCATCGCCCACGGCAGTCGTACTTCACGACGCCAGGCCCCCGGAGTTCGTCATGAGCTACATCATTTCACTCGCCATTGGTATCGCCGTCGGTTTGCTGTACGGCGCACTCGACTTTCGCTCACCCGCGCCGCCCTTGGTGGCGTTGGTCGGGCTGCTCGGCATGCAGGCGGGGGAAAAGCTGTGGCCCATGGGCCGCCAGCTGTTCGCCAACCTGATGTCCTGAATAGAACGAATTCTGTATTCCCACTCTGGATTTGAACGCCATGAAAGCACTGCAATTTTCCCGAACCGGCGACCTGGCTGCACTGGAAGTCGTTGAACTGCCCACTCCCGTTCCTGCAGCGGACGAGGTTCTCGTACAGATCAAAGCGGCAGGGCTGAACCCGAGCGACGTGAAAAACGTCATGGGCCGTTTCCCTTACACGACGCTGCCACGGGTGCCCGGTCGCGACTTCGCAGGCGTCGTCGTCGAAGGTCCAAGTGAGTTGATTGGTGAGGAAGTCTGGGGCACAGGCAACCAGATCGGTTTCTCGCGTAATGGCTCCCACGCGGGTTACATCACGTTGTCCGCCAAAGGCGTGGCGCTCAAACCCAAGTCCTTGAGTTTCGTGCAGGCCGCGAGTCTGGGTGTGCCGTACACCACCGCATGGGATGCGTTGGAGCGCAGTCTGGTAAAAGCCGATACCCGCTTGCTGGTGATCGGTGCCAATGGTGCAGTCGGCAGCGCTGCCATCGCGTTGGCTAAAGTCCGCGGAGCCCAAGTGCTGGCTGCCGTACGCCGTCCGGAACAGGTCAAAGCCCTCCAGGACCAAGGCTACAACGCCATTCTGCTGGGCAAGCCTGAAGAACTCTCGGCCCAAGTGAACTCAGTCTTCCAGGGCGGCGCGGATGTGATCTTCGACACCACCGGTTTCTGGCTGCCCGCCTCGGTACAGGCGCTGGCGCAGTTCGGCCGCATCGCAATCATCGCCGCCCCGGTAGACGGCCACGTCCAACTGCCAGCGCTGGCGCTGTACCGCAAAGGTGGCTCGGTGGTGGGCGTCAATTCGTTGCTGTACGGCGTCGAAGCCTGCGCGCGGATGCTGGAGCAGTTCGGCAAACTGTTTGACGACGGCACGTTGCCGCTGCCGACCGACTTGATCGAGACGCCAATTGAAGAAGGGCTCGCACGTTACGCAGAAGTGAATGAGGGCAGTGCGGACAAGATTATCCTGTTGCCGTGATCCCTCGTGTCGCTGGGCGAACCTTGCTGCGTTCGCCCAATCTCACCAAACCGGTAACCCTTTCACATACCCCGACTCAATCCTCGCCGACGTGCCATTGGCTTCCAGCGTATCGAGGGCCGTGCGCAGGCGTTCGACCATCTGCGGGTCGCAATCCTTGGAGCAGGCCAGGTAGAGGTTTGCGGTCATCAACACTCGGCTCATCACCAGTGGGCGGTCGCTGATTTGCTTCCAGATGTAGCGGGTTTCAGGCACGCCGTTGAACCACGCATCCACACGTCCTTTGAGCAGCATTTGAGCCGGGTTTTCACCGATCTTCAACGGGTAGATTTGCGAGGCGGGGAAGCCTTCTTCGCGTAGGCGGGTTTCCTGCGCTGTGCCGATTCCCACGGCGATGAGCTTGAAGGCTTTCTTTGCTTCGTCGAAGGTATCGACGCGCTGATCGAGGCTGAAAAACGTACGGTCCATCGTCATCACCGGGGCGATCCAGGTGAAGAGGCCTTCTCGGCTTTGCGTGCGCGTGAGCGGGGCGATCAGCATGTCTTTGCCATTGCTGACTTCCCGTTGTGCACGGGGCCAGGGCGGAGAGACAAAGTTGCCCGAGTATCCCGTCATCGCCATTGCCTGTACCACAATGTCGCCCACGATGCCGTGCGCGTCTGCCTGATTGAGCATGGTCAACGGTGGCGCTTCGGGAACGTAAAGGTCAACGGCGGAGGTGGCGAATGCCATGGGTGGACCTGCCAATACCGCACTGATGGCGTATCGGATAAAGCGGGAAATCCATTTCATGGCAGCAGCGCTCAAGGTAAATACAGGGCCTGTCAGGGCAGGCCTCTTGCCTGGCTCACGAGTCGGTCGGAAAGCCGCTCATGATTTTGCTGGAAAGGTACAACATTCAAGCTGCGAGGGCTTCACAAGACTCACGTCTTATTGTGCTCATTGGTGTAGCGGCCGCTCAGTTCCCATCCACATTCGAGCAACATGTCGATCCAGTCCTCATAGGAATCGTCGACGTCCAGCAGGTTCATGAACTGATCTTCGATGTGACAGCGAAAGGTCTGCTCTTCAACGTTCCACTCAACGTCCCGGATTCGCCAGGCGCGTTGATCGGGCAGTTGAATGTTCAGGCCATGGAAGGGCACGAACGGCAACTCGACCTCATACAGAAGCTTCGACCATTCAGAAGAAATTTCGGGGGTCTGATGGGTCCAGACGTATTTGATCAATCGAACATTGTGCACGGTTGGGCCTTCTCTGGTGTTTCGGGTGACGGGTCGCTGTCGCTGCGGGCGAAGGCGCGGGCCAGTCGGAATGCCTATACGTTACTAGATGGGCGCGTGATCGGGGAGGGGGCGCGTGATATCGCTGCCGCAGAGCCTCAGGTGTGCAAGGCTTGTGGGGCATCGTTGACGACGAATGGTGGGGGCGACGAGGGTTTTGAGTCAGTTTAGGGAGACCGTCTGGCAGAATCAGGCGCTGCAGGACAATGATTCGACATCCCTCAGCCCAATCGTGCTATCACAGAGACAGCCTCATCTCCTCTACGGCGCTATCCAGCTTTTCGCGTAACGGATCGATCAAGCACCAGATCTGATCCGCATCGAGCTTTTCGGTGTGAGCCGCCTCGAGCAGGCGGGTCGTCAGCTCCAGCGCCATATTAACGTTCGCTACCTGCTGCATCGCCGCGCTGACGGCGCCCACATGGCTCTTTACATCTTTCAACTCAGTCAACCATTCCAGTACGCGGGCCGCAGGTATTGGGGCCTTACCCTGGACGCTATTTTCAAGCAAAAGCTGAAGTGAGTAGAGGCGTGCTTCGATATTCATAGGCGACGCTCTCTGAGTTTGGGGGAGGCGATTTGTCTGAAACAGACAGCCGGACCTCGAGAACACCATTATTTGGATAAAACGGCGGTGCAGATAATTTCAGATCCTAAGTATGTCTTAGTACGCGGTCAACCTGATTCTAAGAATCTCTTAGCCTTTTAGCGGCTAATAAATGAGCATTTTTAGTAAGCGTTTGAAGGAGGCCCGAACGGCTGCCGGCCTGTCTCAGGAGCGGTTGGGCATTGAATCAGGGATTGATCCCGCCTCCGCCAGTGCGCGGATGAATCAATACGAAAACAATAAACACACGCCCAATTCATTAACCATCATTCAAATTGCGGCGGCTCTGGATCTTCCGCCCGCTTATTTTTATAGCGCTGATGATGAAGAGGCCAGAATGTTGCTCCTGTTTTATCGCCTCGATTCGCCCGGGAAAAAACAAATTCTGACATTGGCCGTTGAATTACACGGTCAGACCAAATTCCTGAACGTCTGAAATATTCAATCAGTTTGCAGATGTTTAGAAGACGATATTGATCCACATCTCTGATTTGTTGTCTTTCAAATTCCTGTTCTGGTGGGGTGATAGCCAGCCGTCGTTTTACGTATATGCTGGGCAGGCCCCGTGGCCGAGACCTGCCCATGCTTCACAAAAATCTCATTCGTCGCCTTGATCTGATCACCCTCAAGCTGTTCGTTGCCGTGCATGAAGAAGGCACGCTGACCCGTGCAGCGGCCCGCGAGGCCATTGCTGTATCGGCCGCCAGCAAGCGATTGATGGAGCTCGAAGAGGTCTTGGGCATTGGGCTGTTCGTGCGCAACGCCAAAGGCATGGTGCTGACCGCTGCGGGTGAGACCTTGCTGCACCATGCTCGGCGCATGCTGTTCGACCTCGAAAAAATGGGTCTTGAACTCGATGAGCACCTGCAAGGCATGCGCGGGTATGTACGCATGTTGGCGAACCTTTCGGCGATTATTCAGTTTCTCCCGGAAGACCTGCACGACTTCACCATCAGCCATGAGTTGGTCAAGGTCGATCTGGAAGAGCGGCCCAGCACCGGCGTGGTTCAAGGGTTGATCGACGGCGTTGCCGACATCGGCATCTGTTCGGAAGACACCGATGTTCAGGGTCTCTACAGCGTGCCGTACAGGCGCGACGAGTTGGTCGTGGTCATGCGCTCCGACCATGCGCTGGCTCAACGGGATCACGTCGCTTTCGAAGACACCCTGGGCAGTGATCACATCGGCCTGCACGCCGCCAGCTCCATCAACATGCGCACCCACACGGCAGCGCGCTCCCATGGCAAACCTCTACGCGTGCGTATTCATGTTCCGGGCTTCGACGCCATGTGCCGAATGGTGCAGGCGAACATGGGAATCGGCGTCCTGCCGCGTAAGGCGTTTGATTTGTTGGGCACACCATTAGGCCTGACAGCCGTAGGCTTGAGCGATGCGTGGGCCAAACGCACGTTGATTCTGGTGGTGCGCGACAAGGCCGCCTTATCCCCGGTCAGCCTCTTGCTGTTCGATCACCTTCAGCAGCACCATCACTAGCGTTCGCGTTTCGCGAACGATGCTTGCCAACATACGGTTGGATTTGCCAAACCCCGGTCCTCTAGTCTTGGTTACAAATTCCAAGAAACACTGAGGTATCCGCTATGACAGGCCCCCTGAACGGTGTGCGCGTAATTGAAATCGGCACACTGATCGCAGCGCCCTTCGCCGCACGCTTGATGGGCGAGTTCGGCGCTGAGGTGATCAAGATCGAATCCATGGGACAGGGTGACCCGCTTCGTAAATGGCGAAAGCTGCACGAAGGCACTTCTCTCTGGTGGTATCTCCAGTCTCGGAACAAAAAATCCCTGTCGCTGAACCTTAAATCCCCCGAAGGCATCGAGATCGTCAAGCGTCTGGCCGAAAGCGCCGACGTGTTGATCGAAAACCTGCGCCCTGGCGCGCTGGAAAAGCTCGGTCTTGGCTGGGATGTCCTACACGCTTTAAACCCCAAGCTGACGCTGGTGCGTATCTCAGGCTACGGCCAGTCCGGTCCTTATCGTGATCGTCCGGGCTTTGGTGCCATCGGCGAGGCCATGGGCGGCATCCGTTACACCACCGGCACCCCCGGTTCGCCTCCGGCGCGAGTGGGCGTCAGCCTGGGTGATTCACTGGCCTCGATGCACGCTGTGATGGGCGCGCTGATGTCATTGCTGCGAGTGAAAACCGGGCAAGGCGACGGCCAAGTCGTCGACGTCTCGCTGGTCGAAAGCGTGTTCAACCTCATGGAAAGCCTGGTGCCGGAATACGACATGCTTGGCCATGTTCGAGAGCGCACTGGTGGTGCACTGCCGGGTATCGCACCCTCCAACACCTACCCGACCGCTGATGGCGCATTTGTCGTCATCGCCGGCAACAGCGACCCGATTTTCAAGCGCTTGATGCACACGATTGGCCGTTCTGACCTGGCCGAAGCCCCTGAGCTTGCACAGAACGATGGCCGTGCCGCGCAAAGCGAGATGCTCGATGCGGTAATCAGCGCCTGGTCGTCCAGCTTGCCTATCGACGACGTCCTTGAGGCACTTGAACAGGCGGAAGTGCCCGCCGGCCGGATCTATAACGTCGCTGACATTGTGGCCGACCCTCACTATCAGGCGCGCGAGATGATCCTCGACGCGCAACTGCCCGGCGGCGCCAACGTGAAAATGCCCGGCATCGTGCCCAAACTCTCCGAAACACCGGGCTCGGTGAACTGGCAAGGCCCTGCCTTGGGGCAACACACTGACAGCGTCCTGAGCGATCTGGGCCTGACCGCTGCCGATATCGCACAACTCAAAACAGAGGGGGTGGTGCAATGATCACCGACTTTTCCGAGCGTTTGATCGTCCAGGAAGTTTCGCCGCGCGACGGTTTGCAAATCGAGCCCACTTGGGTCGAAACACCCGACAAAATCGAGCTCATCGATCAGCTTTCTCTGGCCGGTTTCAGCCGCATCGAGGCCGGCTCTTTTGTTTCGCCCAAGGCCATTCCCGCGCTGCGTGATGGCGACGAGGTGTTTCGTGGAATCTTGCGCCACCCGGGCGTGATTTACGTGGCGCTGATCCCCAACCTCAAGGGGGCGCAGCGTGCGATAGACGCAGGTGCCAACGAGCTGAATCTGGTGATGTCCGCCAGCCAGACCCACAACCTGGCGAACATGCGCATGCGCTGCGAGCAGTCGCTCAGTGCGTTTGGCGACGTCGTTTCCTTCGCCGCTGGCCATCCCGTGAGTCTCAACGGCTCTATCGCCACGACGTTCGGTTGTCCATTCGAGGGCAAGATCGACGAAGACCGCGTGCTGCAGATCGTCGATGCCTACCTGGAACTGGGCATGCAGGGCATTTCGCTGGCGGACACAACCGGCATGGCCAACCCGCGTCAGGTGCATCGGCTGGTACAGCGCGTGCTGACCCGCATACCCGCGTCGGCACTGACGCTGCACTTCCATAACACCCGTGGGTTGGGGCTCAGCAATGTCCTCGCGGCCTACGAGGCAGGCGCTCGCCGTTTTGATGCGTCGTTGGGTGGCTTGGGCGGTTGCCCGTTCGCGCCTGGCGCATCAGGAAATATCTGCACTGAAGACCTTGTGAACATGTGCGAAGAAATGGGGATCGAGACCGGTGTCGACCTGCCGCATCTCCTGAAACTCTCGCGCGGCCTGCCTGCGCTGCTCGGGCATGAAATGCCGGGGCAAGTTGCCAAGGCAGGGCGTAACTGTGATTTGCATCCCGCGCCTGAACATCTGCCGGGCTGATTTATCGCGAGACATCTGTAGCCAAACGCTTTACCGAATACGAACGAATACGCCTCGCCGCGCATTCGTCCAGACAACAAAAACAATAGGGCTCCCTTTGGGAAGTCCAACTGGAGTGACCGCAATGACTATCTCCGTTCTAAACCCCAATAGCAGCGTCGTCGACGTTGTGAACGCCGAAAAAGCGTTGATCCGCAAAGTCGCGTGGCGGCTGATGCCGTTGATCATGGTCTGCTACCTGTTCGCGTTCTTTGACCGCATCAACATCAGCTTCGCCAAGTTTCAGCTGCAAACCGACCTGAGCCTGAGCGACACCGCGTACGGCCTCGGCGCGAGCCTGTTCGTCATCGGTTACGTGCTGTTCGAGGTGCCGAGCAACATCATGCTCTACAAGGTTGGCGCCCGCCGCTGGATTGCCCGGATCATGATTTCCTGGGGCATCGCGACTGCGCTGATGGTGTTCGTCAACGCTGAATGGCAGTTCTACGTGCTGCGCTTCATCATCGGCGCGATGGAAGCCGGTTTCGCACCCGGCGTACTGTTTTATCTGACGCTGTGGTTCCCACAAACCTACCGTGGGCGCATCACATCGATCCTGTTTCTCGCCTCGGCCTTCGCCGGTCTGCTCGGTGCGCCGATCTCCGGTCTGGTATTGGGTCACATGGACGGGGTCATGCAGATGCGCGGCTGGCACTGGCTGTTCCTGCTCGGCGGCCTGCCTTGCATTGCACTCGGTATCGCCGTGCTCAAGATCCTCAAGGACCGCGTTTCCGACGCCCACTGGCTGACCGATGCTGAAAAAACCTACCTTTCCAGCCGCATCGCCCAGCATGAGCCCAACAAACATGGCTCGCTGCTGACCGCCCTGAAGATGCCCGGCTTCCTGATGCTTGGCCTGATCTACTTTCTGATTCAGGTTGCGTCCTACGGCCTTAACTTCTGGGCGCCTCAGCTGATTCGCAGCGCAGGTGTCGAAAGCCCTGTCGTGATCGGCCTACTCACCGCCATTCCTTATATTTGTGGCGCGATCAGCATGGTCGTGATCGGTCGCCTGTCAGACGCCAGCGGCGAGCGTCGCAAATTTGTCTGCGGTCTGGTTGTGCTGGGCGCCATCGGCTTCTTCAGCGCCGGGATTTTCGCTCAGCACACCAGTATGCTGATCCTCTCCCTGGCCATGCTCGGTGGCGGCATCGTTGCCTCCATCCCGGCATTCTGGACCCTGCCACCAAAACTGCTGGCCGGTGCAGGCGCAGGCGCGGCAGGCGGCATCGCGCTGATCAACACCCTCGGCCAGTTCGGCGGCATCGTCAGCCCGATCATGGTCGGCAGCATCAAGGACATGACAGGCAGCACCACGCCAGCGCTGTACGTGATCGGCGTCACCAGCGTGATTGCGGCAGGTTTATTGTTGTGGGCGTTGCCCGAGAAGTTGCGGACATTGGACAAGAATCACGCCTGAAAACCGCGAGCTGCGCCTGACTTCAGGCGCAGCTTTTTGTGCAGGTATAAGGCCGCATCGTATCGTTCGGGCGTTATCCCTGAGTCGCCTTGTTCAACACGGCTTTATGCAACTCGATGTTCTGCTCCGCCGTGCCCTCATAGGAGGAAATCCCGACCTCCTCGGCCAACTTCTTCCGATTTTCCATGCTGCTGTCGAGCTTCAATGCCTTGAGCAAGTCAACGATGGACGACTGGGGATTCAGCCCTGGATTGCCCTCCTTCAACTTCGTAATTTCGGCGTTGAGCTGATCAGGCGTAGGCTGGCTACTTACTCCAGGAGAAGGCGGCGCGCTCCCCGTCGCGGGCGCAGTCGGCGCATCTGGCGATGCCTGCGTGCTGGCGTTGGCCGTCCCAAACCCGAGTTTTTCAAGAATGCTGCTGATAATGCTCATGGTAAGTCCCTTTTTTAGGTAATCGAACTGATCAGGGGATGGCCGACAGGCAGTTGCCCGTCCGTAGAGAATCGCCATCCCCGTCGTCGCGGCGACTGATATGTCTTCACAAAAGCCTGTGCGCACCAACACATGCGCGAAGCACGCACCTGCGCCATGCGAATTCAGGCTATGGAGCGAATACATTCCCCGAGACGGTCAAAACGGCTTCCATTGCTGGAAATGGGATCGTCACTGCCATGTGGGTGGGTGCAGTCCATAAAACGTGTGGCAGATCAGTCAGGTTGCAGCGTAGCCGCTATTTACTGGAGTGGTTTCGCTGAGGTTCGGTTCCTGCTACTCGTGAAGGATTGGGGGTATCGGACGAGTGGCGCTGCGCCGGCGGATGGCGAAAAGCAAGTTTGTTGGACGCTTTCGCCATCGTAGAAAGCGAGCTACATGTTCAGTTTTAGCAGGTCTTTTTGGTCATCCGTGTACACCACTACGTCCATGCACATTGATGCGTATTCGGTATAAATCTCAACCACCCGTTGGATATCTCTACCACACGGGACGATTTCTTCTGGCGTTTTTATCACCGCAATGTTGTATCTCTCATGCTTCAATAGCAATTCGAGGTATTGAGGCAACGTTACACCCGAGACTCGCTTAAGGAACTCGTCGGAAATTTCACTGATGATAAGGGGAGTGTGTTCGCGAAGAGTACGCTGCATGCCCTGCAGCGCCAGGTACTCGGCACCTTCAATGTCCATTTTAATCAGGTCAATCTTGATCGCAGGATCAATCAAATCATCCAGTGGCATGCAATAAACAACAGTGCACTTCAACAGATTCGCAAAATTGCTGTCCAGTCCACCGACATTGCCGCTGTTGCCGGCACTGTCATCATAACTGAGAAAACCTTTGCTCTTTGATAACGCAAAAGGCAGCACTTCGACATTCTCGCACTGGTTGAGGGCTATATTTTTTTGAATGAGTTTAATGTTGTAGGCGTAGGGCTCAATAGCAAAAACCTTCCCAGTGTCAGACACCTTTTTCGACGCCAGGACCGAAAAATAACCAATGTTTGCACCGATATCCACGAACGTCATCCCGGGCGCCAGTACACACTCAATGACAGATGTAACCCCCGGTTCGTAAGTCTTTGCAGTCCTGAGCAACCCGCACACCTCATCCATGCTGCTGATGCAGATCGACAGGTTATCAAGCTCGACGATTTCGTGAGCCGTATTGGCCATCACAATCGAAGATGTATCTCTTTCTTTAAACTCAGCAGCGCTCAGAAACTTGTTAACCACGGTTTGAAGTTGCTGGCCTGCAGCAAGTTTATGCCCGTGCCATTCTTTGATCGAAGGAGAACGCCCCAGTAACAACCTAAAGCAGCTGCGAATATCTTCTTCTGTTGCTGTGTAGGGGCCAATTGCTGCTTCGTCTGATATCGGCAGGATTTTCTCTGGCGCGTCCCTGAAAAAGCCCAGCAGCCGTTCGATCATCATCATCAACCTCCTCTGTTTAAATGAGTGTCGGCCGGGATTTAACGTCATTTGTTTTTCGACAAACAAGAGGGCTTATTGCACGGTGATCAGGGAAACGAAGAATCTTCAGACATTGCCTGTTATTGTGTAGGAAAAGTCCATTGCGATAATCACAGTTCGCACTGGAAAGCATGCATTTCTCGGTATATCTGCGAGACCGTATGGTTGAGGACTGGTCACATCGCGTGACAATTTGGATGATCGCAAACGATCTTCCCGAATCAATGGATGGCGAGTGTCTGGATAAGCCTGACGAGGATCATGTAGGCAGATGGCGAGGCTGGATAGGGGGCGTTTGACTCCAGGCCGTTGATTGGCCGGAGTGATTTGGAAGGAAAGCCGCAGGTACGGTAAAAAGACAAAAGGCCCGCATTTCTGCGAGCCCTTGTTTTGTATGGTGCCGGCACCAGGAGTCGAACCGGCGCCTACTGATTACAAGTCATGTGAATTTAACGATAGAAACAGCTATTTAGAAAAAATGTTGTCAGGTCACGGATACGTTTAGAGCCGCTATTACCGGGCTCATCTTCCATCCGTTACGCATGCGGCGAGCTACCAAAAAAGACGTGGGCGGGGCGGGCGTGGGTTGTTCCAGCACCCTTCACTAGCAGAGTCGAAGAAAACTACTTCCTCAACGCCTATGGTTTCCAGGATTCTTTCGGCTGTCACTGCGAACGGTTGGTTACCATTACGGACTGATATAGCAACCCGTCTCGGTGGGCGTTGACCAAGCTTGTCCACGATGTGCTGATCCTGTTCTGACATGCTCCAGCCATAAATGACCAATGATTCTTGGATATCCGGCAATACCTCGCTAAATACCCTCTGCAGATAGGAAGAGCTTCGTATCGAATCTTTTTTGTGGTGAGTGGTGCCTTCACAAACGAACAGAGGAACGCAGATCTCACTTTCCCATTGGCGAAGAATCGTCTCAAGAAGAGGTCCGTTTCCTCTGTCCACCTTACCTTCGCCGTTTTGTGTTCTCTTTAGTGCGAGGTTCCCGTGAGGATAAAAATACAGAGTCGCCCCTTCTGCTGCCCTGTAGGGTCGGCGGAATTGCTGCCAGTCCTCGCTAAACTGTCCCGTTTGGAAAGCGTCTTTGAACCACGTGACACCGAGCTGATCATTGCCGAGCTGTGCTGCCCAATAGACGATCAGGTCATAGTTGAGCGAAACGACGGTTTGGAAGCGCTTCATAAATTCATAGATATGGGGCAAGTGCGGCTCGGCGTCCCTTGGCGTGATATGTGAGGCTCTAACTGTGGCTATCAGTGCTGCCCGAACCTCGGTGTACGCCTCCTGTACTCTCACAAAGGGCAAGTCTAATGCATTGAGGACTAGCTTGGTGTGCCAAAGCTTCCGTAGTACCTCTTCGAAATCGTTGACGCCAAACTGGCGAAAAATTTTAGCAACCTGCGGTGTGATGAATCCGCGGTTGACAGCTTCGCTGTACAAGCTGGCGTAACCAAAACCCTTATGAAGCGCGATACTGGCTCCATTTCCAAGCAAAAGGCCATCTGTGAAATCAGCTTCAATATCCTTCCAATCAAGTATGTCTGGCATAGTTTCAATCCTTGCGGCCCCTGTTCGCTGATCATCCGGTTCATGTTCCCGATGGGTCGACCACCGGGAAGCTGTGATCATATACGTCCATCATTTTGGCATCACGGTGGCGCTTGCTTCCTGCTTATCCGCTCGATTGCCGTAGGTGGCGTGAAGAAGATCGAGGCGCTGGGCGCGCTCAAGCTGTTGTCGGGCGGGTCTGCGAGCCTGGCGGCGGTGGACGATCTGCATTTGGCCACCGGGCAGGACCTGAACCTGGCCGTGGGGCAGAAACATAATGCGGCGGTGGCCAGGGATATGGTGGAGCGGATTCAGGTGATTCGGGAGAGTGTGAGTCAGATCAGTCAGCGGCTTGTTGCACCGAAGAATCATGCGGGGTCGGAGAGTGTGAAGACCTTCAAGGTGCTGTGCAATACGCTGGACGTGGTGCAGGAGATGGCCACGCAGCTAGCGGGGCATGGGCATCCGCTGCTTGGGGCGCCGCCGACGAATGCAGAGGCATTCGGGGGAGCGGCGGGTAAAGCAGAAGCGCTTTCAAAACGTTTAGCAACCGCAACTGGCTGATGCAGGACTCCAGCCTCACGTTGTCGGAGGGCTCTGCCGCCGACGTGCGTACGGGTAGTGTACGGATAGTCTACCCCCCGGATTTTGGGATTTGGCTCCTAGCCTGAGGTGGGATCCAGGCTGCGCGACTGTCTGCGGTCGCTTTTATCAAATGGTCCCCAATACGCCCCCCCTGATGGATGCGCTAGCAGGTAAGGAGCGCTGGAAACCTTGAACTCATTGGAGCGGGTGAAGGGAATTGAACCCTCGTTATCAGCGCAGAGGCCTTAGCGAATCAAATCAGGTCGATAGACAACCGTGGGAAACTCTCCACGAACCTCGATTTCATAAAGGAATTTTTTTGTCGACTCGTTCTTGTTTTCCATCGATCGCATACCGAGGGTGAAAGTAAGCTCGACGCGGTTCTGGCTGTACCTCGCTTCGCGAATATGTTGAATACCCACCTGTGTTATGAAGCCGCCGTCAAAGTTGAAACCTAGGCCATTCGTTCCTATCAGGACCCAGTCATGTTGATCAGAACCTGGAAAGCTCTCATCACCAATTCGCAGGCGAATTTCTGAAACCTTGATGTTGCATGGATGGGGACCAACGTTCACTGGTTGGATTACAACGTGAAATTTGGTATCTCCTGCATCCATCTGTACGGGCACAGCGGTAACCAAGGGCACAACGTAAGGCCGGTATTTCGCTAGGTACTCTCGCTTCAGATAAGCAAGGGTGCGCCAGGCAAGGACAAACGCGCCGATGGCTGCGAAGGCGGTTACGGCATTGGCATAGTTGTTTGAAAAATCTTTCAGCCATTCCATGGGCAGCTCGCTTGTTACGGCCAACAGAAAAAGCAAAGGCCCGCATTTCTGCGAGCCCTTGTTTTGTATGGTGCCGGCACCAGGAGTCGAACCCGGGACCTACTGATTACAAGTCAGCTGCCTTATCGCCAATCTGTCTACGTTGCAGGCATTTTAATGTACGCGAGGCATAAGCTTGAAGCCAAACGGGCCGAGGACCTACCCGGTTATTGTACGTAGGGATTCGGGTCGCAATCTTCGGGTCTGGCACGGTCGTGGACTGTGGATAACTGAGGTCGGGCAACTGATCCAAACGCTCCGTCCGGAGGATGGTGCGGGGTTCGTGGGAGAGCTCGAAGGGAGGGAAGGGTGCTTTGAGCGATCCGCTTTCGCGGTTATTGAAGGGGGGGGGGGAGAGTAGCCGTTATTTGAAGCGACTGTTCAACCGAAGTTGAAGAGCGATTTACTCAGCTGACGGATTAACGATCGGCAAACTCAGGTCATAAACATCCATCATGGATTCGTCTTTGTGCCCTGAAGCTTCTTGCTTATCGGACCTATTCCCGACTGTGTCGGTGATGCCTTTTCGCTTGAAGTCGTGCATCCCAAATCGTTGCTCTTCGGTTAGAACTTTCTTGTCGATTGCCTGGATAATTAATCGTTGGAAGGCGGAATCCAGACCTGACTTCGAAAGTTGCCCACCGCTGGCGGAAACGATCAGGAACCGTTGCTCAGGACGGAATGGCACCGGTTTTTTTCGCCGCTGCCAGATTTCATTCCTCACCGTCTTGGCGGCGTCCCATGCCGCGCGAAGCCGGGGAGTCCAGCGCACGATGTTGTCGCGGCTGCCTTTGCGCCTGTTGGTCAGCACTCCTTCAGGCAGTTCGTTCTCGTCAGTGAGGGTGATGGTCTCGATCCCCCGTAGCCGGCATAGATAGCCAATCTCCATGACATACCAAAGGTAGGGCGAGCAGGCGCCGGGCTGTCCGCGCTTGAGCTGACCCTGTTGATGCGCGAACCGGATGAGGTTGGTCATCACCGCAGAATCAGGCAGACGTCGTTGTTTCCGCTCTTTGGGCGCCTCGATGCCCTTGGCTGGGTTATCGGTCACGAATCCACGGTTACGGCCCCATTGCATCGTGCGGCGCAGATAGCGAAGGGCATGAGCGGCTTTCGATGGCGTGCCTTGTTGAGCGATCTTGTCGATGATCCGTTGAATCAGGGCCGGGGTGAATTTCTTCACTGCCAGCTCACCCAAGGGCTTGCCCAGCTTGGTGGGATAGTCCAGAAGCACGTCGCGCGAGTAGCAATAGTCGTCCTGAGTTTTCTGGCCCAGGCTAGTGAACTGCAGGCTTTTGTGGAACTCGGCGCACAGGTATTGGAGGCTGTCGCGGTCAATGCCCTTGCGATCCTCGATGAGCCGATGCAGCTCGGATAGGGTGACGTTCGCTGCGCAAAGATTCGCGCGCTGACGCCGGCCAGCCTCATTGAAATACAGGATGTACCAGCAGCCGGACCCTCGATGGTCGAAATAGACGTCGCGCGGGAGGGCCGTCTGATCAATGTGTCCAGGGATGTTCGGGTTGTGCTGGCGCTTCCGGCCTCTTTTCATACGATCTCCGCACCGTATTTGTCTTCATCCATCGGCTTCAGACCGCCCGCCTGATTCACCAGGTCGACGGTCGTCCACGGTCCGTTGCGGCCGAGGAATATCCGGATTCCCTGCCCGCGCAGCGTCCGCTCGACGTCGGCGCGGCGCGTATAGCCGGTGATCCGCTGCAACTCTTGGAATTCCAGAACTGTAGCTGCGCTCATAGCGGGTTGCCTTCTTCTGTTGCGCTGTCGAAGCGTGGTTGTTTATTTGCTTTGGCGTGGCCAACACACGCGCGCCTCGGCTCACCGGTCTCATCCATGTAGGCGTGACACAGGAAACCTTTCGGATCGTGCGCTTTGTAAGCCGCGTCCGATGTGGCGATAGGTGATTGATTCGCTATCGACCCAAGCCGGTAGGCGCACCCATGGCACGCGCCTTTCGGGTCACACAGGCTGGCAAGAACCACGCCTTGGCATGCGCCGATGATTGTCGGCATGTTCACGCTGGTGAATCTGTCGGGGTGCACGCCGCATTCCTCGATGAGCACTTGGTCGCTCATCTCCGCGCAGTTCGCGACGACAGAATTGGCCATGCCGATGAACTGCGAGAAAAACTCGATCAAGTTGTGCTCACCATTCCGTTCCAAAAACTCCGCCAGCAGCTCAACGCGCTTTGCCGGATCGAACTGAACAATCCCTGCCAGTTCGAGCGCGACCCTGGGGCTCATGCGGTATTCAGTATTCGCAGGCATGCGTATCTCCTGCCCGCGGTAATGCAGGCTATATTGGGCAGTTGGTAATAGCCGCTCATCGGAACTTGAGCACTATCAGGAGGTTGGCTACTCAACTGAGTAACCAGAGGAAAAGGAATTTATGCAACCGGAAGTATTTGATACCCCCAACGCGCTCGATCTCATCAAAGAGCTCGACAACGCTACCGAGCAGATGATGGCGATTTCAGTCGACCTCATCGGCACTCTTGAATGGCAAGAAGCCTTTGATCGACAACAGCGCGCCTTTCGTAGCTGGCGCGACTATCTCTACAACAAGGCCGACGAGAAACCGCCGGCGCGACTGTTGCACATTGCTTGATTGACGCTATCCGTCAACGTGTCAGCTCGTGGCCGAAAGGCACGCGAAAGCCTGACGCATTGCGATGCCCGCCACCGCCGTACTGCTTGGCCACTTCAGAGACGTCTAGGCCCGCATCGGTGCTTCTTAAGCTGAAGACTCGCCCATCTGGCGTATCCCAGTAGCAGGCAGCGAATGGCTCACCTTGTGCCATGAGGTGTCCCGCATCGCTGGTTAGCGTGTATGGCAGGCTGGCGGCCGGAACGTCATGTCCGCCGATCACCAATCGCCGCTTGGTCACCGCTACCAGTTCCGCGATGTCTTTGTGATGCTTGCGCTCGATCGCGGCGCCGTCGGCCCGCATTGCCTGCACGTCGGCCTCCATCAACTGATCCCAAACCTCAAAGTCGTAGGGATAGCTGAACAGGTTGGCCTGGATTTCCCGAGTGCCATCCAACTTGAACAGCCATAGGTCGCGGTCCTCGATGTGGCGGAGCAACTGCGGAGGCTCCTGGGCAGGGAAAAAGTGATCCCACGCCAGCATCGCGCCGCTTCTGTTCATGTCGAAACAGCAGGCTATCGCAGGGCCGCCTTGACTCATGGCCATGTCGTGAGCAGTTTTCCATCCAAGCAGGGGCGATCCGTTGTCGTGGCGGATGTCGTTTTCAATGCCGGCATGGAACGGCCCAAAGCGCGCCAGATCTTCCGCTGCGCTTTTGTGGTGGTCCAGCACAATGATGCTGTGTGCCTGGCGCGCGAGGCTCGACAGAACGTCGTACTTGTAGCTGAAGTCGACCAAGATGACGTTCTTTCCGGTCACATCCGGCGGCTCTTGTCCGTACACGCCCGCCACAAACTCCACGCCATCGCCGAGAGCTTTGCGGACCACCCAGGCGGCGCCAAACCCGTCGGCGCAGTTGCCGTGGTAGATGCACATCGTTTTACGTTGGATATCCGTCATGAGTCTCTCCGGGTGCAGCGCGATCTAATGGTGGGTATTTTGCCAAGACTTGGTCGGCGACTGTCATCGCAGCTTGGGCATCGTTGACGTAGGCCGGGTCGAAGCCACCGCATAGATGAATTGTTGCCTGGCATGCGCGGAGGTTTTCACGATTCAGCTTCAACGCTGCGGTCAGTTCCTCGCGCGCAGCGCCTTCTGCTCGGCCAAGGTCCCAGAACCGTTTCGCCCAATGACCTTCCGGCGGCGCGTTCGTGTTCTGGTAACCGAAGGCCATGGCACCGGAGATGACATCGCACAGTTCGCGCTTGTAGGTGTTTTCGCCGTCGACGCCGGCGCCGATCTGACGCAGCTTGTCGATCGCCACGTCAAACTCCAGCTGCGATGGTTTGTTGCGGTCAGTGAAAGACTGGTAGTGCTTCAGCAGCGGCACGTCGTCGATCATGCAGTAGTCGAGGATGCGCTTGCGCAGCCTGGCGTTTTCTTCCTTCAGGCTTTCAATTGTATCGGACACAGTTGATACCTCGCCCGCCGTACACCGGCAGGCATGTGGATAGATGGGGAAGGGGTTTAAAAATAGTGGCGCTATGCTATATATTCGTTTTTCAGGGAGGTGCACATGTCGACCAATTACCAAGCGCAGTACAAGTCATCCGCTACACAACAATGGCAGACGAAGACCTATGGCTCGGAGATGGGTTGCATGCAGGAGCTTGCGCGTCTCCGGGAGAAATATCCTTTTGCTCGGGTTATTGATCCCCAGGGTCGCGTTGTAAGTTGAACTAGCCCATTCAAGGCAAGCGCCGGAAGGTTATTACCCATACCCATGGGTTTTTGTCCCAGCTACCGGCGCCATTAATGGCTTCCCACAATTTGCGCCAAGCTGCTGGGAACCAGTCCCGGTAGTTAGGCGACACATCGTCGCTCGCCAGTTCTGGTGGACACTCCAAGCCTTCCGCCCGAATGTCGCGGCGGCTGATATCTTGCAGCCGCTCGACGCGCACATCTGTGATCTCCAGCAGGATGCGGCTGGCCCGACGGGGCATGTGGATGCTCGGCTTCCATGCGGAGCGATCATCACCGCCGCCGTCATCATCACTGGCCCATACCGCCTCACGGTCGGCTCGGTAGATCGCGTGCCCAGAGTAATAACCGCGGCCGAAAGGCATCTCCCGGATCGGCGTGGCAGGGCGGTCAGGCACCCAGTCAATCATGTTACCGTGCTCGTCGAAGTCGTGACTGATCACCCCCCACGTCTCGCGCACCCACAGCCGGTCGCCTGGCTGGCCGTAGGGGCAGTGACTCTTGACGAAGTGCCTAGTCATTGGCGTGCCGTCCAAATCCTGCCCGTAGTTGTATTGCCCCACGCAGAAATTTCCGCTCGCATCGATATGCGGCTGCACTTTGAGCGCGCGGCGCGTGACTGACTTCCGGCCTTCCAGAATGGCGCGCACCATCGGCGCCGAGAACAGGATCGGGCGTTCTTTAATGCTGTTCATCGGTCTCTCGAAGTAGAACACCACCGGCGCCACTGTCTCGACGATCAGGCCGTACGCTTTCGCGAGCCGATAGATGGGGTGATAGAGGTTGAGGCTATTGACGTGGCCCACCAGGAATGCGCGCCAGGCTTCCAGCGGCATTTGCGACTTGCTCAGGTTGCAGGGCGCGCAGGCGGGCATCATGTTGTTGAGGTTGTGGTTCTGCGGGCGTTCGGCGTTGCCCTCCCAGCGATGGCTGGTGCCGCGCCGAACCGATTGAAGATGGTCGGCGTGCCACTTCAGTCCAAGTTCTATGCCGCAGTACGCGCAACGGCCGCCGTATTTCATGCGGACCTGCTCGCGCTCATGTTTCTTCAGGCGCACAGTTGCTCCTTCACCACGCTTAGGCGCAGTCGGAAATTGGGATAGTTAACGGGAGTTTTCACCGCTGATCCGATCGGGTTGAATTACCCAATCAATTACGGCTCACAGATAGATGGAATCGATAACCGATTGCTTTCAGCAGAAAGGTTTTTCCGAATGCAAACCTCAGATGACTTCCGTTTTACCGCGCATACGCTCCTGCTAGCTCTGGATGAATCAACCATCAACATGATGAAAATGGTGATGATTTCCACGATGGGAAATGCTGCGTGGAAGACAGCGGTCATTGCACAGGAAGCTTCCTTCGCAGCACTGCATCTGCATTTGGGTCATCCTGACGCTCCAGCCCTGATGCAGCAGGGTTACGGCAAGTAGACCCGGCACCCTCGATACCGAAGTTGGTCCTTTGATCTGCCATATTTCGACTGCATAATCCTCTCCGAATTGGGGGGATGCTATGCGGATACGCGGCCAAAAGTACTGGGATTGGAACAAGTCTGACTTGCATTTCCGCGACCATGACGAGCGACTCGACGACGGAAAATCGATCAACATCCAGGTACGTCACTGCCCGGCAGTGGGTGTTCAGCTATTTATCGGTGTGTACGCCTCAAGCGGCGCGATGCTGTTTGAAGAGGTTTACGACTCGCGTCCTGACCATACGATGACCCAGGCTATCAAATGGGGCGTCGGTCGAGCTTACGAGCTGATCGGCAAGAAGTCGCTCAGGAACTCCGCGGACTCAGCGAAGCCTGAGCCACTGCCGCGTAAAGGGTCTCGCCGCTATAAATAAACATCGGCTTTCGGGCGGAATGTAAGTTTTTCTGGGCTGGTGTAGGATTTTCTGCGGGTTACTTGTGCAGCAGAGCTTTTCGCCGCCCGTTGATGATAGCGACCAGTTCGTCTCGATCAATTTCCTTTGCGCCCAATTGAACGGCGCACGCCCGCTTGCTCAGGCAGATGTCGTAGTGGCTCTTCACCGTGCCGGGGAACTGGTGCCAGCGCCGCGCGATGCCGATTTTGTCGGCCATGGCGTGCAGCTCCTCCTCGGTGTCGGCGAGCATGTGGCACATCTTCATACGACGGTAAGGGATCTGTTCTTTGTCGACATAGACGGTCATGGCTGCTCACCTGTGTAGATGCGCCAATCGATCTTCTTGCCCTTCACCAGGAAGCCCCAGTCGCCTTTCCAGCGGCTGGTGATGAACAGCGTCCACACGCCGCCCCCGCTGACCGAGTCAATGCGGTGGTACTCGCCGTGCTTCAGTCTGGCGGTGTCACCAAGACGACGGTCGATGTATTCCGTGGCCTCCCAAGCTTTTTCCCAAGTGCCCAACTTCGCAGCAGCATCCATCCGCAGCGAGGTCAGCGCAGGATCGCCAGCTTCGAGGAGCCGCTGCTCTGTGTAGCTGCCACGCAGGATCACGGTGCGCGCGTTCCAGGGGTGATCGTGCAAGTCTCGGTCAGCATCCGGGCGCAGGATGTGATGGATCCGGATCGACCACGGGAACCAGGAGTGCTTGCCGACGTGGGTCTCCCGGTCGTACGGGTTGAACAGCCACCACCGGCCCATGTAGGTGTCCTGGCCATCGGCTGACATGATGTGCTGGTAGGGCGTGCGCTGAGCGCGGGCGATCAACCAGTCGGCAATAGCAGGGCGCGCCAGCAGCTTGGCCAGCAGGCGCCAGATCAGATTTCTCATGTGGATATCCCTGTAACCCATACAGGTTACTTTTCGAGATGTAACCTCTGGAGGTTACGGTGGGGTTGGTCAGGCGGTAGCCATCAGCGCTTCGATTACGCGCTGTCCAGCGAGCGGAGGAACCGCGTTTCCGGCCATGTGCATGGTCAGCTTGTGGCTTTTGGGGCGGAGGGTGTCGGCAGGGAAGGATTGGGCCCCCAGCGCCTCGCTGGCGCTGAGCATCCGCATCTCATCGCCGCGCACCAGCGCCCAACGGTCGAGCGTGGTGATGGTGCCAATCGGTCTGTTCATATCGCGCCCGGTCAGGCCGGAGCCCTTCCCGTAATACGGCATGATGAACTGATCGCCGAAGCGCTCGCGCCCATTGCGAACTCGGTTGAGCGTGGCCAGCGCCCGGCCCGGTCGCTCGATCGTCGACCATCTCCCAGCGTTGAAGTCCAGAAAGCTGGCAGCGGGCACGTGTTGATGCCGGTGCAACTCGAGCATCAAAGGCGCCTTGCTAAGTGTCAGCACCAGAAACAGTCTGACGCGGTGCTGGGGAACGCCCAGATCTGCACAGTCCACGACGTGCGGCGCGACCTGGTATCCAAGAGCCTGAACAGCAGAGACCCAAGCGGGGTAGAGTGCCCAGTCGGTGAACTCCTGAACGTTCTCGACCAGTGCCACCCCAGGCCGGTGAAACTCCAAGGCCGACACAACTGCCCAGGCTGTTGAGCGTGAGGCATCGTGCTGTGGATTGCCGTTCGCTTGCCCGCGGGCCTTCGAGTGACCTTGGCAGCACGGCGACGCCAGCAGTATGTCGTGGGCGGGCACCTGCTCCCAGCGGGCTTGGTGCAGGTCTTGGCAGATGTGCTGGGTGTCCGGGTGGTTGGCTGCGTGCCACTCGACCGCCACCGGCCAGTGGTTTGCCGCCCAGAGAACTTCGACACCCGCCTTGCGGGCACCGGTAGACCATCCGCCGAGCCCGGCGAACAAATCGATTGCAGTGGTCATGCTGATCCTCGCCAGTGGCGTGATTCAAAGGGGAAGGGGTGGGTCAGGCGCTCAGAGCGCCATTTCGGTTTGCGATTCGCGAAGCCAGACAGGAGCGCTGTTATGCGCCTCGATTCGGTCGGCGATCACGTTGGCGCGCTGCCCGGCGGTTGGCGGGGCGTACATGCCGAACCGGCTGATGCTGCCGCCGTTGACTGCGGCGTTTGTCGAGTCGGCCGAGGCAAAAGGAAGGTGCTGGAAGATGGCCGGGTCAAGCATGCGTAGCCCGTGCAGGCGGCAAGTTGGCCGGCCTTGTTCATCACAGATGGCATCCATCGCAGCACTCATCCGCTTCCACCACGATCCGGTGCCGGGCGTGGCCCACTGCCCGGAACTGCCCAGGGCAACAGTTCCCCAACACCGGGCGAGTCGCTGCAACCGCTCAAGCGATTCGTGCAGGTGCCAAACTGGCACGCCCCGCAGTTCCTCCGGCCACTGGCGAACGAGGTCGTCGTTCGCCTCTTCGTCGCCGTCGATCACGTCCGGAATCAGCGCCCAAATGAAACCAGGGTGCCGGTGCCAGTCTTCAACCCACCGCGTGTAACCGTCGACGTCGACCTGGCCCCCTTTCTTCCAGACCGTGAACGCACCATTGTCGAAAACAAACGACTTGCACACATCGGCGACGATCCCTAGATCGTCTTTGCGCGGAAATGGCACCAGCGCGTGCCGGCCGGCGAGGAACTTCGCGGCGTCCTCGCGCTTACCGCCGACTGGCGTGCCGTGATAGTGGATCATTGGTCGATTCCATGCGAGTTAGGAGCGGCCTACGCCTTATCACCTCAACTACGGAGGTCGTCATGGGCGAAGCCATGGAAGTGGCAATGAAGCCGGAGATCAAGGCTCTGTCATGGCACTGGCAGCCATATCGGTAGTTAGCTAAGCTTTACTTTCCTGCAATGGAGGACGTCATGAGCGAGGATCGAGAAGTAGCTCTGGAGTTGGCGTTGAACGCTGTCATTCAAACAGCACATCTGGCTGGGATGGATGTGGAAGATTTAACCGAGTTCGCAGCCGAGCTTTTGGTGACAGATCGAAATCACCCACGATGGCACCTGAACCAGGCTATCGCAGAGATACAAGAAACCGTGGCGACGATGGTCAAACCGCAACCTGGCCCACCTGGTTAGACGAGCGGCGGGCAGCGTAGATATGCGCTATCTCATCAGCCAGATCCTGTCGATTCGAGCTGCCGCCATTGCGGCGGCTCAGGTTTCGCCCACCCGCCACACGCATGGCCTACGCTCACCTCTCATAAGTGGAGGTAGTGATGAGCGCTGACAGGGATATAGCAATGAAAGTAGCGATTAAAGCGCTGCTTGTTACGGCGAAAGAACAAGGCCTTCACGTCGAAGCGATATGCGATGGCGCGGTGGAGTTGATCGGCAGATACAGCGGACTCGAATCGGACGCCGTTCGGGCCATAAATGCGATCCGCCGCCTTGAATACGAGCTTGCAATCCGTCCCTGACGTTTTCGCTGTACACCGATTTGTGATGCAGCTCATCGAGTAGGCTTGATCTTGAAAGTGCGGGTTCGCTAATTTTGGTCTTAACCAATCAAGGAGAACCGGTGATGACTTGCGTCATTTGCGAATCACATGACAGGGAAATTTCGTGCGTTGGCCAGTTCTGGGTCCGCCAGTGCAAGGAGTGCGGCATTTACGGCATGCCTCGCGACCTTGTAGAGCATCTAGAAGCCACCGATCAGAGACTCAATACAGAACGCACCAAGGCGTTCCTGCTTTCGCGAACTCAAAATCAGCAACCTCCTTGGATCACGCTGGAGGATGCCGAGCACCATTTTCTAATGGAGCAGGCGTGATCGAGTGGCGACTAGCTGGCGCTGCCTTGCCATCGCTTGCCGTACTGCGAGAGAACAGCCATGAGCGAAGACAGAGTTAAAGCGCTAAAGACCGCACTGAGATACGTGCTCATTGAGGCCCGTAGCAAAGGGATCGATGTTGATGCCTTGGCGGATGCGGTCGCGGATCGGTTGGTCAGATATCCTGTAGCCTCTGGGCTTGCAGCTGAGGCGGTAATAGCCATCGAGGTTGCTGCCGATGGGCTTCATTACCCAGGGTGAGGCTTTCATTGCTATTGAGGTGGCGGCTGATGCGGTGGTGTGATCAGGCGGCCTCAGACGCGGCCTCGACCTCGGCCCAGGGTGGCAAGAAGGCTTTCATCTCTTCGCCCCTCATAGGCATCAGTATTCCTACGAAGCGGTCGACCAGGTCATGACTGTTGAACCGTACGACCACCGAGCCCTTATCTGATCCGGTTTCGAGGTGCATCCCGCCGCCGCCGAAATGCTTCTGTCCAGAGAGCATCACGCCGATCTTGTTGAATGCTTCCAGGTATTCACCGTTCAGGCAGGGGTATGCACCTTCAAACTGTGCCCGCTGCTTCGGCATGACGCGGCGCCAGTCCGGGAATTTTCCGTCGACTAACTCAGTTTTCTCGGTGAGATGAGAAAACTGACCGAACAGTTCTGGCTCTTCGGTGATGTCAGGAAAGCTGCTCACCAGAGAGAATTTCTCCGATATCCACAGCACCGCAGGTGGCTCGCCGTCTGGTCCTTTTCGGGACATGCATGCCGACAGCATCCGCTTAGAAACTGTGCCGATCAGAACTGACTTATGGTCGGGATGAATCCAGCCATCCGGATCGTGCATGGCTCCCATGAAGTGGCCGTTCGTTGCGACGATCACGACACCGCCGGCCGCGTGCGGCTCGATGTGCACCGCATTCAGGTAGTAGCGGACATCACCCTTGGCGGCGCACTGATGGATTGCTGCGAAGTACTTCGGGTTGACCCGGGCGAGGTATTTCATGTGTTTCTCCATTGCATGCGCCGTCCTCCGGTACGGGACGGTGGCGAATAGGTTGGTGGTGGGCTATACGTGGTGACCGGCGTTTATCACACAGGCCGAATGCTTCGGGCGATACCGGGCGTCTTTATCACCACACCCTTTTTGATCATCATGTTGATGCGATCAGCAATCGCATTGCCGTGCACGTTGGCGGCTTCGGCCATTTCGGCGATGGTCGGCGAGTAGCCGTTTTTCTCACGGAAAGCCGCGATAAAAGCCAAGGTTTTTGACTGAGCCAGCGTCAGTTCATTCTTCGTCTGCATGTGGGTCCGCCTGGGCCATTCCGGCCTCTTTCAACTGACGCGCTAGTTTTGGAGTCACCACGAAAGCTGACGCGCTAGGTTTTCTGAGGCGCCGCTTCTGTTCCTCAAACGGAGAAGCAAGAAACGAAAGCGCCAGATCCTGCCAAAGCTCCTGAATCTGGCTGTAGCCGTGTTCCTTCATCGCGGTGTTCAGGCCCGACCGCGTGCCGACTGGGGTGTCGATCTTCTGAACCTCGATCCCCATCTTCTCCTTGATCGCGTTCTGCCGATCCCGGTAGTCCGCTGAGTGCTTCGCAGCTCCCGTCTTTGCCATTGGGTGCCTCGTTGATCTGGTGCGCCGACAGCTCAAACCAAGCCTGTCGGCGCCTCTGGTGGACGCGCTTATTCGTTCTGCGCATTGCTGGCGCTGGCCTTCTTTTTCTTGGTGCGGCTGGTTGTGCCGAACATGGGCACGTCAGCAGTTGCGCCGGGCGGCACCTGCTGGATGCGTTGGCCCGTGGCCAGGTAGTGATCGATCTGCGCGCTGAGCTGTTGCATGGCGAGCTTGTGCGGGTCTGGCTGCGGTACGAAGTTCACCAACTGACCCCCATGAAAGCGAAGGCGCCGAGGATCACCGCGAAAGCCGCTGTCCAGCAAAGCATCCAGCGAGCGAAGCTACCGACACCCAGCTGCGCATGCTGGACAAAGGAGGCCGTATTTTCGAACTGTTGCGCCGATCGGCAGGCGTTCATGTGACCGGCGACTTCGATGCGCTCGGCGCCGGTCTTGCGGTCTACCACGCCGAACAGATTGTTCCTGTGCGGGATGACAACGAAGCGTGGCTTGGCGTTGAACTCGGCAGTGGCTTGCTGGGTGCGCTGGCGCAACGCTTCGTGAACGGCGCGCATCTGGCTGATTGTCTGATTCATGTCCTTTCCCTCAGTTGGTTGCGTTCACTCGTCAGCACTCTGGCCGCCCGCTGTTTGCCGTTGGGCGCAGGGGAGAGTGCTGACGGATAAACGCGAGGCGAAAAAAAGCCCTGTCGACGCAGGGCTTTTCACGTTGCTAATTGGCCACGCCTTGTACGTGGATCCTGCTAGCGGATGCTGGGCGAGGCGGTATGCCCATTGGTTTTTCTCATGATTGGAAACCCTTTGTCAGTTAATGACCTGCGTCGCCAGACATAACGATTGGTTGCATAGGAAGCGGCCAGAGCCAGCCAGTTTTCCATCGGCGAGATTCGTATGGATGAGCCCTGGTCTAAGATCAAATCGATGGTTCATGATCCAGGAGAATGGGTTTAGGCTAGCCTGACCACACGTCAGAGGGATGAGATCCGAGATCGCACTGAGGGTCCTCTGCCCTCCACACCGAGTGTTCTTGGGAGGAGCACAAAATGATATCGACACTCGAATTACGACATATCATCGAATCTAGCTTTCTGCCCGTAGAGTGCATCTGCAGTCCGAACGATGCCGGCACCCTAACCATCCAGTTGATTAATCCTGAGACAAAAGAGATTGATCTGACTGTACCGGGCATACCAGTATCAAACTTGACCACAATGCGCGCGATTTCGGACCTTGTTGCGCAGATTCGCGAGGAGCTACGGCTAACTCATCTCGCTCAATCCGATTCCCGTCCTCGATCAAATGCCCGCCGATCGTAATTGCCAAAGGAACTGCGCTGTTGTGTCGGTACGGCTGACCTTCAGCGCCCTAGGGCTTCAAGCTCTAAGTGCTTCTCCTGCAATTTTGCGATGAGACACAATCGCTCCTGGCCGGTAAGGTGCCGGGCAGCTAGAAACAATCCCTCAGCAAGATCACCGTCGAACTTCATCGAGCCCGCGGCGTGTTCTAATTCGATCTGAACGCGCTTACCTGTTGCTTCCATCTGCGACCCTTACCTGCTCAGCCGAAACCACATCACCATGCCTAGGAGCAAACCGCTGACGATGCCAGCCAGGTATGCGATGGAGATGATGTGCAGAAAGCTGGCGGCGAGCAGTAAAGCTGCGCCAACCAATAGCAGGAGGATTAAGCGGCTGATCACCGCACCACCTTCACGACGCTGTTAATGCCCTTGTCCACTGCCCGACGGACCTTCTTGGCTTCATCCGGCTGCATGCTCTTCAGGTAGTCGTTGTTGAAAACGATCTGAGCGCGCAGGCAGTAAGTGTCGGGCTTGCCCATAGTGGAGGTTTCCAGCCCGCTCTGACCTTCCTTATCGACAACGCAATGCGTGTACAGCGGGTTGTTGTTGGCGTCCTTGGCATCTTCGAACGAGTTGTCGTTCACTTCGCCGATCATGACCTGTTTGCTGAAATCGGCGGTGATATCGCTCGGGATCTTCCCGGACCGGCCGATGTACAGCATCCCGGCGATTTCGATCCGGACACCAGCCTTCGTGACATAGCCCTGGGCGACCGCCTCAGCAGCGCTGTACCAATCATCAAACTCGACGATGCGCGCGCCTTCGTAGTCCTTGTCGGTTTTGATCCAGTTACGCACGGTGATCAGCGCACCGGAACCGGACACCGCAGCGAAGGCGTATTTCGCCGCGACGCTGTCTTTCTCCATCTTGCCGAAGTCATCCACACCGGCCTTGCCGTGAAGCCAGTAGATGACCTCCTGATGCGCATCGCTGACCTTGAGGTCGGCGGGCATCGGCAGGCTGATGACGGCGTCGCTCTGGATGACCGCGATATCGCACGCGCCGTCTTTTAGCTTCTCGGCGTTCTCGACGCTACCGCCGGTGTTGATGATCTTCACCTCGCCGCCGTCCTGCTTGGCAATCGTGTTGCCGATGCTGGTACCCAGGCTTTCATAGAAGCCACCTTCGCCGCCGGTGCAGAAACGTAGGGTAGGCGATGCCGCACTGGCGGCGGCCGAAACACTCAGTAGCACGGCCAGCAGTAACGCTTTTGATTTCATGGGTGTTCCTCAGGGTGGGTGATTTCCCATCTGGCCCTCGTTGGAAGGCCAGCCAGCGAAATCAATTTCCAGCGGCGCCGTTCCTTTGCGCTGCTGCGTGGGCCAAGGCGTCCAGCAGCAGATCCTGCCGCGCCTGCTTGTCCAGGAATTGGCGAAGGGCGCGAACGAAGATGGTGTTCATGGACGTGTCTGCCGCATCCGCTGCAATCTCAACTTCCTCACGGAGATTGTCCGGCAGGCGAACGACGAATTTCGGAAGGGGTGATTCTTTGGTTCTCGGCATGATCTTTCCTCAGGACGTGGCATTCCCAATGCAGCCTGGTGGCAAGCTGCATTGGTGAATCAGGGAGGCCGGCGGCCAGCTCACCACTGCCCAGGTGACGGGCCTTGCGCTAGGCTGAGCGCTCTCACACAACACAGCCTGCAAAGGAGGGCGATGCGCAGATGCACACCTACAAGTTGAAACACGACCGCGACTTCGGCAGTCATCTGCCGAAGGTCTATGAGTCAGGTAGGGCGATTGAGGCGGGGGATGTAATCGAGCTGGAAAACGGCATGTGGCATGGCGTTATCGAGGCCCGTAAAACTCAGCAAGGTATGCTTCTAGTTCTCGCTGAATCTGCTCAGAGCGCTGATCAGGCAGAGCTTCTACTAAGGCAGCAATTGTCTGAGTAAGAACGATCGTTGCGAACTTGCTGCACCCTGATGAGTTGAGTTCAGTGCTGGGGTGCATCAGGGACATTTTCGTCGCCAGTCCGGGATTGCCCTGGCAGGCCAGCGTCATCAGCGCCGCCTCAATTCTGCCGACAAGGGTTGGAGTTTCTACTGTCGGCCTCCCGGGCGCTTCGGGGTGTGGGTGGTGCATGTTGAATCTCCTCTGCCATCTCAGCGCAGCCTCAGTCGTCGAAGCCGTAGGAGAAGTCGCCTTCTTCGCAATCGATGAGAAGGACGGCATTGCCAAAGTAGAGCGATGCGAGCATCCGTTCCCATTTACTGCGAACGGTTTTCTTCAGGGTGATTTTCTTGTCATCCAGCTGGGCGCTATACACCTGCCCGAATGCAACCTTGGGCTGCCAGCGATCTTCGGTATCTCGCTCACCCTCGATCATCACGTGGAGGTTGTGTTTCAACGAATAGTCGCTGCGCCGCGAGTTGCTGTAGTTGTAGCGATCGCCGCCCTCAGGCGCAGGATCGAAGTAGATGTGGATGAATTTGCGCGTATGGGAATCGTCTTCGGTGATCCGAATTTCTGGTGCGCTCCAATGCTCCTGAGCAGCCTCTTCCTTATGCGCGTCGATGAATTCTTCCAGCAGCGCTTTCAGAGAAACCTCGCCGGTGAGCAACCCTTCGCCATTAAGAACTTCCGCAATGGAGGCATCCGCCTGGGCGAGAATCGTCGATTGCAAGCCCGATGCCTCCCAACGCTCACGCAAGGCGCTGGCGATCATCGCGTTGTAGCGCTGAAGCTCAAACACGTCGGTCACATTTGCCGGGAACGCATTTTCAACGGCTTCTTTGATCGATTTGCCGATCGTACCGTACGAGCGGAAGGCATCCTCGACGACACTTTTGAACATCTTGTCGATACCTTCGTCGATCAATTGTCGCGGGCGATCGGACTGTGCGTATTCGGAGACGCGGTCCGCCATGAGTTGCTGAAGGGTCTGTTCCATGGTTGCTGCTCCATATGTGTTCGGTCGATTTCCCGTCTGGCCCTCAACCTCGAAGGCCAGTCGGTGAAATCCCGACCTCGCTACTGGCGACAGGTCGGGGTAACGCATCAGCGATGTTGGCCCGTTCCCCGCTGCTGATTGCAGGACTGGCCGGTCTTGATCGGTGTGGGCTTCGAGCTTCCTCCCCGTGGCGTCAATCAGCATCTGTTCGCCATGGATCGCAGGTCTCTACAACATGCACGCTGCAGCTCTGTGTGCCCGGGTGATTGGGGCAGGGTGCATGAGGTCCGGCGCCCCTCAATGCCGAAGCTCGGAGCGCTATTTTTTGAATTGGTGTATCTCCCATCTGCCGCCGGGATGGCGGTGCGCATTGCTTGCCGGGTCATTCGCGCGGTTCGGGTATTTCGCCCTTGATCAGCCGTACAGGGTTCTCCCTGTCGTTGGCAGGCTTTCCTCGTTCGCCTGTCTGATCACCGGTCGCCGGTAGAGGCAGTGCGGTCTATTCGTTGTTTGTTTCGTTCGGTTTTTAAAGAGCGCCGGGGCGTCGCCCCTTCGCCGAGTTGTCGCTGGCGATGGAGCTAATTTAGCCATGCGCTAAAATAACGTCAATAGCTCCCAGCTAAATAATTTAGCTTTGCGTGAAATTTATTTTCCTGACTTTCGTACGCTATCGGTATGACGAATATCTAACGGTGGGTATTTACGAGCGGGTTAGCAGCGAGCTAAGCTTTGAAAATAACTGTACATACATCCAGCAATAAGGAGTAGCTGATGGCAAGCCCGCATAAGAAATCACAAGAGCCAAGGCCAATGTCAGGAGTAGAGCGCTTGACGCTCAGGGTGTCTGGAATGGTTAACCATCCGATAGCTCAGGATCGAAAGTGGGCCAGAATTCATCGGCTCGATACCGATGGTGATCGAGAATGGGGTGAAGTGATGGGCGTGCTCGCCGAGGTCGACGGAATTGAGATGACGTTCAACGATGAGGATGATTCTGTAACGCTGAGCTGGGAAGCCCCGGATGACGAAGATCCGCGAGCCCAAGATCATGGAGAATTTGATGCGGTGGAAGAGCCCGCACCTTTCTGATGAGAACAAAAAAGCCCGCTTACTGCGGGCTGTCCGCGAGCGCCCGGACTGCTTGATATAATTCTTTATTGCGACTAAAATTAGTCGCACATAGGGAGCCTTCATGTCCAAGCAAGAAAAACTGATCGCGAAGCTGCTGAATAAGCAGGCCGGATTGACTTGGCCCGAGTTAGTTTCGCTGCTGATCGGGCTTGGGTATCACCAGATTGAAGGAAGCGGCAGCAGGGTGAAATTCGACAACGGCAACCCGCACGCGATGATCAACCTGCATAAGCCCCATCCGGGCAACGAAATAAAGGCATACGTCAAACGTCAGGTGATAGATCACCTAAAGGCAGGAGGATTGATCTGATGAGCACCATGCTGCTATACCGCGGTTACTATGGTTCCATTGAGGCCAGCCCCGAGGACAACTGCCTGTTCGGCAAGCTTCAGTTTATTCGCTCCCTTGTCAGCTATGAGGGGGAGACGGTTGCTGAATTGACCCAGGCGTTCCATGAAGCGGTAGACGATTATCTGGTCACCTGCGAGTCGCTCAAGCATGACCCGGAAATTCCGTGCAAGGGATCGTTCAACGTGAGGGTAGGGCATGACCTGCACTTGGCTGCTAGCGTGGCCGCAACGCGGCAGAGCATTTCCCTGAACGATCTGACTCGCAAGGCGCTAAGTGAGTATTTGGAGCATCACGCGTAGGGCACAAATTGCGGGCAAAATAAAAGCCCGCGATGGGGCAGGGCCTTCCTTGGTCCTGACACCATCCTACTTCCGTCACGTAGTTTGATTGCCGATCACAGCCCTGCTGGCGTTTACCACTATGCCGATGATCACGCCTTGCGCGCATTCCAGATCAGCAGAACTTTTGCATGGATCGTTACGTCGTCAATCCGCGCCGTCTGATTCTCGTAGTGCTGGTTATCCGATATGAGTCGGTAATGCTCTTCATCCAGCCGCATCACGCGCTTGATGTACAGCTCGTTGTGCCAGGTCAGAACGTAGATACCTTCGCCGATGAAATCCCTCACGCCTTTGTCGACAATGACCATGTCTTTGTCGTTAATCGTGCCGGCCATGCTCTCGCCCCAGCCGTTAATCATGCCAAGGGACGTGGTGGACGTGTACGTGACGCCTTTCTCTCGCAGGATGTCTTCGCGGACCACCAGATTACGCACCACCTCTTGATAGTCGGGCGGCACCTGTCCATGCCCCATTGCGGCGCGAATGTCGTATTGAGGAATGACGATTTCCTCATGGGTCGGCTTGAGGTTCGATAGGTTACTTGGAACCAAATTCGCCGCCCCTTCATCAGGCTCCTTAGCGGCGGCAACAATCCGATCCCGGGCCTCGATCGACAGCCCTTTGACCTTCGCGAGCATACGTTGCACTTGATCGGCAGCTGTCGAAACGTGTTCTTCGCGCGGTGATAACGCCTTTGACATCTCAGCCGTTACGACCGATGCCGTCATGTCCTGCGTTAAAGAATCGAACCAGCCACGAGGCAACGCTTCTATGGCTTCAATGCGTCGAGCCACATCGTCACCCAAGTTCTTTGCCGTTTTTTCAGAAAGGATCTGACTGAGATGCGCAGGCGCCATCCCCCAGCGTTCAGCGCACTCGCCTTTCTTCTGGTTGCCTATGAGCCTGATCAGCTGCTGCTTACGAATTGCGTAGATATCCATCCGGGCAAGAATGCCAGTGTTTAGCTCAATGCTAAATGTGCCCATAGCTAAATATTCCTTGCTCTGATATTAGCCCTAAGCTAAATTTCTCCTATCTTTAGGAGAGCCCCTATGAATGACCACCTGCGCGGCTGGCTCGCCAGTGCCACGCCCGACCGCCGCAAGCAAGTAGCCGATGCCGCAAACACCACTGTTGGCCACCTCTGGCAGCTCGCAGGTGGCCATCGGAAAGCTTCTGCCGAGCTTGCCGAACGTCTTCAGGACGCTTCTGGTGGTGAAATCAAAATCGCTGGCCTTCGTCCTGATCTGATTGATTTGGCTCACAAAGTTTTGCTCGGCGCTGCTTGATCTCCCTGCGACAGACACATTTTGCAACGCGTGATAGCAAGCAGCCACATAAACAAATCTGAGGTTTTAGGAATGCAGGAATTTCTGAGGGCATGTGACGCAGCCGTCGAGGACGCGAACACGAAGAATCTTGCCACGCTGATGAACATGCCACCGGTGAGCCTGCTCCAGCGTGCGAACGCGAATTACGACGGTGCCTGGTTCAACGTGAAGCATCTGTATGCGCTGATCCTGCATACGGAAGACATGCGTCCGCTGGCTGCTCTTGCTGGGGAGTTCGGTTACTCAATCGTGAAAGCCGAAGCGCCCGCTGTAATTGATATCCACCAGGCGCTGGGCCGTGCGGTGCTCGAATTCGCCGAAGTGACGGTCGAGACCAACAAAGCGATGGCTGACGGCCGAGTCAATCAAGTTGAGCGCGCGCGGATTCTTCGCGAAATCGACGACGCCGAGCGGGCACTGGCGCAACTGAAAGCATCCGTGAAGGTGGCTTGAGATGAGCCTGAAGCGCGGCATTTCCCGCAAGACACAAACACTGCGTACTGACGAGAGCAGCCGCGAGGCGTTTTACGCCGCATTTCTCAGTCTTGGTTGGGTTCGGTCCGAATCATGTTCCATGTCTTCACGTAGTTTTCGAGGCCCGAAATGACCTCATCGGGAATTGGTGAATTGTTGACGTGTGAACGCGCGAAGGCGATTTCGGTATCGAACTGGGCAGTCGTGTCTGGCTCCCGCGGCTTTTGCGTGTGGAAACAAAAAGCTATCACGGATGCGCCGGGCGCCTGAATCGCAGGCACAAAAAAGCCGGGCTGCAACCCGGCTCTTTCAACAACACATGTGAGGTCGATTATGCACACAGCCACCAACCAGAGCAATAGCCCGCCAAGCGCGTCAGGTTTTCCGATATATCAAAACCTGACGCGTCAGGTGATGTCGTCGCGCGAGATCGCCGAGCTGACTGGCAAGCGTCATCCCGACGTGAAGCGGGACATTCAAACTATGGTCCGCGACCTTCATGAGGATGTGAGCAGTTTTGCTCACATCTATCTGGATAGCATGAAGCGGAACCAGACCGAGTACCTGCTTGACCGCGAGCACACCGACTGCCTGCTGACTGGCTATAGCGCTCCGCTGCGAATGGCAGTGGTCCGCCGCTGGCGTGAACTCGAAGAGCAGGGCGCACCGCGCATCCCTGCCAACTACGCCGAAGCACTCCAGCTTGCCGCAGACCAAGCGCGGGAGAACACCCGCCTACTGGGTGTGATCGAGCTTCAGGCGCCGAAGGTCGCAGCCATCAAGCGCTTGGCCGCTGCCGAGGGCGCGATCTGCATCACGGATGCGGCGAAGCAACTGGGTATGCCCCCGTCGAAGCTCTTCGACTGGATGCAGGAAAACCGCTGGATATATCGCCGTGGCGGTTCTACCCGCTGGATTGCCCGCGAGCCACGCATCCGGTCCGGCTACCTCAAACACAAAGTGACTGCACTCAAGCCCGATATCGAAACCGGTATTGAGCGCGCAGCGTTTCAGCCGCTGGTCACGCCGAAGGGCTTGATCCGCCTGGCTGAGCTTCTACAGGAGGGCAAGTAATGGCCCGTATCCGCTCAATAAAACCTGAGTTCTGGACCAGTGAACAGGTGATGGAGTGCAGTCCGCTCGCTCGCCTGCTGTTCATTGGCATCTGGAACTTCTGTGACGACGCCGGCAATCACCCGCTGTCGCCAAAGACTCTGAAAGCTCTGGTGTTTCCAGGTGACGACGTCACATCCACTCAGGTAGCCGGACTGGTCGACGAACTGGAGTCGAATGGTCTGCTATCAATCTACGCCCATTCGGCGAAGCTCTACCTACACGTCAACGGCTGGCATCACCAGAAGATCGACAAGCCGACTATCAAACACCCTGCTTTTACTGCGCCGATCACCGATGAGTCGTCGAATGCTCCGCGACAACTCGACGAGCAGTCGTCGAGCGGTAGTGGAGGCCTCCCCCCCGGAGTGGAAGGGGAAGGGGAAGGGAAAGGAGAATCTACACACTCTGCGCGCGGACCGTTTGCGATGTCGCTCGACTGGACCCCCCACGCTGATTTGGTGAAGGCCTACGCAACCCGAGCGGGGTTATGCGTCACCCTGTTCACCCGAGAGGCGATCGCCGGTTTCGTGTTGCATCACGAAGCGAAGGGGCTCGCTCAAACCGAGAAGCAGTGGATCGCTGCCTTGGTCGGCTGGGTAAAGCGAGACAAGGCGAACGGCGCCCGGGTGGTTCCGTTTCCCCCGCGCGGGGGTGGTCCTGATTTTGACGACACCAGCTGGGCCCACGATCTGGGAGCGCTTTGATGAGCGTTGCGAAGAAGCCCCCGGTCAAACACGTCACCTCGATCATGTCGGTCATGGGCAACCTGCCGCCTGTGATCCCTGCCTTGCCTACCGAATTGCCGCCGGGCACCGCCGAGGTTGTGAACACGCTGTTCCGCGAGTTGCAGGCGATATTCCCGGCGTGGAAGCAGGCTTGGCCCGATGCCGCAACGTTGGCCGCTGCGAAGCGGAGTTGGATCAAGGCGTTCATGGCCGAGGACATCACACAGCTTGAACAGATCCGTTACGGCATCCAGAACTGCCGCAGGCTCGGCGGCGACTTCGCCCCCAGTGTCGGCAAGTTCATCAAGTGGTGCCAGCCGACGCCGGAGATGCTGGGCATCCCCTCCCATGACATCGCATTCCGCGAAGCATTGGAGAACTCACACCCGAGCCGCTCGGCTTCACGGACTTGGTCCCACCCTGCCGTTCGGCACGCGGCGCTGCAATGTGAGCTGCACAACTTGGCGGACCTGGCCTCAGCAAAGGCCAGCGAGATTTTCGACCGTGCCTACGACATCACCATTCGAATGCTGGTGCAGGGTCAACCGCTTGATGACATCGCCGTGGGCATCGGGCACGACACCCAGAAAAGTGAATTGGAGCTCGCGGCCGAGGAGGGAGAGCGCTTCATCCACGCGACGATGCGCCGTCAAGGTGTTCCAGCTGACGGGCAGGCGGCGCGTACCCAGTTGCTGGCGAAGATGAATATCAAGCGCGGGTGCCGTGCTGAACCGGGGGGAGCATGAATTGAACGATTTCATTGAGGTTAAGACCGATGCATTGACCGGTCCCGCGCTGGATTGGGCTGTCGCTCGGGCGGCTGGAATCACCGTGGAGCTTGCAGCGCCTCAGTACGGCGCACCATGGCGGCCCTTCTTGCCTGATACCGGCGCTCGCTTCGCTCCGTCCGCTAACTGGGAACATGCCGGGCCTTTGCTGGAGGCTCACAAGATCGGAAGTGGCGCCGTTGGCCAAGGTTGGGTCGCGTACCCGCGCCGGAGTAATGCGCCTACCGACTGGCTGCATGGCCCTTCGGCGCTTGTCGCGATCTGCCGTGCCGTTGTGGCTGACAAGCTGGGCCTCGTCGTCGGCATCCCTGCGGAGTTGGCCCAGTGATCACCTTCCTCGTCGCCGCGCTGCATTGCACGTTCGCACTGCTGGAGAGCGCATACACCCATCAGGTGCCGCCGGCTGAATACCAATTCGGAGGTGTCCTGTGAGGCAAACCAAGTTGACCAAGGCCGCACGCGGCCGAGATTGTCAGGTTCGGGTACCGGGTGTGTGCAATGGCAATCCCGAGACAACCGTCCTCGCGCATTTCCGGTTAACCGGCACACGTTGCGGCGCAGGTTTGAAGCCTCACGACTTACAGGCCGCCTGGGCTTGTTCGGCTTGTCATGACGCCGTTGATGCGCGCAGCAAGACCGAGTTCAGCCGCGACGAATTGCGCGTCATGCACATGGAAGGCGTGGTGCGGACCATCGACATCCTGATCAGCGAAGGGAAGGTGGCAGCGTGAGCGCTTATTCGGTCATGTTCGGTGGCGTTCAGATTCGTGCCTGCGACCACCTGCCGAAAACAAAAACGATCACTTGGCGTACTGAGCGTAAGTGGTGCCATTGGAAGGGCGACCCTGCGCGCAAGTTTCGGTTTCGGACAGAGGAAATACCCTGCGAAATGGTGCTGATGTTCAACGGCAGCTACGTGGTATCGCCTGAAACCATGGCCAAGATTGAGCCGCAGCTCAATAAGCGGAGGGCTACGTTGTGACCCCTACAACACCCAAAGCCTACAAGCCGCGCACATTGCGCACCAAGCCGGTGGACCGAGAAGGTAAGGAGCAGGCCGCGCTGCTACGAGAGCTAGAGCTGCGTCTGCCGAAAGTGGCCGAACTGATCTACCACGTGCCGAACGGCGGTCAGCGGCACAAGGCGGTGGCGGCGAAGCTGAAAGAGCAGGGCGTCAAAGCGGGCGTGCCTGATCTGGTGCTGCCGATGGCCCGCGGCGGTTATTTCGGTCTGTACATCGAGTTCAAGGCCACGCCGCCGTACGACGCGCCTGTATCCGTGAATCAGCACGGCTGGGTCGGCAGGCTCAATGAACAGGGCTATCTCGCCATCGTGTGCCGCGGCCACTTCGATGCCATGGAACACATCCGTGCATACCTCCGACTCCCTCAGACCGTGGTGGCCGCATGAGCAAGATAGGCATAGTTTCGTTCTCCGACGCCGAGATCCGTCGGCAAGCAGCCAGCGGAGAGTTCGAATCCATACGCGATCCTCGCCATCCCGGTTTGTACCTGCGCTTCAATCTGACCCGAGAACGTGGCACCTGGTATCTGGTGATCAAGAAGAAATGGAACAAGGTCGGCGGCTACCCGGCACTGAGCTTCAAGGCGCTGGCGGGTGTCATGTCTCAAATCCATGCGCGCCTGGCCGCCGATCCTGCGGCATCCGCCGCCGCTGGCACGCTGCAAACGGTCGGCGAGCTGCTCGACTGGTACTCGGAGCGTCAGTCCCGCGACCGCAGCCTTTCTGACAAGCGCCGGACATCGGCCAAGTCGGCCATTCACTGCCACCTCAAGCCTCGACTGGCTGATATGCAGATCGGCGATGTGTCGCGCGCCAGCATTGATCGAGAGGCGATGTGGCCCATGCAGGAAGAGCTGTCGCTGTCCTACGTCCGGCTTATGTGGGGCGTGTTGGTGGTGGCGTTCAAACAGGCCGAGAAGCTCAAATTGATCGCCACCAACCCTATCGCTGGATTCCGCTTCACCGACTTCACCAAGGCGAAGATCAAGCCGAAGACATCGAGGTTGCGCGGTGTGCAGATCGAGTCGCTGGTCGAAGCGTTCGCCGGTGGCTTCGATCACGACCCGGCCGATCACATGCTGGCGCTGCTGATGCTCTGCCATGGCACGCGCGTCGGCGAAACCCGGCAGGCGCGCTGGTCACACTTCGCAATTGCGGATGGCGGCGAATGGTTTCTGCCCGCCGAAAACACGAAGACCCGATGCGATCACAGCCTGCCGCTGACCGGGCAAGTGGTCGGCTTGTTGAAGCGCTACCGCGAATGGCAGGCGCGCAAAGGCTACCAAGGGACGTACCTGTTCCCGAGCAAGAACGGCCGCCCCATGACCGAGGGCCAGGCCTGTGCTGTGTTCACCCGGCTGGGGCAGGGCGAGTGGACCAGCCACGATCTGCGCAAGGTGGCCCGCACGGCGTGGACTGACCTGGGCGTCGATTACCTGATCGGCGAGATGCTGGTGAACCACACGCTGACCCGCAACGTGCAGACCTACATCCATACCCACGCCGAACAGCTCAAGCGCGAGGCGCTGGAGAAGTGGCATCAGCGATTGGACGAATGCGGCTTTGCCCTGATTCATGGGTGGAAAGACGACAGAAACGGAAATTCGCATATCCCTGCGCAGGCCAGTAAAGACGCGGCCTCTAGCGCTATCCAGAATCCGTAAAAGGCGAGGTTTCAAAATGATGATCATGGTCGATCCGCGCCGACACATCGCGGTCCATCCAGGGGATATCAGTGCGATGAGGATCCCCCGGGAACTGGGAAGCCAGGGTGAATGCTTGGTCATCCATCTCGCCAACGGCCACGAGCTCAAGGTCTGGGAGTACTTCGACAACAAGTCTCGGCTGGACCTGCGCGCTGTGCATGAACGACTGATGGAGGCCTGCAAGTGAAGAAGAACCACGGACCATCGTTCCGGCGCGAGCTGAAGCCGCTGATTGTGTGTAGCACCTGTCGCGGCACCACTGTCACGGCTGGTTTGTTCCACCAGATCGACTGCTCCAAATGCAACGCCTCCGGTTGGGTCAGCGCCGAAACGGGAGAAGCGCTCCCGGTCGAGGTCATGGTTCAGCAACTCAGCATGCGGCTGCGCAATGTCACTGCGGAGCTATCACGGGCGCGCCAAGCTATCGGCGGCGCCCACGAACAATACGAACAGAACAACCGTCTGGGCGCAGGCGGCAGCAATTACACAGGGGACTGAGCATGAACACACGTAAACCGTTACATCGCCCGCTAGGCGACACCGAGTACATGCTCGAACAGTGGGGTTGGTGGCGTATGGATGGGATGGGTGTTCCCAGCTATCTGTCGCCCGCTCTCGCTATCATGAGAGACGTGACCCCATCCGCGACAAAGTCGTATGTCATCACCGACGAGCTTGCCGGAGTTGTTGATGGGGCAGTTGCCAGGCTTTGTCGTCGTGATGCCCAGATGGGTGACATGATCTGGCTGTACTACGGCGCGAAGTGGCCTGCGGTGCGCGTGGGCCGCCAGTACGGCGTCAGCGAGATGAAGGCGCGGGAGCTTATAAAAGCAGGAGTCGCTTGGATCGATTGCGCTCTAGATACGCTCAAGCAGGCAGCATAAAAAACAGTTGTCCATATGGAATAGCTCTGTTTTCATGTCACGGTGTTCAGCTGTATCAGCGCGACACCCCCATTCAAAGCCCCGCCACCGTGCGGGGCTTTTTGTTTGTGTGCGAGACCACAGCTAGGGTGGACCTTCGGGTGGGCCTAGACACGGTATAGCCGGTCGTCACGTGTTACGACAGAACACCGGCAGCCGATGCGCCCGACTACCAAGACTCACGGACGGCATCGGTTGACGGATGGAAAGACATCACTCATCACCCTTAGGCTTTCGACCACTCCACATCTGTGATGCCACACCGCTCAGCCTGAGGTTTGCTTAGTTTTGTGATGGGGTCTGACCGATATTTGGGAAGCTGCCCGAACCCAGCATCTACGGATGCCCAGTGCCATGCTTCGGCATTGTTCATTTGGGCTGCGCGGATGTAGAAAGTTTTGTAGGCCCCGTCCAGCAGATAGTCGATTCGGTAGTGATGTTCCTGTGCCATTTGTATAGCTCCTTGGCGTGGTGGTCGTACCGAATTACTGATTGTAGGACAAGGTGAAAATTCCGTATTAATTCAATGCTATGGGCGTCTCCATCCATTTGGGTGGCGGGACTTTGGCGAGACGTTGCAAGCGACTGCAACGAGGCCGTACCTATTACGAGCCAGGGTGTTGGCCCGGGCTTTTTTATTTCTCCGATCCCGAAAGGGTGGACAGTCGGATGTCGACGAACATGCCTGAGAAAACACCTGACTTCTGGGCGCACATCTGGCTCATCCTCTCTACGCCGCTTTGGCAGGGGGCAATCATGGCCGCAACCATTTCGATGTTGCGTGTGCTCTATGAAGGCAAAGAAGCGAATAAGTGGCGCGTGCTGCTTGAAGCGATGATGTGCGGAGGCCTGAGCCTGTCCGCCAGCAGCGTTATTGAATGGATGGCTTGGCCATCAAGCCTGTCAGTAGGCGCTGGCGGCGCAATTGGTTTTATCGGTGTGACCGCGATTCGCGAGCTGATCATCAAGTTCATCGGGCGCAAGGCGGACACGTTATGAAAGCCATCGCAGCGGCATTCATCATCGCGCTGGTTGCCGTGCTGCTTGCCGGTCTCCAGCAATACCGCGTCATTGCTCTTCGCGGTGAGGTGGCCATCGAGACCAAAGCAAAGCAGGACGCCATCGACGCCAATGCCGAGAGCCAGGCCACCATCACTACCCTACGTGCAGAAGCCAAGCGCAATGCGGACTATCAGGCTGACCTAAATAAACGGTTGAAGGCCAGCGAACAGAAAGCCCAACAGGCGAGGAAAGACTTTGAAGACCTCAAGCGTAAGAGCCCAGCTGTTCGCAAGTGGGCTGATCAGCCTTTGCCTGACGGCCTGCGCGGCAAGCCAGCCAGCGCCAGCAAAGACAACCACGATAAGGCTCGAACCACCGGAGCTGGTCCCGTGCGAGCGGGTCAGTGATTCGGACTACGACCTGACGTTGAACGGCGACCTGTGGGACTTGAAGGATCGGGCAATCAATCTGCTCGACACCTGTGCGGATCAGGTCGACGCGCAGATCCAACGCAGCAAAAGCAAGTGAAGAAGTCCTGGTATGTGACTGTGCCGGGCTATCCACCTTTCCCCATGATCTTGCAGGAAGACGCCGATCACGCGACAGCGCTTGCCGCTGCTCGTCTGGTGTGGCCGACCTGCACCGTAGAGTGAATCCCCATGACCCAAGTGATCGAGATCGTTGTCGTTGGCCCGGTTGGCTCCGGCAAGTCACATGTACTGGAACTGATCGATCGGGCACTTCGCAGCGAATACGGCCAGCACGTGCAGGTGACTTCGCACGAGCTGTCGCAGGAACGGTTCATGGGCTCGCCCGGTAACAAGCCGAACGTGGAGAAGACCATCTTCAATCTGCGCGAGCAGGGCGAGGTGACAGCTCGCCATCTCGACAAGATGACCGTGAGTGTCGATGCGTCTGAGGTGTCATCGGCGCTCAGCAAGATCGAAGCGATTCAGGGTGAGGCGATGGCATTCACTTTTGACCGGCTTGAGTCGGCGATTGAATCCATAGCGCGAATGATGCGCGATGAGTGGGAGCATATGGCTGAGATCAGCCGGACCATGTCCGGTGACGTGCCCACCACCACGCTCTACAAGCGTTTGGGAGAACAGCTTGACGCACTGCTGAGCGTGCAGCTCAAGCGAGTGTCTGACTATGACTGACATCTCAAGACATCCACTGCTGAAGCAGGCGTACGACGTGTGCCAGGCAATCGAGCAGTGTGGCGCCTCAGTGCAGCTCACGCATGCTGTATGCAAGGCAGGCGATTTGCTCCGTGCTATTGATGAGCACCTGCATCCGCGACAGACGGCGGACGAGATCGAATACTTCAGCCAAGCGCACGTGCACACCGTCGGCGATGGTCGCGGCCTGCGCCGCATTCTTGTTGATGGCGTTGAGTTTCGAGATGCGTCGTTTGCTGATTCCGAGCTTGGCATCGTGGTGGCTATCGACCAGCCATGCAGGGTGATGCCTGGCACAGATCGCATCGTGGAGTATGTAGTGATGGGTGATGTGCGCGTCGAGCCGATGGTGACCTGATGCCGCTTCGTCCCCAGAAGCCGTGCAACGCACAAGGTTGCAACGCGCTGACTCGCAACGATCGGTACTGCGATGAGCATGCCCATCTGGCCAAACCTTGGTCGACCCGAAAAGGCTCCGGGCGTGGTGGTCGACCGTGGCGAAGGCTGCGCGACCAGGTGTTGAAGCGGGACCACTACATCTGCCAATGCGATGAGTGCAAAGCGCTCGACCGGATTCGCCCGGCACACGAGGTTGACCACATCATACCGCTCGCTCAGGGCGGGACTGATCTCCCCTCGAACCTGCGCGCAATCAATCACGATTGCCATGAGGCGAAGACTAAAAGGGAGGCGCGGTTCGGCGCTGTCGGAAAACTGTCGTGAGTTCGGAAGCCCGCGCCCGCAGTCGGTGGCCTGCCGAAAATCTGGCGCGGCGCGCACCGAAATGGTGCGATAGAGGCTAGCCATGGCAGGGGGTGGGTCAAAAGTCTGGAACTATTCGTACGGACACCGTCCCCCGAACCGGATTTTTACACCCGCGAAATTAAAAGTTCAGGAGTTGCGCGATGGGAGGCACCGCCACGGTCGCCGGCCGTGGTCGCAAACCCAAGCCGACGGCCAAGAAAGCACTGGCCGGAAACCCCGGAAAGCGGGCGTTAAATACGGCCGAACCGAAGTTTTCCGAGGTCACGAAAGACATTGATCCGCCAGAGTGGCTCAGTCCGCGGGCCGCCACGATGTGGAAAATGTTGGTTCCCGAGTTGCTCCGAGAACACGTGATCGCGCTGACCGATCTGCACAACGTCGAAGCGTTTTGCACCGCCTACGATAAGTGGCGGATGGCCGAAGAGTCGGTGCAGGAATTCGGCATTGTCGTGTCGTCAGCTCAAGGCAGCCCGATGAAGAATCCGGCGCTAACTGCAGCGAACGAATCGATGCGCCAGATGGTGACCTTTGGATCGATGCTCGGCCTCGATCCTGCGAGCCGATCCCGACTGATCGGCGGCAACAAAGAAAAAGCCACGAACGAATTTGCCCAACTACTGAGCTCGTAAATGCCCAAAGCCCTGCACCCCAACGTCGACAAGGCGATGGCGTGGGCTCGGTCCGTTCTTCGAGGGAAGGTTCCGGCGTGCAGGTACATTCTCCAGGCCATACAGCGGCATTTCGATGATGTGGCCGCAAGCCGCAAGGGCAGTTTCAAGTTCAAATTCGATCCGGCAAAGGCCGAGAAAAAGCTCAAGCTGATTCAGCTGCTGCCTCACACCAAAGGGGAGTGGGCGTTCAAGCGGCAGCTGATCACACTTGAGCCTTGGCAGCTTTTCGGCATGGCTGTCACCTTCGGATGGGTGCGGAAAAAAGGTGGGCACCGGCGCTTCCGCGAGAGTTATTGGGAGGTGCCAAGGAAGAATGGCAAGAGCGTGATCGCCGCTGGTGTAGGCATCAGCATGTTCGTGGCCGACGGCGAGTTCGGCGCCGAGGTCTATTCGGGCGCGACCACCGAGAAGCAGGCATGGGAGGTGTTCCGCCCGGCGAAGCTGATGGTGAGCAAGTCGCCCATGCTGATTCAGGCGGCGGGCATCGAGGTCAACGCCTCGAACATGAACATCCCCTCGGACTTCAGCCGCTTCGAGCCGCTGATTGGCGATCCGGGTGACGGTGCGTCGCCGAGCTGCGCGATTGTCGACGAATACCACGAACACCGTACCTCGGCGCAATACGACACCATGCTGACCGGCATGGGCGCCCGTCGGCAGCCGCTGATGTTCATCATCACCACCGCCGGCGCCGATATCGAAGGCCCGTGCTATGACAAGCGCCGCCAGGTCATCGAGATGCTGGAGGGCACCGTTCCGGACGATGAGCTGTTCGGCTACATCTGGACCTTGGATGAGGGCGACGACTGGACCGATCCGAAGATGCTGGCGAAGGCCAATCCCAACCATGGGATATCGGTCTTCCAGGAATATCTTGAGAGCCAGCAAGCCCGGGCGATCCGCTCGGCGCGGTTCACCAACACTTTTAAAACCAAGCATTTGAATCTGTGGGTAAGCGCGAAATCCGGCTTCTTCAACATGGAAAGCTGGAGGGCGTGCGAGGACACCACGTTGACCCTGGACCAGTTTGCGGGGCAAGAGTGGGTCGCCGGTTTCGACCTTGCGCGCAAACTCGACATGAACTCCCGGGCTCGGCTGTTCTGGCGAGTCATAGATGGGCGCATCCATTACTACAGCGTGGCCCCCAAGTTTTGGGTGCCCGAAGACACCGCGTTCAACAGTGACAACAAACGCATGAGCGAGCGATTCCAGGCCTGGGTCAACTCGCAGCACCTCGACATCACTGAGGGCGCAGAGGTCGATTACCGCGAAATCCTCGAAGACACCAAAGAGGCAAACCACCACGCGCCGCTTCGTGAGTCACCAATCGACCCGTTCGGCGCTACGGGGTTGAGCCACGAGCTCGACGACGAGGGGTTCAGCCCGATCACCATCACTCAGAACTACACCAACATGTCAGACCCGATGAAGGAGCTGGAAGCGGCTATTGAGTCCGGGCGGTTTCACCACGACGGAAATCCGATCATGACCTGGTGCGTGGCGAACGTGATCGGCAAGAACCTGCCAGGCAATAACGACGTCGTCCGGCCCATCAAGCAGGGAGACGACAACAAGATTGACGGCGCAGTGGCGCTGATTATGGCGATCGGTCGAGTGCTCGTAGATGCAGCGCAAAACACGACTGAATCATTCATGGACTCAATTCGGAACCCGATCATCGCATGAGCTTGCCACTGGCATTTTTCATACTCACCGCGCTGGCCGGGTTCGGCCTGCTCGTCGGCGGCGTTTTCACACTTTTCGGCACCGGCTGGGCGCTGGTCGCCGCTGCCGCGTCGATGTTCATGATTTCTGGATTCATCAAGAAAGGATTAGCAGGTGAATAAATCTCTTTCGCTGGTTCTCGGCAGGGCTGCGGCCAAGCCGATGAAGTCGCTCGGCGACTGGACCGGAAAGGCCATACGCCTGAGCGACGGAGGTTTCTGGGGATCATGGCTTGGCGGACAGTCCAGCTCAGGCAAGACCGTGAACGTCGACAATGTGATGAGGCTATCCACGGTCTGGGCATGTGTTCGCATCATCTCGACTTCGGTTGCCGGGCTTCCCCTTGGGATTTACCGGCGCAAGGCCGATGGCGATCGAGAAGATGCGCGAGACTTCTCGCTGTATGACGTGATCCACAACAGCCCCAACGAAGACATGACGGCCTTCCAGTTCTGGCAGGCGGTCGTTGCCTCGATGTTGCTTTGGGGAAATGCCTATTGCGAGATTCACCGCGCGGGCGGTCGCGTGATCGCCTTGGACTTCCTGATGCCGTCGCGGATCGATCTTGAAGTCGATGATGATGGACGCCTGGAGTACTGGTACCGCCCGAAGAAAGGGCCGCGGCGGCAGATTGCTCGGCCGGACATGCTGCACATTCCTGCCTTCAGCATCGACGGCCGGGTGGGTATGTCGGCAATCAGGTTCGGCGCTGATGTGTTCGGTTCGGCGATGTCGGCGGACGACGCGGCGAATGGCACCTTCAAGAACGGCCTCCTGCCTACGGTCGCTTTCAGCGTGGATCGAATCCTCAAGCCCGAGCAGCGGGAGGATTTCCGGGAGTATGTGAAGACCGTTTCCGGCGCTATGAACGCGGGTAAATCTCCAGTCCTCGAGCAGGGCGTCAAGGCGGAGACAATCGGGATCAACCCCGTCGATGCGCAGCTGCTGGAATCAAGAGGGCACAGCATCGAAGAAATCTGCCGATGGTTCGGCGTGCCACCGTGGATGGTCGGCAAGACCGACGCTGGCAGCAACTGGGGCACTGGGCTTGAACAGCAGATGATCGCGTTTCTGACTTTCTGCATCAGCTCTGTCACCAGCCAGATCCAGCAATGCGTCAATAAGCGCCTGCTGAGTCCGGTCGACCGTCGCACCTACTACGCCGAGTTTTCGCTGGAAGCCTTTCTGAAAGCAGACAGTGAGGGCAGGGCCGCGTGGTACAGCCAGATGACCCAGAACGGAATCATGACCCGCGACGAGTGCCGAGTGAAGGAGAACCTGCCTCGGCACGGTGGGAATGCTGCCGTCCTCACCGTCCAGACCAACCTGGCTCCAATTGATCAACTCGGCCAGTCAACTGACGGGCAGGCCGCACAAGCAGCCCTAAAAAACTGGCTCGGCCAGACGCAGGAGTAACCATGCCTCTGAACATCAAAGCCCGCAGCTTCAACTGCGAGCTGAGCCCTCGCGCGCTCGATCTGTGGAACCCCGACCTGCGCGCTGCGCTGGAGTCGGGGACCGACACCATCACCATGTACGGCATTATCGGCGAGGACTGGTTCGGCGAGGGTGTAACCCTCAAGCGTGTGGATGCCGCATTGCGCGCCATCGGTGACAAGCCCGTCACGGTCTACATCAACTCGCCGGGTGGCGACATGTTCGAAGGCATCGCGATTTACAACCGCCTTCTCGAGCATTCGCAGGAAGTTACCATCAAGGTTCTTGGCCTGGCGGCGTCGGCCGCCTCTGTCATCGCGATGGCAGGCGCGAAACGTGAAGTCGCGAAGACCGCATTTCTGATGATTCACAACTGCTGGACATACTTCGCGGGCAACCGGCACGACATCCGCGAGCTGGCAGACACCATGGAAGAATTTGATCGAGCCATGATCAGTCTCTACGCGGATACGAGCGGTCAGGATGAAGCGGCCGTGGAGAAGATGCTCGACGCTGAGACCTACATGAACGGGGCGAACGCGGTCGACAAAGGTTTCGCCACGGGGCTGATTTCCGCTGCCGAGGTCGAGCAGGCCCCGAGCGAAGACGGCACTCAGGCCCATTCGGCTCGCAAGCTTGACGCGGCGCTGGCCAAGTCCGGCATGCCACGCAGCGAACGGCGCAAACTGATTTCTCAGATCAAGACCAGCACGTCATGTACTGCTGGCGGCGACACGCTTTGCGCTGTCGTGCCGGGCACGCCTCGCGCTGCCCTTGATGTATCCGCGTTTGAAGAAACCGCAAACCAGGCGTCAGCACTTCGAGGCCTCATCCCCGGCTTCTGATTCGCTGAAACCCTAACTGACTACCAACCGCCCGCGTGGCGGTTTTTTCATTTCTGAAAGGACGAAACCATGCCGCAAGATCTTTCCGCAATTGAAGCTTCCCAGAAGCAAACCCAAGCAGACCTGAAAGCCGTCGGCGATCAGATCAAGACCTATGCCGAGCGCACCGAGAAGGAAATCAAAGCCTCCGGTGAAATGCAGCTTGAAACCCGTGCCAAGGTCGACGAGCTGTTGACGAAGCAGGGCGAACTCCAGGCGCGCATGCTTGATGCCGAGCAGAAGCTGGTGAATGCCAATTCCAGCGGTGCGCGCGCAGATCGCCAGCAATCTGCGGGTGAGCTGGTAGTGGCAAGCGAGCAGATGCAGGGCTTCAACTCCTCCGTCCGCGGCTCCCGGCGCGTATCCGTGCCGCGAGCAGCTATCACTTCCGTTCCTGCCTCTGGGGGCTCACTGGTAGCTCCGGACCGTCGGCAGGAAATCGTTATGCCGCCTGAGCGTAGGCTGACGATCCGCGATCTCATCGCCCCAGGCACGACCACCAGTAACTCGTATGAGTACGTGCGGGAAACTGGGTTTACCAACAATGCCAAGCCGGTCGCCGAGAACACGGCCAAGCCGTATTCGGATATCACTTTCGAGCTGGTGAACGCGCCCGTTCGCACTCTCGCGCACCTGTTCAAAGCCAGCCGCCAGATTCTGGACGATTCCGCTGCGCTGCAGAGCTATATCGATGCCCGTGCTCGCTATGGCCTGCTGACGGTCGAAGAAGTCCAGCTGCTTTACGGGAATGGCACCGGTGCCAACCTGCAAGGGCTGATGACTCTGGCTGAAGCCTACGCAGCACCGGGCGGCATCGTCGTCACCGGTGAGCAGCGCATTGACCGACTTCGTCTGGCGCTGCTGCAGGCTGAACTCTCTGAATTCCCGGCAGACGGCATCGTTCTGAACCCGATCGACTGGGCTGCCATTGAGCTGACCAAAGACGGTGAAGGACGCTACATCGTTGGTCAGCCGCAAGAGGGCACCGCCGCTCGCCTGTGGAACCGCCCCGTTGTTTCGACACAGGCCATGCAGCAAGACGACTTCCTCACCGGCGCATTCCGTCTTGGCGCACAGATTCTCGATCGCATGGAAATCGAGATCTTGGTATCGACCGAGAACGCCGATGACTTCGAGAAGAACATGGTCACCATCCGCGCCGAAGAGCGTCTGGCATTTGCGGTCTACCGCCCTGAAGCATTCGTGACCGGCCCGCTGACCCAAGCTTCCGGCGGCTAATTCAACCATTCAAGGCGCCTAGATGGGCGCCTTACGGAGATTTTGTTATGGCTATCACTACAGAAGACAAGCAGAAGGCGCCGCGCCAGTCAGCAAAGCCTGAAACGGAAGTTAAGGCTGACCATTCCTCAAAGGATGGGGCCAATACCGTGGAGATCTTTCCGCTTCGTTCGTACCAGGACCTAGACGAGATCAAGCGCCGCGGTGGTCCCGGGTACAGCGTTTCCAAGCGTCATGCCGATCAGCTGATCCAAGCCGGACTGGCTACGGACAAAAATCCGAAGGACTGAAATGAACGCCATCTCGACCGACGTAGCAATGCAGCATCTGAAGGCCGACGATGATGACCGTGAATATGTCGATCTGTTGCTGGCGGCCGCAGAGGACTCAGCTGCGCAATTCATGAACCGGCGGTTTTACGGTGACGCAGATGCATTGGCGAACGCCGTCCTTGATGGCACCGCTGGCGCTGATCCGATCGTGTTAAATCCTTCGGTCCGAGCGGCATGCTTGCTCATCCTTGGCCACCTCTATGCGAACCGCGAAGATGTTGTGGTCGGTACGACTCCCAGCGAGATCCCTATGGGCTCCAAATCGCTGCTCACGCCCTACCGCATTGGTTTGGGGGTATGAATGCGCGCCGGTCCACTGCGTCATCATTGTGCGATCCAGCGCGCTGAATCGGTCACTCGGCCCGGCGGCGGCCGCGTAGAGTCATGGACGGAAATCTTCAAAGTGTGGGCCGAGATCACTCTGCCCACCGGGCGCGTCGCTGTGGCGGCCGATCAGCTCAGGGCTGAAATCTCCGCAGAGATTCGTATCCGCTACCGAACCGACATCTCGGCGGGCATGCGAATTATCCACAAGAGCACCACCTACAAGGTGGAGGCCGCACTGGCCGACAACGACCAAACGATGCTTCGGCTGCTCTGCTCGAACGTCGTCAATCCATAACTGAGGGTTAGAACTATGAAAGTACGTGCCTTGGCCGATATCTCCGGCCCAATGGGTCGTAAAGCTGTGGGCGAAGAGTTTGTGGTCGGCGCTGCCGAAGGCAAAGAACTGGTTGACCGCAAGTTGGTGGAAGCCGTGGATGAAGCTCCTGCCAAACCGGCGAAAGAGCCAAAGGCTGAGGCCTGATCATGGCTCCCCGCCGGTCCCGCCTGGCGGGAGACTTCAAGCTCCGCAAAGTGCTCCGGAACATCCATGGCCAGATCGACAATGAGATCAAACCGGCCATGCAAAAAGCGGCTGACCGGATATTGGAATCCATGAAGGAAAGAGTGCCACGCTCTGGTCGTGGCGACGCCGGTGGTCACGCCGCAGACGCATTGGAAGCGTTCGTGAGCAAGTCCGGGCTCGATGCTCAGATTGGCCTTCGCGGGCTGAAGGACAACCGCCGATATTTTTACCTCAAATTCCTTGAATACGGGACGAAGGGTTACACCGGCGGCCGCCGCTCGGGAAATCGAAAGCAGCGTGACACGAACAAAACGGACGGATCGCACTTTTTCGGTAAGCATCCAGACATTCCCGCGCGACCGGCTCACCCGTGGCTGCGCCCAGCATTGGATGTAAATCGGGAGTTCGTTCTTGCGGATATCAGCGCCGCCGTCGCGAACACCCTGAAGCGGGCAAGTCAGGAGCTGGGCAATGGCTGATCCAGGATTCGCGCTTCAGGTCGCGATATTTGACCGGCTCACGGCCGAGGTGTCGTGCCCGATTTACGACAGTGTGCCGATGGATGCGCCGATGCCGTACGTCTCGCTCGACTCGGAGATTTCTTCCAACGATGACCCGTTAGACAGCCGGCGCGATGTACGCCTGTTCTACCTGTCGGTCTGGAGCGAGTTTCGCGGCCAGGAAGAGGTTAAGCGGCTGATGGGCGAGATTGATGCCGCGCTTCACCTCCGACCGATGGACATTCAAACCGGACGGGTCGTTTTGGTCCGCGTCGAGCGCAAGCAAAGCGACCGGGATGCCGACGGCATCACCTATCAGGGCAGCGTGACCCTTCGCGTTATCACCGAACACTGATTTTCAACTGACCCCAACGCCGCGTTGCGGCTTTCACCTGTCCTCAGGAGGACTACCCATGCCTGTAAATACTGGCGCCAAGACGCGGATTTCTATTGGCCCGCGTCTTTCGGCAAAACTTCCAACTGACAAAGCCGCAGCCCTGACCCTGCTCAAAGCCATCACTTATGTGAAGGTCGGCGAGGTGGAAAGCATTGGCGACTACGGCGACACCATCAACGATGTGACATTCGCCAGTCTCGACTCCGGGCGTTCTGAGCATTTGAAAGGCCTGGCCGACGCCGGCACTACTGACCTAACTATCGGCTTTGACAAAGCCGACACTGGCCAGTTGGCGCTGGTTGACGCGTTCTATGATCGCTCGCGGTTCGATTATCCATTCAAGGTCGAGTACGTCGACGGTCAGGTCGACTATTTCGCAGCGAAAGTCATGGGCAACAAGAAGACCGGTATCACGACCGGCGACGTCATCAAGCGCGCCGTCACGCTGGGCATCAACTCGGACATCATCGACGACGACGTCGAGTAACAGCTCCGCCTGCGTTCACCGCCGCCTTTGGGCGGCTCCTTCATATCTGTGAGAGAACACCATGAGCAAACTGAATCACGGGACCGTTGTTGTTGAAGCCGGCGGCACCACTTACACCCTGAAACCAACATTGCGCGCCGCGCGCACAATTGAGTCGAAATTCGGCGGCTTGCTGCCTGCTATGAGCGCTATCGGCCAAGTCAGCGTTGCAGCGATTGCCGTGATTATTGCTGCTGGTGCGGGTATCGACACCAACAAGCGCAAGGAACTGGAAGCGGTCGAAGAAGCTGTCTTTGCTGGTGGTGCCAATGCCGTCGGCGGCCAGGTTCTCTCGTTCGTGAAAGCACTGCTGAACCCCGGCGGCAAAACGGATGCAGAACTCGCAGACGAAAACGACGAGGGAAACGAAAACCCAATGGATATGTCGACGAACTCTTCGGAATAGCCACCGGCTACTTGGGGTGGCCACCGCGTGATGCTTGGGACACGCCGATCATTGAAATACTGATGGCGTGGGAGGCGAAGGTGGACTTCCTCAAGAAAACGAATCCCTGGGGGCAGGCCGAACAGCAAGCGCCCGACGCACAGGCCGTCGCCCGTGACGTGCGGATGGGCTTCCGTGTCGCAGCAAGGACCCGCAAGCAGGGTTGAATACCAATCCTGTCGCAACTGAGCATTACCTCAACTCATCCGGCCATGTGCCGGTTTTTTTATGCCTGGAGAAAAGTGAATGGCTGACGGAGATGTTCAAGGCCTGCTGGTCCGAATTGAAGCCACCACGGCCCAACTCCGTCAGGAAATGGCGCGCGGCGAAGCGGCCGTTGCGCAGAACGCCGGAAAAATCGACTCGAGCCTGGGCAAGGTCGACAAAGCGTTTGATCGTGCGGGCGACAGCGCGAAGACACTGTATGAGGCGATCACCTCAGCTGCATCGTCTTTTGGCGGCTTCAATATCGCTGCGGTCGGATCGATCGCGGGCCTCGTCGCGCTCACCAGCAGCACCATCGACCATGCTCGCGAGGTGAAGAATCTTGCGTCCGTCTCGAACGCTTCTGTCGAAGAATTCCAGCGGATGGCGTACGGCGCTAAAACTGTCGGAATCGAACAGGACAAGCTGGGCGACATTCTCAAAGATGTGAACGATCGCGTGGGTGAATTCATCCAGCGTGGCGGCGGTGAGATGGCGGATTTCTTCAACGAAATCGCGCCGAAGGTTGGTGTTACCGCCGAGCAATTCAAGAATCTTTCCGGGCCTCAAGCCCTCCAGCTTTACTACACATCGCTGGAAAAAGCGGGTCTGAACCAGCAGCAACTGACCACCTATATGGAGGCCATGGGCGACGAGTCCACCGCGCTGATTCCTTTGCTGCAGAGCAACGGAAAAGGCTTCAAAGACTTGGGTGACCGCGCAGAAAAGTTCGGTCTGGTCATCTCCAAGCTGAGTATTGAACGGTTGGTGGATGCTGGTCAGGCGGTGAAGGACCTGCAAGGCACTTTCTCAGGTGCGAGCCAGCAATTGGTGGTCGGGCTTCTCCCTGGTATCGAAAGCGTAACCAAGGGGCTGGCGCACCTGCGGGACGATGGCGGTGCACAGAAGGTAGGGGAGACGATCGCGTTCCTCGCTGAGAATATTGACGTGCTGGCAGCAGCGCTGGGCGGGAAGCTGGCTGCCGCATTTGCTAAGTATGCGATTGATGCGGTGACGTCCGCCGGATTGGCCACGGCAGCATTTCTCCAAAACGTTTCAGCGACGAAAGCTTCCACAATCGCTAAAGCTGAAGAGGCAGCTGTAGCCGCTGAGGGAGCTGCTGCGAAGCTACGTGAGGCAGTAGCGGCTGCCAGTGCAACCACCGCGTTGCAAGCAGAGGCTGTAGCTCGTGTAGCGAACCTCGAGGCAGTCCGGCAGTCCCTGGGCTATCAAGCGGCGTTGGCTGCCGGGTCGGCGGAGGAAACACAGCTCAAGAACTCATTGGCGGCCGTGGAGTTGGAGTTGACCGCCGCACGCACGGCCGAGGCCAAAGCAACCCAAGCGCAAGGCGTGGCGTCTGCTGCGGCTGCTGGCGCAATGGCGCGGGACACGGCGGCGACCCAAGCCAACGCTGCTGCACAAGCTGAGGCGGCTGCAGCCAAAGGGGTTCTGGCGCGCGCGGGAGCGGGCCTGCTCGGGTTACTCGGCGGTCCTGCAGGCATTGCGGCCTTGGCTATCGGCGCCGGTGTCGCCTTCCTCACTATGGGCGGCAACGCTAAAACGGCCGTCACCGGTATGGACGAGCTGAAACGCTCGACCGATGACGTCCGCAAATCGTTTCAGGACCTGGCAAAGGACCAGCAACGCAGTGCGCTGGTAGGTGTCATACGCGAGCAGGAGTCAGCAGCATCGACTGCTGACGAGGCTTTCGCTGCCTTCTTGAAGACCTCCAAACAGGTACTCGGGAGCACGGTCGCCACCCGGATCGCTGGCGATGCCGAGCAAGCGCGGAAGGCAGGGAAAGGCCTCTCAGATACGATCGACGACTGGCAAAAGCGGTTTCACATTCCTGAAGAGGGCATGCGCAGCCTGCAAGATGCAGCCGGGGCGCTTTCGACCGCGGAGCAACGAACGCATCTTCTTGCCGATCGCGCTGCCCTGTATCGCACAGAGCTGGACAAGGGCTCACAGGTCACACAGGTCAATACCGGCCTCACAGCGGACCAGACGCTTGCAGTCAACACGCTGCAAAAGTCGTTGGAGAAGCAGCTCAACACCCTACAGGACAAAACCGCTGTCGACGCTGCCAACCGCGTTCTGACCGACAACAACATCGCGGCGACGAGCAAGGAGGGGCAGGCCCTTCTGACGACTGCGGCCGCCATCGACAAACAGAAAGCGGCGGACCAAGCCGCAGCGAAAGCCAAGTCCGATGCGAACAGCGCGGCGCAGAAGGCAATCAGCCTCTCGGAAGGGCAGCAGAAAGCCCTGACGGATTTGGAGGCCAACGCCCAAATCGCTATTACATCCGCACGAGGCCTTGCGGATGCGTACCTCGCTGGTACCGACAAAAGCCGCGAGCTCACTCTTCAGCAAAAAGTTGAGGAGGCGGTGCTCAAGACTGGCGCCGCGGCCCGCGCCGAGGTTGAAAAGGCGCTTCGAGCGCAGGCTGACGCCGAAGATCGTTTGGCGGTCAGCAAACAGGCCTACGACCTCGGGAAGGAGACGGCAGACCTGATTGCCCAGGCGAAGGCGACCCTTCAAGGTGCCGACGCATTGCAGGCATATAACGTCCAGAAAGCGATGCAGGCGACGCTCGCGAACAAAAACATCGAGGCTGGCAGCAAGGAATATGAGCAGTTGCTCGCCGCGACGAAGGCGCAGCAGGACGCAGTCAAAACCCTCAAACAGGCCGGTGACGCTGGCAGCATCCTCGATCGCCTGTATCCGGAAAGTAAGCTGCTGCGCGATTACACCAACGATCAGAACGCGCTCAACGCGGCGATGAAGCTGTATCCGGAGCGTGCCGACGACTACCGGGCCGCCCTGCAGCGGCTGGGGCTCGAATATGAGGAAAACAAGAACGCTTCCTCAGCATGGGGGAAGTTCACAGAGGGGGCAGTTGATCGTGTAGACAGCGCGTTCGCCGATATGTGGAAGTCGATTCTCGGTAAGTCCGGAAACTTCTTCAGCTCGTTCAAGGACAGCTTTAACCAGTTCTTGGCCGAAGTGCTGCACATGGCGATCACTCGTCCCATCATCGTGCAGATCGGTGCGTCGCTTGGCGTCGGAGGCCTCGCCGCACAAGCAGCGTCTGCTGGCGGGGGCGGAGGCGGTACGGGTGTCGGCTCTCTGCTGAACGGGGCTTCATCGCTGTATAGCGCCGCAACCGGCTGGGGCAAAGCGCTGTACACCGGCTACCAGAGTGGCGGGCTTGCTGGCGCATGGAGCGGTCTCGGCAGTTATTCCTCCGGCGTGCTCGCCGGTTGGGACCAGGCTGCTGGGCAACTGTTCGGGACTATCAGCAACGGCAGCAGCGCGCTGACTTACGCGCCGATCAGTTATCAGGCGGGCAATGGCGCCTTTGCGGGCGCGGGCCAGGCCATTGGTACCTATGCGCCATGGGCGAGCGCTATCGGTGGCGCGTTCATGGGTTATCAGAACTCGGGCGCGAAGGGAGCCGCCGCTGGCGCTGCGGGTGGTTACTTGGGGGCGAAAGGCGGCGCTGCCATAGGCTCGTATTTCGGCCCGATCGGCACAGCCGCTGGTGCGGTCATTGGGGGGCTGTTGGGCTCCATCGGTGGTTCGAAACTGTTCGCGGGCGACTGGGTGACCAAGAACTCAGGCATTCAGCTCGGCGTCAAAGATGGCGACCTCGATGCGTACGCGTTCAAGTACCAGAAAAAGAAAGGCGGCTTGTTCGGCAGTAACAAAAAGCGGACACAGCTGACGGCACTCGACGATCAGCTGCAAGGCCAGCTACAGGATGCATTCGACGGCCGGTTGGATACGGTTTTCGGGCTCTTCGACAAGTTGCACGTGGACGTCAAGGATGGCGCGCTCGATGGCCTGAACATCGCGGCCCAGCAGATCAGCACACAGGATCTGACTTCGGAGCAAGTCACGCAGCTGATTTCAGATTGGTTTGAAGTGCTGGGTAACGAGGCGGTCGGCGCGATCTCGAAGTCGATGAAACTCAACCTCGACGGCTACAACGTCAATCAGCTCACCGACTTCGTCAACAACCTCTACAGCATCAACGACACCTTCAAACTGCTGAACGTCAACGCGCTGCCCGTCTCGATCTGGGGCGGCAAATTGGCTGAGCAGTATGTGGCGCTTGCCGGCGGCATGGAGGCTTTCAATACCGCGACCCAGACTTACTACAACGCGTTTTTCACGGATGAAGAACGGGCGGTGAACACCCTTGCGGGTATCCGGAAGGAGTTTTCTGACCTGAACGTGACGCTTCCTGATAGCAAGGAAGGGTTCCGAGCGATGGTGGAGGGCATCGACAGCACCACCGACGCGGGCCGTCAGCTGTTCATCCAGCTCACGGCTCTGTCCGGCGATGCTGCTACGGCCTACCAAATCCTCAAGCAGCAATCGGACGCCGCGAAGCAGGCGGCCGCAGATGCCGCCCAGCAACTGATCGGAAATGCTTCTGCCGCATTCAGTGGGCTGCAGAGGGCAATCAATGCGCAGAAAACATCGGTCAACGACATGCTAGCCACGGCCAACGCCAATGTAAGCGACCTGACTGCGATCAGCACGAGTTTCAGCAATGCGCTCAAGGCGTTGCGCGGTGACTCGGATAGCGCCGTCAGGATGCTGCGCGCCCAGGCTCAAGCCACTCTTCAAAGTGCGCTCATCCAGGCGCAAGCCGGGAAGTCGTTGGCTGGTTTCGACGGCCTGACGGATGCGCTGGACACGGTCAGCAACAACAACACTGATCTGTATTCCAGCCTGGAGGACTTCAACCGTGATCAGGGCCGCACCGCGAACGTGGTCGCAGAGCTGAACAGGTTGAATGGCAAGCAGCTGACCAGCGCTGAGCAGACGGTCAAGACACTTCAGGACCAGCTCAAAGCACTGGACGACCAGTTGGCGTTCGCTCAAGCCCAGCTCGATGCCTTGAACGGCGTCGACAACTCGGTACTGACCGTGACCGATGCCGTCAAAGCCATGAATGCGGCGGTTGTCGCTGCAATTGCAGGTTTGAGCGGCAAGGGCACCGCGGCGAACAACGGCGTTCTGATCGATTCGGTTTATCAGGACGTGCTTGGCCGGAACGCCGACAAGGACGGGAAGGCGTACTGGCAGGGGCAGGTTGCGTCGGGCGCGCTTGGACTGGACCAGTTGCCCGGTGCGATCAAGAACGCCGCCGCAGAAGACGCCATCAAAAACGCTTACACCTCCGTCCTCGGGCACTCCGCAGATGCGGCAGGCGCGAAGTATTGGGCTGACCAGGTGTCGTCCGGCGCATTGACCGTGGCGCAGTTGGCCGAAGCCATCAAGAACGCGGCCGCTGCCAACGGCAGTCTTCCAGGCCATGCCACAGGCGGATTGATCACCGGGCCTGGCACCGGCACAAGCGACAGCATCGTGGCTCGCCTATCGAACGGCGAGTACGTGATGACAGCCGCGGCCACACGGATGTTCGGTACCGGGCTGCTCGACCAGATGAACGCAGGGCAAATCCCTGCGTTCGCCTCGGGCGGTCCAGTTCTATCTGTCCCGACGATTGGGGCGGTGGCGTCATCAAGCGCTCAGCGAAGTGGCTCCTCGGATGGAACAACCGTCGCCGAGCTGAGAGCGATCCGGGACGAGATCCGCAACGGTCTTTCCGTCCTGGCCGATCATGCGCGTAAAACCAGCGACAACACCGGCCAGCTCGCAGAGGTCGGCACTCAAGTTGTGGGGACTGTTCAGACCAAGGTGGTTGCATGAGCCAAATGATTGTTGTGCCAGGTTTGGAAATAACTCCAGCCCGCTTGGTGCAGAGTTCGCTGCCAGATATGGATTACGGGGCGTGGAACAAGGACACCGCCTACAAAGTCGGCGACAGGGTAACGATCGACCGGATCAATTACGAATCGGTAGCAGCGCACACGAATCGCAACCCTGTGACCGACACGGTCAGTCCGGCGGCATGGTTTGTAGTGGGATGGGTCAACAAGTACCGAATGTTTAACAAGCAGATCGGCAACACCTGGGCTATTGGAACATTCACCTCAAATCCCGAAAGTATCGATCTCACTATCAGACCCGGCAAGCGCGTGAACTCACTGGGTCTGGTCGGCGTCGTCGCGTCCAGCGTCCGGGTGGTGGTGACGGTCCCAGGGAGCCCCGCTCCGATCTACGACAAGACTTTTGCCATGACGAAAAAGAAGGGGGTGGGCTGGTACCAGTTCTTCTTTGGAAAGTTTGCCCGGCGAGACAACTTGGCGGTTCTCGATCTGCCACCTGCAGGTAATGCGGACGTGCGGTTGATCGTTAGTGCGCCGGGTCGTACCGCCCAAATCGGGATGCTCATTCTCGGCTGGTCAGTAGTCATCGGGACGGCGGTGTATGACACGACGCTCGGGCGCAAGAACTACACCACCGTCAAGGAGGAATTCGACGGCAGCATCACCATGACCAAGCACGGGAAGCGAAGGTTGGTGAACTACCAGATCGTCATGATCGGCGATGAAGTCTCCAGCGCGCTGCAAACACTTGATGAGCTGAGCGATACCGCCGCGCTCTACGTCGGCTCGTCCGAGCTGGATTACACAATCATCGCCGGTACGTACGAAGACCTCAGTGTTGGACTCCCTACCTACGGTATGGGAACCCAGAACCTTTCTGTCAGGAGCCTGAATTAATGGCCGCCCCACAACCACCGCAGCTCACGTTGTTCCCCGATCCTCCGCTGCTTACTGACGATGAAGACACCTACAACGCCAAGGCTGGCGACACCGTAATTGCTCAGCAGAAATTCATCCCTGAGATCAACTATGCGCTGACGTGGATCGGTCAGCAGGTATCTGCTGTCGATGGGTACCGGCAGTCGGCGGCTACCAGCGCAGGGAGCGCGGCGGACTCAGCAGGCGCCGCTGACTCTTCCAAAAAAGCGGCAGCCCAATCTGCACTCGATGCGACCAGCAATGGCAAAGCTCAAGTCGATCTTGCGAAGAATCAGGTGACGCTCGCCCAGCAGGCGGCCACGGCAGCACAGTCCGCCGCTCAGGCAGCTGGCGCTGCTGCGGGCCTGCCCGGTGGGCGCGTGCCGTTCACGGTTTTGCAGATCAACAGCGCGGGGAACGTGTCATGGGGTGATGGCCTGATCGACAAGACCAGCGCCGTGCCAGGCCAAGCGCTGATGCTCGGCACCGGCAAGACACCGCAGTGGGCATTCCCCGGCCAGCAGATCGGTGACGTGCTGATCTCTGCAAGGAACCCCGGCGCGCTATACCTACCGGCGGATGGTGGAATCCGGTTGCAGTCTGCTTATAGCGAGCTGTTCGCGAAGGTTGGGTTGATCGGGGGTGGCGTAGGGCTGAGCTGGCCTGAAGTTGATTCAGGCGGTCCATCAGGGATCGGCAACAACTCTTTTGGCGCGAGCCAAGCGGGTACGGTCCTTGCGACATTCAACGGCACTGCATCTTTGCGCAGATCCACAAATCGCGGGGTAAGCTGGGCTACGGTTGCGTTGCCAAACAGCAATATCAACTCTTCGATGGACACCGATGGGCAGGGTACGTGGATTATCGCCGGTACGGGGACACAACTTCTCAGAAGCACAGACGACGGCCAAACTTGGCAGCCAGTAACTGTAACGGCAGCACCTTCAGGTTACACATGGAACAGAGTTAAATATTGCGGGGCTAACACATGGGTTGTAGGGTCCAATGGAGGATCAGGCCAAGGAATAAGAAGCACTAATAACGGAGCAAGCTTCGGAGCTATAGATTTCGGGCACGGGGGCGCGACCATAGCCATTGAGTCTAACGGCAAAGGTGTAATGCTTGCCCAAGGGCCAAACCTTCGCAAGAGCACAAATTATGGTGCCACATGGGTAGCTGGGCCAACCATCAGCGGCCAGGCGATTTCCATTAGCACTGATAAAAACGGTACGTGGGTCCTCACCACTGGCGCGACTTCAAATGGCGTTTACCGAAGTTTGGACGATGCCATGTCATTCTCCGTATTTCCTGTCGCGGGATATAGCACGGGGCCGTTTTGGTGGGTGTTTATTGCTTATGGATTTATTTTTGTACGAAGAAGCACGGTTGACGCTATTCAAAAGTTACAGGTTTATATAGGGAACGGCGTTTGGCAAAACGTAAACGATAGCGTTTTGGTAAACGGTCAGGGCAGCGGAGGCTTTCAGATAGTAGACGCTGGGAACGGCGTTCTAGTCGGCAATAGTCAGAATTCAAACGGCAAATTGGTAATAGCTACTCCGCAATTTCCGTACGACACATCTACTCAATTTGCGTTGCCTCTCATAAACGCTACGTCTGGAACTGCGGCTTACATCAAAGCTAAGGAGCTCGCATGATCCTTTATCAATGGGACGCCGCTGGATTTTTCATCGGCCAACAGGAAGTAGACGAGGACGGCGCGCTCCCCCAGCGCAGCACGCCGACCAAACCGCCAAAGCTCACCGGAACACAGGTGGCGCGCTGGGCCGGGCAGGGCTGGGAGAAGCTGGCAAAGGCGCCTGATCCAGATCCGGTGCAGGAGCTCGTCGAGGCTGTGATTTCCCGATACGAGGAGGCGGTTCAGAATCAGCTCGATTCGGCAGCGAAGGGGCGCGGCTATGACAGCCTGTTCACAGCCATCTCTTACGCTGAGGAGCCTGCCGTTCCGCGCTTCCAGGCAGACGGCCAGGCCTTCCGCCGCTGGCGCTCGCTGGTGTGGGATTACGCGCATACTGAGCTGAACGCAGTGCTGGCGGGCGAGAAGCCCCAGCCCGACCTTGACACCTTCCTCGTAGGAATGCCAGCGCTGGAGTTGCCTGTTTAGGCTTGGCCGTAATGGGATCGTGAGAGTGCATTTGTAAAAGGTCCATGCCGACAATATCCTGATGGCTCTATCCAGATAGGTGCCATGCATGCCAGCTTTTCGCTCTGCCGACATAGAGACATTCGCCAAAACCCACCCGGCCCAATACAACGAACTGCGTGCGCATTCATTCAATTTCATCGAGTTCGTGAACTCAGAGGAGGCGTTCACGAACATGAGAGTGGTGACTGACGCACTCGAGCTTCCGGCAATCGCGGGGATCGTCAAGGTTTGCGGTGAAGCGATCTTGAACACTGAGCCCAACAAAAAGCGTCTCACGTTGAAGAGGTCGATCGGCACGCTGGTGTGCGCGGTGATGGAAGCGAACGGATACGCGAAAACTGGAATCCAACGGGCTGTGCCGCCCATTCCTGAGCGCATCTTTCTTGCTGCTGAGGTATATCAGAGAGCGGACTGGACCTGACTTAAACCCTTCAGCACGCCGACTCTTGTGTGATGGTTCGCGTCCGTCATTTGCTGGCGTTGTATTGCCATGAACGCGGTCACAAGGTACCAACGCTTTGCTGACGCTACTCTTTAGGGTAGCGTTTGCGCGGTTTGGGCCCCTTGCTTCCCCGCGGTACTACTTCCTCTCCTTCTTCTTCATATTTACCAATGTAGCGAAGCGCCTTGATCATCGCCGACATGATTTTTTCTTCCTGTGCGCTCAGGGGGGCGTCGAGGCCGATGAGCAAACGTTCCCTATGGATCTTCGTGGTCACCTGATCACTGGTGTAAGGAACGTAAAACGCATGATTAGGGTCGAGTCGTTCCCGATCACTGACCCCCATTTCGTCAACATCGCCAACGCTTTTTTCAAGCCTATCGACAATTTCTGCGGTGAGCGACCGGCGGTTTTGCTTAGCCAAAGCCTCGAGTTCCTCCTTGAGAGGCTTCGGGATTCTTAAATTCACTTGGGGATCTATTCTGCTCATCTTTGAATGATGAAGCACCGTGCTATTGACTGCAATAAAGCACGGTGCTTAAATTGACATAAAGCACGGTGCTTAGGAGGGCGTTATGAAGGTGCGAGATATGGCGCAGGTGATTTTGCGGATTGAACCAGAGGTTAAGGCATGGCTGGAAAAGAAAGCGAAAGAGGACGAGCGCAGCCAAAATTGGCTTGCGGCGAAAGCTCTCAGAGAGGCAATGCAGAGAGATGGGCTAAATGAACGCCCTTTGGCATGAAACGAAGAAGCCCCGGCGTGTACGAGACGCCAGGGCTTCAGGAAACGAGATCAACTTCGAGGAAGAAATCGTCATGGTCGAGAATATCACAGATGTAACGGCTTTCATCCTGTTCAGGTTCGACCAGCAGCAGGTTCGCACTTTGCTAATCGACGGCTCGCCCTGGTTTGTAGCAACTGACGTCTGTGATGCACTTGCGATCGTCAACACCGCTCGCGCCTTGAGCCGCCTGGACGATGATGAAAAGGGTATTCACAGTATGAACACCCCTGGCGGCAGGCAAAATATGAGCGTCGTAAATGAATCAGGTCTTTACTCGCTGATTCTCACTAGCCGCAAAGTTGAAGCCAAACGCTTCAAGAAATGGGTGACTGCCGAGGTGCTGCCCGCCATCCGCAAACACGGTCGGTACGAAGACCATGGCAAGATGGCAACGCTCTTAAATGAGCTCATCAGTATGAGCGAACTGAACGTCATCAAGGGCTTGATCCGCGATAAAGCCAAGGCGGTTGCGCCTGACCTGCGCCAAGGGTTCCAACTGGTGATGCATAACCGGCTCCATACTCGGTTCAACGTCCCACGTACGGAGATGATTCCCGCGAGCCAGTTCGACCAGGCCTGCAACTTCATCGGCAGCTATGCGCTCGAGGGAGAGTACCTGCCTCACCAGTCTATCAACATTCCTGAAAAGCTCAGCCACACGGAACGCTACTTGGTGAGTGCCGGGGCAAACGGAGAAAGGCAGATCACATCTGTGCCTTTTGATGCGTGCATCATGACGATTCCCAAGTTCATGGCCTTGCTCGGTGAATCTGGTGGGCTAATGGTCAGCACCGACGATTTGTTCTCAGCTGTTCTGGCTATCACGGATCGGCTGCGCGGACGAAGTACCGCCGAGATGCGGAGGGTCGCAGCATGAGCGCTCTGGTCATTGCGGGTATCGAGATTCATCAAGATCAGGATAGTCGTTTCAGCCTGAATGACTTCCATCGCGCAGCTGGTGGGGAAAAACGTCATGCGCCAAATGAATGGATGAGGATTGGGCAGGCTAAGGAACTGGCAGAAGAAATTGGCAAAACGGGAATTCCCGGTTTGAGGACTGCTCGCGGCGGTCGCGCTCCCGGCACTTATGCCTGCAAAGAACTGGTATATGCATACGCGATGTGGATAAGCCCTGCGTTCAGCCTCCATGTGATTCGCTCATTCGACTCTATCGCTGCTAATGACGGCATGACTTCGAAACAGCTGACTCACGACGAATCTGCCGTTGCGTTCGCAAAGCTAGCGCTTGAGCACCTACCAAACCTGGGTGATACCAGTAAGCAGGCATTACTGAGTCATGTATCGGAGCTCGCATATGGGCAGCGCCTCCTTCCATTGCCGAAGGTCGAGGAAGCTCTACTGTCAGCGGGGAAGGTGGGTGAGCTGTTAGGCGTTTCTGGAAATAAGATCGGCCGTCTGGCGAACGCGAACGATATGAAGATTGCTGCCTATGGGGAATTCCGCCTGGACAAATCCCGGCACAGCAGCAAGCAGGTTGAGACCTTCCTTTATAACGGTGCAGCGATTGAGCGGTTCCGTGTACTGCTGAGCTAAATCTACCCTCAAATCCATAACCCGCTTCGGCGGGTTTTCTGCGTGGAGATACGCATGCTGCCACCGCCAGGTAAGTTTGATACTCATCCGGCTGTTCGCTTCACAAGCCGATGGAATGTGGCCACCCAGGAACAGATGAGCTACAGCGATCTGGTGCGCGGGGTGCTGACTGTGCCCACCGACTTCGACAGCGACCTGGCCTCTATCCGCATCCTGCGAGAGGTTTGCCGGTGGGCTGCTATCGGCGCGCTGATTGGGTGGGTCTTCGCTTGGGGCTGGCTGGCCGCGGCGCTCCTGGTTGTGGCCATCGTCACCCTAGCGCTCTACGGGCTGCTCGCTGGCTACGGAATGCGCGCCGCGATCCTGCACGACTGGCTTTACACCACGGGCGTGCTGCCCCGTGCCGACTGCGACGCGGTGTTCTACCGCGCGCTGACAACCGGGGACGGCACGGCTCGATGGCGGGCCTCAATCTTCTGGCTGGGCGTCAGGCTCGGCGGATCAACTTCGTACACCAAGACCCCGGCCAAGGCCGGGTTTTTTACGCCTGGAGAAAAGTGATGCCACAAGTTACCCGAGGGGTACGCAACAACAACCCCGGCAACATTGATTACAACCCACGCAACCAATGGCAGGGCCAGCTCGGTCCAGATCCGGCTATCGAGAAGCGGTTTGCCCGGTTCGACAGCGTGGAAAACGGTATTCGGGCGCTGGCCAAGTTGATCCTGGCCTATCGGGGAAAAGACGGGATGCCTGGAGTGGGCGGTGCGGGTATCGATACGGTGCGCGAGGTGATCAATCGCTGGGCACCGAGCGGTGAGAACGACACCGAATCGTACATCAAGGCCGTCGCCGCCAGCGTGGGCGCGCAGCCCAATCAGCCGATCGACATTCGAAATTTCCGTACGCTCATCGCGCTGACCACCGGGATCATCCAGCACGAAAACGGCAGCGTACCTTACGCGCCGCAGGTGATCGCTGAAGGGGTGCAGAGAGCGCTGGCATGAGCGAAATCAAAACCAGAGGCCGCTGCCTGCGCCGGAGCGCCGACGGGGCGCTCTGGTTTTCTGCCCGGGCTGCAACGAGGCGCACAGCATCACCGCCAGCTCGCGCAACACGCTCGATTCGAACTGGGGCTGCAACGGAAATCTGGAAAGGCTGATGGATACGCGGGAGGAGTGGCGTCAGCGTTTATAGCAAGTCGTCAGGCCAGATTTGCCTACGAGCGGTCTTACTCCTCCTTGAGCGGTTCGATCAAGCGCTCACCCTGATTACGCACATTCCCCACATCCTTGCTGACCTCGAACCACGTGAATTCTTCGGTCGGGCGGCAGCATTCCTTGGCGATCTCGGCGGCGCGCTCCGGTGTGGTTTCGGGATCGACCCATTCCCGCGCATGCTCCGGGCTCAGCACCACTGGGCGCCGGTCGTGAATGTCCACCATCCCCTGATCAGAATCCGCAGTGATGATAACAAAGCCGTCCTGTGGATCCGGCTCCAAACCCTGATGCACCTCCGCCAGCGCGGCGAAGAACATTGGGCCTTCGACCTTCAGCCTGATGAAATAGGGCTGTTTCTTCTTCGGGTCCTCCGGGTCTTTGACCCACTCAAACCAGCCGTTTGCCGGGGCTAGCGCGCGCCCATTTGGCCACAGCTGCTTGAAGTACTTCCCAGTCATCACCGTCTCGACCCTGGCGTTTATGGGTGCGGGGCGTTTCGCGTCCTTCTTCGCCCAGAACGGCGACCATCCCCACTTCACCTTATCCACGCTCAACCCGCCTTCTGTCGGACGGATGATTTCAACTCGGGTCGACGGCGCGACGTTGTAGCGCTCGATCGGCCAAAGGTCATAGCCGTTGATGACCAACTGCTCTGGCGCGAGCTCTTTCAGGTAGTGATCCATCGACTCGTAGATCGAGTAGCGTCCGCACATGATGTCACCCGTCGAAATTTTCCCAATATCAGATTGACCGCAGAAGAACCAGAACGTTAACTGTATATGCATACAGTCATCCACTCACAGGTTCGCATCATGAGCGTCACGATCCTTGGCCCTTTGGCCGGCTCCGGCCAGAAAATTCCCCTTTACGGCTTCAAGGTTCCGGCGGGCTTCCCGTCCCCGGCCGCCGACCACATCGAAAAGCACATCTCCCTCGATGAGCTATTCGATATACGCGCGCCTCATGTGTACCTGGTGAAAATAGAAGGCGACAGTATGCAAGGGGCCGGGATCTTTTGCGGCGATCTGGTTATCGTCGATCGCAGCCTGAATGCGGTGCACGGGGATATCGTGATCGCCTCGGTGAATGGGGAGCCTGTGTGTAAGCGTCTGCACAAGCTCGGCAACACAATTATCCTGATGTCGGAGAACAGCAAGTTTCCTTCGCGGTACATCATGGAAGGCGATGAACTGATGATGTGGGGCGTTGTGAAATACAGCGTTCGCGATCATGACCACGCCTGAGCCGGTCTTCGCCCTGATCGACTGCAACAGTTTCTATGCCAGCTGTGAAAGGGTCTTTCGGCCCGACCTCGCCAAGACCCCGATTGTGGTGTTGTCGAACAACGATGGCTGTGTCATTGCGCGCAGTTACGACGCCAAGCCTTTTGTGAAAATGGGTCAACCATATTTTCAGATCAAAGATCACCTGCGCCGACACGGTGTCGTAGCGTTCAGCAGCAATTACGCGCTGTACGGCGACATGAGTGAGCGGGTGATGACAGTCATCGAGTCGATGGTTCCTGCGCTGGAGGTGTACAGCATCGATGAAGCATTTGCAGATCTGACCGGTATTCCCGGCGACCTGACCGCCTTCGGCCGCAAGATCCGCGAAACCATCTATCAGAGGACTGGTATCCCTGTGGGGGTCGGTATAGCGCGGACAAAAACTCTGGCAAAGCTGGCGAATCACACGGCGAAGCGGCTGCTGTCGAAAACGGGCGGCGTGGTCGACATCTGCGACCCGTTCAAGCGCGACTGGACTTTGCGGAATACTGACGTCGGAGAGGTATGGGGTGTCGGCAAGCGGATGAAGGCGCACCTTGAAAGCATGGGGATCAAGACCGCGATGGACCTGGCCAACGCCGATGCATGGACCCTGAGGAAGAAATTCAGTGTGGTCATCGAGAAAACCGCTCGCGAGTTGGCCGGCACGCCCTGCCTTGAGCTAGGCGAGGCCGACCCGCCGAAACAGGAGATCTGCTGCAGCCGAATGTTCGGCACCCGGCTGACCGAGATTGATCCGATCAAAGAAGCGGTAGCCACGTACACACAGCGCGCGGCGGAGAAGCTGCGCGCCCAAGGCTCCATGTGCAAAAAGATCCGTGTCAGCATTCGCACGGGCATGTTCAACCCTGAAGAGGCCAAATACGCGAACGGCGCTCTGGTTGAACTGCCATATCCCACCAACGATATCCGGCTGATGACCAAGGCCGCATCCGAGGCGGTCAATCGACTGTTTCGACCGGGCTTCAAATACAGCAAGGCCGAGGTGTTGCTGATGGATCTGCGGCGGCCTGGCGAATTTACCGATGACCTATTTGCCCAGTCGCAACCGGCCGAAGCTGAAAAAGTGATGAGCGTCCTCGATGAGATCAACGGACGGTGGGGAAGGGGGACGTTACGTGCGGCGAGTGTGCCGGCGGACCCCGCATGGGCTATGCGGCGAGATCTTATGAGTCAGAGTTTTACGACAAAGCTGGATCAGCTCTGGACAGTAAAAAGTAACTGATAAAATGGGCTCTGATGAAGCGATCCAACCCGCGTGTGGCCCTCATCCATAAACTGAGACCCATTGCTCAGGCATGTAATGCAAACGGACAAAGATGAGCTGCCCCCATGCTGTCTACTTGCCATTTGGGGGGCGCGCAGGTAGAGTGTTCTCGACTGTCTCCAATAGTCGAAGTCGATACTGGAAAACCCTGCACCTTGACGAAGGTGCAGGGTTTTTTTTGCCTGAAATTTCTTGATCCCGGCGTAACTGTTCAACTTATCGGATTTCGCTAATAAAAAAACCCGCCTTTTTAGGGCGGGTTTTTATTCAGCTAGAGGCCCAAAGGCCTGTAGCTGATACAACCATCTAGCTAATTAAGCAGCTACGTGGTTGCTGGTGATAACGCCGTTCGCGAAGCTCACGTCCGACAGGGAAGTGATACCTGTCAGAGTGATTACAGCGACGTTGTCGGTAGTGCCGGTGCCAGCAGTGTGACCAACTGCGTTGGTCTCAATGTTGACGCTTACGGTACCGTTTGTAGCTTGAGTGAAATACACTTCTTTAGCTGCAGTGTTGGTGCCGATAGCATAGCCATCGGTACCTACAGTCACAGCGGAGTTGAAGGTGTAGCCTTCACCAACATAGATCGCATCACCCTTGTTGAAAGCGGTGATGGTGAAGTCGTTGGCAGTAGCAGTACCAGTGGCAGTACCGAAGAAGAACAGGTCAGCTTTAGCGGTGCCGTTTACAGTCGCGTTGTTAGCAACTGCAGCTTCGTCGTGAGCGTAAGCGTTCACGCCGGTGGTGATACCGTTCAGAGCGGTCTGGGTATCGGTAGCAACTGCTTGAACAGCATCGTGCGCGGTGATTTCAGCGTTTGCTTCAGCAACCAGCGCGTCAGCAGCTTGTGCGTCAGCAACGATTTTTGCAGCGCTAGCGCTGGCTTCGGCAGCGTTGACATAGGCAGTACCAACAACACCTTCAGCGGCAGTCAGCTTAGCATCAGCAGCGTTGAACGCAGCTTGTGCAACGCCGTCAGTTTTCACGCCAGCGTACGTAGTTGCGAACACGCCAGTGTTGAAAGCAGCGTCGATCTTGGCCAGGGTGGCAGCGTCCGCAGTGCTGATTGCGGTGAACAGTGCGTCAGCGCTAGTAATTGCAGTACCACCAGCAGCAACGTAAGCGTCGCTAGCAGCGGTGAATGCGGTTTGGTTGGTGGTGATCACGCCCTGCAGAGCAGCGGTATCGGTATCGATCTGACCGGTAGTCGGCGCAGTAACTGCGGCCTTCGCGGTGACAGCGTCGTTGTAAGCGTTGATTTCGGTAACAGCGTCTGGATGAGTGCTAACCAAGTTAGCGCGAGCGGTAGCCAGAGCAGTAGCTGCGGTCGATGCATCCAACTGCAGTTGAGCGGTCGAACCACCGATTTCAGCGCGCAGTGCAGTGGCGTTGGTCAGCGCAACAGAAGCTTCATCGTAGCTGATTGCGTCGTCGCCGTCAGTATCGGTGATGTCGTCCAGAGATGCGTTGTAGTCAGCGTTCAGCGCAACGACTTTGTCATTCAGCGCGGTCAGCGAAGCAACTTTAGAGGCTTCATACGAAACGACTGCAGCGTCAGCTACGACATCTGCCTTGACGATTGCCACGCCAGCTGGGATCGCCAGGCCGGACAGAGTACCGTCGCCCAGATGACCCAGAGCAGTAGTAACGGTAGCCGGATCACCAGTTACGCCGGTGATGATGGACTTAGCATCAGCAGAAGCGTAGTTGGAGCCAGCAGTCGAAGTGTAAACCTCAGCAACCAGAACCTTGTTAGCCACGACTTTAGCGTCGGAAGCCGAAGCGCCATTAACGAAAGCTTGCAGCAACTGGTCGGTGTTAACGGAAGCGCCGCCGCCGGTGGTCCAGTAAGCCAGGCCAGCTGCGTCAGCCGAGTGGCCGAACAACTGCAGGTAGATCTTGGAAACTGTTTCGCTGCGAGTCAGCCCAGCGTATGCATCAGCGTACTCAGGTTGCTCATTAACGAAGTTAGCGCGCAGATTTTCCAGAGTCAGGGTAGCTGGGGCGGTAGTCGAACCGTTCAGTTCGTTCAGCCAGTAGTCCAGACCAGCTTTGTCGGCGGCGCGACCCAGGTAAGCGACATACAGCTGTTGTACTTGTGCAGAAGTAATAGCCATTACGGTTTCATCTCCAATATGAGTCGATATTCCAACTCAGGCATCCACCCGGATCGAAGGTCAATCGACCTTCAGCCTGATTGCCACCCCCAGGGTGGTGGCGATTTATGAGACAGCGAAAATCGCCGACATCTCAATCAGCGTCTCTGGATAGGTCATTTTTTAACCGCTTCAAAGACATAGCTGACAGTTGCTCGCGGATCATACATGGCAAAATGGCTCCAAAACAATAGGAGAAATCTCCCCAAATATGCCGCCTACATATGTCGTCCGTCACAACCTAAACTGAAGTGATGGCATTTTGAAAGATTCATTCGATCTATGAGTAGTTCCAGAGTGCCGACCAGCGGGCGTTTCCTTGACGCTGGGTGTCAAAAAATACCCCTCATAGAGCCGTCGCGCGGGGGCGGTTCGTCGCCGAAAAAATCATCGGCGGGGCTACCTATATAGAAGAAGGAATTGAATCCAGACAGGCCGTCGGTCAGGGATGCAGATGACAGCCGACCGGTGGTCATGGCTGTGGATAAAATTTTGGGCCTGAGAAAGGAGAGCGCCGAATTGTACGTGCATTTGTACGTATGGCAGAAAAACAAAAGGCCCGCATTTCTGCGAGCCTTTGTTTTGTATGGTGCCGGCACCAGGAGTCGAACCCGGGACCTACTGATTACAAGTCAGTTGCTCTACCAACTGAGCTATACCGGCGTTGTGGGCGCTGATTATAGGGATTTGATCGGGCGAGTAAAGCCCTAATTCAAGTTTTTTTACGAGGCTTATGACCTGTCGCGATTACCGTTATTCACAAGCGGTCCATCGAGCTCGTGGCGAATGGCCGTTTTGTGGAACTCTTCTCATTCGTTCGCAAGCTACTGTTTTTTCAAAAATTTAACACGTGATCAAAAAATGACCAGTCGTGCAAATCGTTTGCGAATCAGGTTTTCTGTGTGTTCGTGGGATTTTCGTCAACAGAGTTATCCACAGGGCATCGTGCCGCCAGCGGGTCATTTCCGTTCGGCCAGGATGAGCAGGTTTCGAGGTGTGATGTGTGATGGGCAAAACGTACCGATCCGCACTTCGTAACCGCGTTGTTGCAGGTAAAGGGCGCGGTCGAGGGTGAGCCAGAGTTCGAGGGGGCGGCGGAAGAGGTTGCGGACCAGTTCGAGGTTGCGGACTTCGGCCAATCGTTGCCAGCCGGTTGCTTCAAGGGCGGACCAGTCTCGGTTGCCGGGCTCGGGCAGTTGTTTGAGCGCGGCGAGGTCGCGGCAGTAGTCGTTGAAGGGCTTGTCGAGCCAGGCGCTGGGGAGCGAGGGCGTTGGCAGGTAGTTGTCGATGCCGCGCAGTTGGCGTTGCAGCAGGTCGAATGCCAGCCTGCGGGCCATGGAGATGTCGCGCTGGCGACGAACGCGGGCGCCTGCGGTGACGGTTTCGCTGAGGGGCAGGCCGAGGTCGTCGAGTGACAAGCTGAGGTTTGATGCCTGACCTTCGTTTGACAGGGCTTGGTAGTGGTCACTGGCGATGCGGTTGTAGCAGCAGGGGGCGATGGCTATCTGTTGGCAGTCTGCCTCGCTCGCGAGTTGCATGAGGCGCACGTGGAGGTCGCCGCAGGCATGGAGGGCGACGGGGGTGTGGTGGGCTGCGAGTTGGTGGGCCGCCGTTTCGGCCATGACGTCTTGATGCAGATGCGCCGCCTGAACGCCGAGCTTGTGGCTGAGTTGCCGACCTGCTTCAACCAGCGTGGCATCGTATTCGAGGCAGGTCAGGGCCTGGCCATCGTGTGCGAGTCGTCTGCCAAGGTGGCCTTTGCCGGAGCACCAGTCGAGCCAGTGCGTGGGCGCTTTCCGAAAGCTCAGACTGCTGGCGAAGGCTTCGATCTGTTGCCATTTGCGACCGGGCACGTCGACGCTCATGCGTGAGGAGATGGCGTTCAGAGCGTGGGTCGGCAGGGCGTCGATTTCGCTAAGCGCTTTGGATTCTCTGGCGAGCTGCGCGAAGGGCTCTGGCGCGTCGAGGGTTTCTGGATGGTTGTGGGCCGCTTCGGCCTCTTCCAGCGAGCGCTGGCGCAGCCATGTGGATAACGCCGGGTGTTCGGCTTCCCACGGCAAATGGCGATGGGTGAAGGGTTTCGGCCGCCACAGGTGTTGATGCGCGAGCAGGAAGGCGTCGAGCGCGAGGAAGCGGGATGTGAGGTCGGCGGTATGCGCGGGCATGGGCTGGGCGGTGATTTAGGCTGTGAGGGCAAGCTTACGGGCTTTGCGATGAGGGTGGCAGTCTTGCCAGAGCAAAACCGGACGACCTCGTTGTTCAGGTACACCACGTTGTAGATTTTGCTGCCGCTGCGCGCCAGATCGCGAGCAAGCTTGCTCCTACGCCCTCCGGGCAGAATCAAAAGCGGGTCTACCGCCAGTAGCCGAAAACCTCAGCGTCTTTGGCTCGCATCCACCCGCAGATAACGCTCTAGCAGTTTGAAGCCCTGTACCAGCACAAACGACATCACCAGATAGATCACGCCCGCGATGAAGAACGTCTGTTCTGGCATGTAGGTCCGTGCATTGATCGTGCGGGCCATCCCAGTGATGTCGAGCAGTGTCACGGTGCTGGCAAGAGCGCTGGCTTTGAGCATCAGAATGACTTCGTTGCTGTAAGCGGGCAGGCCGATACGGGCTGTGCGAGGCAGGATGATGTGAACCAGCGCTTTGCCCTTGCACATGCCCAGTGCACGGGCAGCCTCGATTTCGCCAGGTGGCACGGCCTGGATCGCGCCGCGCAGGATCTCGGCGATGTATGCAGTGGTGTGCAGCGTCATGGTCAGCGCGGCGCAGAAAAACGGTTCACGCAGGTACGGCCACAGCGCGCTTTGCGTCACGGCTTCGAACTGGGCGAGGCCGTAATAGACGAGAAACAGTTGAACGAGCAACGGCGTGCCGCGAAAGAAGAAGATGTAGACGTAGGGCAGGGCGCGAACGTAGGCATTACGGGACGCGCGAGCGATGCCCATCGGGATCGCCAGGATCAGTCCCGCCACAACGGCGATGGCCACCAACTCCAGTGTTAGCGTTGCCCCCTGCAGCAATTTGGGCAGCCACCTGAGGACGAATTCCCAACTCATGACGCGCTCCTCACAAAACCCACCGATGCACGCCGTTCCAGACACGCAAGACCGATCATCGACATTGCTGTCATGCCCAGGTACATAAACGCCGCGACCATATAGAAGGTGAACGGCTGTTTGGTAGTCGTGACGGCGATCTGCGCGTGTCGCATGACTTCTTCAAGCCCGATCACCGATACCAGCGCCGTATCCTTCATCAGGATCATGAAAAGGTTGCCCAAGCCTGGCAATGCGATGCGCCACATCTGCGGCATGACCAGTTTGATGAAGATGCGCGACCGGGACATGCCCAGCGCCAGCCCTGCCTCGCGATGCCCTTTCGGGATCGACAGCATGGCGCCGCGAAACACCTCAGTCGCGTATGCGCCGAAGCACAGGCCCAGAGCGATGACGCCTGCCGCGAAGGCGCTGAGCGACAAGTTAGGGATGCCGAACACATGCCCGATGGCACGCATCGAACTCACGGTGCCGAAGTAGATCAGCAGCACCCATAGCAGCTCGGGAATGCCCCGCACCAGCGTCGAATACGTCCCGCCGATCCATTGCAGAATACGGTTGGGCGAGGTTTTGGCGAGGGCGCCGAGCAGTCCCAGGATGAGGCCCAGGCACAGGGCGGACAGCGCGAGTTGAATCGTCATCAGCATGCCAGCCGCCAGGGCCGGGCCGAATCCTTGGAGATCGAAGTTCATGGCTTTGCTTGGTTAACGGATCGGCACCGCCGCAGGGTGAGTGCGGCGATGCTGGTCAGGCGGGTCAGAGGATGCTGAACGGGAAATACTTGTCGTTGATCTTTTTGTAGGTGCCGTCTTCGATGATTTCTTTCAGGGCGGTGTTCAGCTTGTCGCGCAGCGGATCATCCTTGCGCACGGCAATACCGATCTTGTCTTCGCCAAACATCGGCTCGCCCTTGAATTCGAAGTTCTTGCCTGCGTCGCTCTTCAGCCACTCATAGCTGGCGTATTTGTCGCCCAGCAGGGCATCGACGCGACCGGAAGTGAGGTCGAGAAACGCGTTTTCCTGCGAGTCGTAGAGCTTGACGGTCACGTCATCGCCCCAGTTGTCTTCCAGCCAGGTGCCAGACAGGGTCGCGCGCTGGGCGCCGATGGTCTTGCCTTTCAGGGCTTCCTTGATCGCAGCGGCGTCGCCGGTCAGGTTGGTGGCTTTTGGCGCGATGAATTGCAGTTTGTTCGAGTAGTACGGGTTCGTGAAGTCCACGGCCTGCTTGCGCTCTTCCGTGATCGACATCGACGAGATGATGAAATCGAATTTCTGAGCGTTCAGCGCCGGGATGATGCCATCCCAATCCGAGGTGACGACTTCGCAGGTGACTTTCATCTTGGCGCACAGGGCGTTGCCGATTTCGACGTCGAAGCCCACGACCTGGCCGCTGGCATCCTTGTTATTGAACGGGGGGTAAGCGCCCTCGATGCCCATTTTCAGGGTGTCGGCAGCAACGGCACTGGAGGCGACGACCAGAAGAGCGGCCACCAGAATGTTTTTCAGGGTCTGCATCGATGTTGCTCCGTTAGCGATTGCTGGACATGAATTGTTTGCAGCGAGCCGACTGCGGGTCATCGAAGACCTGCTGCGGCGATCCTTGTTCTTCCACGCGCCCCTGGTGCAGGAAGACCACTTCACTGGACACCTGCCGGGCGAAATTCATTTCGTGAGTCACCATCAACATGGTCCGGCCTTCTTCGGCCAGGCCACGAATCACACTGAGCACTTCCTGCACCATCTCGGGGTCCAGCGCAGAGGTTGGCTCGTCGAACAGAATCACCTTGGGTTGCATGGCCAGCGTACGGGCGATGGCCGCTCTTTGCTGCTGGCCGCCCGACAGTTGTGCCGGGTACACATGACGTTTATCCGCGATGCCCACTTTGGCGAGCAACGCTTCTGCCACTTCGATCGCCTCGGCCTTCGTTTGCCCCAAAACCCGGCGCGGCGCCTCGATGATGTTATCGAGTACGGTCATGTGCGGCCACAGATTGAAGTTCTGAAATACGAAGCCAATCTCGCTGCGCAGGCGATTGATCTGACGAGTGTCGGCAGCGATCAGTTCACCCTTGCGCGAAGCTTTGAGTTTGAGGGCTTCGCCCGCGACGAGGATTTCACCCTTGTGCGGGTTTTCGAGCAGGTTGATGCAGCGCAGCAGCGTCGACTTGCCAGAACCGGACGAGCCCAGAATTGAAATCACGTCGCCGTCCCGTGCAGTCAGCGAGATGCCCTTGAGCACCTCAAGCTGATCGTAGCGTTTATGCAAATCGCGAATTTCCAGGGCGGGCGTTGCCTGGGCCATGTTGAAACCTCGTGTGTTCGGTACTGATGGCGCACGGCAAACGAGCTGGCCCTGCGCAAAAAGGGCGCGATGGTGCCAGCTTTAAACGCCGTGGGGAAGGGTGTTTCGGCCAGATGGAGTGTCGGGAAAGGGTAAGCTTGCGCCAATTTGGTGCTTTATGTCGCTAAGTGTGTATTTTCGGTGCGACAAAACGTCTCTATCCTGTTGCGGTTGGTAACGTTTCCTACAGAAATGGCAAAACGCTATTCACCTCAGACACTTATCAAACGCCTCTGCAGCGGGCATATCCGCGCACGACGTCGCTTTTGAAATATCTTGGCGTAATTCTTGCGTAAAAAATAAATAACAGTGCTGTTGTGATCTTTTTACGAAGGGTCGCAAACCGCTCTGATCCGTATAAAAATTCTTAAAGGTTGCTTACATGAGCAGTACCCCAAATTCTTCAAACCTCGATCAGGGGCTCAAACCGCGTCACATCACCATGCTCTCCATTGCAGGTGTGATCGGTGCGGGTCTCTTCGTCGGTTCTGGTCACGCCATTGCCGAAGCGGGTCCAGCAGTTCTGCTGGCCTACGCGGCAGCCGGTACGCTGGTGGTTCTTGTGATGCGCATGTTGGCCGAAATGGCAGTGGCTTCGCCGGACACCGGTTCGTTTTCGACCTACGCAGATCGTGCGATCGGTCATTGGGCGGGTTTCACCATCGGCTGGCTGTACTGGTGGTTCTGGGTGTTGGTGATTCCGCTGGAAGCCAACGCTGCGGCGACCATCCTTCACGCGTGGTTCCCGAACATCGCGATCTGGGCTTTCACCCTGGTCATCACGCTGGTGTTGACTGCGACGAACCTGTTCAGCGTCAAGAACTACGGTGAATTCGAGTTCTGGTTCGCGCTGATCAAGGTCTTGGCGATCATCGGCTTCGTGATTCTGGGCATTGCGGCCATGTTCGGTCTGCTGCCAAGCAGCCAGGTCAGCGGCGTCAGCCACCTGTGGGACACCAACGGTTTCTTGCCGAACGGCATGGGTGCCGTGTTGGCTGCCATGCTGACCACCATGTTCTCGTTCATGGGCACCGAAATCGTCACCATCGCAGCGGCGGAATCGAAGAACCCGGGCCAGCAGATCACCAAGGCCACCAATTCGGTGATCTGGCGGATATGCCTGTTCTACCTCGTGTCGATCTTTCTGGTCGTGGCGCTGGTGCCATGGAACGACAGCCGTCTGGCTGAAGTCGGTTCCTACCAGACCGTGCTCGACCTGATGGGCATCCCGAACGCCAAGCTGATCGTAGACCTGGTCGTTCTGGTTGCTGTCACCAGCTGCCTCAACTCGGCGCTGTACACCGCTTCGCGCATGCTGTTCTCCCTCGGCAAGCGCGGCGATGCGCCAGCCGTTTCGCAGCGCACCAGCAAAGCCGGCACCCCGTACTGGGCCGTGCTGCTGTCGACCGCCGCGGCTTTCGTTGCCGTGTTCGCCAACTACGTCGCACCGGCTGCCGTGTTCGACTTCCTGCTCGCCAGCTCCGGCGCCATCGCGCTGCTGGTGTACCTGGTGATCGCCGTCTCGCAACTGCGCATGCGCCGTAAGCGCGAAGCAGAAGGCCAGGCCATCGACTTCCGCATGTGGCTGTTCCCGGGCCTGACCTGGGCGGTGATCGTGTTCATCGTCGCAGTCCTGACCATCATGCTGTTCCAGGAAGGCCACCGCATGGAAATCATCGCCACCGGCTTGCTGAGCATTCTGGTCGTCGCAGCGGGTTTGATCGTGTCGAGCCGCCGCAAAGCCAGCAAGGCCGGGAAAGTTGTGCTGAATTGATGAGTGAGTGAGCTGGCGTTGCCAGTGAGAAAAAAGCGGCTGCTCTCAGGGATGGGGGCGGCCGTTTTTTTTGGCTAAGCACATTCATGTATTCGAAAGGGCATATCTATCTATGCTTTTTAACGTACGCATCAGGGCATTATTCAGATGCCGACACTTCTCGATTACACCCTCTCTGCCTTATTGGGTTTGAGAGCGGACATTCGAGCTGTGCCGCAAAGGAGAGTGGGAACATGGCTTATGCACTGCTTGCAGAGATCGCCGCTTCAGTGACTGATCTAAAAAAAGACCCTATGGGCACCTTTCGGGAAAGTAATGGTGATCCGATGGTAATCCTCAATCGAAACGAGCCTGCCTTCTACATCCTGTCCCCGGAACGATATGAAGAGCTTCTTGATATGTTGGACGATGCCGAGCTCGCTCGCATCGTCAAGGCGCGACGTGGCGGACGCACAGTTAAGGTAGATATCGATGACCTCATCGCCGAGGCAGAAAAGCGGTAACCCACGTCAGAGGGCGTAGGTGTCTACAGCCTTGAGTTTCTTCCAATCGCCCTGAAAGGACTGGAGCGGCTCGATAAAGCGGTGCTGCTTCAACTGCTGCAAAAGCTTCGCAGCAGGACGCTGGCGCCGAGGGTTCAGGCAGACAAGCTGCGGGGGATGCCGGATTGCTACAAGATAAAACTCAATGCCTCAGGCGTTCGTTTGGTCTACGAGGTCATCGACCACCGTGTGGTGATCGTGGTCGTGGCGGTGGGGCGTCGTGATGATGAGGCTGTTTATCGAGCAGCGATGAAGCGGCTAGGCAAGCGTTAAGCGTTTTATCGGTCAGCGCATCCTCCCCAACACCGACTTCCCCCGCATCTGATGCAGCACGACCGCCTTCAGATGCAACGCCACCAACCCCGCCAAAATCGCGCACAAGACGTGATGCAACTCATGCAGTTCCAGCAACGCGATCTTTGAGTGAATCAGCTGTGGCAGCGTTACAACCGCCATGAGCGTGACCGGGTGGCTCATCATCAACACGCCGGTGATCAGCACGCCTGAAACGGCTGCGTAGATCGCCATGTGTGCCAACGAGACCAAGCGTTCGTGCGCTGAGGTGCGCGTGTAAGAGGGATCAGCCTTGATGGCTAGCCACAGACGCCAGGCGAAGAACGGGATGAACAGACTGGTGATCTGCGGATTGAACGATTCGACCCATTGGCGGAACGGATCATTCGTGTCCAGCAGCGCGACGCCGAAGCCGCTAAATGTTGCCCAGAGGATAATGGCGGCGGACAGCCAGTGCAGGAAAATTCGGGGCTTGGTGTAGGCAGTCGCTTCTACCGCTGTAAGCACAGAAGAGGGGGAGTGAGGGTGTTTCAAAACGGCAGCCTTATTGAGAAGAAGTTGCATTCTCGCGAGGGCGCAACGCTACCGTCTTGATCGGTGTCATGCAAATTAAAGCGCGTGTGTCACCGACGACCCGCGTCTCGCGAGTTCTTCATGGTCAGGATGTCCGACGCCTGATTGTAGGCATCCTGGAAGGTATCGCTGCCCAGCCACTCGACGGTCACGTCTTCCTCTTCGTCATGAAAGATGCCGCGATAGACGATCAGCAACGCCATCAGGAAGTCTGTAGCCGGATCTTCCTCTTCCTCTGCGATCACCAGTTCCAGCACCGGGTATTGCAGGAACACAACGCACATCGCCAGCAGGCTGATCGACTCGGCGGCTTTCATGGCCTGGAACAGGTCATCGTAGTCGGCAGGCTCGAAGCCGTTTTCCATGATGTCCTTGAAGTCGAACGTGCTCAGGTCAATCGTCACGTCATCGAAGGGCTCGTTGACGATCGCGTGGTTCAGCACCGGATGCACCGGGCTCGGCTTACCTTTGCCCGAACGGTTCTGCTTGGCCTTGGCTTTGGCCCGTTGGGCGCGTTTTTGCTGTTTGTCTGGGGAGGCCATGGAGGCGATTTCCTGTATGCGGTACAACAGCCATTTTCATGGCCCGGAATGATCGGGCGCGCATTGTATTCAGTCTTGAGCGGGTTCGTCCTGTTTCCTGCCGCCTGTTGTGTATTGCTGAATGATCATTTCTCCCTCGATTTCGCTGTACGCGTCGCGTAAGGCCTCGCGGAAGTCGTCGCTGTCTATGCGGGTGCGAACGGTTGGCTCATCCAGACCATGTGCCCATCCAAGGTAGCTGCCGATGGTGTTCTGCAGGATGTCGCCGTAGTGGTTGAAATCTATGTTGTACAACGCATGTGCAGCGACAGGGCCTCTTGCGAACGCCAGCAGAAGGGCGTGGAGACCGTGTTCCTCGGCCAGCTTGAGCGCTGCAAAGTGGTCCAGACGTTGTTCTTCGGTGGGCTCGGGCGCTGGAGCCTCGAAAATATCCAGGAGCAGCAACTCGTCTTCGGTGATTGTCACTTCCGAGTCGTCTCTGAGTAGCGCGACCATGGCTTCTCGCTCTTCGTCGTCCATGGTCTCCAGGAGCTCAGGCTCAACGTAGGTCTCCAGAAGAAGATCGTCGTCGATGTCTTCGTCGTCATACTCTGGAGCAAGGAAGTCAGGCATGAAGTAGTCCGGGACGATCGGAGCAGGCGTAGGGTGGTTGCTGCGCACGACACGTGCCTGTTTGGCCTTGTCCTTCGCGCGCTTGGCGCGCTTTAGCTGTTTGTTGGCGGATGACATGGAGAATTCCTTCGCTTGGCGTCAGGGTTGCCATGTTAGTAAATCGCGCCCAATAAAAAACCCCTGAATCTTTCGATGCAGGGGTTTTTCGGTATTAGTGGTGCCCAGAGACGGAATCGAACCGCCGACACGGGGATTTTCAATCCCCTGCTCTACCGACTGAGCTATCTGGGCAACGGGGCGCATTAGACGTGTTTTTCAGGAGGTCGTCAAGCGTGTTGTCGAAAAAAATTTGAATTATTTCCTCCGCTTACGACGAACACCGTCTGCAAAGGGTTATTCGGACGGTGGAACGTAGCCTTCGGCCTTGGCGTACTCTTCGCCCGAGAGGTACTTGTCCATCTCGGTCTGGAGGAATTTACGGTCTTCGGCGTTCATCATGTTCAAACGACGCTCGTTGATGAGCAGGGTCTGGTGTTTCTGCCAGTCGGCCCAGGCTTTCTGCGAGACGTGGTTGTAGATGTCCTCGCCTTTGGCGCCGGGGTACGGGGGGCGCTCAAGGCCTGGCAGTTCTTCTTTGTATTTGCGGCACATTACGGTGCGGGTCATGACGACTCTCCTGCATTCAAAACGTCGGCTGCATGTTTCAGCAGCTTTTTCACCGGGGCAGCGAGACCCAGGCGCGGCGGGGTGGCGAGGTTATACCAGAGCCAGTCGTCCTCGGCCACGTGATGGGCGGACTCCTCGACCCGGACCAGCCAGGGTTCGATGGTCAACTGAAAGTGACTGAAGGTGTGGACCAGCCCGGGCAGAGCCTGATGTTCGCCCATCTCCAGCGAATGTTGATCGGCCAGATGCTGCATGTCCTCCACCGCGTCCAGTTCCGGCAGGCTCCAGAGCCCTCCCCACAACCCGGTCGAGGGACGGCGATAGAGCAGAATCTCGCCTTCGCGGTTGGCGAAAATGGGCATCAAGGTGCGTTTCTGCGGAACGGTCTTACGCGGTTTGGGGATCGGGTACCGCGTTTCCTGTCCGAGCATGTGCGCTTCGCACCCGCGCTCCAGCGGACAGAGCAGGCAGCTGGGTTTGCTACGGGTGCAGAGTGTCGCGCCGAGATCCATCATCGCCTGAGTGTAGTGGTTGACGCGGCTATGGGGCGTGAAGCGCTCTGCGGTCGTCCACATCTGTTTCGCGACCTTGGGTTCGCCCGGATAGCCTTCCTGCGCTGTAAAGCGCGCCAGAACGCGTTTGACGTTGCCATCAAGGATCGGCGCGCGCAGGCCCATGCTGATGCTGGCAATCGCGCCTGCAGTGGACAAACCGATGCCCGGCAGTTCGGTGAGCTGTTCAACGGCGCGAGGGAATTCGCCGCCATGCTGAGCGACGACGATTTTGGCGGCCTTTTGCAGATTGCGGGCGCGGGTGTAGTAGCCGAGTCCGGTCCACAGGTGCAGCACTTCGTCTTCCGGTGCGTCGGCCAAGGCCTGAACGGTGGGTAGCGCTTCCATGAACCGGTCGAAATAGCCGAGCACGGTACTGACCTGGGTCTGTTGCAGCATGATTTCCGACACCCATACACGGTAGGGCGTGATGTCGTGTTGCCAGGGAAGGTCGTGGCGGCCGTGACGGTCGTACCAGTCGAGGACGGCGGAAGAGAACTGCTCGGGTTGCATCGTGATTCCGGGGTTCGAAAAATATTAGGGTTGTGGGCCGCGAAATTGTGGGAGCCGGCTTGCTGGCGAATATGGTGTGCCTGTACCGAATCAGGTCGCTGACACGCCGCTTTCGCCAGCAAACCGGCTCCTACGAATTCTTGAAATGCCGCCCTTTGCGATCGGCGGCAAAATCCTCAGCGCTTGAACAATCCCTTGATTGCATCCTTGAGCTCGGGACTGACCTTGTCCCCCAGCTTTTCATCGATCTTGTCGCCGATCCGGTCGGTCGCCAGTTTGGCGGCGACCTTGCCTAAACCATCGTTATCGAGACGGCAGGCCTTGGCCCCCAGTTCCAGTGGGCCACGGCAGAGGATTGGCCATTCGATGCCGACAAAGCGCGGGTTCACTTCGCAGGCCGGGTCGGGCATGTCGCTCTTGTCGCCCTCAATGATCACGCCGACGCGGTAGTTCATGCCCAGCACGCGCAGGTCGATGTCGCCATCGCCGTTGACCGTCAGGCCCGGCGTGCGGACTTTCAGGTCCGGGTTGCTGGCCACGCCGTTGCGGAACACCAGATTGCCGTTGAGCTGCTGGAACGGGGTGTCCTTGCCGCGTGGATCGCCGCTCAGCGTTTTGCGGTTCAGCACCGAAATTCCGCGACACAGCTGTTGCTCAAGGTTGGCGTTAACCAGCACACCGTCGTTCAGCGCGAAGTTGGCCGTGCCGTTAAGGCTTTCGACCAGCGCTTTCTGGCTGTTGCCTTTGGCGGTGACGTCGCTGTTCAGCGTCAGCAAGCCCCGCAGCGGCGGCGTGGTGCCCTGACTCTGGATGAAACGCTCGACCGGTACGCGGGCGATGCGGGTCTGCACGCTGGCCAGCGGCACTTCCGGACGCACATCCAGATTGCCTTTGACCTCGAAATTGCCGTTGTAGAGATCGCCGCGCAGGCTGTCGAGCTTGACCACGCCGTCGAGGGCCGAGGTTTTCAACGCTGCATTTTGAATCGCCAGTTTCTCAACCGTCAGCTTGCCGAAACTCAGGTCGGCATCGACGTCGAGCGTGCGCATGCGTTCAAGCGGCAGCAGTCGCGTATCGCTCCAGGCGCCTTGAGTTGGCTGGTTTGGCAGTGGCGACGTACCCGAAGCGATCATGGCGTCAGCTTCGCCACTCTGGACTTCGGACTTGCGCGCAGCGCCGGCAGCCTTGGCCTGATCGCTTTGCGGCGAACGATAGCGGTCGGCGTCGAAGGTGTCGGCCTTGAGTTGCAGGCGCAGGGTTTGTTTGGCGAAATCGTCTACCGCGACATGGCCGGTGAAGGTGCTGTCGTCAACCTTCAAGGTCAGATCATCCAGCGAAACGCTGCTTTGCGTCGCGGCGATGCGGCTGACCATTTCCAGCCGCGTCAGGCTGTTTTCACCCAGTGTGGGGGCGGTCTGGCCGACGCTGTCGAGGAATTCGCGCAGGTTGAATTGGGCGATAGAAATGCCGCCGCTCAGCTGGGGCGCCTTGTCCAGGTCGCGCACGTGCAGCTCGCCGAGCGCTCGCAATTGGTTGGCCGACAGCTTGAGATTGGTCCATTCGGCAACGTTGGCCGACATGTCAGCCAGCAGTTGGCCTTGAGCGGAGAACGTCAGCGTCTTGCCCTGCAACGGATCGCCCGCCGCTTCGCCCGAGAAGCGCATGTCGTCGAGCTGATAGCGCTTGAGGGCGCGGTCGAAACGCACTTTGCCGGTCAATTCGGTCTTGGTGCGCAAGACGGGCTGATTGGTGCTCAGGAACGCGGTCAGCTTGACCGGAATGTCGGTTGCGTTATGAATCGGCCCGGTGCTCAGTTGGATGCTCTCGGCGGTGAATTGCCGGGCCTTCTGCATGTCATTGAAATCGATGCGGGCGTTGTTCACGGTCAGGCTGTCGATATCCAGCTTGAGCGGTTGCCAGGTTTTTTCCGACTGTGCGGGCGCCGGGGCGGGGTCGCTGGAAGGCTGGGTGGCCGCCGGGGGCTGAGCAGGATTCGCGGCCTTTGCAGGGGCCTTGCCGATGTCTTCCCAGTTGCCATGCCCGCTTTCGTCGCGGGTCAGCATCAGGTTCAGGCCTTCGACGCGAACGTCGCTCATCTGCACTTCCTTGCGCAGCAGCGGCAACACGCGCACAGAAAGGCCGAGCATTTGCAGGTCGGCGAACGGTTTGGTCGGTTCGGTCAGCGTCGCGATGCTGGCGTCGTGCAATTCAAGGCCGAGCCACGGGAATAGGCTCCAGCCGATATCGCCATTAAGGGTCAGTTCGACATGGGCCCGTTCGCGAACGAGTTTACGAATCTCGTCTTTGTAATCGTTGGGATCAAATAGATGGGTCAAGGCAAAGCCGAGAGCCACGATGATCAGCAACAGCCCGAGAATGAAAAGTCCCAGGATTTTGCCGAACGCTTTCATGGGCGAGTCCTTGTAATCGAATCGTTCAAAATTTAGCCCGCGAGTATAGCGTTCTCACGCAGGTGCCGGGCTGCGATCGGCCTTGCACGCTACCCGGACAAATGTAAGCAGCACTGGGACAGCAAGAAGTCGTGCCCATTCGGAGACATTCTTCACAGTGTGCACGTCGCGTTCGTGCAGTGACAGACGGCATAAAAAAGGTAATAGCAGAATGCTTTATCTGATGCAGCAAATGTTAATCTCAGGGCGTTCGTGGCACATGCTGCGTCGAATTGCCACGTACTGAGACTTTCCACTTCTAAAACCCCCGATGCTTGCGTGCATTAAGAGGGGTGGTGGAACGATGTCGCTGTTCTTGCGTGGCATAACTACAAAATAGGGGCAAAAAAATAATGACTACGAGTACTGCTCTGGGGGGCGTTGCCGCTCAGCCTGCGTTCTTGTCCAAAGAGCGCATTATCGCCAAACGTGGCTTCAACCGTTGGCTGGTTCCACCGGCCGCGTTGGCTATTCACCTGTGTATCGGTATGGCGTACGGGTTCTCCGTATTCTGGTTGCCGCTGTCCAAGGCCGTCGGGATCAAGACCGCCGTGGCCTGTCCGGCAGACATGGGTTTCTTTCAGCAAATTTTCTCGTCCGCCTGTGACTGGCCGATCTCGATGCTCGGCTGGATCTACACCCTGTTCTTCATCTTCCTGGGCTGCTCGGCCGCCATCTGGGGTGGCTGGCTGGAACACGCAGGTCCACGCAAGGCAGGTGTCGTTTCGGCCCTGTGCTGGTGTGGCGGTCTGTTGATCTCGGCGCTGGGTGTCTACACCCACCAGATCTGGCTGATGTGGATCGGTTCGGGCGTGATCGGTGGTATCGGTCTGGGCCTGGGCTACATTTCGCCGGTTTCGACGCTGATCAAGTGGTTCCCGGACAAACGCGGCATGGCCACCGGCATGGCGATCATGGGTTTCGGCGGCGGCGCGATGGTGGGTGCTCCACTGGCGACCGCGCTGATGAGCCACTTCGCAACGCCTGACAGTGTCGGCGTATGGCAAAGCTTCGTGGCCATGGCGGTGATCTACTTCATCTTCATGATCGGCGGTGCACTGTCCTATCGCGTTCCGCCAACCGGCTGGAAACCTGAAGGCTGGACCGCGCCAGCGAAGAAAACCAACAGCGCGATGATCACCAACCGTCACGTGCACGTCAGTGTGGCGTGGAAAACCCCGCAATTCCGTCTGGTATGGCTGGTGCTGTGCCTGAACGTTTCGGCGGGCATCGGCATCCTCGGCATGGCCTCGCCACTGCTGCAGGAAGTGTTCGGCGGCAAGCTGCTGGGCACCGATCAAGGCTTCTCGCAACTGGACGCTTCGCAACTGGCGGCCATCGCGGCCATCGCAGCGGGCTTCACTGGTCTGCTGAGCCTGTTCAACATCGGCGGTCGCTTCTTCTGGGCCTCGTTCTCCGACTACATCGGCCGTAAAGCCACCTACTTCGTGTTCTTCGCGCTGGGCTTCCTGCTTTACGCGTCGGTTCCGACCCTGGGTCACCTGGGCAGTGTTGCGCTGTTCGTGGCGGCATTCTGCGTCGTGCTGTCGATGTACGGCGGCGGCTTTGCGACCGTTCCTGCTTACCTGGCCGACCTGTTCGGTACGCAAATGGTGGGCGCGATCCACGGTCGCCTGCTGACGGCCTGGGCCGCTGCTGGCGTACTGGGTCCGGTGTTGGTGAACTACCTGCGTGAATATCAACTGAGCCACGGCGTTGCACGTGCCGATGCTTATGACATCACCCTGTACATCCTCGCCGGTCTGCTGGTGCTGGGTTTCATCTGCAACATGCTCGTGCGTCCGGTCGCCGACAAGTACTTCATGACTGAAGAAGAATTGAAGGCTGAACAGGCGATTGGTCACGATGCGGGCGCCGATCACACCACTTCGCTGGAGTGGAAAGCGGACGCAGGCACCAAGCCTCTGGCGATTCTGGCCTGGCTGGCAGTCGGCATTCCGCTGGCGTGGGGCGTGTGGATCACCTTGCAGAAGACGGCGGTGTTGTTTCACTAAGCGTTGATCGAGTCGGCCTGAATCATCAGGCCGACCTCGAAACTGTGGGAGCCGGCTTGCTGGCGAAAGCGGTGAGTCAGCAACCAATGAGTTGCCTGACATACCGTTTTCGCCAGCAAGCCGGCTCCTACATGTCATTTGTACAGACATGTCTATCTGCGTCATCCCGTCTACCATCACACGTCTCGTGTTTCTGTTTCCCCGCCACACGCCTATAATGTCCGCCTTTTCGCCCAATGATTTTGCGGAGCTGGTGATGGCCGAACGTAAGGCGTTCGTCGAGCGCGACACCCTGGAAACTCAGATCAAAGCCTCGATCAACCTGGATGGCACCGGAAAGGCCCGATTCGATATCGGCGTTCCTTTTCTTGAACACATGCTCGACCAGATCGCCCGTCACGGGTTGATCGATCTGGATATCGAAAGCAAGGGCGACCTGCATATCGACGACCACCACACCGTGGAAGACGTCGGTATCACCCTGGGTCAGGCCTTCAGCAAAGCCATTGGCGACAAAAAAGGCATCCGTCGCTACGGCCACGCCTATGTCCCGCTGGACGAAGCGCTCTCCCGCGTGGTCATCGACTTCTCGGGCCGTCCCGGCCTGCAAATGCACGTGCCGTACACCCGCGCCACCGTCGGCGGCTTCGACGTGGACCTGTTTCAGGAGTTCTTCCAGGGCTTCGTCAACCACGCCAACGTCACCCTGCACATCGACAACCTGCGTGGCCACAACACCCACCACCAGATCGAAACCGTGTTCAAGGCGTTCGGTCGCGCGCTGCGCATGGCCGTTGAGCTGGACGACCGCATGGCCGGACAAATGCCTTCGACCAAGGGCGTGCTGTAATGCAGACCGTTGCCGTTATCGACTATGGCATGGGCAATCTGCACTCGGTGGCCAAGGCCCTCGAACACGTTGGCGCAGGCCGTGTGTTGATCACCAGCGACGCCGACGTCATTCGCGAAGCCGATCGCATCGTGTTCCCCGGTGTGGGCGCAATTCGCGACTGCATGGCTGAAATCCGTCGTCTGGGTTTCGATGCGCTGGTGCGTGAAGTCAGCCAGGATCGTCCGTTTCTCGGCATCTGCGTCGGCATGCAGGCGTTGATGGATCGCAGTGAAGAGAACGACGGCGTGGACTGCATTGGCGTGTTCCCCGGCCAGGTGCGTTTCTTCGGCAAAGACCTTCACGAAGACGGCCAACACCTGAAAGTCCCGCACATGGGCTGGAACGAAGTCGCGCAGTCGGTGGATCACCCGCTGTGGCACAGCATTCCGGACATGGCGCGGTTCTATTTCGTGCACAGCTATTACATCGAGTCGCCGAACCCGCGGCAGATCGTCGGTCGCGGCCATTACGGTCACGACTTCGCTGCTGCATTGGCAGACGGTTCGCGCTTCGCGGTGCAGTTCCACCCCGAAAAGAGCCATACCCATGGCCTGCAACTGCTGCAGAACTTCGCCGCGTGGGACGGTCGCTGGTAATGAGCAAGAAGAACAAGCCGCCGATCCTGACCCTCACTCCCGAGCAGGAGAGCGAGGCGTGTCACACGATCAAGCGGTTCATGGAAGATCGCTTCGAACTGGACCTGGGTTCGTTCGAAGCGGCCGAAATCCTTGAATTGTTCACCCGCGAAATTGCCCCGCATTATTACAACCGAGCGATCTTCGATGCTCAGGCGCTTTTAAAAGAGCGCTTTGAGAGCCTCGAAAGCGACATGTGGTCGCTCGAAAAAAATTAAAGGCAGTGACAAGCGTCAAGCTTCAAGCTGCAAGACTGATTTATGCGCGCCTGCTTGCGGCTTATAGCTCGCAACTCGCAGCGCTTTGACGAGGAAAAGCAGATGCTGATCATTCCCGCTATCGACCTAAAGGACGGCGCTTGTGTGCGCTTGCGCCAAGGCCGCATGGAAGATTCCACGGTGTTCTCCGATGACCCTGTCAGCATGGCTGCCAAGTGGGTCGACGGTGGTTGCCGCCGTCTGCATCTGGTCGACCTGAATGGCGCGTTCGAAGGCCAGCCGGTCAACGGCGAAGTGGTTACCGCAATCGCCAAGCGCTACCCGAACCTGCCGATCCAGATCGGCGGTGGCATTCGTTCGCTGGAAACCATCGAGCATTACGTCAAAGCGGGCGTGAGCTACGTGATCATCGGCACCAAGGCCGTCAAAGAGCCTGAGTTCGTCGCCGAGGCTTGCCGCGCGTTTCCTGGCAAGGTCATCGTCGGTCTGGATGCCAAAGACGGGTTCGTCGCCACTGACGGCTGGGCTGAAGTCAGCACGGTGCAGGTGATCGACCTGGCCAAGCGTTTCGAAGCGGATGGCGTCTCGGCCATCGTTTATACCGACATCGCCAAAGACGGCATGATGCAGGGCTGCAATGTGCCGTTCACCGCAGCGTTGGCCGCGGCCACGAAAATCCCGGTCATCGCATCGGGCGGCATTCACAACCTGGGCGACATCAAGGCGCTGCTGGATGCGAAGGCTCCGGGCATCATCGGCGCCATCACAGGCCGCGCGATTTATGAGGGGACTCTGGATGTCGCAGAGGCTCAGGCATTGTGTGATGGCTACGCGGCCAGCTCCAAGTTGTAAGCGGCAAGCTGCAAGTTAGAACCGTGACGCGATCCGCTCTTTTTTGCAGCTTGAAGCTTGAAGCTTCTTAATCGGAGATTAAGTCTTATGGCGTTAGCCAAGCGCATCATCCCTTGCCTGGACGTCGACAACGGCCGCGTGGTCAAGGGCGTGAAGTTCGAGAACATCCGCGACGCCGGTGACCCGGTGGAAATCGCTCGTCGTTACGATGAGCAGGGCGCCGACGAGATCACCTTTCTCGACATCACCGCCAGCGTCGATGGCCGCGACACCACACTGCATACCGTCGAACGTATGGCCAGCCAGGTGTTCATCCCGCTGACCGTTGGCGGGGGCGTGCGCACGGTGATGGACATTCGCAACCTGCTCAACGCAGGGGCTGACAAGGTCTCGATCAACACGGCGGCGGTGTTCAACCCAGAGTTCGTTGGCGAGGCTGCTGCGCGGTTCGGTTCGCAATGCATCGTGGTCGCGATCGACGCCAAGAAGGTGTCCGGTCCGGGTGAAACACCCCGCTGGGAAATCTTCACCCACGGCGGTCGCAAGCCGACCGGTCTGGATGCGGTCGAGTGGGCCAAGAAGATGGAAGGCCTGGGCGCTGGCGAAATTCTGCTGACCAGCATGGATCAGGACGGCATGAAAAACGGCTTCGATCTTGGCGTAACTCGCGCGATCAGCGATGCGCTGGGCATTCCGGTGATTGCGTCGGGTGGCGTGGGCAACCTTCAGCACCTGGCGGATGGCGTGCTGGAAGGCCATGCCAGCGCGGTGCTGGCGGCGAGTATTTTCCACTTCGGCGAATACACCGTGCCCGAAGCCAAGGCGTTCATGGCGAAGCAAGGCATCGTCGTTCGCTGAAGGCTTCTCGACACCTATGGCCGCACGGTATGCATCGAAGGTCTGTGGCTGTGAATAGTCATTGTGGGAGCCAGCAAGCCGGCTCCCACAAGGTGGCGCTTGACCTGCAACAGATTGTTTACGGGCGCTAAGCGTCTGTTCTGAAAGCGACCACCGCCCTCACTGAACTGGACAATGCCCATCGTTAACGGCACTCTCTTGCCGTCGTCAGGATCGGGTGCCAGGGATATGTTCAAAGGTGTTTTTCTTGCGCTGATCAGCGCTGCGACGTTGCTCTCAGGCATCGCTCGGGCAGACGATGCGCCAGCCTATTCGATGGTGCTCCTTACCGAGAATTTCCCGCCCTACAACATGGCCATCGATGGCAAAAACTTCGCCCAGGAAAGCAACATCAAGGGCATTGCCGTCGAGATCGTTCGTGAAACCTTCAAACGCGCGGGCATCGGCTACAGCATGACCCTGCGCTTCCCATGGGATCGCATCTACAAGCTTGCATTGGAAAAACCGGGCTACGGCGTGTTCGTGACCGCGCGTTTGCCCGAGCGCGAGACGTTGTTCAAGTGGGTCGGTCCTATTGGCCCGGACGACTGGATCATGCTGGCCAAGGCCGACAGCCCGCTTCAACTGAATTCCCTCAAAGATGCCAGGCAATACCGGATCGGCGCCTATAAAGGTGACGCCATTGCCGAAGAGTTGGGGCGCCAGGGCATGAACCCGATCACCGTGCTCAGCGACAAGGACAACGCTCGAAAGCTGGTCGAAGGGCAGATTGATCTGTGGGCAACGGGTGATCCGGCGGGGCGGTACCTGGCGCGTCAGGAAGGCGTGACCGGCCTGAAGACCGTACTGCGCTTCAACAGCGCCGAGCTGTTTCTAGCGCTGAACAAGGACACGCCGGACGAGGTGGTCAACAAGCTACAGACCGCGCTGGATCAACTGCGCAAGGAAGGCACGGTGGACAGCATTCTCGGGAAATACCTCTGACGCAACGCCATAATCCTCGCCTGAATGCTGCTCAACCTGTGGGAGCGAATTCATTCGCGAGAGGCCCTTACATTCGATAAGTCTTCGTCGGACGTACCGCCGCCTCGCGAATGAATTCGCTCCCACAGGGTATTTCAAGCCGCCCTACCTACCGATAAACCCCATTCTTCCCGTGCCCGCCCATGGCCTGATTGCCACGAATGCTGATCATGTGGCGCAGTTCAACCCATTCGATGCCTTGGGCTTTGAGCTTGGGCAGTTCCCGTTCCAGCACGTCCATGGTCACCGGGTAGGGATGGCCGATCATGATCGCCGAGCCTTGCTTGTGCGCCAGTTTGATCGCGGTCTGTAGCTGCCCGTAGATCGCTTCGCTGGTGCGGGTGTCGTCGAGGAATACGTCCCGCGACACGCTCGCCAAACCAATCTTTTGTGCTTCAGCCGCGGCGACGGTTTTGGCGCTGGTGCGGCTGTCGACCAGAAACAGATGACGCCGCTGCAACTCGCCCACCAGCCAGGCCATGGCCACTGGTTCGGCAGTCATGCGGCTGCCTTCGTGGTTGTTGATGCCTGCGGCATACGGCACCTTCAGCAGCGCCGCGTTAAGGCGGGCTTCAAGCTCGGGCAGCGGCAGGTCTGGATGCCACGCATACGGCCCCGTGGCGGGGTCCATCGGCATGTGCAGCATCACCGTTCGACCCGCCTTGTGGGCCTGACGCGCAAAATCCGTGGCGTGCGGGGTATCGGGCATGATCGCCACTGTCACGGGGCCGGGGAGGGCCAGCGCACGGCTGTCCTTCTCAGGGCTTTGTCCGAGATCGTCGATGATCAGGCTGAGGTACGCGACCTTCTCCGGTTTGGCATCGGTGTCGGAGGATTCGGCGGGTGCCGCGTGTGCGGCACCCGTCAGAAGTGCAAAGGACCAGACGAGCCCGGTCAACCAGAAGCGCATATCAATTGCCGCGTGTGACACTCAATCCCTTGAGCAGACTGAGGGCCTGGTTCATCTGGTAATCGTCGTCCTGCGGACGCGACTTGCCAGCCTTGGATTTGGTGGTCGGTTTGTCCGCGCCGCCATTGCCGTTGCCCAGGTGGCCGAGCAGGTCGGCCTCTTTGTAGTTCTCGCCATCGGCTTCGGTCGTGACCTTGGCGCGTTTGACTTCGATGTCCGGGTTGATGCCCTGGGCCTGAATCGAGCGGCCATTCGGCGTGAAATACAGCGCCGTGGTCAGCTTGAGCGCGCGGTCGTTGGCCAGTGGCAACACGGTTTGCACCGAGCCTTTGCCGAAGGTGTCCGTGCCCATCAGGATGCCGCGTTTCTGGTCTTGCAAGGCACCGGCGACGATTTCCGACGCCGAGGCGCTGCCGCCGTTGATCAGCACCACCAGTGGCGCGCCTTCGCTGGCGTCGGCCGGGTCTGCCGAGAAGCGCAGTTCGGAATTGGCGATGCGGCCCTTGGTATAGACGATCAGCCCTTTGGTCAGGAAATGGTCCGCCACTTCGACCGCCGCCTGCAGCACGCCGCCCGGGTTGTTGCGCAGGTCGAGGATCAGGCCGTTCATCTTCTTGCCGTTGTCCTTGCGCAGCTTGGCCAGCGCCTTGCCGACCTCTTCGCCGGTCTTGACCTGGAACTGCGTGATGCGGATATAGCCGTAGCCCGGCTCCAGCATCTGCGATTTCACGCTCTTGACCTGAATGGTCGCGCGGGCGAGCGTTACGTCGAACGGGTTGCCGCCGTCGCGCACCAGCGTCAGGGTGATCTTCTCGCCCAGCTTGCCGCGCATCTTGTCGACGGCTTCCTGCATGGTCTGGCCTTGGGTCGGCGCGCCATTGATCTTGACGATCAGGTCGCCTGCCTCGATGCCAGCCTTGGAAGCGGGTGTGTCATCAATGGGCGAAACGACTTTGATGAAGCCGTCTTCGACGCCCACTTCGATGCCCAGACCGCCGAACTCGCCGCTGGTGCTTTCTTGCAGCTCCTGGAAGTCTTCCGGGCCGAGGTAGGCAGAGTGCGGGTCGAGGTTGCTGAGCATGCCTTTGATGGCGTTTTCCAGCAGGGTCTTGTCATCCACAGGCTCGACGTAAGCGGCCTTGATCCGGTCCATCACCTCGGCGAAGGTCCGCAGCTCGTCGAGCGGCAGTGGCGCCTTGATATTCGCGGCGTTGGCGGGCGCGGCAGCAGCAGGCGCAGCAGCCGGTGCGGCACCTGCGGCCAATGCATGCGGAGCGCCGATAACCACGGCGATAGTCAGGGCCAGCGAGGTGAGGCGGGACGAAAACAGCATGTCTTACGAACTCCTGAGTGAGGTGTCGACTTATCCTTGAGTGCGACACCATTGGGCCGGATCACTAGGGCGACCCTGCTGACGAATAGCGAAATACAGCGCCGGAGTGTCCTGACCACCACCACTGTTGCCCACAGTGGCGATCGCTTCCCCGGCTTTTACAACGTCCCCAGCTTCCTTCAACAGGCTCTGGTTGTGACCGTACAGACTCAAATAACCGTTGCCGTGATCGAGAATGACCAGAAGGCCAGCCCCGCGCAACCAGTCGGCGAAGACCACACGACCCCCATGCACAGCGCGTACCTGACTGCCTGCGGCAGCGCTGATCATCACGCCATCCCATTTGGTTCGCTCGTCATCGCCACGGGTTTCACCGAAACGCGCCAACAATCGACCATCGACAGGCCAAGGAAGTTTTCCTTTTGCTTGTTCAAAAGGCCCGCCGTAGGACTGACCCGCGCTGGAAACCATCGCGCCGGGGGCTTTCACCGGCTTGCGAGGCGGCTCATCGCTGTCATCTTTGCTGCGGTTTTTTGCCAGTGCTTCCTGTTGCTCACGCTGACGCTTCTCGGCTTCCTGCTGGGCGAGAAGCGCTTTCTGACGCGCCTCTTCGGCTTCTCGCGCCTGACGGGCGAGGGTTTCTTCGATGGTCTTCAGGACTTTAGTCAGGTCTGCCTGATCCTGCTGGCGAGCCTGTAGCTTTTGGTCGCGAGCTTTGTAGTCCTGATTCAGCTTGGCCAGTGCAACCTGGCGCTCCTGGCGAACGGTGTCGAGCTGGGATTTCTGGTCATCCAGCGAGCTTTTCTGCACCAGCAGCTGCGCCTGTTGCAGGTCGATGTCTTTCTGGACTTCGGCCAGTTGGCGCAGGGTTTCGTTGAAGGCGTGCAGTTGTTTGAGGCGGGCCTGACTCACGTAATCGTAATAGGTGAGCGTGCGGGCGAATTTTTCGGGGTTCTGCTGGTTGAGCAGCAGTTTGAGGTATTCCTGACGGCCACTTTGATAAGCAGCGCGGGCTTGAATCGCGATCAGTCGTTGTTGTTCAACGCGTGCGCTTTGGAGTTTTTTTTTCTCTTCATCGAGCCGTTGGAGCTCGGCTTCGCTCTTTTTTAGTTCTTTTTGCAGGGCCTCCACCTGCTTTTCCAGCTGACCCATTTGGGTTTCGGTTGTGCGGAGGTCTTTTTGTACGCCGGATTTTTCGTCCTGGATCTGACTCAGGGTCTTCTTCAGCTCAGCAATGTCCTGACGCGTGGCATCCAGCTGTTTTTGGGTTTGTGCGCGATCATCGTCGGCAAAGGCCGGAGTGAGCAAGCACATCAAAGCAAGGACGATCAGGGCGCGGAGCATGGAGTTGGGCGATACCAGGAGTGAAGACGGGCTTAGTATGCCCGCCGAAGGCTGCAAAAAAAACGCTCATCGGGCGCGGCTTTCAGACATTTCATACAAAAACCGGCGTGTTTGGGATGAACACGCCGGTTTAGGGGCTTACTTGGCGACCAGAATCGACGTGCCGGTCATCTCTTTCGGGATTTCCAGGCCCAGCAAGGTCAGCATGGTCGGCGCCACGTCTGCCAGAACGCCGCCTTCGCGCACTTTCAGGTCACGCTTGCCGACGTAGACGAACGGCACCGGCTCAGAGGTGTGCGCGGTGTGCGGCTGATGCGTCTTCTCGTCTGTCATCTGCTCGACGTTGCCGTGGTCGGCCGTGATCAGCGCTTCGCCGCCGACTTTCTCCAGTGCTTCGGTGATGCGACCCACGCACACGTCCAGGCATTCAACCGCTTTGACTGCTGCCTCCATAATGCCGCTGTGGCCAACCATGTCGCCGTTGGCGTAGTTGACGATGATCACGTCGAAACGCTGGTTTTCGATGGCATCGACGATCTTGTCGGTGACTTCCGGCGCGCTCATTTCAGGCTGCAGATCATAGGTCGCGACTTTCGGCGAAGGAATCAGGATGCGCTGTTCGCCTTCGAACGGCTCTTCACGGCCTCCGGAGAAGAAAAACGTCACGTGGGCGTATTTTTCGGTTTCGGCGATGCGCAGCTGAGTCTTGCCGTTTTTGGCCAGGTATTCGCCGAGCACGTTGTTCAGGCTGCCTTTGGTGAACGCGGCGGGTGCGTGAATAGAAGCAGCGTATTGGGTCAGCATGACGAATGCAGCGAGTTTTGGCTGGCGGGCGCGTGCGAAGTCTTTGAAATCATCTTCGACGAACACACGCGTCAGTTCGCGGGCGCGGTCAGCGCGGAAGTTCATGAAGACAACAGCGTCGCCGTCTTCGACCTTGACCTGCTCGCCAATGCGCGTGGCTTTGACGAACTCGTCGTTTTCGTCTCGGGCGTAGGCGGCGTCCAGTCCTGCCTTCGCAGTGTCGGCCTGGAATTCGGATTTGCCGTCGACGATCAGGTTGTAGGCTGATTCAACGCGGTCCCAGCGATTGTCGCGATCCATGGCGAAATAACGGCCAATGATCGTGGCAGTACGACCTTTGCCCAGCCGGCCATAGGCCGCTTCCATAGTGTCGAGGTATTGATGCGCACTGCGTGGCGGCGTGTCGCGACCGTCGAGGAACGCGTGCAGGTAGATCTGTTCGGCGCCACGTTTGGCGGCCAGTTCGACCATGGCCACCAGGTGATCTTCATGACTGTGTACGCCACCATCGGAGAGCAGACCCAGGATGTGCACGGCCTTGCCGTCACCCACGGCTTGATCCACGGCCTTGCAGATGGCTTCGTTCTCGAAGAACTCGCCGTCCTTGATCGCCTTGGTCACGCGAGTGAAATCCTGATACACCACCCGTCCGGCGCCGAGGTTCATGTGGCCGACTTCTGAGTTGCCCATCTGACCGTCTGGCAGGCCGACATCCATCCCGGAACCGGAGATCAGGCCGTTGGGCATGGTCTTGTACAGGCGATCGAAGGTCGGGGTTTTCTTGCTGGCGGTCGCTTCGTAGACCGCGTTGCCGTCGTGGCTGTCGCTGTGACCGAAGCCGTCCAGGATGATCAGAACCAAAGGTTTAGGCGTGGTAGTCATGAATCCCACTCTTGGCTAATAGGTGAAGTAGAAAAAAGATCAGCAGTTTAGGACGAAGTTCCGACGGCGTCACTGCCGTACGGGCTTTGGCCCACCTTGGGGGCTGTGTATACTGGCCGACATTTTAACGCCCTGGAACCTGATGATGGTTGATCACCTGCTTGCATTTGCCACGAACCACTATTTGATCACTGGCGCTTTTGTCATTCTGCTGGCGCTGCTGATCGCGACAGAGCTGAACAAGGGCGGCAAGAGCTTGAGCACGGGTGAGCTGACCGCGCTGGTCAACCGTGATGAGGCGGTCGTCATCGACGTGCGTCCCAAGAAGGACTACGCCACCGGCCATATCGTGGGCGCCCTGAACTTCCCTCAGGACAAGGTCATGTCCCGTACCTCGGAACTTGAGAAGTACAAACCAAAGACCCTGATCATCGTCGATGCCGCCGGTCAGCACGCCGGTCACGTGGCCAGCGAGCTGCTCAAGGTCGGTTTCACTGCGGCCAAGCTGTCTGGCGGCGTCTCGTCGTGGCGCGGCGACAACCTGCCACTGGTGAAGTGACATGGCTGAAGTCGTCGTCTACTCCAGCGATTATTGCCCTTACTGCTCGCGAGCCAAGTACCTGCTCGAGAGCAAGAACGTCGATTTCGAGGAAATCAAAGTCGACGGCAAGCCGCAGATTCGCGCTGAAATGACAAAAAAAGCCGGGCGCACGTCGGTCCCGCAGATCTGGATCGGCTCGGTCCATGTCGGCGGTTGCGACGATCTGTTCGCATTGGAACGTGCCGGTAAGCTCGACACACTGTTGAGCGCCTGAATTCGAACCCTACAAGACCCAAGAGTAAGAAGGATCTGAGATGAGCGATCAAACGAATAACGGCGCTACTTCCAACGAAGAAGAAGCTCCACAATTTTCCCTGCAACGCATCTACGTGCGTGACCTTTCGTTCGAAGCGCCGAAAAGCCCGGCGATCTTCCGTCAGGAGTGGACCCCAAGCGTCAGCCTGGACCTGAACACTCGCCAGAAGCAGCTGGAAAATGACTTCTACGAAGTCGTACTGACCCTGTCGGTCGAAGTGAAGAACGGCGAGGAAATCGCCTTCATCGCTGAGGTCCAGCAAGCCGGTATCTTCCTGATCAAGGGTCTGGATGCTTCGTCGATGAGCCACACCCTCGGCGCGTTCTGCCCGAACATCCTGTTCCCGTACGCGCGCGAAACCATCGACAGTCTGGTGGTTCGCGGTTCTTTCCCGGCATTGATGCTGGCGCCGGTGAACTTCGATGCCCTGTACGCGCAAGAGTTGCAGCGCATGCAGGAATCGGGCGAGACCCCGACCGTTCAGTAAGCCTCGCGGCCTGAATGAATGAAAAAAGCGCCTGTGATGGGCGCTTTTTTATTGGAGATCGTACGGCATGCGCAGATCACCTGTAGGAGCGGGTTATTTAAACCCCAACTGCCGCCAGCCCTCGTACACCGCGATGGCCACGGTGTTGGACAGGTTCAGACTGCGGCTATCGGGACGCATCGGCAGACGCAGGCGTTGCTCGGTGGTCAGCGGGTCCAGCACTTCTGGCGGTAATCCCCGGCTTTCCGGGCCGAACAGGAAGGCATCGCCTTCCTGAAACGCCACGTCATGGAAAGGCCGCGAGCCCTTTGTGGTAAAAGCGAACAGGCGCGGCTGGCCGATGCTTTCAAGGCAACTGGCCAGATCGGCGTGGCGGTGCAGCCTAGCGTACTCGTGATAGTCAAGGCCCGCGCGGCGTAGGCGTTTGTCATCCAGCTCGAAGCCCAGCGGCTCGATCAAATGCAGGTTGCAGCCACTGTTGGCGCACAGCCTGATGACGTTGCCGGTATTCGGCGGAATTTCTGGTTGAAAAAGGATCACGTGAAACATGCACGGCTCCGAACAAAAGGACGGGATGCATTCTACCCCTGAAGAAGACCCGAGACCGAAGCTATGGCGGCGGTTTTTGGGGTCTATCGCGATATTTGGCGTGATGGTCGGGTTGATGATCGGTCGCGTGACCACGCCAGACCCGATTGAGCTGCAACGCGTCGAAATATTGCCCACGGGTGTGGCGGTGTGGTTCAACCGCGAGCCGCAGTTGCATGGCGAGATCATCGACGGCGCTGTGGCCTTGCTCTTCAACGCCAAAGGCGATGCGCAGCGGGGCGAGTTGAAGCTCAACGGGCGTGATGTGCGTTGGAGAGTTCAAAAGAGTGACAAGGGGTTGTTGCTGAACCTGCTGGCGGCCCGTCCGTTGCGCGGTGAGTGGCACGGCGCAACTGAGGACGGGCGCTGGAGACTGGAGGTCAGTCTCCGAGAGGAATAAAAGAGGGGAATCCCCGGCCTGCCTGTACCAAGGTCCCCAAAACTGGTGATGCTTAACCTATTGCAGAGCGCGTGCCAGTTCTGAGAAATATCTGTAGGAATTTTCTAAATAACCGCGAGACCCCTGTTTTCAGGCCCATTACCCCTGGATGGGAATGGTCGATACGGTTCATTGCGTATCGAATGGGCTTTCGGGTTTGATTATTTCTTGATCGTTTTTGCACGCTATTCGCGCATTTTCGAACGTTGAGGAGCCAAAGTGATGCACGACCTCGCGGGGTGAGCGATTGCTGCCCGCCCCCAACCCTGAATCATGGGAAACCCCGTGACAGGTAATATTTAACGCTTTTATCCATTCCAAATGTGCCGTAAAGCCCCCTGATTGCTATCAGGTTTTTGCGCTTTTTATGGGGCCTTTTCTGAATACGCTCAGAAATTCCATAAAAGTTTCAGGGCTTTATCGATGTCTCAGCAATTGAAAACCCTACAGAACAAAGTCCCCGAATGGCTGGCCAGTGCCTCGACGGACCTTCACCGCACATTGCGCAAAGCAGGCGCCACGCGACTCTCCTGGTTTGAACAGGCCCGACAATCCATGCCCGCCGTCGTCAACACGTTGCGGGACGACTATGTGCTGCACCTCTCAAGGGAGGCAGAACTCAATCAGGTGTTGAGTGATTTTCCATCCCTTGAGGCATTCGCCAAGCCCGTCCTTGAAGCGGCGATCAAAGAGCGGTTCGGGCTGGAAGTGGATGTTCGCGAAACCTGGCTGTTTCACGCTCGCCGAATCAGCGTTGACGACTCCTTCGCAGGAGCGTCCAAAGACCCGCTGATTGAGTATCAGAAGTCCCTCAAGGCGGCGACGCAAACGCTGCTGCACGCTGCCTTACAGAATTTCGAGTCCTGGGAGGCCGCCCCGGGCGGGATGGATCTGGATGCGCGGCAGAAAGCGGCTCTCTATGACCGTTACCCGGTAGAGGGGCTGGCGCTGACCGGAACGCAACTGTCCATCGCCCCTGAAGCCTTCGCGACTCTGTGCCGCGAGCTGGACCTCGGAGGCGAGTATCAGAAAAAAGTCAGCGCGTTTTTGAACCCGGTTTCCGACCCCGGCGATGCACCGGATGCCGCCGCGTTCAACCGCCGAGGTTTGCTCAAGCGCGTTGAAGCGTCAGCGCTCAGAATTCAAGTGCATCTGGCCTTCATGCAAGGTCAGATCAGCCACAGCCTTTACGGCCCGTTGCTGGAGGTCGCTGAAAACGGGACAAGCGTCAGCACCGATGGCAAGCCGGTGACCTGCAGTTTCCTACGCCTGTGGGACATCGAACTGACGGGCATCGTGGCCATTGGCAAAGCCCGTGAATACGCAGACTCCGTGCAGAGTGTCGTGGTGTACATCCCGAATGACCCGGTCTGCCCGCTGAAGGAATACGCGTCCAGCGCTGCGTTCACCAGCGCCCTGCGCGACAGGCTGTTGATGGAAGGCTACTCGGCGTTCTTCCAGCGGTTCGTTCCTGCTCGTCATCAAGCAGCGCTGTTCGCCAAGCTGGAGAAGTGCCTGCGCCCAGTCGTGTGGAACAAAGACAGAGGCTGGTACGAGCCGCAGGTTGATCTCAACGCGAAGCTGCACCTGCGTGAGGGTGAAATCAAGGTGGGTTTGCTTAAGGCCATCACTGAGCAAAAAGCCGCGATCCTCAAGGACGACGCGTTGTTTCACGCGGTGCCCACAGCTGTCGAGGATCAAAAAACCTTCGACCAGCGTGTTCACTATTTCGAGACCATCGCGTTACAGGCGCTGAACGCTGTGGGTTTTGTCGTTCCGCCGGTGGGCGCTGTGATGATGGCGGTGGCGGCCGCACAGTTGGGGGCGGAGGTTTTCGAAGGCGTGGACAGCTGGACGCGCGGCGAGTGGGAACAGGGCTGGCGCTGCCTCATGGATGTCGCCGAAAACGTGGCGCTGATGGCGGCGTTGGGCGCTGCTCATGGCAGCGGTACACCTGCGGTTGAAACCCTTACCGTCGAGACACCGTCGTTTATCGAAGAACTCGAAGAGGTCGAATTGCCGAACGGCGAGACGCGCCTCTGGAAGCCTGATATCACGCCTTTCGCCCACGATATCGTATTGCCCGCCGGGCTGAAGCCTGACGCTTACGGGGTCTATCACTACCAGAACAAAACGTGGCTTTCTCTCGACGGTAAGATGTTTTCCGTGAAAACGTCGTCCGCGAATGAGCTGTTGCGGATCGAACATCCGACGAAAGCCATCAGCTATGAACCCCCGCTGCGCAGCAATGGCGCAGGTGCCTGGTTGCACCCGGCGGATCGGCCGTTGGAGTGGGAAGGGCTGAAGCTGTTTCGGCGACTGGGGCATGCCACTGAAGCGTTTTCCGACGTCACGGCGCGGCGCATTCTGCAGGTCAGCGACACTCATGAAACCGTACTGCGCGGAGTGCTGGCGGAGCATCAGCGCCCACCGGCCCCGCTCGAAGACACGATGAGCCGTTTCCAGTTGGACGCTGACGTACGGCGTGAGTCGCAAGGTGAGGCCGGTTTCAACCGCGCAGCAGAATTCGCGTCGCGTTACCGCGCATCAAACTCCGCGCAGGAAGCCGAAGCGGTCGTGATCACCCGACGCTATCCCGAATTCCCAGCGACACTCGCCGACGAAGTGGTCCGCGCTGCATCAGCCTCCGAGCGTGTGGCATTGGCGAACGGCCAGGTACCCTTGCGCGTAGCCGAGGAGATTCGCGTCTACCAGCAGCAAGTCAGGCTGACGCGCGCGTACGAAGGGCTGTACCTCGAATCGGTGAGCAATCCCGACAGCGATACCCTGATCCTTCATTCTCTTGAGCGCCTGCCCGGCTGGCCATCGACGCTTCGTCTGGAGGTGCGTGATCAGCGATTGGCTGGCCCGCTGCTGGATGCCATCGGGCCTGTGGACTCGACGCTTCGCAAGGTCCTGGTTCGGCATGCGGATGGCTTTCAACCCTATGACGAACAGGGTCTGGAGTTGCATGGTCGCAGTGACTTTTATGTCTCCGTTCTGCATGCGCTACCTGACGCACAGCGGGTTGCGCTGGGCTTTCCTGGCACGTGGGATGGCCCCAAGCTCAAGCTTGCAATTCAAAACGGCTCGATGTTGCCCCGGCCTGCCTTGCGCAGATTGCTGAAGATGCAGCCTGTCGTACCGGGACGGCCCTCGCCGATGCGGCTGGCGGACGGGCGACTGGGCTACCCTTTGAGCGGCAGAGGAGCGATGCAGGGTTTTATCGCCCGAGACACGCTGCTGGACCTTATTCGATCCATCGGGTTGATGAGCGCTGACGTTTCTGCCGAACAGCGCCTGACGATGCTGGAAGGCGCCGGGCTTAATCGCCAGCAGATTCACCAACGGCTGATTCAAGCGCTGGACGAGCGTATTGCGCTGGATGTCAGTCTCAACGCTTGGGGTGACGGTTCGACGTCGATGCTTGAACTGGAGGAGCGGCAACTCAGCAGGACGCGTATTCATGAGGCGATCTGGCGGCAGTGGGCCGACACGGCCTTGCCGGAAGCCGCTCCGAACCCTTCGGCCTTGCGTTTGCAAAACGTGGTGTTGAGCGATTTTCCACCTGCGCTGCCTGACTTTTTTACCCAGCGAGTCACTCGCCTGGACCTGATCGACGTCGCTATTAACAGGCCCGTCGCGGCGGCGCCCCAGCCAGTGTCCCGTGCTGTGGATCAGCGTTTGGCGTTGGAGGCTTTCATGATTCGCTTCCCTGAGACCACCGAACTTGAGATCAGCCGCACGAACGCTGCGCTCTCGGGAAGTGAGCCTCTGGTGTATCAACTGCCCTATCTGATCGCCCAATGCTTTCCGGCGCTGCGTAGCTTGAGACTGATCAATCAGAGCCTCTCGATCAGTTTGTTGGAGGTGCAATCTCTGAGTCGGCTCGAACATCTGGAATCACTGGACCTGAGCGGAAATACAGTCAGCTTCATCCCGCCCACCAACCTGGCCAGTTTGCCGTTGCGCCACCTGACACTAGATAACATTGGGCTGAATCATTGGCCTGCCTGGCTCGACGGGTTGGCGACTTCGACGATCACCGAGCTGTCGTTGCGCAATAATCGCATGACGGAAGTGCCTTGGGATGTGCTCGGCGTTCAGACCACGACCGACCAGAGGACCTCGCTGTCATTGCAGGGTAACGCGCTGTCACGCCTGACGCTCACACGGATTCGTCTGAATGAAGGGCCGCTCAGCCGGTTCCAGTTTCACATCGACGTCCCGCCTCAGCTGGCCGCTCAAATCGCGTTAATGCGGCAAGAACGGGTGCAGCTGCAAGAAGCCATAGACAGCTGGACGCAGGCCTCTGGTTCGAATCAGTCTTTGAACGAAGAGACTCTAGAGGTTCGGCGCGCCATCGGCGAAACTGTGCTGGAGTTCTCGCGCCTCTACGGTGAAGGCCAGACGCAGACGGTTTTGACCCTCCAGGGCATTGCGTTGGCGGACTTTCCTGTACAACTGCCAGCGTTCTTTGACGTGCGTGTGCGCAGCCTGCAATTGATCCGGGTCGGGGCCAGCGAGGCTGAGCTGAATCGATTTCTGACGCGCTTCCCACAACTGACGAATCTGGAGTTGACCGGGGCCGTGGAGCCCATGCCGGCGCTGCCGTCCGTATTGTCGCGCCTGCCGCAACTGAACACCTTGAGCATCCGGGATCAGGGCCGTCTTATCGATCAGCAGATCATGACGTTTCTTGCGAGGCTACCTCATCTCAATGCGCTGGATCTGAGTGGAAACGTACTGGGCGCGATCTCCGATGTTTCCGCGATGCGAGGCCGTCTGACTTGGCTTTCCCTGGACAACACCGGCCTGACGCAGTGGCCTGACTGGGTTGACGGGCTGTTGCCGATGGAAGGGCTGACGTTGGATAACAACCAACTGAGCGAGCTGCCGGGACGGATTCTCCAGAACCCGCGCAACGACATTGGGCAGACCGAAATCGCCTTGCGCGGCAATCCGCTGACCCATGAAACGATGCGTAGGGCTCATGTCTCGGAGCGCTATCACGGCTCTTATACCTTCGCGATGGATTTGCCCGATGACATCCTCAATTTGTCCCCGGAACGTCACGACTCGGATTCCGACGACTATGAATCGGACTCGGACTCTTCCGGTGGTTTACACAGCCCTGAGCCTCCTCCGCCGGAAGAGACGCCAGACGTCGAGCAATGGCTGCTGGGATCGGTCGATGAAAATCAGACCCACAGAGAGCTCTGGCAGCGTGTCGAGGCACGTGAAGACGCACCAAACCTGATGGCGCTGATTGGTCGCCTGACCCAATCAGCGCCCTATCGCAACGCGCAGACGCGGGTGGGCTTCTCCGAGCGGGTATGGCGGGTGCTCGACGTGGCGGATCAGCGTCTGGAAAGCCGGCTGCTGTACAACGGCATCGCCGAGGAGGCGCTGGTGCAGCCTGAAACGGGATTCCAGACTTGCCACGACGGTGCCTGGCTAGTGTTCAACCAGATCGAAATCCAGATGTTCATCGAGCAATCGCTGAGCAACGTGCCTGCCGAGTTGCGCGGGCAATCGTTGTATCGGCTGACTCGGCGTTTATATCGATTGCATGAGCTCGATGCAGTCGCCCGGGAACAAGCGGGCGGACGTGATGAGGCCGAAGTGCGCCTGGCGTATCGCTTGCGTTGGGCTTCTGAGTTGGACTTGCCGCTCCCCCCGAGCAACATGCTGTATCAGGTACACGCCAGCATCCGCCCGGTGAGCTGGATGCCGCGCTCGCGCGAGTGCAGCAAGGCGAACACGGTGAGGCGTTCATGCGTTACGCGGCCCAACGTGACTTTTGGGTTGAATACTTGCGAGAGGCCTATGCCGAGCGCTTTGAGGTGCTGAAAGAGGATTATCTGGCACAGGTCGTCGCGCTGCCGGATCGCTTTCCTGGCCAGACGATTGACGAGTTGGGTGCGGAGTACGCGGCGTTGAAGGAAGCGTATGAGGCTCAGGAAACGGCGCTGATTCGTGAGCTGACCTACCGCGTGGGGTTTGAAGAGGGCTGATCATCGAGTTTGCGGTGGTCCACTGGGTCTGTGTGTGCGTGGACCACCGCCTTCGCTGCCGCCGTAACCTCCGGCGTGTCACACAGGGTGGTACATCGCCGGTCAGAACGGCGCGTCTCCAAGAATCGTCGCCCGATGCATCACCCTGCGCTGGGGGCGGTAATCGTCCACGGCGTAGTGTTGCGTTACGCGGTTGTCCCACATGGCGATGTCGTTTTCTTGCCAGCGCCAGCGAAGGGTGAACTCGGGACGCGTGGTGTGGGCGAACAGCAGTTTCAGAATCGCCTCGCTTTCCGCCGCTTCCAGCTCGTTGATGCGCGTGGTGAAGCCGTCGTTGACGAACAGCGCCTTGCGCCCGCTGACCGGGTGCGTGCGGATCACCGGGTGCGACAGCGGCGGGTTCTTGCGGCGGGTTTCTTCCCAGCGGGCGAGGTCCTCGACTGTGCTGCCGAAGCGTTCCACAGGAAAGGATCGGGTGAAATCGTGAGTAGCCGTCAGCCCATCGAGCAACGTTTGCAGCGGCCTGGACAGCGCTTCAAACGCTGCAATGCCACTGGCCCAGAGAGTGTCGCCGCCGTAGGCGGGTAATTGCTTCGCGCTCAGGACAGCACCGAGGGCGGGCGTCGGCAAGAAGGTCACGTCGGTGTGCCAGATGGCGTTGTCGCGCACGTCAGTCAGCGCCGTGTCGAGCACCATGATTTCGGGCTGCTCGGCCACGTTGGGGTAGATTGGGTGCACGTGCAGGTCGCCGAACAACGAGGCGAAACGCACCTGTTGTTGAGGCGTGATCGGCTGCTCGCGGAAAAACAGCACCTGATGGTCGAGCAGCGCCTGCTCGATGGCGTCCCGTTGATCGGCGGTCAGGTCCCGGCTCAGGTCGACGCCGCTGATCTGCGCGCCCAATGCTGAACTGATAGGGGTGATGTGAAGGCTCATGCGGGTTCTCACAATGTGCGCCGAAGTGTCGGCGTAGTCAGTGTCTGTTTATGTCAGCGGTCAATGATTCTGGCCTTGCCACGGCACCAGTTTGCGTTGCAGCGCGCGCAAGCCCATTTCCAGAGCGAATGCGATGAACGCGATCACCAGAATCCCCAGTACCACGACATCCGTGACCAGGAATTGCGCAGCGGACTGGACCATGAAACCCAGACCGCTGGTGGCCGCGATCAGCTCGGCGGCGACCAGCGTTGACCAGCCCACCCCCAGCCCGATGCGCACGCCGGTGAGGATGTCGGGCAGGGCGCTGGGCAAAATTACATGCCGAATCAGCTGCCAGCGCGTGGCACCCAACGACTGCGCGGCACGCAGTTTGGCGCTGTCCACGGTGCGCACGCCGGTGGCCGTGGCGATGGCAATCGGCGCGAAGATCGCCAGGTAGATCAGCAGCACTTTGGAGAACTCGCCGATGCCGCACCAGATCACGATCAACGGCAGATACGCCAGCGGCGGGATCGGGCGGTAGAACTCGATCAGCGGGTCGAAAATGCCCTGCGCGATACGGTTATGGCCGATGGCAATGCCGACGGGAATCGCCGTTAGCACTGCGAACACCAGACCCAGCCCGATGCGCTGCAAGCTGGCGCCGAGGTGCTGCCAGAGGGTGGACTCCATGTAGCCTTTGGTCATCAGCAACCAGGCTTTTTCCAGCACGGCAGAAGGGGGCGGCAGGAACAGCGGCTCGACCCATTCGAATGCCGTGACCACCCACCAGGCGGCGAGCAGTGCGACCAGTGTCAGCACGCTGATGGCGCGTGTGCTGATGTGAAGGCGCCGCGCTCCCGCTTTCGCAGGAAGCGACGTCGGTGTGAGGGCATCGGCCAGCGGCGGGGATTGGTATTTGCTCATGCCCGTTGCTCCTGAATGGCCTGACGTTGAGAAAACACCCGAGCCAACACGTGTTCGCGGGTTTCGATAAAACGGGGATCGGACTTGATCGCCCGTGCCGATTCGCCTGCGCTGTAGCGCTGGCCGAAGTCGAGCTTGAGGTGCTCGACGATTTGCCCCGGATTCGGCGCCAACAGGATCAGGTCGGTGGCGAGGAAGACGGCTTCTTCGATGTCGTGAGTGATCAGAAACACCGGTTTGGCGCTGCGCTGCCAGACTTGCAGCAACAGCTCCTGCATCTGTTCACGGGTGAAGGCATCCAGCGCACCGAACGGCTCGTCCATCAGCAAGACCCGTGGGTCGGCAGCCAATGCGCGGGCCAGGCCGACGCGTTGCTTCTGCCCGCCTGACAATTGCCAAATGCGGCGATCTTCAAACCCGGCCAGATCGACCAGCGCCAGCATTTCTCGGGCCTTTGCATCACGTTGTGTGCGAGGAACGCCTGCCAGCTCCAGTCCGAACGCAACGTTGGCGAGTACGTCCTGCCAGGGCAGCAAGGCGTCGTCCTGAAACACCACGCCACGTTCCGCGCTCGGGCCTTTGACCGGAACGTTGTCGAGGGTAATGCGACCGGCGCTTGGCTCGACGAAGCCTGCGATCAGGTTCAACAACGAAGTCTTGCCGCTGCCGGAAGGGCCGAGGGCCACCAGCAACTGTTGCGGGCCGAGGCTCAGGGAAATGTCGGACAGTACCGGCTCGGCCGCACCGGGATACTGTGCGCAGATGCGCTCCAGCTTTAACAAGGCCATGGCGATGACTCCGCTTCTTTAGATAGGTGTTCGTTTTGAGGTTGCATCCGTGTTGCCGGAACGGCGCACTTCTGTAGGAGCCGGCTTGCTGGCGAACGCGGTGTACCAGCACCTCATGGGCTGACTGCCCCAACACTTTCGCCAGCAAGCCGGCTCCTACAGGGTTATGTGCGTTACTGGGTCACGAACTTCGCGCTGACATACGGCGTGTAATCCGCCAGCACCGCATCGACTTTGCCTTGCTCTTTCAGGAAGGCAGCGGTCTTGCCAATGGCTTCGGTGGTCGGTACGCCCAGCTCTTTTGCCTGATCTGCCGCCAGCGGGTAGACGTTGCCTTCCAGCAGGCCTGGAATGTCAGTGGCTTTGGCGCCGGACAGCTTCACCAGCTTGTCAACGTTGCTGGCGTTGGCGATCCAGGCAGCCGGGTCTTTGCGGTAATCGGCGTAGGCGTCGAGGGTGGTCTTGGCGAAGGCTTTGACGATTTCAGGATGCTTGTCGGCGAAGTCCTTGCGCACGATCCAGGCGTCGAAGGTCGGTGCGCCAATTTTGGCCAGTTCGCCGGAGGTGATCAGCACCTTGCCGGTTTCCTTGGCGACGCCCAGCGCCGGGTCCCATACGTACGTGGCATCGATGTCACCGCGTTTCCAGGCGGCGGCGATGGCCGGTGGCGCAAGGTTCAGGATGGTCACTTTCGTTGGGTCGATGTTCCAGTGCTTCAGCGCTGCCAACAGGCTGTAGTGCCCGGTGGACACGAATGGGACGGCGATCTTCTTCCCGACCAGATCCTGTGGGCTGGTGATGCCTGCGCCATTGCGCGCCACCAGCGCTTCGGCGGCGCCGATCTGTGTGGCAATCAGGAAGGTTTCCACTGGAACCTTGCGCGTCGCCGCTGCCGTCAGCGGGCTGGAGCCGAGGTAGCCAATCTGCACATCGCCCGACGCAATCGCCGTGATCACGTCGGCGCCGTTATCGAATTTGCGCCAGGAGATTTTCGAGCCAGTGGCTTTTTCATAAGCGCCATCGGCCTGAGCGACTTTGGCGGGGTCCACGGTGGTCTGGTAAGCGACTGTGAAATCCGCAGCCTGGGCGAGCAGGGCAGAACCGGCCAGCGACAGGGCCGCCAACAAGCGAAGGGGTTTGAGCAGTTTCATGGTGAGGCTCCGGATCAAGGCAGACCGAGGGACTGAATGAGGCGAAGCGTAAATGATCTAAGAAACGCCAAGTAAATAACCTTTTGGCATGAGCTTAGAGAGGAAAGTAGAGCCTGTGCTGACTCCGGACAGCGAAATTCGGAAAAGATGCGGATACACTTTGACCGTTCATCGAAATGTCACATTCTGTAAATACGATCTGCCCGCTCGTCTGAAGGAAGCTGCTGAGCGCTTGCCTGCATCCGGCTGAAACCTCGGGGAAGGGCGATCAGTGATCTTGTGGCGCGCCAGGCGGCAGGTGTGCCTGTTAACTGACGAGTCAGAGACGCAATATTAAAAAAATTAGACAGATAGCACGGTGACAACTGTAACAATTGCGTCTACGTGGTTATCAAGGTCTTTATTTTCAACGGCTTATCTACCTTATTCTCATCCTGTTTCGCACGGAGACCATGACTGGGCAGTCGAGTTCCGGTCGTACGATGTGCAGAAACCAATCGATCTGACGAACGGGATGTAAATATTTTTTGGGAATTAGGTAAAGACGCCGATACACTCCGCAACGGACGGCTGAAACGACTTGTGACATATAACTGCGCGGCATAAAAGCAGGTCTACAAAGTCTTTTTAGGTTTAAAGGATTTCCCTTACCTTGCAGCCAGCTGTTAACGCGGTCTAGTCAATTAGTCTTGGGGCCATTGACTCGCCGAGTCAGGTCCAGCGCTAATCGCGCATCCGCGGTCTTGAGCCTTCGGTCTCGATACCAAGGAACTACAAAAATTAGATTCAAGAGGAGCGATACACAATGAAGAAGTCCACCCTGGCCTTGGCCGTATCCGTAGGTGTAATGGCCACTCAGGCTGGTGCAGCTGGTTTTTTTGAAGACAGCAAAGCCACAGTCAGTTCCCGCACCATGTATTTCGAAAACGACAACCGCGAGCAGTTCGGCGCCGCCAAGGCATCCGACCAGCGTGAAACTGCGGAAGGTCTGATCTTCAGCTTCATCTCTGGCTACACCCCAGGCACCGTTGGTTTCGGTCTGGATGTACAGAGCCTGGTCGGTATTCACTTGGGTGGCGGTATCACTCACCACGGCACTGGCACCTCGAACACCTTCTTCCCGACTGACACCGATGGTTCGTCGGTTGATGACTGGTCGCGTACTGGCGCCAACTTCAAGGCCAAGATCTCCAAAACCGAGTTGAAAGTAGGTACTGCTCTGCAGCCTAACCTGCCAATTCTGGTGGCGAACGACGGTCGTCTGCTGCCGCAGACCTTTCAGGGTGGCATCATCCAGTCGAAGGACATCGACAACTTCACGCTGACTGCCGGTAAGATCACCCAAGGCGCAAGCCGTGCATCCAGCAACTACGCCGGTCTGGCGACTGCAGGCGGCACCAAGGGCTCCAACAGCTTCACCTTCGCCGGTGTCGACTACAAAGTTACCAAAGACCTGACCTTGCAGGCTTACCACTCCGAGCTGGAAGACTACTACAAGCAGAACTTCTTCGGCCTGGTGCACATCCTGCCAATCGCTGACGACCAGTCCTTCAAGACTGACCTGCGTTACTTCGACAGCAGCTCCGACGGCAAGAACGGCGAAACCGGCTATGTCTTCAACAACAACGGCGGCTATGCCAAGCACGCTGGCGAAGTTGACAACAAAACCTGGTCTGCCATGTTCACGTACACCCTCGGTGGCCACTCTCTGATGCTCGGTCACCAAGACGTGGGCGACGACGGCGGCTTCGTGTGGATGAGCAACGGTAACGTGGCTGACGGCCGTGGCCGTCCAGACGGTGAAGGCGGTTCCAGCTTCTACCTGTTCACTGACTCGATGATCAACCAGTTCGCACGTGCCGGAGAGACCACTAACTTCGGTCAATACTCCTACGACTTCGCACGTCTGGGCGTTCCAGGTCTGAAAGCGGCATTCGCTTACCTGAAAGGTACCAACATCAAGTCGCAGCGTGGCAACTTGGGCGACAGCTCCGAGTGGGAACGCGACATGCGTATCGACTACGTGTTCCAGGAAGGCCCACTCAAAGGCTTCGGCGCTACCCTGCGTCGTGCTAACTACCGTGGCGACTTCTCGGGCACCAACGCACAGAACAGCCACATTGCTGACCAAGACCAGACTCGTCTGATCTTCAACTACACCTACGCTTTCAAATAAGCCGGGTCAGTTGAAAAGAGCCCCGCTTCGGCGGGGCTTTTTTATGCCTGTAATAAAGGGTCTGTGCTTATTTATATAGCCAAACAATCGTACGACATGACCACTCGGTCTTTCAGTTTCCGTGAATTCACAGGCAGAGTATCCCCAGAACACACACAACAAAGGAGCTGACTGCATGAGCCTAAAACTTGGCGACATCGCCCCCGACTTCGAACAGGATTCCAGTGAAGGCCGCATCAAGTTTCACGAGTGGCTGGGTGACAAGTGGGGTGTGTTGTTCTCCCACCCTGCCGACTTCACGCCCGTGTGCACGACTGAGTTGGGCTTCACCGCGAAACTCAAAGACCAGTTCGAAAAGCGCAATGTGAAAGCGATTGCGCTCTCCGTTGACTCGGCCGAATCCCACGTGAAATGGATCGACGACATCAACACGACCCAGAACACGATCGTGAACTTCCCCATCCTGGCCGACGCCGACCGTAAGGTGTCTGACCTGTACGACTTGATTCACCCCAACGCCAGCGAAACGCTGACTGTGCGCTCCCTGTTCGTGATCGACCCGAACAAAAAAGTGCGTCTGACCATCACTTATCCGGCCAGCACCGGGCGCAATTTCAATGAAATCCTGCGGGTGATCGATTCGCTGCAATTGACCGACAGCCACAAAGTCGCGACCCCTGCGAACTGGGTAGATGGCGATGACGTAGTGATCGTGCCGTCGATCAAAGATGAAGAAGAGATCAAGCAACGCTTTCCGAAAGGCTATAAGGCTGTCACGCCATACCTGCGCCTGACCCCACAGCCCAACCGCTGAAATTCTGTTTCAACCACGACATTCGGGCCGATTTATCGGCCCTTTTTTTTAGGCCACGAATCCATTCCTGTGGATGAAATGATGGACCTGTGGGAGCGAATTCATTCGCGAATGGCCAGTCCCGTCGACGCACATTTTTCGCCAGGCACATTGCATCGCGAATGAATTCGCTCCTACAGGCAGTACGTGTCGTCCGGAAGAGTCTTCATATTCACTTTGGTGCTAACCAAATGAATAAATATGATTTTAGAGAATAAACAACCCCTGTTATGGTTTCACCGTCCTGGCGAAATCGCTGGCAATGAATCCCATCCACACCTTACTTGCCCGCCATCGGACAAGCAGGTGCCACCTAAAAGCTACAAGCAAAGGAGCGTGCCATGCGCACTGTCATTTTGCGTCGAGGCCTGGTCGCTCTGTTTGCTGCGGCGGTGTCCTTCGGCGTTCTAACTCAAGCTCAAGCCGATACCTTGCGCATCGGCTATCAGAAGTACGGCACGCTGGTCCTGCTCAAAGCCAAAGGCTCGCTGGAAAAGAAACTGGCTGAGCAGGGCGTCCAAGTGCAATGGACTGAGTTCCCGGGTGGCCCTCAGTTGCTGGAAGGCCTGAACGTCGGTTCTATCGACTTCGGCGTGACCGGCGAAACCCCGCCGGTGTTCGCACAGGCCGCAGGCGCCGATCTGCTGTACGTGGCCTCCGAGCCGCCTGCGCCGACCAGCGAAGCGCTGCTGGTGCCCAAGGATTCGCCGATCAAATCGGTGGCAGACCTCAAGGGCAAAAAAGTCGCGTTGAACAAAGGCTCAAACGTGCATTACCTGCTGGTGCGTGCGCTGGAAGAGGCGGGTCTGAAATACAGCGATATCCAGACCGTCTACCTGCCACCGGCTGACGCCCGTGCCGCTTTCGAGCGTGGCGCGGTCGATGCCTGGGTCATCTGGGACCCGTACCAGGCCGCCGCCGAACAACAGCTGCAAGCACGCACCCTGCTCAATGGCACTGGCATCGTCGACAACAACCAGTTCTACCTGGCGACCAAGCCTTACGCACAGCAGCACCCGAAAGTGATTCAAACGCTGGTCGAAGAAGTCCGTGCGGTGGGCGAGTGGTCCAAGGCGAACCCCGATGACGTGACCAAACAAGTCGCGCCGCTGCTCGGTCTGCCGGAAGACATCACCAAAATCTCGGTGAAACGCCAAGGTTACGGGGCGCTGTTCATCACCCCTGAAACGGTCGCAGCCCAGCAGAAAATTGCCGACACCTTCTATCAACTGAAGTTGATCCCCAAACCGCTCAGCATCGCCGATGTGATCTGGACGCCACCCGCTGCTGTCGCGAAAGCGCAGTAAGCCTCGGCATTAAGAGGAGACAACTCCATGAGCGTGGAAAGAATCACTCACAGACTGGCGCCCTGGTTGCTACCGGTCTTGTTGCTGGCGATCTGGCAACTGGCGGTCAGCGCCGGTTGGCTCTCTACCCGTATCCTGCCTGCGCCAAGCGCGGTCATCGAAGCGGGCGTGACGCTGGTGCGCAGTGGCGAGATCTGGACCCATTTGGCGATCAGTGGCTGGCGTGCCGGGATCGGCTTCGCCATCGGCGGCAGCATCGGCCTGACGCTGGGCTTTATCACCGGCCTGTCGAAATGGGGTGAACGCCTGCTCGACAGCTCGGTACAGATGATTCGTAACGTGCCGCACCTGGCGCTGATCCCGTTGGTGATCCTGTGGTTCGGCATCGACGAAAGCGCGAAGATTTTTTTGGTCGCACTGGGCACCCTGTTTCCGATTTACCTGAACACTTACCACGGCATTCGCAACATTGACCCGGCGCTGGTGGAAATGTCCCGCAGCTACGGCCTGTCAGGTTTCGGCTTGTTCCGTCACGTGATCCTGCCGGGGGCGATGCCTTCGATTCTGGTGGGCGTGCGATTCGCCTTGGGCTTCATGTGGCTGACGCTGATCGTGGCCGAAACCATCTCGGCCAGCTCCGGCATCGGTTACCTGGCGATGAACGCCCGTGAGTTTTTGCAGACAGATGTAGTGGTCCTGGCAATCGTGCTCTACGCGGTGCTTGGCAAATTGGCAGACCTCGCGGCACGCGGTCTGGAGCGGGTCTGCCTGCGTTGGCACCCGGCGTATCAAGTGGCAAAAGGTGGCGCACGATGAGCAATCTCCAACAACCGGCAAACCTGTTGCGCGGGATTCCCCTGCAAGTGCGCAAGCTGAAGAAAACTTTCGGCTCGCGTGAAGTCTTGAAAGACATCGACCTGCACATTCCGGCCGGGCAATTCGTGGCCGTGGTCGGTCGCAGCGGTTGCGGCAAAAGCACCTTGCTGCGCTTGCTTGCAGGGCTTGATCAGCCCACCAGCGGCCAATTGCTCGCCGGAAACGCCTCGCTGGCCGATGCGCGGGAAGACACCCGACTGATGTTTCAGGAAGCGCGTTTGCTGCCGTGGAAGCGCATCATCGACAACGTTGGGCTTGGTCTGAGCGGCGACTGGCGTGACAAAGCGTTGGAAGCCTTGGCCGCTGTTGGCTTGGCCGAACGTGCCAATGAATGGCCAGCGGCGTTGTCAGGTGGTCAGAAGCAACGTGTCGCGTTGGCCCGTGCGCTGATCCATCAACCTCGCCTGTTGTTGCTGGACGAACCACTGGGCGCGCTGGATGCCCTGACCCGGATCGAGATGCAGCAACTGATCGAAGACCTCTGGCAAAAGCATGGCTTCACCGTATTGTTGGTGACCCACGACGTCAGCGAGGCGGTTGCCATCGCTGATCGCGTGTTGCTGATCGAAGAAGGCCGCATTGGCCTTGATCTGCAAGTGGACCTCGCTCGACCGCGCGCCCGTGGCTCGTATCGACTGGCAGCCCTGGAAACCGAAGTGCTCAACCGCGTCCTGTCGCTGCCTGGCAGCCCGCCCGAACCCGAACCGACTTCACCGCTGCCCACGCAACTGCGTTGGGCCAACTAATCCGGATGCAATACTGCACTCGGCACTGATCTCACAAAGGAAGACCTACCATGACTATCAAAGCCATCAACGTTCGTAACCAATTCAAAGGCACCATCAAGGAAATCGTCACCGGCGACGTCCTGTCCGAAATCGACGTACAGACCGCTTCCGGCATCGTCACCTCTGTGATCACCACTCGCTCGGTCAAAGAGCTGGAACTGGTCGTCGGCAGCGAAGTGATCGCGTTCGTAAAATCCACCGAGGTGTCGATCGCCAAGTTGTGATCGATGCGTTGTGAACTACCCCGACGGGCGCGAGCCCTTCGGGGTTTTTTGTTGTCTGGGCGGGGCATTCAGCACGTTACGTCGCACTTTCTCTGGGTGATGGCCCCACGCCTCCTGTCATTTCTGCCAGCTAGGCAGCGCTGCGAATACCTCATAGCCTGATTACCTCCGACAGGTGTATCGCCGTGCTGATCGAAGCCAGGCTCATTTTGCGAATTGATCGGACTCAACAGGACTTGGCTTCATCATGGACGGAGAACGATCATGGGCAACGGTAAAAAAGCAGCTGTTTCGAGGGTTTTCGAGGTTCCATTCGATGTGTCGTCGAACAAAGCACATGAAACGATCACGGCGTTAAACGCGACCAGAGACAAGCTGTACGTGACAGATAGCAGTTACGACCTGCCATCAGTATTCGTGGCCAGACTCGAGAGGGACGGCCCAGTGGACGACAAGTTTGGCGGTCCAGATGGATGGCGGAGCGAGGAGCTGCCCGGTAGTTGGACATACCCATTCAAACCCGCCGGGCTCGTCCCGCGAGGTTCAGATACTGACGAAGGTGTCATCGCTGGGCTGCAACTGGAGGGCGCGCTGGGACTGGTTTGCTTCAATGCTGATGGAACGCTGAATACAGGATTCGGCACCGGCGGCAAAGTTGTGCACAGGGTTCGCACGCCCATTGCGGACAAGCAAAAAGCCGACAAAGACACGGCCGACCGCAATAACAAGGTTCAGATTGCTGGCAGCGCGGGGGTACTGGCAGGGGCTGAAGACGGCACACTTTACGGTTTGATCGGTCAGCGGTTTGGCAGCTCGGGCACCTTGATGCGCATCATGGAGAATGGGCAGTTGGATAGCGCATTCGGTGAAGGCGGGATGGTGGTCGTCAAATACCAAGAAAAAGCCACGGGGCCGGTCGGGATGGTCTGGGACGGGAGGGGCCGAGGAGTGACAGTGATCGGAACCATCGGCAACAGGCTGTCGGGATTTGAGCTGTTCCTCGCCCGCTATTCTTTTAATGGCCAACTGGACGAAAGTTTCGGCAATGAAGGCTTTGTGTTGTTCCGTCCTGCCGACCTAGGCCTGCCTGGGAACCCATTTCAGATGGAGTTCAACTACGTCGTGCGTCACCAGGACGGTGGATACTTTGCGGGTGGTAATGTCATGGATAACGGCGTGTCTGGTCTCGTCGTGCGGGTGGACATGCACGGCCAGAAGGTCGATGAATTCAACGATGGCAAGCCTGTCCTGTTTCGAGTGCCTAACCCCGCAGTGCCCGGAGCCTATCTGGATACCGACTTCATCTTCGGCGGCACAAGTGTTCAATTCAACGGCAAGCTTGTGATCGGTGGTGGCGTCGAGGACAGGTCTTCAGGTTCTGCCCGCGAGATGCTCGTGGTGCGTTTCACAGATAAAGGCAAAGTCGATACGTCTTTCGCGCCAGACGGATGGCTGACGTTCAAGCCCGATATTCCATCCGGAGGGGAGGCCAAGGTTTCAAACATGCGCAATCTGCTCATTCACTCTGCAACCGACGAAACGATCTACGCGTCGGGAGACGGAGGGCCGGACGATAACCCGAGCTCGCAAATAGGCTTCATTGCAGAGATCAAATAACCGTGCTCGTCTTGGCCAAGAACGGCGGCAAATAAAGCCCCAGATACGCGTCGAACACCCGCTGGCCTTCTTCGGCCATGCGCGGGGTGATGCTGTCGTGCAGTTGGACCGAGCGGGCGTAGACGCGGTCGGCCAGCTCCAGCGCCAGGGCAAAGACATCGACGTCGTCAGGCAGTGCCGGGAGCTGAAAGTGCTTGGCGAACAGCTCGTGCATGAGGTTGCCCAGCTCGATGTCGTGCTGGCGGTCGGCCTGAGTGACTTCAGTCAGGCCGTGCTGCGCCAGAATGAGCTGGCGGGCGGCGGCGTCTTCGCTGTAGATCGTGAGCATGCGCGTTTCAACCAGTCGCGACAGGTCGTGCCAGGTGTTCAGCTGCACGTGATCGATGGGCTGTTGCAGGCTGTCGCGGAAGGCGCCGTGGATGTCTGCCGTCAGACCTTCCAGCAGTGCAGGCACGCTGGCGAAGAAGTGGTAAACCGACGACGGAGGAATCCCCGCGCGCTCGGCCACGCTGTAGATCGACAGGCTCGCCACCCCGTCGGACGCCAGCAGCGTGCGAGCAGCATCGAGGATCGAATCGATCCGGGCCTGGCTGCGTGCGCGGGGTTTGCGGGGTGTGGCGGGGCGGGTCATCGAAGCGTCTCGGCGTTGAGGTCCGGGGCATTGTACGCGAGGGCATGGCGTCGTAGCGCCTGGCGGCGGCCTTCGCGAATAAATTCGCTCCCACAGGGAATTTGCGCACGCGCCAAACATCGCCGCGCCGCCCCGGCCTGTGGGAGGGAATTCATTCGCGAAAACTGGCATAGACGGCCTATCCATCCGGACCTGACCTCTGCCGTCTAAAATAAAAAACGCCCCCAACCGCAAGGATTGGGGGCGTTCTTTTTATTTCACACAGCCGTCACACGGTGTGCAGATACCAGTTGTACTCAAGGTCGGAGATGGAGTGCTCGAACTCCTCCAGCTCACTTTCCTTGCACGCAACGAAGATATCGATGTACTTCGGATCGATGTACTTGGCCATGACTTCGCTGTCGTCCAGCTCACGCAAGGCATCGCGCAAGTTGTTCGGCAGGCTCTGCTCATGCTGCTCGTACGAGTTGCCTTCGACCGGCGCACCTGGCTCGACCTTGTTGGTCAGGCCGTGGTGGATGCCCGCCAGAACAGAAGCCATCAGCAGATACGGGTTGGCATCGGCACCGGCCACGCGGTGTTCGATACGCACGGCATCGGCTGTACCGGTCGGCACACGAACGGCGACCGTCCGGTTATCCAGCCCCCAGGTTGGCGAGTTGGGCACGTAGAACTGAGCACCGAACCGGCGATACGAATTGACGTTCGGGCAAAGGAACGCCATCTGCGCCGGTAGGGTCTCGAGCACACCGCCGATCGCATGACGTAATGCGGCGTTCTGCTCGGGATCCTCGCTGGTGAAGATGTTCTTGCCATCGCGATCCAGGATCGAGATGTGGACGTGCAGACCATTGCCCGCCTGGCCTGGGTAAGGCTTGGCCATGAAGGTGGTGTCCATTTCATGGTCGTAGGCGATGTTCTTGATCAGACGCTTGAGCAATACCGCGTAGTCGCAGGCTTTCAGCGCGTCGGCGGTGTGGTGCAAGTTCACTTCGAACTGTGCTGGGGCACTTTCCTTGACGATGGCGTCAGCCGGGATGCCTTGCTCTTTCGCACCTTCCAGAATGTCCTGGAGGCAATCGACGTATTCGTCGAGGTCGTCGATCAGGTAGACCTGTGTCGAGTGCGGGCGTTTGCCGGAAATCGGCGAGCGTGGCGGTTGTGGACGACCGTTCACGTTCTCCTGATCGATCAGGTAGAACTCCAGTTCGAACGCAGCGCAGATGGTCAGGCCCATTTCATCGAACTTGGCCACCACCTGACGCAACACTTCACGGGGGTCAGCGAAAAACGGCTCGCCTTCCAGTTCGTGCATGGTCATCAAGAGTTGTGCGGTAGGACGCTTCTGCCAGGGCTCATTGCAGAGAGTGTCAGGGATGGGATAACAGATTCGGTCAGCGTCACCGATGTCCAGGCCAAGACCGGTGCTTTCCACCGTCGAGCCGTTGATATCCAGTGCGAAAAGAGAAGCTGGGAGGTTGATGCCTTTTTCGTAAACCTTATGGAGGCTAGTGCGTTCGATGCGCTTGCCACGCACCACTCCATTCATATCTGCAATCAGAAGGTCAACGTATAGAACCTCAGGATGTTCCTTAAGGAACGCGTTCGCTTCGTTGAGCTGAACGGCACGCGGGGGTACCGACATGATGCAACACCTTTGTTGTTGAAAATATCAATCATCGAGCATTACGGGGTTCAGTCAATCCGAAAGCCCTGATGAAGTCAAGAGAGCCCTGATTTGCCCTAAAAGGGCGCCGTGAGGCCATTTTTGCCGCACTTTAGGGCGGTTTTTAACCGTTGGAATCGATAGGAACTGCGACCTTGAGCGGGGCGTGTTTTATTTTTTACGGGGTTGTTGTGTAAAAAAATGAACAAGGCTAAGCTCGGTCGCAACCCATAACAGCAATAACACCGGGGGTCACATGTCTCGCCTTCCGCTGATCGGCATCACTGCCTGTACTCAGCAAATTGGCTCGCATGCCTATCACATCAGTGGTGATAAATACGTCCGGGCAGTCGCCGTCGCTGCCAAGGGCCTGCCGCTGATTCTGCCGTCTCTGGCAGAGCTCCTCGACCCGGCCGATATCCTCTCGGTGGTCGATGGTTTGCTCTTCACCGGTTCTCCCTCCAACGTCGAACCCCATTACTACAGTGGGCCCGCCAGCGCGCCGGGTACTGCTCATGATCCTGAACGCGATCGCACCACCTTACCTCTTATTCGTGCTGCTGTGGCCGCCGGCGTGCCTGTATTGGGCATTTGCCGCGGGTTTCAGGAGATGAACGTGGCATTTGGCGGTAGTCTGCATCAAAAGGTTCACGAGACTGGAACGTTCATGGATCATCGTGAACCTGAGAACGAACCCGTTGAAATTCAATACGCTCCGAGCCATCCGATGCAGATCGCACCGGGTGGAGTTCTGGCCGGATTGGGACTTGCCAAAGAAATTCGTGTCAATTCAATACACGGACAGGGCATCGAACGCCTTGCGCCGGGTCTGCGTGTCGAAGCCACGGCCCCGGATGGCTTGATCGAAGCCATTTCCGTACCGCCGGGCGCGCCTTTTGCTTCATCTGACGTGTTTGCGTTGGGCGTTCAATGGCATCCGGAGTGGCAGATCACGCTGAACCCCGACTATCTTTCAATTCTTCAGGCATTTGGCGATGCCTGTCGAAAGCGTGCGACACAACGCGACGCGCAAGCGTCAAAGAACGCCTGATCGCCATAACGACGACCAGGAACCGAAACCCCTGAGGTATTTATGAGTACCAACCTCGACCAGCTCACCGATTGGTTGAAAGAGCACAGGATTACCGAAGTCGAGTGCATGATCGCCGACCTCACCGGTATCACGCGCGGCAAAATCTCCCCGACCAACAAGTTCATTGCCGAGAAGGGCATGCGCTTGCCGGAAAGCGTATTGCTGCAGACCGTGACCGGGGACTACGTCGAAGACGACATCTATTACGAATTGCTGGACGCTGCGGACATCGACATGTTCTGCCGTCCTGACCAGAATGCGGTGTTTCTGGTGCCTTGGGCCATTGAGCCCACCGCGCAGGTGATTCACGACACCTACGACAAGCAGGGCAACCCGATTGAGCTGTCCCCGCGCAACGTTTTGAAGAAAGTCCTCAAGCTCTATGCCGACCAAGGCTGGCAGCCTATCGTGGCGCCGGAGATGGAGTTCTACCTGACCAAACGCAGCGACGACCCCGATTACCCGTTGCAGCCGCCGGTGGGCCGCTCGGGTCGTCCGGAAACTGGTCGTCAGTCGTTCTCCATCGAAGCCGCCAACGAATTCGACCCGTTGTTCGAAGACGTCTACGACTGGTGCGAGCTGCAGAACCTGGATCTGGACACGCTGATTCACGAAGACGGCACGGCGCAGATGGAAATCAACTTCCGTCACGGCGACGCGCTGCATCTGGCCGACCAGATTCTGGTGTTCAAACGCACCATGCGTGAAGCCGCGCTCAAACACGACGTGGCCGCGACCTTCATGGCCAAGCCCATGACCGGCGAGCCTGGCAGCGCGATGCACCTGCACCAGAGCATCATCGATATCGAGACCGGCAAGAGCATCTTCTCTAACGAAGACGGCACGATGAGTGAGCTGTTCCTGCAACACATCGGCGGTCTGCAAAAGCTGATCCCCGAGTTGTTGCCGCTGTTCGCCCCCAACGTCAACTCGTTCCGTCGCTTCCTCCCCGACACCTCGGCGCCCGTGAACGTGGAATGGGGCGAGGAAAACCGCACCGTCGGCCTGCGCGTACCGGATGCGACCCCGCAAAACCGTCGCGTGGAAAACCGCCTGCCCGGCGCTGACGCCAACCCGTATCTGGCGATTGCCGCGAGCCTGCTGTGCGGCTTCATTGGCATGGTCGAAGGCCTCAATCCGAGTGCGCCAGTGGTGGGCCGCGGTTACGAGCGCCGCAACCTGCGTCTGCCGTTGACCATCGAAGACGCGCTGGAGCGGATGGAAAACAGCAAGACGGTCGAGAAATACCTCGGCAAGACCTTCGTGACCGGCTACGTCGCCGTGAAGCGCGCCGAGCACGAAAACTTCAAGCGTGTGATCAGCTCGTGGGAGCGGGAATTCCTGCTCTTCGCCGTCTGAAGATCACGGGCGCCATCGAGCCTGAGAAGGCCGATGGCGCCACACGCGATACGCAGCTAATGGAGTGGTTTCATGAGTTCCAACAACCCGCAAACCCGCGAATGGCAAGCCCTCAGCAGTGATCATCACCTGGCGCCGTTCAGCGACTTCAAACAGCTTAAAGAGAAAGGCCCGCGCATCATCACCAACGCCAAGGGCGTTTACCTGTGGGACAGCGAAGGCAACAAGATCCTCGACGGCATGGCCGGTCTGTGGTGCGTAGCGGTCGGCTACGGACGTGAAGAACTGGCCGAAGCCGCCAGCAAACAGATGCGCGAGCTGCCGTATTACAACCTGTTCTTCCAGACCGCTCACCCGCCCGCATTGCAACTGGCCAAGGCGATTTCCGACATCGCTCCGCAGGGCATGAACCACGTGTTCTTCACAGGTTCCGGCTCCGAAGGCAACGACACCGTGCTGCGTCTGGTGCGCCACTACTGGGCGATCAAGGGTAAGCCTAGCAAGAAAGTCATCATCAGCCGCATGAACGGCTACCACGGCTCTACCGTGGCAGGCGCGAGCCTGGGCGGCATGACCTACATGCATGAGCAGGGCGACCTGCCGATTCCGGGCATCGTCCATATCCCGCAGCCGTACTGGTTCGGTGAAGGCGGCGACATGACCCCGGACGAATTCGGCATCTGGGCGGCTGAGCAACTGGAAAAGAAAATCCTCGAACTCGGCGTGGACAACGTCGGTGCGTTCATCGCCGAGCCGATTCAAGGCGCAGGCGGTGTGATCGTTCCGCCTGACACCTACTGGCCGAAGATCAAAGAGATCCTCGCCAAGTACGACATCCTGTTCGTGGCCGATGAAGTGATCTGTGGCTTTGGTCGCACCGGCGAGTGGTTCGGCAGCGATTTCTACGACCTCAAACCTGATCTGATGACCATCGCCAAGGGCCTGACCTCGGGCTACATCCCCATGGGCGGCGTGATCGTGCGCGACGAAGTGGTGAAGGTGCTGAACGAAGGCGGTGATTTCAACCACGGCTTCACTTATTCAGGTCATCCGGTGGCTGCGGCAGTGGGGCTGGAAAACATCCGCATCCTGCGCGAAGAAAAGATCGTCGAGCGCGTGAAGTCGGAAACGGCACCCTATTTGCAAAGACGTTTGCGTGAGCTGAGCGATCATCCGCTGGTGGGTGAAGTGCGGGGCGTCGGCCTGCTCGGCGCCATCGAACTGGTGAAAGACAAAGCCACTCGCGCGCGTTACGTGGATCAGGGCGTGGGCATGATCTGTCGCACTTTCTGCTTCAATAACGGACTGATCATGCGTGCGGTTGGAGACACGATGATCATCTCGCCGCCGCTGGTGATCAGCTTCGCCGAGATCGATGAGTTGGTGGAAAAGGCCCGCAAATGCCTGGACCTGACGCTCGACGCGCTGCAGAACTGAAGCGCTGTGTTGGTGTGCAGATGAAATCTTTGAAAGCTAAGCAAGAAGGCAGGCCGCTCTGCTTGTAAGCCCGCCCAGGAAATTGCCAGACTAACGGTTGTTTTAGTCGCCGCTAACATAAAAACATTGGAGCTGTACGCATGAAGAAATTTGGCAAAACCCTCCTCGCCCTGTCCCTGATGGGCGCAGTGGCCGCAGCGGCACACGCCGATGACAAAGTTCTGCACGTCTACAACTGGTCCGATTACATCGCGCCAAACACCATCGCCGACTTCGAAAAAGAGTCGGGCATCAAAGTGGTATACGACGTCTTCGACAGCAACGAGACCCTCGAAGCCAAATTGCTGGCAGGTAAGTCGGGCTACGACATCGTCGTCCCGTCCAACAACTTCCTGGCCAAGCAGATCAAGGCCGGTGTTTATCAGGAGCTGGACAAGTCCAAACTGCCTAACTACAAAAACCTCGACCCAGCGCTGTTGAAAGCCGTGTCCATCAGCGACCCGGACAACAAGCACGCCTTCCCGTACATGTGGGGCTCGATCGGTATCGGCTTCAACCCCGATAAGGTCAAGGCTGCACTGGGCGCCGACGCACCGACCAACTCCTGGGACCTGCTGTTCAAGCCAGAGAACGCCGCCAAGCTGAAAGGCTGTGGCATCAGCTTCCTCGACTCGCCGACCGAAATGCTGCCAGTGGCGCTGCATTATCTGGGTCTGCCGACCGACAGCCAGAAGAAAGAAGACATCGAGAAAGCTGAAGCGCTGTTCAAGAAAATCCGCCCTTCGGTCACCTACTTCCACTCGTCCAAGTACATCTCGGATCTGGCCAACGGCAACATCTGTGTCGCCGTGGGTTACTCGGGTGACGTGTACCAAGCCAAGGCCCGTGCTGAAGAAGCCGGTGGCAAGGTCAAGGTCAGCTACAACATTCCGAAAGAAGGTGCTGGCAGCTTCTATGACATGGTCGCCATTCCTAAAGACGCCGAAAACGTCGAAGGCGCCTACAAGTTCATGAACTTCATCCTGCAACCGAAAGTGATGGCCGAGATCACTAACGCCGTTCACTTCCCGAACGGCAACAAGGCTGCGACCGAGTTCGTCGATAAAGAAATCACTTCGGACCCAGGCGTTTATCCACCTGCCGACGTGCTGGCCAAGTTGTATGCGATTGCTGACCTGCCTGCAGCGACTCAGCGTCTGATGACCCGCAGCTGGACCAACATCAAATCGGGCAAGTAAGCCTGGCTGAAGCGTGCCGTTGAAAAGCGGCACGTGCATTACGTTTGTAGGAGTGAGCTTGGTCTGGGCCGCGTCCGGACCAAGCTCACTCCCACAGGCCTCACTCCGGGCCGAAATAAAAAGTTTTTTTGCGAGATGGGTTCAACGAAGGTAAGTTGCGCGCCGGATTTGTCACAGGCAGTCGTTACTGTCGTCGGCCAGGGCAACATGCCCACCTACTAAAAGGGACTGCACACGTGTCTATTTCTTTGTTTTCCAAAGGCTTGCTACTCGGAGCCGGCCTGACGCTCGCCGTCGGCGCCTACGCGGATTCCACCGTCCGCATTTATAACTGGTCCGATTACATCGGCACCACGACCCTCGCGGATTTTGAAAACACCACGGGGATCAAGACCAAGTACGACGTCTTCGACTCCAACGAAACCCTGGAAGGCAAACTGCTTGCCGGTCACACCGGTTATGACGTGGTAGTCCCTTCCAACCACTTCCTTGGCAAACAGATCAAGGCCGGTGCGTTTCAGAAACTCGACAAATCGCAACTCCCCAATTATTCCAACCTCGATCCCGAACTGATGAAGCGCCTGGAGAAAAACGATCCGGGCAATCAGTACGCCGTGCCGTACCTGTGGGGGACTAACGGGATCGGTTACAACGTCGACAAGATCAAGGAAGTGCTGGGCGTCGACACCATCGATTCATGGGCCGTGCTGTTTGAACCCGAGAACATCAAGAAGCTGCAGAAGTGCGGCGTCGCGTTCCTCGATTCGGCTGACGAGATGATGCCGGCCGTGCTCAATTACATGGGCCTGAACCCTAACAGCACCGACGAAAAAGACTACAAGAAGGCCGAGGACAAGTTGCTCAAAGTGCGTCCTTACGTGACCTACTTCAACTCCTCCAAATACATCACCGATCTGGCCAACGGCGACATCTGCATCGCGGCCGGTTTCTCCGGCGACGTGTTCCAGGCCAAGGCGCGTGCAGCGGAAGCGGGCAAAGGCGTGAACATCGCTTACGCGATCCCGAAAGAGGGCGGCAACCTGTGGTTCGACATGCTGGCGATCCCTGCTGACGCGCCGGACGTCAAAGCCGCGCACGCCTTCATCAACTACATCCTCAAGCCTGACGTGATCGCCAAGGTCAGCGACCAGGTGGGTTACGCCAACCCCAACCCGGCGTCGGGCGAGCTGATGGATCAGGAAATCCGCAAAGACGAAGCGGTCTATCCGTCTGCGGACGTGCAGAAGCGGCTGTACGTCAACTCCGAGTTGCCACCGAAAATCCAGCGCGTGATGACGCGCAGCTGGACCAAGATCAAATCCGGTAAATAAAGACCTCGCGCCCGGTCATATCGGCCGGGCGCAAGCACAGTTGGGAGTTTCACCCATGGCAGTTGCCTCCGGCGCCTACAAAAAAGCCCTTGAGGGTGGTCAGCAACCTAAACAGGTGCTGGTCAAAATCGATCGGGTCACGAAAAAGTTCGACGAGACGGTTGCTGTGGACGATGTGTCTCTGCAAATCAACAAGGGCGAGATTTTCGCCTTGCTCGGCGGCTCGGGCTCCGGCAAGTCCACGCTGCTGCGCATGCTCGCCGGTTTCGAGCGTCCGACCGAAGGCCGGATTTTCCTCGACGGCGTCGACATCACTGACATGCCGCCGTACGAACGTCCGATCAACATGATGTTCCAGTCTTACGCGCTGTTCCCGCACATGACCGTGGCGCAGAACATCGCTTTCGGCTTGCAGCAGGACAAGCTGCCTAAGGCCGAGGTCGAGGCCCGCGTGGCCGAGATGCTCAAGCTGGTGCAGATGACCCAGTACGCCAAGCGCAAGCCGCACCAGTTGTCCGGTGGCCAGCGTCAGCGTGTGGCCCTGGCCCGTTCGCTGGCGAAGAAACCGAAACTGTTGCTGCTCGACGAGCCCATGGGCGCGCTGGACAAAAAACTGCGTTCGCAAATGCAGCTGGAGCTGGTGGAAATCATCGAGCGCGTTGGTGTGACTTGCGTGATGGTGACCCACGACCAGGAAGAGGCCATGACCATGGCCCAGCGCATCGCGATCATGCACTTGGGCTGGATCGCACAGATCGGCAGCCCGGTGGACATCTACGAAACCCCGACCAGCCGTCTGGTCTGCGAATTCATTGGTAACGTCAACCTGTTCGACGGCGAAGTCATCGAAGACATGGAAGGCCACGCGCTGATTCACAGCCCGGAGCTTGAGCGTGAGATCTACGTGGGCCACGGCGTCAGCACTTCCGTGGAAGACAAACGCGTGACCTACGCGATCCGGCCAGAGAAGCTGCTGATCACCACCGAGCAACCGACCACGCAATACAACTGGTCGCGCGGGAAGATCCACGACATCGCCTACCTGGGCGGCCACTCGGTGTTCTACGTACAGCTGACCTGCGGCAAGCTGGTTCAGTCGTTCGTCGCCAACTCGGAACGCCTCGGCGCGCGCCCTACTTGGGACGACGAAGTGTTCGTCTGGTGGGAAGACGACAGCGGCGTGGTACTGCGCTCATGAAAATCCGAAAAATCAAACGTGCGCTCCACCGCATAACGCCCACTGGCCGTCAGGCGGTCATCGGGGTTCCGTTTCTGTGGCTGTTCCTGTTCTTCGCGCTGCCGTTTCTGATCGTCATCAAGATCAGTTTCGCCGAAGCCGACGTCGCGATTCCGCCGTACACCGAGATATTCTCCTACGCCGAGCAGAAGCTCGACATCGTCCTCAACTTCGCCAACTACGCGTTGTTGACCGGTGACGACCTGTACATCTCGGCGTACCTCGGTTCGTTGAAGATGGCGTTCTTCAGCACCTTGCTGTGCCTGTTGATTGGCTATCCGATGGCCTACGGCATCTCCATCGCCCGCAAGGAAATGCAGACGGTGCTGTTGCTGCTGATCATGATGCCCACCTGGACCGCAATCCTGATCCGCGTTTACGCGTGGATGGGCATTCTCAGCAACAACGGTTTGCTCAACGCGTTCCTGATGTGGCTGGGCGTGATCAGCGAGCCGTTGCAGATCCTCAACACCAACCTCGCTGTTTACATCGGCGTGGTCTATTCGTACCTGCCGTTCATGATCCTCCCGCTGTATGCGAACCTGGTGAAGCACGACCAGAGCCTGCTGGAAGCCGCGTCGGACCTGGGTTCGAGCACCTTCAACAGCTTCTGGAAAATCACCGTGCCGCTGTCCAAGAACGGCATCATCGCCGGCTGCATGCTGGTGTTCATCCCGGTGGTGGGCGAGTTCGTCATCCCTGAATTGCTGGGCGGCCCCGAGACGCTGATGATCGGTAAGGTCCTGTGGCAAGAGTTCTTCAACAACCGCGACTGGCCGGTGGCGTCTTCGCTGGCGGTGGTGATGCTGTTGATCCTCATCGTGCCGATCATTCTGTTCAACCGTAGCCAGGCCAAAGAACTGGAGGGCAAGGCATGAGAGGCTTCCGATTCTCGAACCTGATGTTGGTACTGGGCCTGATTTTCATCTACGCGCCCATGGTCATCCTGGTGATCTATTCGTTCAACGCCTCGAAACTGGTGACGGTCTGGGGCGGCTGGTCGGTGAAGTGGTACGTCGGCTTGCTCGACAACACCCAACTGATGAGTGCCGTGATGCGCTCGCTGGAGATCGCCTGCTACACCTCGATTGCGGCGGTCGCTCTCGGCACCATGGCGGCATTTGTGCTGACCCGCGTCACGCGCTTCAAGGGCCGCACGTTCTTCGGCGGCCTGGTGACGGCGCCACTGGTGATGCCCGAAGTGATCACCGGTCTGTCGCTGTTGCTGCTGTTCGTGGCCATGGCGCAGTTGATCGGCTGGCCGCAGGAACGCGGCATCGTGACCATCTGGATCGCCCACACGACTTTCTGTGCGGCCTACGTGGCGGTGGTGGTGTCGGCGCGTCTGCGTGAGCTGGACATGTCCATCGAAGAGGCGGCTATGGACCTCGGCGCGCGTCCGTGGAAGGTGTTCTTCCTGATCACCATCCCGATGATCGCGCCGTCGCTGGCAGCGGGTGGCATGATGTCATTCGCTTTGTCGCTGGACGATCTGGTACTGGCGAGCTTCGTGTCCGGCCCCGGCTCCACGACGCTGCCGATGGAAGTGTTCTCGGCGGTGCGTCTGGGCGTGAAGCCTGAGATCAACGCCATTGCCAGTTTGATTCTGCTGGCCGTTTCGATCGCGACGTTCATGGTGTGGTTCTTCAGCCGTCGCGCTGAAAACAACCGCAGAAAGGCTATTCAACAAGCCATCGAAGAAGCGGCAGCGGATGGCTGGAAACAGCCGGATGTGCGTCGTGCGAAGGTAGAAACGGTTTAGATGCTCACCTTGTGGTGAGCGAATTCATTCTGGGCGGCAATCCGCCAAAAAATGGTACAGGCGATAGAGATGCATTGCCTGATAGACCATCGCGAATGAATTCGCTCCCACAGGTGCGCCACGTTGTTCTTATCTTCCCGGCACCAACCTCAACATCTCTTTGCTATTTCCTGCCACATCTCTCTCACTGAACCGCTCCGGCCTGTACTGGCCGTTGACGTAATCCTGTGCCTGATCCGCGTAGTGTTTGTCGAACAACACCCCGCTTTGCCCGACCGGGTTGATGCCCAGCGCATGCGCAGGGTCGGCGAAGTCGATTAGGCGCCGTGTGGAAGGCCCATAGGTTACGGGCCATGGCGCGGGCGTGATGCTGGCCGACAGGTTGTTCGGCACTTCGTGGGTGCCTGGCGCGGCGAACTTGCCGACGTTGAACAGCCTGTCCAGCGGCGGCTGGCGTCCCAGCGGGTGCTCGTGGGTCAGGGTGTGCGCCTTGCCCCACGTCCACTCATCCGGATTCAGGCCGTACAGCGATTTCAGGTGCGAAACCGTGGCATGCCAGGCCACCTTCACGGTGTTATCCCGGCTCTCCGGCTCGTTGGAGTTTCGATTGTTCCACCACGGCGAGTTCGCATCGGCGGCCAGCCTAGGCAGCGCCAGGTCGACCACCCGTGTTGAGAGCAGGGTTGCGAACATCCCGTCGCCCAAGTCATCGCGAAAGGTTTGATTGCTGAGGTCATAGACGAATTGATTGAACAGCGTGGCGCCCACTGAATCCACCGGGTAATCGCCTTTCCAGGCCGCCAGGCGCTCGATCAAATCATGCTCTTCGGGATCGCTGATGACCCGACGCAACACGGGAATCAGTGGTGTGAGGATCTGCTGCGCGTAATCCGTCTTCGTGCCCAGTTGCAGCGTCTTGCTGTTGTCCAGGTTCCATTTAACTGAAGTGTCGCTCAGCTGTTTGTCCAGCTGGCGGCCCCGTTCCGCGAGGTTGTAATAGCCCGGAATTTCCATGCCCGTTGGCGACACCGGCTGAAAGTTGGCCGAGACGATATAACCCCGAGCCGGGTTCTCTTCCTGGGGATTGGCGCTGAAGGGGTAGAAGCCGAGCTTGTCGGCTTGCTCGCCGCTGCCATCGAGGATAAAGGCCGGGTTCACACCATTCGGGCGCACAGGCAACTGTGCCGCCGCCCACCAGCCGATGTCCCCTTTGGCATTGGCGTAAACCACATTCAAGCCGGGCGACTGAATCTTCTCGGCAGCGCTGCGCATCTTGTTCAGCGTGTCGGCGCGATTGGCTTCATAGAAGCCTTGCAGGATCGGGTTTCCGGATTCCAGGAAAGACCACCACATGGCGACCGGCGTGTCGGCGTGGTCCTGGATGCCGCTGGCGTTCAGCACGTCATTAACGATCGGGCCATGGGGCGATTGGCGCAGCGTGAAGGTGATCGGCGACTCGCCTTTGACCTTGATCTGCTCGGGGCGCGAGGTCATGTCTGCCCAGGCGCCGTGATACCAGACCAGATTGGGATTCTCCGGATTCACCTTTTCCGCGATCAGGTCAACGTCGTCGTTCTGAAACATGGTCAGGCTCCAGCCAAACTCCATGTTGTGGCCCAGCAGAGCAAACGGGTTGAGCGCCTGAAAATGCCCATACAGCTCAAAACCCGGTGCCGACAGCTGTGCTTCATACCAGACCGCAGGCACCGAGAACCGGATGTGCGGATCGCCCGCCAGCAACGGTTTGCCGCTTTGGGTGCGACTGCCGGACACCGCCCACGCGTTACTGCCCTCGAACTGCGGCAGGCCCGCGTCCTCCAGCGCCTTCGCGCTCAGTTGCGCCAGATCGCTCAGGCCTTTCCAGTCCTTGCTGCTCAACGTTGGGGAGGGGTGCAAGGCGCCTTGAGGTTGCCAGTCCAGATCAAAGACTTTCAGGTAATCCGGCCCCAGTTGATCGCGCACATACGTCAGCAACGGCTCGGTGCGAAAGGCAGCGGCAAAACTGTAGGCCAGGTAACCGCCGATGCTCAGGGTGTCTTCAGCGGTGAATGGCCGCTTCTCGATGCCCAGCACGTCGAACTCGATGGGTTTGGGGTGGGTCGCCTGAAACTGGTTCACGCCGTCGAGGTAGGCTTGCAAGGCTTTCCAGGCGGGGGTGTTCTTGTCCTGCCGAGCAACGTAGGCGTCAGCGTGTTCGCGGATTCGCAGGCTGCGAAACAGTTTGTCGGTGTTCACCAGCTTGGGGCCAAGCACTTCGGCCAGCTCGCCACGGGCCAGCCGACGCAGGATTTCCATCTGGAACAGCCGGTCTTGCGCGTGGACGTACCCCAGTGCGCGATACAGATCGTCCTGATTTTCGGCCTTGATGTGCGGCACGCCGCGTTCGTCGTAGCGCACGCTGACCGGCGCATGAAGCTCCGGCAGAGCCACCTCGCCATCGCGCACAGGCTGCTTGCTGTGGACATACCAGGTTCCACCGCCTGTGATCAGAACGATCACGATGGCGATCACGGAAAGGCTGCGTTTCATCCGAAGGCTCGAAAAAACAGAGAGAAGCGGGGAAGGCTACAGATTTGTCGCGGGGCTGTGTAGCGGTGCTGCAACGGAGCGAGGGCGCCGGATGGAGTAAGCTCCTCCCCAACTCAGCAAGAGCCTCGAACCATGCGAATTCAAACCTGCGCGCTGACACTGTTGCTCGCCTTGGCCTGCGCCCCTGTCTTCGCTTTCAGCGGCCCGAAACCCGGAGACGTCGTTGAGGTCAGCCTCGACCAACTGCACCCAACCCAAGCGGTGATCGGATTCGATCAGGTGTATTACCAGCTCGAACGTTTCGCCAAGGATCGCCAAAAGCTGTTCGACGAAATCTGCGAAAGCAACGGTCAGCACGAGGCCAAGGCGATCAACGCAAGCGCTGACCCGCTGAATCCTGAGAGCTATACCTGCAAAGACGAGCCAAACGCCCACCCCAAAGACATGAAAACCGTGGTGGTCGGCCCCGAAGGGCGTTTTTATCTCACGGACGGTCACCACACGTTCAGCACGCTGTGGGAGCAGCCCGGCGCGGGGCCGCAGATGAAAATGAAGGTGCGCATCACCGATGTGTTCAGCGACAGCCCTGACATGGCCGCTTTTTGGACGCGCATGCGGAAAGCGCACAAGGTTTGGCTCAAGGACGGCAACGGCCAGTCGATTTCCCCTGATCAACTGCCAGAACACGTCGGGTTGCAAGCGATGCACAACGACGTCCTGCGCAGCCTCGTTTATTTCGTGCGGGGCGCGGCGTACGACAAACCCAAGTCAGGCGGCGTCTCGCCGGAGTTTCTGGAGTTCTATTGGGCAGACTGGCTGCGCCATCGTTTGGTCCTGGCGGATTACAACCTTAGTGAACGCAGCGGCTACCATCGGGCGTTGCAGGCGGCGAGCGAGTTAATGGTCAAGCCGCCCTTGAGCAAACCGGTCGGCGAAGGCATGACCGCCAAGCAGTTGGGGGGCTTCAAGTCGGTCAAACGCAAGGTGCTGACCAAAACCGCCGATGAAAAGCTGCCGTACGTGATCGATTACAAGGCGAGTCACTGATTTCAGAGCGGATGCATGACCACTGTGGGATTAATCTGCGGCTAAAGCAGCAGGTTCAGTCAGAAGACGCCCAAGGGCAATAACACCCCACCGCCATGGTGTGCGTGGCATTCACCGGTCGATCTGCCTTGAGCGCCTGAAGGATCGGCTCGATGAAGCTGTTCTGCGCATTGCAGACCAGCCCTTCGCTGTACGGCCCGAAATACGCAAGGTTGCCCTGTCGGTCCCAAATCGCCACAGCCGGGCTGGACGTGATTCGTTCAGCCCCTGGCAAGTCGTTCAAAGGTTTGATGGCGCTCAGCGTCGAGGGCAAGGTTCCGTGGGTACCTGGCTTCTGCACGGCATAGAAATCCACGCCGCCTTCGCCGGAGAAGCGCTCGACCATCTCGTTCAAGTGTTCCTGATTGCCCACGTTGCAGGGGCAGGCCGGGTCCCAGAAATGCACGACCCGAATACGCCCCGGCCCTGCAATCGCCGCAGGCAGGCTAAGCTTGTCACCTGCAAACAGTGCCGTTTGATCACTGAACGCTCGGACGTATCGACCCTCAAACCAGCTGTAGCCCAGCCACAAGGCTGCCACACAGCCCAAGGCGATCAGCGCGAGGAACAGCGTGCGGCGACGAACGAGCGGATGAGCAGTCATGAGGTGGCTTCGATGTGGGTGACGTAGCTTGCCACGCCTGTGTGGACGGAAGAAACTCGCAGGCATGCGTCACTGTGAATTCCTATTGCCTGATGTGGATTGCCGATGCCCAACACGTTCGACCCCGATCACCTGCGCGCTGGCCTGCAACCGTTGAGCGCAAAGCTGGCGCTCACTGAAGAGGAGCTTGCCTACCAGCGCTTCTACAGCCTGGTAGGGCTGGGGCGTGACGGCTTGGTCAACAGCCGTCTCGGACGTTTCGAGATCGGCGGTTACGAGATCGTCACCCAGCTCTGGACCCCCGAGTCTCCCGTGGCAACGCTGGTGCTGGTGCACGGTTTCTACGACCACATGGGCCTGTATCGACACGTTATTGAATGGGCACTGGAGCTTGGCTTTGCGGTGATTTCCTGCGATTTGCCGGGCCATGGGTTGTCCAGTGGGACACGGGCAAGCATTACCGATTTTTCGGAATATCAGGTGGTGCTCGATCGGTTGTTCGTCGAGGCTGAAATCCTGCAACTGCCCAAGCCGTGGCACGTGTGCGGACAGAGCACGGGCGGGGCCATAGTCATCGACCATTTGCTCAATCATGGCGACGACAGCCCGATTCAGGGGCAGTCGATTCTGCTGGCGCCGCTGGTGCGTCCTCGCGGCTGGACGTGGTCCAAGGTCAGTTATTACCTGCTGCGGGCATTCGTGAAAGGCATCGACCGGCGTTTCAGCGAAAACTCCAATGCCCCTGCGTTTTTGCCCTTTCTGATGGCCGACCCCTTGCAGCCTCGACGCTTGCCGACGGTTTGGGTGGGGGCATTGGCTCGGTGGATCGAACGCATCGAAAACGCCCCGCGCAGCAATCGCAGCCCGCTGGTCGTGCAAGGCGAGTCCGATATGACCGTGGACTGGAGCCATAACCTCGCGGTGCTCAACGAAAAATTCGACCACCCGCAAATCTTCATGCTGCACGAAGCGCGGCATCATCTGGCCAATGAATTGCCAGCGTTGAGAGCACAGTTTTTCGGGTTTTTGACGCAGCGGATGGGGTGAGGAAGAGGGCCGCGGCCCGCAGTCAATTCACGTTTTGCCCAACCGCCAACCCCGCCCGAATCGCTGCCAGTGCCGCCTGGTAGTAAGCCTTGCCCTCGTTCGATTCCGCGAAGGTCGAGAACTCGTCCAGCTCGTCGTCAGACAGGTCGCGGTACACGTACAGCAGCGTGTTGCTCATGTCGTTGGCGATCTGCGCCATAAGCCGCTGGCGTTGGCCTTCAAGCATGCCCTGGGTCGACCCGCCGCCCATCAAGCCTGGAATCATCGAGCTCAGGCTATCAGCCGCCACACCCGCAATCGCCAGGCTCACCTCCGCGCCCGCTTCCTTGGCGGGGAGGGCGCTGGACAAGTGGCCGATGATCAGCATGCGGTTATCGCTGGCCTGCATCTTTGGCAGGCCCTGAGCGTTCTTGGCGAGTTGATCAGGGCGGGTGGCGGTCAACTCGGCGTTGACGATCTTGCGACCCAACGGCGACTGAAAAAACTGCAACGCGGGGTTCGGGTCCTGCAAGGTCTGGCGCAGCTTCTGCTCGGCACGCTGGTCCATGGCCTGTGGCGCGAACCGTTGGTTGCTATTGCTGACGAGGGCGTCGTACACCGCAGGCGGCAGGCTGTTTTTGTAGCGCTGTTGTGCGGCTTTCAGGGCGTCGTTGAAATGCGCGCGCTGTTCCGGCCAGCCGGCGACCTTGTACAGCTGGTCGTGGCCGTCTGCCCAAACGGGCATGGTGCAGAACATCAACAGCAGGAAAAACAGACGGCGCATTAGAGACTCCTGTCGGCAGGCCGCTATTCTCGGCGGGGCGGCGGGGATTTGTCGAGTTAACAAGTTGCCAGACCCCAAGAAAATCCGTGGGTTCGGCGATCTTTCGGATAAAGCGGATGCAGATTTTTACCGCCCTGAAAATATTCTGTGGCTGGCAGACCGCGGGCTCTGTTGGATTGTTCGGCGTGTGGATACTATGCGCGGCATGCACATATCCCCTGATGATCCCCTGCTGATGAAAATCGTCGACGATCTGGCCGAACATGGCTGGTCGCAGCAGGACGTCTTTTTGCCCGAAGCGCTGACCCGCGAGCTGGCGCTTGAGTGCCGCAAACGCGCGGCCGAAGGCGAGCTGGCTCCGGCGGCGGTGGGGCGTGGTCCTGCACAGGAGGTTCGAGAGGGGATTCGCGGCGATCACATTCAGTGGCTGGAAGCGGGGCAGGCCGAACCGTGCGACCGATATCTGGAAGTGATGGATCAGTTGCGCCTGGCGCTCAATCGCGGTTTGTTCCTGGGGCTGGAGGATTTCGAGAGCCATTTCGCTTTTTACCCGCCGGGCGCGTTTTATCGCAGGCACGTCGACCGCTTTCGGGACGACGACAAGCGCATGGTCTCGGCGGTGATTTACCTGAATGACCCTTCCTGGCAGCCCGAAGATGGCGGCCAGCTGCGCATGTTCTTGAAGGAAGGCAACGAACTGGATGTCCAGCCCACAGGCGGCTCGTTGGTGTTATTCCTGTCGGGCGACATGCCCCACGAAGTCCTGCCCGCCCGGCGTGATCGACTGTCGCTGACCGGCTGGTTCCGGCGCCGGGGCAATGAGCCGTTTGAGTTGTAGGGCGTCCTGCTCAGTGATGGATAAACACGCTCCCCCTGTAGGAGCGAATTCATTCGCGAGAGGCCGTTACATTCGATGAAAATGTGTCGTTTGTAGAACCGCATCGCGAATGAATTCGCTCCCACAGGATCGAGCGTTAATCGTGCCTGTGAGAAGCATCCAAAATGAAATCTTCTACACACAACCACTCTCCCCGCGCCCTCTGCCGCTGTTCGGACTAAGGTGAACGCCGTGCCAGAGCGTTTGTCCGCAGACCTTGAACCGAGTCCCGGCTGACAGGTCCGACGTTGAGCGCTTTATAAAAAGTAGAAACGGGAGAGCTTCATGAAAACCTTATTCGCAAGAACTGCCCTCGCAGGCCTGCTGCTGGGCTCGACATTCATGGTTCAGGCGGCCGACGTGCCACGCACTCCATCGCCGGCCGGGGCTGAGGTTTACATCATCTCGCCCAAGGACGGCGCCGTGGTCAACGGTACGTTCAAAGTCCAGTTTGGTCTGAAGGGCATGGGCGTAGCGCCAGCGGGCGTTGACGTGCCGGACACCGGGCACCATCACCTGCTGATCGACGTGAAAGAACAGCCCGACATGAACGCGCCGCTGCCGACCACCGACAACATCCGCCACTTCGGCAAAGGCCAGACCGAAACCGAATTGAACCTCACGCCGGGCCAACACACTTTGCAACTGCTGGTCGGTGACAAAAACCACGTCCCGGTCAGCCCGGTGGTTGAGTCGCAGAAGATCACGATTACTGTGAAGTAACCCCGAAGCGCCGCCTATCTTCTGTGGGAGCGAATTTATTCTGGGCGGCATTCCGACGATTGGCCGGTACACCCGACACCCCTTTATCGGATGTACGATTTTCGCGAATGAATTCGCTCCCACAGGTGTCCGGCGGTGTGCCTTCGACATCACACAAAAAATCAGGCACAAAAAAGGAGACCCGAAGGTCTCCTTTTTTCATTCCGGCGCGACGCTTAGAACAGCACGCGGCTGCGGATGGTGCCTTTGACGTGTTGCAGCTTCTCTTGCGCCAGGTCCGAGTACTCGGCGTCGACGTCGATGACCACGTAACCGACTTTCTCGTTGGTCTGCAGGAACTGACCGGAGATGTTGATGCCGTTTTCCGCGAACACCTTGTTGATCTCCATGAGCACACCCGGAATGTTTTCGTGGATGTGCAGCAGGCGGTGCTTGCCTGGGTGAGCTGGCAGGGCCACTTCCGGGAAGTTGACCGAAGACACCGACGTACCGTTGTCGCTGTACTTGACCAGCTTCTCGGCCACTTCCAGACCGATGTTGGCCTGGGCTTCGGCGGTCGAGCCACCGATGTGCGGGGTCAGGATCACGTTGTCCAGGCCACGCAGCGGGCTTTCGAAGATGTCGTCGTTGGAGCGTGGCTCGACCGGGAACACGTCGATGGCGGCGCCGATCAGGTGCTGATCCTTGATCGCGCGGGCCAGTGCGTCGAGATCGACCACGGTGCCACGCGCAGCGTTGATCAGGATCGCGCCCTTCTTCATGGCGCGGATTTCTTTCTCGCCAATCATCATCTGAGTGGATGGCAGCTCAGGCACGTGCAGCGACACGATGTCGGCCAGGCCCAGCAGCTCGGTCAGGCTGGCCACCTGATTCGCGTTGCCCAGTGGCAGCTTGGTCAGTGGGTCGTAGAAGAACACCTGCATGCCCAGGCTTTCGGCCAGAACCGACAACTGAGTACCGATCGAGCCATAGCCGATGATGCCCAGTTTCTTGCCACGGATTTCGAACGAGTTTGCCGCGCTCTTGATCCAGCCACCGCGATGGCAGGAAGCGTTTTTCTCAGGAATGCCACGCAGCAACAGGATCGCCTCGGCCAACACCAACTCGGCCACGGAGCGGGTGTTGGAGTACGGGGCGTTGAACACCGCGATGCCGCGCTCGCGGGCCGCGTCGAGGTCAACCTGGTTGGTGCCGATGCAGAAGCAGCCCACCGCGACCAATTTCTTGGCACTGTCGAAGAGTTCTTCGGTCAGTTGGGTGCGGGAGCGAATACCGATGAAGTGAGCGTCGGCAATCTTTTCCTTCAGCTCGGCTTCCGGCAGCGACTTGGTGTGGTACTCGATGCTGGTGTAACCGGCGGCCTTGAGGACGTCGACTGCGGATTGGTGGACGCCTTCGAGAAGAAGGAACTTGATCTTGCTCTTGTCGAGGGAAGTCTTGCTCATCTGCGTAAACCTGTGTCCCGGAGAAAATGGCAGGGAATTGGACAGCGCAAGCTGGCCTCACGGCGCAACGGCGCCTTCGCAGGTCGGCCTCAGGCACGTCTCTGCGGGGGCGGTATGCTAGCATATGTGCCCCGCTAAATACCCGTTCCTGCGACGTGAGCCGTTCTCAGGATCACCATGAATCGTTCGAGAGTTCCTTGATGACACAGTCTGCGTTGATAGAAGAACTTAAGTCCCTGGTCGAGCCCGGAAAAGTGCTCACCGATGCCGATTCTCTCGAAGCCTATGGCAAGGACTGGACCCGGCAATTCGCCCCGGCGCCCAGCGCCATCGTGTTCCCCAAGACCACCGAACAGGTCCAGGCCATCGTCCGCTGGGCCAACGAGCACAGGTTTGCGCTGGTGCCATCGGGCGGTCGTACCGGGTTGTCAGCCGCTGCCGTGGCAATGAACGGCGAGGTGGTCGTTTCTTTCGACTACATGAATCAGATTCTCGAATTCAATGCCACCGACCGCACCGTGCGTTGCCAGCCGGGCCTGGTCACCAAGCAATTGCAGAACTTCGCTGAAGAGAACGGCCTTTATTACCCGGTGGATTTCGCGTCGTCCGGTTCCAGTCAGATCGGCGGCAACATCAACACCAACGCCGGCGGGATCAAGGTCATTCGCTACGGCATGACCCGCAACTGGGTCGCGGGCCTGAAAGTGGTGACGGGCAAGGGCGACATCCTTGAACTGAACAAAGACTTGCTCAAGAACGCCACCGGCTACGACTTGCGTCAGCTGTTCATCGGCTCGGAAGGCACGCTGGGTTTCGTCGTCGAAGCGACGATGCGTCTGGACCGCGAGCCGAACAACCTGACCTGCATGGTGTTGGGCACGCCGGATTTCGATTCGATCATGCCCGTGCTGCACGCCTTCCACGGCAAGCTGGACCTGACCGCCTTCGAGTTTTTTTCCGACAAGGGCCTGGCCCACATTCTGGCCCGAGGCGACGTGCCCGAGCCGTTCGAAACCAAAACGCCGTTCTACGCCTTGCTGGAATTCGAAGCGAGCAACGAAGAGATCGCCAATCAGGCGCTGGCGACCTTTGAGCATTGTGTGGAGCAGGGCTGGGTCATCGACGGCGTGATGAGCCAGAGCAAGCAACAGCTGCAGAATCTGTGGAAATTGCGCGAATACCTGTCGGAAACCATCTCCCATTACACGCCGTACAAGAACGACATCTCGGTCACGGTCTCGAAGGTGCCGGCGTTCCTGAATGAAATCGACGCCATCGTCAGCACGCACTACCCTGATTTCGAGGTCGTCTGGTACGGCCACATCGGCGACGGCAATTTGCACCTGAACATCCTCAAGCCGGGCGATCTGCCCAAAGAGGAGTTCTTCGCCCGGTGCGCGACGGTGAACAAGAAGGTGTTCGAGACCGTCGAGAAGTACAACGGCTCGATCTCGGCCGAGCACGGGGTCGGGTTGGTCAAACGCGATTACCTTGAATACAGCCGCTCGCCCGTGGAAATCGAGTACATGAAAGCGGTGAAAGCCGTGTTCGACCCGAACGGCATCATGAACCCTGGCAAAATCTTCGCGCAGTAGGCGACGATTGACTGAATAGACGCTGTATTAAAGGAACGCTCATGAGCTATCAGCACAAATACCTCGACGGCACCAAGGTTCACTTCCCGCTGGGCAAAGTGGTCTGCATCGGTCGCAACTACGCCGAACACGCCAAGGAACTGGATAACCCGGTGCCGACCGAGCCGCTGCTGTTCATCAAGCCAGGCAGCTGCGTGGTCGAGATCGAAGGCGGTTTCAGCATCCCTCAGGATCGGGGCTCGGTGCATTACGAGGCGGAAATCGTGGTCTTGATCGGCAAGCCGCTCAGCAAGAACCCGAGCCGCGAAGAAGTGCTGGACGCCATTTCCGGTTTTGCACCGGGGCTGGACCTGACCCTGCGTGACGTGCAGTCCAAGCTCAAAGAGAAAGGCCTGCCGTGGGAAATCGCCAAGTCGTTCGACGGCGCGGCGGTGATCGCCCCATTCGTCTCGGCAGACGTCTACCCGGACCTCGCCGACATCGCCATCCGCTTGACCGTCAACGGCGAAGTGCGCCAGGACGGCAACAGCAGCCAGATGCTCAACCCCATCGTGCCGATGATTCAGCACATGGCGTCGCAGTTCTCGCTGCAAGCGGGTGACCTGATTATGACCGGCACGCCAGCCGGTGTCGGGCCGTTCAACGTGGGCGATCAGATCGTCCTGGAACTGCCGGGCCAGAGCCGTTTCGAAAGCGACGTGCGCTGATCCCGGCGTGTTTGGCCAAAGGCCGCTTGTGATGCTGCAAGCGGCCTTTTTTGTGAGTACGAGAACTGTCCAGATTGCCGTTTTTTTCACACCCCATCTGGATAATCTGCGCCGACCGCAGCGAGACATAGCCGCTGTGCCATGGAATCTCTCTTTTCAGGATCGTTTTAATGGCTGTTACTGATCAATCGCTGACCACCTCTACGCGCCGACGTTTCTCCTGGTTCTGGTTGCTGATCGCCGTGGTGGTGATTCTGGTGGGCCTGTCTTACGCCTGGCATTGGGACGACCGTGGCCTGCTGTGGCTGCGCGAGCAGACGACCTCTGCAACCGAGCGCAATGCCAGCGTCTGGCTACCGGATTATCACGCCGTCATCGACGGCAAAACCCTCACAGGACTGGAGAAAGACGAAGCGTCGGACCTGTCCTATGACGCCGCCAGCAAGACCCTGTATTCGGTGATGGGCAAAAACGCGTTTCTGGCCGAGCTGAGCCTGACCGGTGACGTGTTGCGCAAGATTCCGCTGGTGGGCTGGAGCAACCCTGAAGGGGTCGCCGTGCTCGGTAATGGGCTTATCGCGATTGTCGATGAACGCCAGCATCTGATGACCATCGTAACGGTCACCCCTGATACCAAGACCTTGAACATCGCCGACTTCCCGAAATACGACCTCGGTCCGTCCGCCGATCAGAACAAGGCGTTCGAAGGGGTGGCCTGGGACCCGCGTAATCAGCAGATCATGCTCGGCGAAGAGCGCCCGCCTGCATTGTTCAGCTGGAAATCCGACGGCAGTGCTGTGTTGAAGGGCGACAAGCAGAAGCGCGAGAACGACAACCTGATCGTCCGCAACCTGTCGGCGCTGTACGCCGATCAGAAAACAGGGCACCTGTTGGTGCTGTCTGCCGAATCCCACTTGCTGTTGGAGCTGGACGAGAAGGGCAACAAGGTCAGCTTCATGGCGCTGGTGAGAGGCCTCAACGGCCTGGCCCACACCATCCCTCGCGCCGAGGGTATTGCGATGGACGAAAACGGCACGATTTACATGGTCAGCGAACCGAACCTGTTTTATTCGTTCAAGAAGAGCTGATTTCTCCTACAAAGGCTTTCAGCTTGGTTTCAGACTAGGGTGATATTAATGCGCCCCCATCTGAAACCGAGTGCCCTCCATGCGTCGTCTGCTCCCTCTCCACGCGGTGTTGCTGACCTTGCTGGCCGTACTTGTGCTGGCTGTGTCGTACATCGCCATGCGCGAGTACCGCGTGATCGAGCGACTTTGGTTCAACTGGCAGGTCTTCTGGCAGTCAAGCGATGCGCAAGCGTTGGGGTTGGACGATTACGAAGTGGTGATTGAGGCACGAGCGATTGAAGGGCTGGCGGATAACGTGTCCGCGCTGAGCTTCGATCCTGATCGCAAAACCCTGTTCACCGTGACCAACAAAGACCCTGAACTGGTGGAACTGAGCCTGAAAGGCCACATCCTCAGGCGAATTCCGCTGACGGGGTTTGGCGATGCCGAGGCGGTGGAGTACATCAGCCCCGGCATCTACGTCATCAGCGATGAATACCAACAACGCCTGATCAAGGTCCACGTGGACGACGACACCCTGTTTCTCGATTCTGCCGATGCCGAGCAGCTGACGTTGGGTATTGGTGCAGGGGGCAACAGCGGTTTCGAAGGGCTGGCTTATGACAACAGGGGCAAGCGCCTGTTTGTCGCCAAGGAGCGCAAGCCCGTGCAGATCCTCGAAGTGCGCGGTTTCCCCAACCTCGATGCGAGCGCGCCAACCCCCCTGGAAGTGACCTCTAGCAAACGCCGGGACGCGGGGCTGTTTGTCCGTGACCTCTCCAGCCTGCAATTTGATGAGCGCAGCGGCCATTTGTTGGCGCTCTCCGATGAGTCGCGGCAGATTCTGGAGCTGGATACCGAAGGCAGGCCGGTGGGCAATGTCTCGTTGAGCAAAGGCAGCATGGGCCTGAGCAAGAGCGTGCCGCAGGCGGAGGGGATCGCGATGGGGGATGACGAGACGTTGTATCTGGTGAGCGAGCCGAATCTGTTTTATGTGTTCAAGAAGCAGTAGCTAAATGGTTTCTTGATAACCCTGTAGGAGCGAATTTATTCGCGAGCGGCCCTTACAGCCGATACACGTCTATCGGCTGTACCGACGTCTCGCGAATGCATTCGCTCCTACAGGGTTTCATGTTTCGACAGAACTGCGGAGGTCGCCCGGCCAGGGTTCAGCGGGTCAGGGTTTTCACGCCTTCCTGAGTGCCCAGCAGCAGCAAATCCGCCGAACGCGCCGCGAACAGGCCGTTGGTGACCACGCCAACGATGGCGTTGATCTGTGCTTCCAGCTCCACCGGATTGGTGATGTTCATGTTGTGCACGTCGAGAATGATGTTGCCGTTGTCGGTCAACACGCCTTCGCGATACACCGGGTCGCCGCCCAGTTTCACCAATTGACGCGCAACGTGACTACGGGCCATCGGGATGACTTCCACAGGCAGCGGGAACGCGCCCAGCACCGGCACCAGCTTGCTGCCGTCGGCGATGCAAATGAAGGTTTTCGCCACGGCCGCCACGATCTTCTCGCGAGTCAGGGCTGCGCCGCCGCCTTTGATCAGGTTCAAGTGCTCGTCGCTTTCATCGGCGCCGTCGATGTAAAACTCCAGATCGCTGACCGTGTTCAGCTCATACACCGCAATGCCGTGGCCTTTCAGGCGGGCGGCGGTGGCTTCGGAACTGGCGACTGCGCCGTCGAACGCGCCTTTGTGCTGCGCCAGCGCGTCGATGAAGCAGTTGGCGGTGGAGCCGGTGCCGACGCCCACGATGCTTTTGTCGTCGAGTTTCGGAAGGATGAAGTCGACGGCGGCCTGTGCAACGGCCTGTTTGAGTTGATCCTGGGTCATGCGGGGCTCCACGGGGGCCAAAGGACACAAAAAGGGCGGGCATTATAGCGACATGCCGTCGGTAAAGCCTGACTCTTGGTGTGGTCGTGCGTCGGGTCGCGGGGTAGACTTCCGGCTCTTGCCCCTTTCGCCAGTGATGCTCTCCGATGCTCGAACAGTACGTGAAGAAAATCCTCACCTCCCGCGTCTACGACGTCGCCATCGAAACCCCGCTGCACGGCGCTCGCCAGTTGTCCGAACGGCTCGGCAACACGGTTCTGCTCAAGCGCGAAGACTTGCAGCCGGTGTTCTCTTTCAAGATTCGCGGCGCTTACAACAAGCTGGCGCAACTGAGCGCGGAAGAACTGGCGCGGGGCGTGGTCACGGCATCGGCGGGCAACCATGCACAGGGCCTGGCGCTGGCGGCGAAAACCTTGGGCGTGTCGGCCACTATCGTCATGCCGAAAACCACCCCGGAAATCAAAGTCGAGGGCGTGCGTTCGCGCGGCGGAAAGGTCGTACTGCACGGTGACTCGTTTCCCGAGGCGCTGGCGTATTCCCTGAAGTTGGTTGAAGAAAAAGGCTACGTCTACATCCACCCGTACGACGACCCTGACACCATCGCCGGGCAAGGCACGGTGGCGATGGAAATCCTCCGTCAGCACCCCGGGCGACTGGACGCGATCTTTGTCCCCGTGGGCGGCGGCGGTCTGATCGCGGGCATCGCGGCCTACGTGAAATACCTGCGGCCGGAGATCAAGGTGATCGGCGTCGAGCCGGACGACTCCAACTGCCTGCAACAGGCCATGGCCTACGGCGAGCGCGTGGTGTTGCAGCAGGTCGGATTGTTCGCGGACGGCGTGGCCGTGGCGCAGATCGGCCAGCACACCTTTGACATCTGCAAGGATTACGTCGATGAAGTCATCACCGTCAGCACCGACGAAATTTGCGCGGCGATCAAGGACATCTACGACGACACCCGCTCGATCACCGAGCCTGCGGGCGCTTTAGGTGCAGCGGGGATCAAGAAATACGTCGAACAGTACGAGGTCAAAGGCCAGACGTTTGTGGCCATCGAGTCCGGCGCCAACGTCAACTTCGACCGCCTGCGCCACGTCGCCGAGCGCGCCGAGCTGGGCGAAGGCCGCGAAGCGATCATTGCCGTGACCATCCCCGAGCAGCCGGGCAGTTTCAAGGCGTTCTGCGAAGCCGTGGGCAAGCGCCAAATCACCGAATTCAACTACCGCTACCACACCGACCGCGAGGCGCACATCTTCGTCGGCGTGCAGACCCACCCCGAGAACGACCCGCGCAAGGCTCTGATCGCGAGCCTCACCGACCAAGGCTTCCCGGTGCTGGACCTGACCGACAACGAACTCGCCAAGCTGCACTTGCGGCACATGGTGGGCGGGCATTCGGAGCGGGTCAGTGATGAAGTGGTGTTCCGCTTCGAATTCCCCGAGCGGCCGGGAGCGTTGTTCAATTTTCTGAATAAGCTGGGCGGGAAGTGGAATATTTCGATGTTTCACTACCGTAATCACGGCGCGGCGGACGGTCGGGTCGTGGCGGGGTTGGTGGTGCCGGAGGATGAGCGGCATCTGGTGCCGAAGGCACTGGCGGAGATTGGTTACCCGTATTGGGATGAGACGAATAATCCGGCGTATCGGTTATTTCTCGGCTGACATCGTTGGTCGCGGTGAGGGCGCACGCTCTTGATTCTGCCCGAAGGGCGTAGGAGTGCCGGGGTGGCGCTCCACCTTGCCTGGGATCTGTCGCGAAGCGGCAGTAAAACCGGACACCTCGGTTGTGTCAGGCAGACCGCGTCGTCGGGTTTACGACTGCTACGCAGCCGATCGCGAGCAAGCTTGCTCCTACGCCTTCGGCAGAAGCGGATCGGGTGCAACGCGGTAGCCCAACGCAACTTCCCGCCCCCGACTACGCTCAAAGCACGGCCTCTATAAAGGAAAGCGCCACCATGGAACACTTCGCCGCCCTGAAAATCCTGCACATGGTCACGACCGTGCTGCTGTTTGCCTGTGGGTTGGCATTAACGTTCTGGATCGTACGCGGACGGCGGGCCGGGGATCTGACGGTGCAGAATCGCGCCATGCAGAGGCCTTGGGTGTTTGTCTGGTTGCTGATGGGGTTGTGCCTGCTGACGCTGCCGATCAGCGGCTGGTGGCTGGTGCATTATGCGGGCTGGTCGCTGGGGCAGAGCTGGTTGTTGATCGCCAGCATTCTTTATACCTTTGGTGCGTTGAGTTGGGCCTGGCTGGCGGTGCGGGTCAATCGGCTGCGCAGGCCAGTGATCGTCGGCAACCCTAAATTTACCTTGGCGTTGGCGGTCTTCAGTGCGGTCTGTTTTGTCGCCATCGCCGGATTGATGGGTGCCAAGCCGGTTTAATTCCGCTGCATCACAATCACTACAAGGACGGTAATGAGGGTACTTCTGGCAGGTGCGACGGGATTCGTCGGACGTCACTTGCTCAAGGCGCTGAGCAGCGCCGGTCATCAGATCATCGCGACCAGTCGCACCCGGCAATCGTTGCGGTTGCCGGGTGTCGAATGGCGTCAGCTCGACCTCGACACCTTGGCTTCAGTGCCTGACCACTTCGAATTCCCCGAAGCCATCGATCTGCTGATCAACGCCGCCGGTTTGTTGAGTGTGGACGAGCAACAACTGAGCCTGACCCAGGACCTTGGGACTCGTGCGCTTTTCGATCTGGCGAAACAGGCCGGTGTCCGGGTCCTGCACATTTCGGCCCTCGGCGCGGGCGGACAGCCGGACGTGCCGTTTCTGGCCAGTAAAGCTGCGGCGGATGACTATCTGATGGCGCTCGGCCTACCCGCCGTGGTGCTGCGCCCTTCGTTGATCGTGGGGCAGGGCGGTGCCAGCAGTGACTGGCTCGCTCGTCTTTCCGCATTGCCGGTGATCCCGTTGCTGGACCGCAAAGCCCGATTGCAGCCTTTGCACATCGATGATCTGGTCGGTGCCGTACTGGCCTTGATGCGCCGCTGGCCGAACGCCGCCGTTGTCTTGCCCGTGGTGGGGCCTGAGGTCATGACGCTGGGGCAGTTGATCGACCAGATGCGCATGTCTCAAGGATGGCCGACCGCCTGGTTTCTCAAAATCCCTGACGCTGTGACCGAGCTGGGGGCTTCGATGGGCGATCGCTTCGGCTGGAGAGCCCTGAATTATCAAAGCCTGCTCATGGCCCGTCGCGACAACATCGCCGACCCCGAAGTGCTGGAGTCGGTCTGTGGGTATCGCTGCGCCAGTTTGCGTGATCGTTTGCAGGAGTGGCCTGATCCGGCCCAAAGCGCACAGCTCGCCCTGCGTCCCATGATGCTGGCGGTGCTGGCGCTGATCTGGCTGGGCACGGCGTTCGTCAGCCTCGGGCCCGGCTTTGATTGGGGATTGCGAATTCTTGCCGAGGCCGGACTGACAGGCCCCTTCGCGCAAATCGCGGCGGTGAGTGGTGCGCTGTGCGACGGAGTGTTGGGGGTTGGCATGCTCATCCCGCGCTGGCGCCGCCGTGTGTTTCAGGCGCAACTGTGCCTGATGGCGGTTTACACCGTCATCATCACCTTCATCCTTCCCCATTACTGGTTTGACCCTTACGCCGCTGTCGCCAAAAACCTGGTGCTGATGGTGGCCACTCTTTGGCTTTTACGGACGGAACCGCGTCGATGAACGCCTATTTACTGCTCAAAACCCTGCACATTCTGTCGTCCACGATCCTGTTCGGCCTCGGCGCGGGCTCGGCCTATTACGCGCTGAGGGCCTGGCGGACCGGCAAGGTCGAGGTCATCGCCGTGACGTTCAAGCATTTGGTGTTTGCCGATTGGGCGTTCACCACGACGACCGCGATCTTTCAGCCCCTTAGCGGGTTAGGCTTGGTATTGCTCGCAGGCTGGCCGCCTCATCAAAGCTGGCTGATGTGGAGTTTCGGGTTGTACGTGCTGGCGGGAATTTGCTGGCTGCCGGTGGTGTGGCTGCAGATCCGGGTGCACAAGATGGCGAATCAGGCGTTGCTGGAGGGTTCTGCGATGCCGATGAAGGCGACTGTTTATATGCGATGGTGGTTTGGCCTGGCGTGGCCCGCGTTCTTTTCGTTTATCGCGATTTTTTATTTGATGGTGGCCAAGCCGAGTTGAGGATGGCCACCGATCTTAAGCGTCAACACTACCTCCCTGTGGGAGCGAATTCATTCGCGAGGGGCCAGTACATTCGATGCATCTCTACCGCCTATACCGCCGTCTCGCGAATGAATTCGCTCCCACAGAAAAGCCGCGTTTGCCCAGTGTCTGGTCCCCCGGCAAGTTGAGGTGCCCCTGATATCTCAATCGCGCAACGAAATCACCGGCCAGCCACGACGAGTCGCTTCGGCGCGCAGTTTTTCATCGGGGTCGACGGCCACCGGGTTGGCGACTTGCTCCAGCAGCGGCAGGTCGTTCATCGAGTCGCTGTAGAAATAGCTGTCTTCCAGATCAAAGCCGTTTTCCTCGATCCAGCGGTTCAGGCGCGTCACCTTGCCTTCACGGAAGCAGGGCACGTCGGTGGTGCGGCCGGTGTAGCGGCCTTCGACGATCTCGCACTCGGTAGCCAGCAACGTGTCGATGCCCAGACGGGCCACAATGGGCGCGGTCACGAAACGGTTGGTCGCGGTGATTACTACCAGCTTGTCGCCCGCATCACGGTGTTGGGCGATCAGTGCCAGAGCCTTCGGCAGCATCAATGGCTCGATGCAATCGCGCATGAACTCGCCATGCCATTCGTCGAGTTGCGCCATTTCAGTGCGACCGAGGATTTCCAGGCTGAAATTCAGGTAATCCGTCAGGTTCAGAGTGCCTGCCAGATAGTCCTGATAAAAGGCATCGTTACGCGCCTTATAAGCAGCACCGTCAAGGATGCCGCGTTCGCACAGGTAATCACCCCAGGCGTGGTCGCTGTCGCCACCCAAGAGTGTGTTGTCGAGGTCGAATAAGGCCAGGCGCATGCGGTTACTCGCTGAATTGGCTGAAAAAAGAGCACAAGAATACGAGGTTTCATCAAGAGATCGCATCTATTAATGCAGTTGTCGCGATAAGCTGCCTGTGCCTCGTTGCTGCCTTCACGATCTTTGTGGAACAATGCGGCGACATGCGTTTGCGAGGTTGTAGCCGTGATCGACCCCGATGGTTTCCGCCCTAATGTCGGGATAATTCTGACAAATGATGCTGGCCAGGTCTTATGGGCTCGCCGTATCAACCAAGATGCCTGGCAGTTTCCGCAAGGAGGGATCAACCCTCAGGAAACGCCGGAAGACGCGCTCTATCGTGAATTGAATGAAGAAGTCGGGCTGGAACGGCACGATGTTGAAATTCTGGCCTGCACCCGTGGCTGGTTGCGATATCGTCTGCCGCAGCGCCTGGTCCGTACCCACAGCCAGCCGCTGTGCATCGGCCAGAAGCAAAAATGGTTTCTCCTGCGCCTGATCTCCAACGAGCAGCGGGTGCGGATGGATTTGACCGGTAAACCGGAGTTCGATGGCTGGAAATGGGTCAGCTATTGGTATCCGTTGGGCCAGGTGGTGACATTCAAGCGCGAAGTGTATCGCCGCGCACTCAAAGAGCTTGCCCCGCGCCTGTTGGCGCGCGACTGACACGGAGTTCGACCCCGAGCCATGCTCAATACGCTGCGCAAGATCGTCCAGGAAGTTAACTCCGCCAAGGATCTCAAGGCGGCGTTGGGGATTATTGTGTTACGCGTCAAAGAGGCCATGAGCAGCCAGGTCTGCTCGGTCTATTTGCTCGACCCCGAAAGCAACCGTTTCGTGCTGATGGCCACCGAGGGCTTGAACAAGCGCTCCATTGGCAAAGTCAGCATGGCGCCCAATGAAGGCCTGGTCGGTCTGGTCGGCACGCGCGAAGAGCCGCTGAACCTGGAAAACGCCGCCGATCACCCCCGTTATCGCTACTTTGCCGAGACTGGCGAAGAACGTTTTGCTTCGTTCCTTGGCGCGCCGATCATTCACCACCGGCGTGTCGTCGGGGTGTTGGTGATCCAGCAAAAGGAGCGCCGTCAGTTCGACGAAGGGGAAGAAGCCTTCCTCGTGACCATGAGCGCCCAGTTGGCTGGCGTTATCGCCCACGCCGAGGCCACCGGTTCGATTCGCGGGCTGGGGCGTCAGGGCAAGGGCATTCAGGAAGCCCGTTTCGTCGGCGTGGCCGGTTCGCCGGGTGCGGCAGTCGGTACGGCGCTGGTCATGTTGCCGCCCGCCGATCTCGAAGTGGTGCCGGACAAGACCGTCACCGACATCGATGCCGAACTGAAACTCTTCCAGAACGCCCTTGAAGGCGTTCGCAGCGATATGCGCACGCTTTCGGCGAAGTTGGCCACTCAGTTGCGTCCTGAGGAGCGCGCGTTGTTCGACGTCTACCTCATGATGCTCGACGATGCATCGCTGGGCAGTGAAGTCACCAACGTCATCAAGACCGGCCAATGGGCACAGGGCGCGCTGCGTTCGGTGGTCAATGAGCACGTCAACCGTTTTGAACTGATGGACGACGCCTACCTGCGCGAGCGTGCCTCGGACGTCAAGGACCTGGGCCGTCGTCTGCTGGCTTATCTTCAGGAGGCGCGCCAGCAGGCGCTGGTCTATCCCGACGCGACGATTCTGGTCAGCGAGGAATTGACCCCGGCCATGCTCGGCGAAGTGCCGGAAGGCAAGCTTGTCGGTCTGGTCTCGGTGCTGGGTTCGGGCAACTCCCACGTGGCGATCCTGGCGCGTGCGATGGGTATTCCGACGGTCATGGGTGCGGTGGATTTGCCGTATTCCAAGGTCGATGGCATCGAGCTGATCGTCGACGGTTATCACGGCGAAGTCTTCACCAACCCCAGCGAAGCACTGCGCAAGCAGTATTCGGTGGTGGTCGAGGAAGAGCGTCAGCTGTCTCAAGGCCTCGACGCCTTGCGCGAGCTGCCCTGCGTGACGCTCGACGGGCACCGCATGCCGCTCTGGGTCAACACGGGTCTGCTGGCCGACGTGGCGCGGGCTCAGCAGCGCGGCGCCGAAGGGGTGGGCCTGTACCGCACCGAAGTGCCGTTCATGATTCAGCAGCGTTTCCCGAGTGAAAAGGAACAGCTGGCGATCTACCGCGAGCAACTGGCCGCGTTCCACCCTCTGCCCGTGACCATGCGCACGCTGGACATCGGCGGTGACAAGGCGCTGTCCTATTTCCCGATCAAGGAAGACAACCCGTTCCTGGGCTGGCGCGGTATCCGCGTGACCCTCGATCACCCGGAAATCTTCCTGGTGCAGACTCGCGCGATGCTCAAGGCCAGCGAAGGCTTGAACAACCTGCGGATTTTGCTGCCGATGATCTCCGGCACTCATGAAACCGAAGAAGCTTTGCACCTTATTCACCGGGCTTGGGGCGAAGTGCGCGACGAAGGCACCGATGTGCCGATGCCCCCGGTGGGCGTCATGATCGAAGTGCCAGCGGCGGTGTACCAGACCCGCGAGCTGGCGCGTCAGGTGGACTTCCTGTCAGTTGGCTCCAACGACTTGACTCAGTACCTGCTGGCGGTCGACCGCAACAACCCGCGCGTGGCTGATCTCTACGATTACCTGCACCCGGCTGTGCTGCAAGCGCTGCAAAATGTCGTGCGCGACGCTCATGCCGAAGGCAAGCCGGTCAGTATTTGCGGGGAAATGGCGGGCGACCCGGCGGCCGCGGTGTTGTTGATGGCGATGGGCTTCGACAGCCTCTCGATGAACGCCACCAACCTGCCGAAAGTGAAGTGGATGCTGCGCCAGATCAACCTGAGCAAGGCGAAAGAACTGCTGGCGCAGCTGATGAAGAACGACAACCCGCAGGTCATCAGCAGCTCGTTGCAGCTTGCGCTGAGGAATCTTGGGCTGTCGCGGATGATCAACCCGACGTCCGTCAAAGGGCATTGATCGGTCGCGAGTGTCGGCTGCACTCTTACCCTCTGTGGGAGCGAATTTATTCGCGAAAAAACGTACATCCGACGGGAACGTGTCGGATGTACCGGCCAATCGCGAATGAATTCGCTCCCACAGTCAATCGCGGTGGGTCAGCACGCCACGATCAAACTTCCAAATCAACCTCACCCAATCTCCCGCCATACGGCCCGAAGCTGCGTTCGATCAATCTCCGGCTGCCATCTGCACTGGCAATCAGCACCGTACTCGCCCGCGTCCCGTAATTCGGGCTGGCGATGAACACGCTGGACAGCAGCTTTTCGGTCGCCAAACCCACGCCAGTACTGGGCAGGTCGGCGTCTGGTGCAGCCTCGGCGTCTGCGAGAAAGCCAAACAGCGCCTCCGGCTCCGGCTGATCCAGGTGATCCGAAAGCGCTGCCTTCGCCTTCAGCAGCTTCGGCCATGGCGTATCAAGCCCTGCGTTGGACACGCCATAAATCCCCGGTTCCAAGCGATGAGGAAGGGGATTCGCCGCGTTGAGAAAGTGCAGCTCTTCGCGATTGCCCACCAACAGATTGAAGCCGCCGTATTCCGTCGAGCGACCCGCGACTTCCCGCAAGTACTCGTCTATCGACAGCGAGCCGCTCAAAAAATGAGCAACCAGCTCACCCCTTGAGCGACGCCCCAACGGCTGGCCGGGATCGCGGATGTTGGTCAACGCGGCAAAGCGCCCCTCGGCCGTGACGCCCAGCCATGTGCCGCCCGCTTCCAGATCACGTCCGGCATAGATGTGGGAAGCGTCTTCCCATTGTGCGAGAGGCAGGGTCGGGCGAGCGTAGAACTCATCACGGTTGGCCGCCAGAATCAGCGGCTGCGGGTGGGCAGGGCGCCAGGCGAAGACGATCAGGCACATGCGGGCCTCCTTTTTCTCGACACTGTACGCACAGATACACAGGACATCCATCGACCACAGGTGGAGGGCAAGCGCTTGCTCCGGTAACATGCCGCACTGATTTTCGGAGACCCCCATGGAATTTCTGCTCTATCTGGCCTTGGGCGCCTGCGCCGGCGTGCTGGCCGGGCTGTTCGGTGTGGGCGGCGGCATCATCATCGTTCCGGTGCTGGTGTTCAGCTTCACGCTGCAAGGTTTCGACAGTTCGGTCCTGACCCACCTGGCCGTCGGCACATCGCTGGCGACCATCGTGTTCACCTCGATCCAGTCGGTTCGCGCCCACCACAAAATGGGCGCCGTGCGTTGGGCGGTGTTTGCGTGGATGACGGTGGGAATTCTGATCGGCGCGGGGTTTGGCTCACTGACGGCCAGCTACATCGCCGGGCCGCATTTGCAGAAAATCATTGGGGTCTTCGCGATCCTGGTCGCCCTTCAGATGGCCCTCGACCTCAGGCCCAAGGCCAGCGGCAGCGTGCCGGGCACGGCGGGGTTGACGGCGGCAGGTGTGGTGATCGGCTGGGCGTCGGCAATTTTCGGCATCGGCGGTGGATCATTGACCGTGCCATTCCTCACCTGGCGCAGTCTGACGATGCAGCAAGCGGTCGCCACGTCCTCCGCCTGCGGCTTTCCCATCGCGGTGGCGAGCGCCATAAGTTTCATGATTCTGGGGTGGCATGACCCGCTGCTGCCCCCGCATAGTCTTGGTTTCGTGTACTTGCCTGCGCTGATCGGCATCGCCGTCACCAGCATGTTTTTCGCCCGTTTTGGTGCGAAGCTGGCGCACAAACTGTCACCGAGGGTGCTGAAACGACTGTTCGCACTCCTGCTGGTGGTCGTGGGTACCAGTTTTCTGATTTGATTCGTTGCTCTATGAGCGTCCATTTAAGGAGTCGCAATGCTGCCTTACCCGCAGATTGACCCGGTAGCCGTGGCCATCGGTCCGCTGCAAATTCACTGGTACGGCCTGATGTACCTGGTCGGCATCGGCAGTGCCTGGTTCCTGGCGTCGCGTCGTTTGAACACGTTCGACCCGACATGGACCAAGGAAAAACTCTCGGACATGATCTTCTGGGTCGCGATGGGCGTGATCGTCGGTGGACGGCTCGGTTACGTGCTGTTCTACGACCTGCCAAACTACATCGCCAACCCGCTGCTGATCTTTGAAGTGTGGAAAGGCGGCATGGCATTCCACGGCGGTTTCATCGGCGTGATGATCGCGACCTACTGGTTCGGCAAACGCAACGGCAAGTCGTTCTTCCAACTGATGGACTTCATCGCGCCAATGGTGCCGATCGGCCTGGGTGCCGGACGCATTGGTAACTTCATCAACGGCGAGTTGTGGGGCAAACCGACCGACCTGCCGTGGGCCATGGTCTTCCCGCCGTTCAGCGACCCTGCTCAACTCCCGCGCCACCCGTCGCAGCTGTATCAATTCGCACTGGAAGGTGTGGCACTGTTCGTCATTCTCTATTTCTTCTCGCGCAAACCGCGTCCGACCATGGCCGTTTCCGGCATGTTCGCGCTGTTTTACGGGATTTTCCGCTTTGTCGTGGAGTTCGTCCGAGTGCCCGATGCCCAACTGGGTTATCTGGCCTGGGGCTGGGTCACCATGGGTCAGATCCTCAGCCTGCCGATGATCATCGGTGGCCTGGTGTTGATCTGGCTGGCCTATCACCGCGCACCGGCTGCCAACAAGGCAGCGGTTTGACTCTGGATCGCCCGGCTCATGAGGCCGGGCGATTCATCGATACAGAGGGCCTTTGAGCATGAAGCAATACCTTGAGCTGTTACAGGACGTCATCGCCAACGGAACGCGCAAGGGCGACCGGACCGGCACCGGCACAACGGCGGTGTTCGGTCGTCAGATTCGCCACAACCTGGCCGATGGCTTCCCGCTGCTGACCACCAAAAAGCTGCACTTCAAGAGCATCGCCAATGAGCTGATCTGGATGCTCAGCGGCAACACCAACACCCAATGGCTCAACGAAAACGGCGTGACCATCTGGGACGAGTGGGCGACTGAAGACGGCGATCTGGGCCCGGTTTACGGCGCACAGTGGACCGGCTGGCCGACCAAGGACGGCGGCAAGATCAACCAGATCGATTACATGGTCGATTGCCTCAAGCACAACCCCAACAGTCGCCGCATCCTGTTCCACGGCTGGAACACCGAATACCTGCCGGACGAAAAGCTGTCGCCTCAGGAAAACGTGAAGGTCGGACGTCAGGCGCTCGCGGTCTGCCATTTGCTCTATCAAGCGTTCGTGGCGGACGGCAAGCTGTCGATGCAGCTGTACATTCGCAGCTCCGATGTCTTCCTCGGCCTGCCGTACAACATCGCCGCGCTGGCCCTGCTGACCCACATGCTGGCGCAGCAGTGCGACCTGATTCCTCACGAGATCATCGTCAGCCTGGGCGACACCCACGCCTATTCGAACCACGAAGAGCAGATCGCCACGCAACTGACCCGCACGCCCAAAGCGCTGCCCCAGTTGAAGATCAACCGCCGCCCGGACAGCATCTACGACTACCGTTTCGAAGATTTCGAAATCGTGGGCTACGACGCCGACCCCAACATCAAGGCGCCTGTGGCGGTTTGAGCCTCCAGCGCTGAAGATTCTGTAGCAGTCCGGCTCGTCGGCGGTAGCGATTCTGCTCACGCCGCCAGCAAGCCGTACTGATCCAGAGCGATTTAATTAAATTCGCACGAGGCTTCTATGTTCTAACCGGTTAACCCCAAAGTTCCCGGTCAATTAAAATTTAATAAAGTTCTGATTGTTGCAGTTGCGTAATAACTGTTTTGCAAGGCAGTAAACAAAATTGATTTGATAGATATTTTCAATCTGTCGATTGCGTGTATTGAGTTTAACTCTAGGGATTGTTTGTTCTATAGTCGGGGTCTACCGATAAGTCTTTAGCCTGACACGCGTTTGGAATCACCCTCCATGACCACGACGAACTTCAGCACTGACACTTACTCCCGCACCACCTCTGGTCTTTATCGCGCCGCCGCTCGCATCCTCAACGAAGCCGGAATCCAGATCAACGGATCAGCACCCTCGGATATCCGCTTCAATGGTCCCGGCGTTCTCGAACGCGCTTTCGCTCAGGGCAACCTGGGGTTGGGCGAGGCCTACATGGACGGGCAATGGGACAGCGAGCATCTAGACGAGTTTTTCCATAGGCTCCTCAAGACGCGGATGACGGAAGACGTCAAACCGATTCGCTTGCTGTTCTACGCGCTCATGGCCAAGTTCATGAACCGGCAGAACGTCAAACGTTCGAAAACGGTCGGTGAAGTGCATTACGACCTGGGCAATGACTTCTATTCGAAAATGCTCGACTCGCGCATGACCTACACCTGCGGGTACTGGGAAAACGCCACAACCCTCGAAGAAGCGCAAGCCGCCAAGCTCGACCTGATCTGCCGCAAGTTGCAACTCAAGCCCGGCATGCGTGTGCTCGACATTGGCTGCGGCTGGGGCAGCTTCATGAGCTATGCCGCCGAACACTACGGCGTCGAAGCCGTGGGTGTGAGCATTTCCAAAGAACAGATTGCCTGGGCCAAAGAGCGCTACAAGCACCTGCCACTTGAATTTCGCTTCCAGGATTACCGTGAGCTGGACGAGCAGTTCGATGCGATTGCCAGCGTGGGCATGTTCGAACACGTGGGCCGCAAGAACCATCGGGAATACATGGAACTGGCCAATCGCTGTTTGAAACCCGGCGGGTTGTTCCTGTTGCATACCATTGGCAAGAACCAGCGCAACTCTTACCCTGATCCATGGATCGACAAATATATATTCCCCAATGGTGACCTGCCTTCAATTGGTCAAATGGGCGATGCCATGGATGGGTTATTCGTGGTCGAGGACTTGCACAACTTTGGCACGGACTACGACAAGACACTCATGGCGTGGCACGATAACTTTATGAAAGCCTGGCCTGAGTTTGAATCGCAATTGGGTGAACGCTTCTATCGTATGTGGCGTTATTACCTGTTGTCCTGTGCCGGGGCGTTCCGCGCGCGGGACATTCAGTTGTGGCAGTGGGTATTGTCCAAAGGCGGCGTGCCGCATGGGTACCACCGCAGCCAGATTTGAGCACTCACCTCAAACACCTCCGTAGGAGCGCGCTTGCCCGCGAAGGCGGTGTGTCAGATGGCGTGGATGCCATCGACGCACCGTGATCGCGGGCAAGCGTGCTCCTACATCTGCTCGATCATCTACGACTATCATTACGCCTTCCGCTAATTAACTTCCTCTATCCACCCAGTGCGGCATCACAATGAGCTTCGGCGCCGGGTTTTCCTTATCGTCTCTCCATCGAACAAGCACACGGCTGGCTTCACTTGAGGTCGCCGGGAAACGTGATCCCCGAGGAGAGAAGCGCATGAGCAACAAACTGACGACCGCATTCGGCGCCCCTGTTGTCGATAACCAGAACATCCAGACCGCAGGCCCCCACGGCCCGGCGCTGTTGCAGGACGTCTGGTTCCTGGAAAAACTTGCTCACTTCGATCGCGAAGTCATCCCGGAGCGCCGCATGCATGCCAAAGGCTCGGGCGCGTTCGGCACGTTCACCGTCACTCACGACATCACCCAATTTACCCGCGCCAAAATCTTCTCGCAGGTCGGCAAGCAGACTGAAATGTTCGCCCGCTTCTCGACCGTCGCTGGGGAGCGAGGCGCTGCGGACGCTGAACGCGACATTCGCGGCTTCGCCCTGAAGTTCTACACCGAAGAAGGCAACTGGGATTTGGTCGGCAACAACACGCCGGTTTTCTTCCTGCGTGACCCGCTGAAATTTCCTGACTTGAACCACGCCGTGAAACGCGACCCACGCACCGGCATGCGCAGCGCTGAAAACAATTGGGACTTCTGGACCCAACTGCCCGAAGCGTTTCACCAGGTCACCGTGGTAATGAGCGAGCGCGGCATTCCTCGCAGCTACCGCGAGATGCACGGTTTCGGCAGCCACACCTACAGCTTCCTTAACGCGCAGCACGAACGTTTCTGGGTCAAGTTTCACTTCGTGTCCCAGCAAGGCATCGCCAACCTGACCGACGCCGAAGCGCAGGATTTGGTGGGTCGCGATCGTGAGTCCCATCACCGCGACCTGTACGAAAGCATCGAGAGCGGCAATTTCCCTCGCTGGAAACTGTTCGTGCAGATCATGCCGGAGAAGGAAGCGGGCAGTTACCACATCAACCCGTTCGACCTGACCAAGGTCTGGCCGAAAGGCGACTACCCGCTGATCGAAGTGGGCGTGTTCGAGCTGAATCGCAACCCGGAAAACAACTTCGCTGACGTCGAGCAAGCCGCATTCGCGCCTTCCAACGTAGTGCCGGGTATCAGCTTCTCACCGGACAAAATGCTGCAGGGCCGTCTGTTCTCCTACGGCGATGCCCAGCGCTACCGCTTGAGCGTCAACCACCACCAGATTCCGGTGAACTCGCCAAAAGCAGCGCTGCACGTGAACAGCTACCACCGCGATGGCCTGATGCGCATCGACGGCAACCGTGGCGGCATGACCTCGTACGAGCCGAACACCAAGGGCGCGTTCCAGGAACAGCCTGATTTCCGCGAGCCGCCGCTGTCCATCGAAGGCGCTGCGGGCCACTGGAACCACCGTGTGGACGACGACTACTTCTCGCAGCCGGGCAACCTGTTTCGCAACATGAGCCCGAAAGAGCAACAGTCGCTGTTCGATAACACCGCACGTGCCTTGCGCGGAGTATCGGCGCCGATCATCGCGCTGCACATCAAGCACTGCACACAGGCTGACCCGGCGTACGGCGCCGGTGTGACCGAGGCGGTTGAGCGTATTCACCACGCGTAACGGCAGCTGAAACACAAAGCCCCCAACCTGGGTGACAGGTTGGAGGCTTTTTTCATTGGCCGATGTTTACTGACTTTGCGCAACGGATCCCCGATGCAGCAAATCCTGTGGGTTAGTCTGACACACCGCTTTCGCCACTGTCGTGACCTCCAGAAGCTCCTACAAGTCCGAGTCGAATTCGAAAATCAGTTTCAGGGGCAGATAGCTTTAATGCCCATGACTGCGCCCCACATGGGAATGCTCCACTTCGGCGGCGACCACGCTGCCGCTTACTTCCAGTCGATCCAGAATCCCGCAATGATCCGGCGCGCCTTCGCTGCAACGCTGTCGCAAATCCACCAATTGCACTTGTAGCGCCTGAAGGCTGGCGATGCGGGCGCTGACGTGCTGAATGTGCTCGTCGATCAGCGCATTCACGCTTTCACACTGATCTTGCGGGCTGTCGCGCAGGGCCAGCAGACTGCGGATTTCATCCAGCGTCATGTCCAGGCTGCGGCAGTTGCGGATGAAGGTCAGGCGCTCAACGTGTTCCTGAGTGTACAGCCGGTAATTGCCTTCACTTCGCGCAGGCTCGGACAGCAGCTTTTCGCGCTCGTAATAACGAATGGTTTCCACGGGGCAGTCGGTCAGTTTGGCCAGCTCGCCGATCTTGAAAGAGGCGTTCATGTCATCGATCCCGTTTTGAGGCTTGACCCTATAGTGGCTACAGGGTGTTCACTTGGCAACACGCACACCAAGAGACTCAATCGATGAGTGACTCTGTACACAAACATTCGCCCCACGATCACGCTGGCCATGACCATAGCGGCCATGACCACGCAGGGCATGATCACTCGGCGCCCGCGACATTCACGCCGGTCGGCAAGCACGAGCACAAACCCCATGCCTGCTGCTCGCACGAAAGCGCCCCGGCTGTCGTCAACGTGGGTGAAGGCTCGACCGAACATGCGCGTCTCAGCCGCTTCCGCATCGAGGCGATGGATTGCCCGACCGAACAGACGCTGATTCAGAACAAGCTGGGCAAGATGTCTGGCATTCAGAAGCTCGAATTCAACCTGATCAATCGCGTGCTGGGCGTCTGGCATGAACTGCCGTCGACCGACCCGATTCGTGAGGCCATCGGCTCGCTCGGCATGCAGGCTGACGTGATGGAAGAGGGCGCAGCCCAAGAGACCGAATCGCTGCCGTCGCCGAAAAAGCCGTGGTGGCCGCTGGCACTGTCCGGCGTGGCTGCTGTGTCGGCGGAAGTCATTCACTTCACGGATGCCGCGCCGACCTGGGTGGTGGCGCTGATTGCCCTCGTCGCAATCTTCAGCGGCGGCCTGACCACCTACAAAAAAGGCTGGATCGCTCTTAAGCACCTAAATCTGAACATCAATGCCCTGATGAGCATCGCCGTGACCGGCGCGGTGCTGATCGGGCAATGGCCGGAAGCGGCGATGGTGATGTTCCTGTTCACTGTGGCCGAGCTGATCGAAGCCAAATCCCTGGACCGCGCGCGCAACGCCATTGGCGGCTTGATGCAGCTCGCGCCTGACATGGCAACCGTCCAGAAAGACGGCCAGTGGGTTGAGGTCGAGGTCAAGTACATCGCATTGGGCAGCGTGGTCCGGGTCAAACCTGGCGAGCGCATTGGTCTCGACGGACAAGTGGTGGCGGGGCATTCGAGCATCGACCAGGCGCCGATCACGGGCGAAAGCCTGCCGGTCGAGAAGACCGTGGGCGACAAGGTGTTTGCCGGGACTATCAACCAGGCCGGTTCGCTGGAGTACAAGGTCACGGCGGCGGCGAACAATTCGACGCTGGCGCGGATCATTCATGCGGTCGAAGCCGCCCAGGGTGCGCGTGCGCCGACCCAGCGCTTCGTCGACAGCTTCTCGAAAATCTACACCCCGGCGGTGTTTGCGTTGGCGCTGGCCGTGGCGATCATCCCACCATTATTCATGGGCGCGGCGTGGTTCGACTGGATCTATCGCGCGCTGGTGTTGCTGGTGGTGGCGTGCCCGTGTGCACTGGTGATTTCAACCCCGGTGAGCATCGTCAGCGGTCTGGCCGCGGCTGCGCGCAAAGGGATTCTGGTCAAGGGTGGCGTCTACCTGGAAATGGGCCACAAGCTCGATTATCTGGCGCTGGACAAGACCGGGACCATCACCCACGGCAAGCCGGTGCAGACCGATTACGTGTTGCTCGACGAGGCGTTCGGTGAGCGAGCGCTGGCGATATCAGCAAGCCTGGCAGGGCGTTCCGATCACCCGGTTTCTCAGGCCATTGCGACCGATTTCGGCAAGGAAGGGCATTTTCCGGTCGAGGCGTTCGAAGCGCTGGGCGGGCGAGGTGTGAAGGGCGATGTCGAGGGTCGCTTGTATCACTTGGGCAACCACCGGTTGGTGCATGAGTCGGGGCTGTGCTCGCCCGAACTTGAGGCGCGTCTTGAGGTGTTGGAAACCCAGGGCAAAACGGTGGTGCTGTTGTTCGACGAGACCGGGCCGTTGGCGTTGTTCGCAGTGGCCGACACGGTCAAGGACAGCAGCCGTGAAGCCATCGCGCAATTGCATGCACTGGGCGTGAAGACCGTGATGCTCACGGGCGACAACCCGCACACCGCTCAAGCGATTGCTACGCAGGTGGGCATTGATGAAGCCCACGGCAACCTGCTGCCGACTCACAAATTGCAGGCGATTGAAGGGCTGTACGCGCAGAACCATCGCGTCGGGATGGTAGGTGATGGCATCAACGACGCGCCTGCATTGGCGCGGGCGGAGATCGGCTTCGCCATGGCGGCTGCCGGGACTGACACCGCCATCGAAACCGCTGACGTGGCGTTGATGGACGACGACTTGCGCAAGATTCCGGCGTTCATCCGTCTGTCTCGGGACACCGCTTCGGTGCTCAAACAGAACATCGCGTTGGCGCTGGTAATCAAGGCGATCTTCCTCGCCGTGACCTTCGCGGGCGTCGCGACCATGTGGATGGCCGTGTTTGCGGATATGGGGGTGAGCTTGCTGGTGGTGTTCAACGGGTTGCGGTTGTTGAGGAAGTAATTTGAATGATCGTGCCCACGTGATGCATTCCCACGCGGAGCGTGGGAGCGATCATGAAGGGGAGCATGGCGCGGTTCAGGCTTTTGATTCTGGCCGAAGGCCGTAGGAGTTGGCTTGCCTACGATCGGCCCGGGGTCGCGCTCGACCGCAGCGGCAGCAAAACTGGATACCTCGGTAGTGTCAGGCACACCGCATATGCAGGATTGGCTACTGCTTCGCAGCAGATCGTAGGCAAGCCAACTCCCACGCCTTCGGCAGAAGCTGACCGAAGCAAGCCAGCTCCTTGCCTTCGGCAGAAGCGGATCAGAGCAAGCCTCCGGCCAGAAGCTGATCGAGGCATGCCGGGATTGATGCCTTACTTCCCGTACTTCTCCCGCCCCCAGGCGATCATGCTTTCCAGCAGTGATTTCAACACCACCCGCGTTGGATCGGCCAGATCCGCGCGGTAGTGGAACGGCACGAACTCTTCCATGTACGTGCTCTGCGCCAGTTCCAGTTGCACCGCGTGGATGTTCTCGGCCGGGTTGCCGTAGTGGCGGGTGATGTGGCCGCCTTTGAAGCGTCCGTTGAGCACATGGCTGTAGTTCTTCGCGCCTGCGCACACCGCTTCAACGCGTTTTTCCAGCTCGGGATCGCAGCTCGCGCCGTTGAAGGTGCCGAGGTTGAAGTCCGGCAGGCGACCGTCGAACAAGTGCGGGATGTGGCCGCGAATCGAGTGGGCGTCGAACAGCAGCGCATAGCCGAATTCGTCGCGCAGACGCTCCAGCTCATTGCGCAGGGTGTCGTGGTACGGCGTCCAGATTTTCTCCAGATACGTTGCGCGCTCTTCCTGGGTCGGCACCTGGCCTTCCTTGAATAGCGGGTCGCCTTCGAACAGCGTCGAGGGGTACAGCCCGGTGGTCGCACCGGCGTACAGCGGCTTGTCGTCGGAGGGGCGGTTCAGGTCGATGACGAAGCGCGAATACTCGGCCGCCAGAACGCTGGCCCCCAGATCGTGAGCGAAATCGTAGAGGCGCGGGATGTGCCAGTCGGTGTCCGGCAGGCTCACGGCCTCGTCCACCAGCCCTTCGCGCACCACCGGCGTCAGATTCAGACCTGGGTGCGGCATGCTGATCAGCAGCGGCACGCGACCGCGAGTGAAACTAAATACCTTGTCCACAGTATTCTCCTGATTGGAAACGGCTTAGAAACGACTTTCCACGCCGTGACGCACGACGCGTTTATCCAGATTCCCGCCCAGCCAATAAGCCAGGTCCGCAGGCCGTTCGATGTTCCACGCGACGAAATCCGCCACCTTGCCGACTTCCAGCGAGCCGTGCGTTTCGGCCAGCCCCAACGCCCGCGCGGCATGAATCGTTGCGCCGGCCAGCGCTTCTTCCGGGGTCATGCGGAACAGGGTGCAGGCCATGTTCAGCATCAGTCGCAGCGACAGGCCCGGCGAGGTGCCAGGGTTGAGGTCGGTGGCGATGGCGATCTTCACGCCGTGCTTGCGCAGGGCGTCCATCGGAGGCAACTGAGTCTCGCGCAGGAAATAGAACGCTCCCGGCAGCAATACAGCGACGGTGCCGGAAGCGGCCATGGCGATGGCGTCTTCCTCGGTCATGAATTCCAGATGGTCAGCCGACAGCGCCTGATAACGGGCTGCCAGACTCGAACCATGCAGCGACGACAACTGCTCGGCGTGCAGCTTCACCGGCAAGCCCAACTGGCCAGCGGTGATGAACACCTGCTCGACCTGTGCAGGCGAAAACGCCAGGTATTCGCAGAACGCATCCACCGCATCCACCAGATTTTCAGCCGTCAGTGCAGGCAGCATTTCCGAGCAGATGTGGGCGATGTAATCGTCGGCGCGGTCTTTGTATTCAGGGGGCAGGGCGTGGGCAGCGAGGCAGGTGGTGCGCACAGTGACGGGGAGTTTTTCCCCGAGTCGGCGAGCGACGCGCAGCATTTTGCCTTCGCTGGCCAGGTCCAGGCCGTAGCCGGATTTGATCTCCAGCGTGGTCACGCCGTCCTTCAGTAAATGCTGCACACGGCGCTCGGCGCTGGCGTAGAGCTGCTCTTCGCTCGCCGCCCGTGTCGCGCGCACAGTGCTGGCGATACCGCCACCGGCCGCAGCGATCTCGGCATAGCTGACGCCTTGCAGACGCTGCTCGAATTCGCCGCTGCGATTGCCGCCGAACACGGTGTGGGTGTGGCAGTCGATCAGGCCAGGTGTGACCCACGCGCCGTTGAGGTCAACCTTTTGAGCGTCGGCCAGATCAGGGGCATCGCTCAGAGGACCGACCCAGGCAATGTGCGCTCCGTCGGTCACGATGGCCGCGTTCTCGATGATCGAATACGTGCCGTTTGCCATGGTTGCTGCGTGACAGTTATGCCAGAGCGTTTTCATCAATGCCTCCAGAGTCGTTAATCATGCGCCGAACTTCTGTGGGAGCGAATTCATTCGCGAAAAATCGTACATCCGATGGAGATGCGTTGAATGTACGGGCCTCTCGTCGGGATGCCGCCCAGAATGAATTCGCTCCCTCAGGTTATGAGTCAGTCCACAAATCAGTGTTTCGCTTCCAAATTGCTCGTGCTCTGGTTCGGCTTCACCCAAACCCGATACGCAATCACCAACATCACAATCCATACCGCACCCACCACCAGCGCCGCCTGCGTATCGGGGAAATACCCCAGCACCACAAACACGAACACCATGAACGCAGTGCCCGCTATCGGCGCCACCGGCCACAACGGCACCGGAAATTTCAATTGCGCGACGTCTTCCGGACTCATCGAGCGGCGCATCGCAATCTGCGTGACGAGGATCATCAGCCACACCCATACCGTTGCGAAGGTCGCGATGGACGCGATCAGCAGAAACACGTTCTCCGGAATCAGGTAATTCAGCACCACGCCGCAGAGCAATGCGGCGCCCATCACCAGTACGGTCATCCACGGCACGCCGTTGGCCGACAGCTGCGCGAACCCCTTGGGCGCCTGGCCCTGAATCGCCAGGCCGTACATCATGCGACCGGCGCCAAAAATGTCGCTGTTGATCGCCGAAATCGCCGCCGAGATCACCACGATGTTGAGGATGATCGCCGCCGAGGAAATCCCCAGGTTGTCGAAAATCTGGACGAACGGGCTGCCCTGGCTGCCGATGTCTTGCCACGGGTACAACGACATCAGCACGAACAGCGTCAGCACGTAAAACAGCAAAATCCGCAGCGGCACTGCGTTGATCGCACGGGGAATAACCCGCTCAGGATCACGCGCCTCGCCGGCTGCCACGCCAATGATTTCAATGCCGCCGAACGCGAACATCACCACCGCCAGCGCTGCGACCATGCCGCCGACGCCATTGGGCATGAAGCCGCCCTGGGTCCACAGATTGCTCACGTGGCTCACGCTGTCGCCCGCAGACGACCCGATGCCGAACAGCAAAATGCCGAAGCCCGCGAGGATCATCCCGATGATCGCGCCGACCTTGAGCAGCGACAGCCAGAATTCCGTTTCGCCAAACACTTTGACGCTGCACAGGTTGAGCGCGCCAATCACGAAAACGATGCCGAGCCCCCAGGTCCAGCGGGGCACGTCGGGAAACCAGAAACCCATGTAGATCCCGAATGCCGTGACGTCGGCCAGGCAGACGATGATCATCTCGAATGCGTAGGTCCAGCCCAGGACGAAGCCTGCCAGCGGGCCCAGGTATTGCGTGGCGTACTCGCTGAACGAGCCGGACACCGGGTTGCGCACGGCCATCTCGCCGAGTGCGCGCATGACCATGTACACCGCGGCACCCGCGATGAGGTAGACCAGCAGTACAGCAGGCCCGGCCAGTTTGATCGCCGACGCCGAGCCATAGAACAACCCGGTGCCGATGGCAGAACCCAGCGCCATGAAGCGAATGTGACGGGCGCTGAGCCCGCGTTTCAGATCTGTTGCGTTTTGCGGTTTCATCTCACGCTTTTCCTAGTCTTTCCTTTTGCTGAAATGAGGATGGGAACCCAATCCTGTAGGAGTGAGCTTGCTCGCGATAGCGGTTTGTCGGACACGCAATTAGCGCCTGATGAACCGTCATCGCGAGCAAGCTCGCTCCTACAGGGCGGTGGCGAAACGCCAAAAGCGCTCCCACCTTCATTTCAATGACAGGCCGTCCCTGGCCTGTCCCGATCAGAAGCTCGGCAGCAGGTCAGCGGAAACCAGTTCGCTCAGGCAATTGGATGCCAGCAGCGCGGTGGCGGCCTCGATGTCAGGGGCGAAGAAGCGGTCTTTTTCGTAGAACGGGACTTTGCCGCGCAGGGTGGTGCGGGCGATTTCCAGTTTTTCCGAGGTCTTCAGACCATTGCGCAGGTCCAGACCCTGACACGCAGCCAGCCATTCTACAGCCAGCACGCCACGGGTGTTTTCCGCCATTTCCCACAGACGCTTGCCAGCGGCGGGTGCCATCGACACGTGGTCTTCCTGGTTGGCCGAGGTCGGCAGGCTGTCAACGCTGTGCGGGTGGGACAGCGCCTTGTTCTCGCTGGCCAATGCCGCTGCGGTCACCTGGGCGATCATGAAGCCGGAGTTCACGCCGCCATTGGCCACCAGAAACGGCGGCAGTTGCGACATGTGCTTGTCCATCATCAGCGAGATGCGGCGTTCGCTCAGCGAGCCGATTTCAGCGATGGCCAGCGCGATGTTGTCGGCGGCCATGGCCACCGGCTCGGCGTGGAAGTTGCCGCCCGAGATGATGTCGTCTTCGGCGGCGAACACCAGCGGGTTGTCGGAGACGGCGTTGGATTCGACGGCCAGCACTTCAGCGGCTTGACGCAACTGGGTCAGGCACGCGCCCATGACCTGTGGTTGGCAGCGCAGCGAATACGGGTCCTGAACCTTGTCGCAGTCGCGGTGGGAGTCGGAGACCTGGCTGCTGTCACCCAGCAAGTCGCGATAGGCCGCGGCGGAATCGATCTGGCCACGTTGACCACGGGCGGCGTGAATCCGCGCATCGAACGGCGAACGCGAGCCGAGCACTGCTTCAACGGTCAGCGCGCCGCAGCTCAAGGCGCCGGCGAACAGGTCTTCGCCTTCGAACAGGCCGCGCAGGGCGTACGCGGTCGACACCTGCGTGCCGTTCAGCAGGGCCAGGCCTTCTTTTGCGGCGAGAGTCAGCGGCTTGAGACCGGCTACGGCCAGCGCTTCAACGGCGTTCAGCCACTGGCCCTTGTAACGCGCCTTGCCTTCGCCCAGTAGCACCAGCGACATGTGCGCCAGTGGCGCGAGGTCGCCGGACGCACCGACCGAACCTTTCAGCGGAATGTGCGGATAGACCTCGGCGTTGATCAGCGCGATCAGCGCGTCGATCACCTGACGACGAATGCCCGAGAAACCACGGCTCAGGCTGTTGACCTTGAGCACCATGATCAGGCGCACCAACTCGTCGCTGATCGGCTGACCGACGCCTGCGGCGTGAGACAACACCAGCGAGCGTTGCAGGTTTTCCAGATCGGCGCTGGCGATGCGGGTCGAAGCCAGCAGGCCGAAACCGGTGTTGATGCCGTAGGCCGTGCGGTCTTCAGCAAGGATGCGCTCGACGCAGGCCACGCTGTCTTCGATCTGTTGGTCGGCGCTGGCGTCCAACGTGAGGGTCACGGGTTGCTGATAGATCGCGCGCAGTTGCGCCAGGGTCAACTGGCCGGGGATCAGGTTCAGCGGGGTCGCCTTTTGGGTGTCGGTCACGATGCTGCTACTCCTTCGTTGATGTCGGTCGCGTGCCTTGAACTGGCTCCTGCCTGTTCCGCGCTTGTGGCGCTCGGACTGCGACTGTTGCTGTTATGGGTTGCCGCATAATCGCGGCAGACCTGAAAGACGGTTTCCAGTGATTCTTCGTTCTTGAGCAGGGTCACGCTGCTGGCGATGTCCGGGGCCAGCCAGCGGTCTTCGTCATAAGCCGGAACGCGCTCACGCAGCAGACGCCACGCGGCTTCGGTGCCGACGCCGAAGCGCGGCCCCTTGAAGAATTCGAAGGCCTGAGCCGCCAGCAAATACTCGATAGCGAGGATCTGCGTGACGTTTTCGAGCACCTTGTGCAGCTTCAACGCGGCGCTGGTGCCCATGCTCAAATGGTCTTCTTGAAGCCCCGACGTCACGTAGTTGTCGATGACGGCCGGTTGCGCCAACTGACGATTTTCCGCGCAGAGGGAAGCGGCGACATATTGCACGATCATCATCCCGGAGTTGACCCCCGGCTGGCTGACCAGAAATGCAGGCAGGCCGCTGACGGTCGGGTTGATCAAGCGGTCCAGACGCCGCTCGGCAATCGAGCCGAGTTCGGCCATCGCAATGGCGAGCAGGTCTGCCACCATCGCTACTGACTGACCGTGCGGGTTGGCTTGCGAGACGACGCGATAGGCGTCAGGCGTGCCCAGCAGCAGTGGGTTGTCGGTGGCCGAATTCAGCTCGGTTTCGATCTGCTGCGTGGCGTGGGCGAGTTGGTCGCGGGTGGCCCCGTGGACCTGCGGAATCGAACGGATGCTCAAGGCGTCCTGTGTACGAATGCCCTTGCTGTTGGCCAAGACTTCGCTGCCCGCCAACAGACCGCGCAGGTTTTTGCCCACTTGCTGCATGCCCGGATGGGGCTTGAGCGCAATGATCGTTTCATCGAATGCGTCGAGCTGACCGCGCAGGCCTTCGAAGGTCATGGCGCTGATCACGTCGGCCCATTGCATCAGGCGATTCACGTCGGCGATGGCCAGGCAGCTCAGGCCGGTCATGCACGGCGTGCCGTTGACAAGACACAACCCGTCCTTGGCGCCCAGTTCGACCGGCGACAGACCTTCCTCGCTCAGCGCTTGCAATGCCGATACGACTTGCCCGCGATAGCTGACCTGACCGACGCCCAGCAGCGCGACGCCGATGTGTGCCATGTGGGTCAGGTAGCCGACCGAACCCTGGGACGGCACCTGCGGCGTGATGCGGCGGTTGAGCAACGCCATCAGCGCTTCGACCACCTGACGATGGATGCCGGACTTGCCCTGTGTGTAGTTGATGATCGCGGCGCAGATGATCGCGCGGGTCTGCTCATCGGGCAGCGCCGGGCCGACACCGCAGGCGTGACTGAGCAGCGTGTTGCGCGACAGGCGACTCAGTTGCTCGCCTTGCAGTGACACGTTGCACAGCGCGCCCAACCCGGTGTTCACGCCGTAGGCGCGTTCGTCGCTGGCGACGATGCGCTGCACGATGGCCTGGGCGTTGTCGATTCGTGCCCAGGCGTTATCGGACAACGCCAGCGTGGCGCCATAACGGGCCACGGCGGTGATGTCCTGCCAGGTGACCCGTGCATCGCCGATGATGATCTGTTCTGCTCGCGACATGACTACAGCCGTCCTTAAATGGTCGCCACCCGCCGCTGGACGAAACGGTCAACGTAGTCGTCAGCAGGGGAGTAGAGGATTTCTTTGGGGGTGCCGACCTGAATCAACCGGCCATCCTTGAGAATGGCGATGCGGTTGCCGATGCGTACCGCTTCATCGAGGTCGTGGGTGATGAAAACGATGGTTTTCTTCAGCGTCGCTTGCAGCTCCAGCAACTGGTCCTGCATTTCGGCGCGGATCAGCGGGTCAAGGGCGCTGAACGCTTCGTCCATCAGAATGATGTCGGTGTCGGCTGCCAGCGCACGGGCCAGGCCCACACGCTGACGCATGCCGCCCGAGAGCTGATGCGGGTACTTCTTCTCGTAGCCCTTCAAGCCGACGGTGGTGATCCAGTGCTGCGCACGCTCGGCACATTGCGCCTTGCTCTCGCCGCGAATCGCCAGGCCGTAGGCCACGTTGTCGGCCACGGTTTTATGGGGCAGCAGGCCGAAGCTCTGGAACACCATGCTGATCTTGTGGCGACGGAAGTTGCGCAGCGCTTCCATGTCGTATGTCAGGATGTTCTCGCCATCTACCAGAATCTCGCCGCTGGTGGGGTCGATCAGGCGATTGAAGTGGCGCACCAGCGTAGATTTGCCGGAACCCGACAGGCCCATGATCACGAAGATCTCGCCGCTGCCGATCGACAGCGACAGGTCGTTCACGCCGACTACACAGCCAGTCTGAGCGAGGACCTGATCCTTGCTCTGGTTCTGCTGGACCATCGCCAACGCGTCGTTGGCGCGGTTGCCGAAGATTTTGTAGACGTTTTTGACGACGATTTTGTTTTGTTCAGCGCTCATCACTTGCTCGCCTCATGCCGTGGGCGGCCATAGGCCTGCGTGATACGGTCGATCACGACCGCCAGGATGACGATGGCCAGACCCGCTTCCAGGCCGCGACCGACGTTGAGCGTCTGAATGCCCACCAGCACGTCTTCGCCCAGGCCACGTGCGCCGATCATCGAGGCGATCACCACCATCGACAGGGCCATCATGGTGGTCTGGTTGATCCCGGCCATGATGCTCGGCAGGGCCAGCGGCAGTTGCACGCCGAACAGTTGCTGCCAGCGGTTGGCGCCGAACGCGTTGATTGCTTCCATCACTTCGCCATCGACCTGACGGATGCCGAGGTCGGTCAGGCGAATCAGCGGCGGCGCGGCGTAGATCACGGTCGCGAAAATCGCCGGGACCTTGCCCAGGCCAAACAGCATCAGCACCGGGATCAGGTACACGAAGCTCGGCATGGTCTGCATGATGTCGAGCAACGGCATCAGCACCGAACGCAGGCGATTGCTGCGCGCGGAGAGAATCCCCAGCGGCACGCCGATCAGCACCGAGATGAACGTGGCGACCAGCATCAGCGCGAGGGTCTGCATCAGCTTGTCCCACAGGCCGACCGCGCCAACCAGGAACAGCAGGCCGACCACCACCGCCGTGGTGGTGAACTTTCGGGTGGCATGCCAGGCGATGAGGCCGACGATGGCCAGCAACACCCACCACGGCGCCACGCGCAGCAGGCCTTCGAGTTTGACGATGGCCCACAGCAGCGTGTCGGAGATGTGCCGGAACACGTCGCCGTAGTTGGTGACCAGTTTGTCGACCCAGTCATTGACCCAGTCGGCGATGGAGAACGTGAAGCTTTCGGGGAACATAGGTTTTCTCGATCTTTTAGGTAGTGCAGATCCGTTGTTCAGGTACTGCCTGGATTCTGCGGCTGACACCGGACCTGTAGGAGTGAATTCATTCGCGATGCAGAGGTACAGATGACAGATACGTGTCGAATGTACGGTCGTCTCGCGGATGAATCCGCTCCCACAGTATTCGTGCACACCGCCAGTTCGTGCGGCATCCGGATCTAAGTCTTACAACGAAGCCTCTACCTTCTTGGCAGCGTCTTCGCTGACCCACTGGTGCCAGACCTCAGGATGTTCCTTGAGGAAGATCTTCGCCAGCTTTGGCGACTCGATGCGATCTTTGGTCATGCGCGCCAGGTTCTGGTTCAGCAGGTCGATCGGGAAGTTCACCTTTTCCAGCACCGACACCAGCTCGGGGGCCTGTTCGTGGAAGGTCTTGGACAGACCGACCTTGATGTCGATGGTCTTGTTCACGCCCGCTTTTTCTTCCAGGCGCACCATGTCCACTTGGCCCATTAGCGGCGTCGGCGACCAGTAGTACGCGAGGATCGGCTCGCCACGTTTGTAACTCGACAGAATCGCCGCATCCAGCGCAGGGCCGGTGCCAGGGCGGAAGTTGGTGTACTTGCCTTCCAGACCGTAGCTTTTCAGCATCTCGCTGTTTTCCAGCTCACAGGTCCAGCCGGCCGGGCAGTTGTAGAAACGGCCCTTGTCCGGCTCTTCGGCGTCCTTGAAGACCGCTGCGTATTTACCCAGATCGGCAATCGTTTTCAGGTCCGGCGCCTTGGCTTCCAGCTTGCGCTTGGCGTCGCCTTCGATCACGTAGCGCGGCACGTACCAGCCTTCTACGGCACCTTTGACCGGCGCGCCGACACCCACCACTTTCCCGGCGGCTTCGGCCTTGTTCCACACTTCGCTGCGGCCTACCCACTCTTCCGCGAAGATCTGAATGTCGTTGGTGCTCAGGGCGTTTTCCATGGTGATGGAGTTGCCGGGCAGGCTGTCGGTTTCGCAGCCGTAACCCTTGTTCAACACCACTTGCAGGACGTCGGTCAGCAGCATTGCGCTTTCCCAGTTCAGACCGGCGAATTTCACCGGTTTGCCAGACTCACACCATCCCGCTGCCTGGCTGGCACCACTGGCGAACAAGCCTGCGGTCAGCAGTGTGGATAGCAGGGCCTTTTTGGATTTCATTATGTGTAGCTCCTGGTCTTGAATGGGTTTTCGACAATCACCAAAGCGATCGGCACTCGGCCTGATCAAAGGCCGGATGTGGGTTTTGCACCGCTTTGGCACAGCTTTAACAGACGGGCATGACGAACTTTCAGTTCACCGCAGCCTGCGTCGGTGCTGCGTTTTTGGGTGTTTGAGGCATCCCGTCTTCGGTCGGAAGAATCAGACGGTCGGCGATCTTGCCGGGCCATTTCCGCGCGGCGACGTAATACAACACCGCAGGCACCACCAGACCGATGATCCACGAGATGTCGGTGTCATCAAGGCTGGCTACCAGCGGCCCGGTGTAGAAATGGGTCGAGATGAACGGCATCTGAATCAGCACGCCGATCACGTAGATGCTGATGCCTACCCAGTTCCACCGACCATAACGACCGTCCGGGTTGGACAGGGCAGGGATGTCGTAGCGCTCCTTAGTGATGCAGTAGAAGTCCACCAGGTTGATCGCGCTCCACGGCGTGAAAAACGCTAGCAGGAACAGGATGAACGCCGAGAAATCCTTGAGGAACGAATCCTTGCCCAGCAACGCCAGCGCGGTGGCGATGCCGACCATCGCGAAGATGTACGTCAGGCGCAGCGCGCTGGAGATGTGGCGATTGCCGCGAAAGCCGCTGACGATGGTCGCGATCGACATGAAGCTGCCGTAGGCGTTGAGTGTGGTGATCGTCACCTTGCCGAACGCGATGCTGAAATACAGCGCGGCGGCCACGGCCCCGGTGCCGCCCAGGCCGACGATGTACGAGACTTCGTGATGAGCGAAATTCTTGCCGGCCAGTGCCGCCGCGAACACGCCAAACACCATCGAAGCCTGTGCGCCAATCACCGACCCCAGGCCGACGGCCCAGAATGTCTTGCTTGCCGATGTGCTGCGCGGCAGGTAACGCGAGTAGTCCGCGACGTACGGGCCGAACGCGATCTGCCACGAGGCCGACAGGGAAATCGCCAGCAGGAAGCTGCTCAGCGAGAAGTGTTTGTTGCCCAGCAGCGCGCCGACGTCGTTACCCGCCAGCAGTGCGCCGAACAGGTAAACGAAGGCGATCACGCCGATAATGCTGGCGACCCGGCCGATCATGTGGATGACCCGGTAGCCGAAGATGGTCAGGACGACGATGGCAGCGGCGAACAGCACGATGCCTTGCCAGTCGGGGACCTGAATCAGTTGAGCGACGGCTTGCCCGGCCAGCAACGAGCCGCTGGCAGAAAAGCCGATGTACATCAGGCACACCAGCACCAACGGGATCACGGCCCCGTAGACGCCGAACTGCACCCGACTGGAAATCATCTGCGGCAGGCCCAGTTTCGGACCTTGCGCCGCGTGCAGCGCCATTACGCCACCGCCCAGCAGTTGACCGATGAACAGACCGATCAACGACCAAAACACGTCGCCGCCCAACACCACGGCCAAGGCCCCGGTGACGATGGCGGTGATTTGCAGATTCGCACCCAGCCAGAGGGTGAATTGACTGAACAGACGACCATGTCTTTCCGCGTCAGGGATGTAGTCGATCGAACGCCTTTCGATCACCGAAGCTTGTGCAACACGATCCTCTGGAACAGCCATCACAACATCCTCAAAAACGTGGGCAGGACATCAAAAACAAACTGTATGACCCACGCAGAATTCATTGCTGAACCGCGCCACTGTGGGAGCGAATTCATTCGCGAAAATGGCACGGACGACATAGATGTATCGTCTGAAAAACCATCGCGAATGAATTCGCTCCCACAGGTGGTGCGTACACCCGTGGGATTCGATCAGTGATTGATCATCGGCAGGTTCAAACCCTGCTCTTTGGCGCAGTCGATTGCGATCTGGTAACCGGCATCGGCGTGGCGCATGACGCCGGTGGCCGGATCGTTGTGCAGCACGCGAGCGATACGCTCGGCTGCTTCGTCAGTGCCGTCACAGACGATCACCATCCCCGAATGCTGCGAGAAGCCCATGCCGACGCCGCCGCCGTGGTGCAGCGACACCCATGTCGCGCCGCTTGCGGTGTTGAGCAGGGCGTTGAGCAATGGCCAGTCGGACACCGCGTCCGAGCCGTCTTGCATCGATTCGGTTTCGCGGTTCGGGCTGGAAACGGAGCCGGAGTCCAGGTGGTCACGACCGATCACGACCGGTGCAGACAGCTCGCCACTGCGCACCATTTCGTTGAATGCCAGACCCAGCTTGGCGCGCTGGCCCAGACCGACCCAGCAGATACGTGCCGGCAGACCCTGGAAGCTGATGCGCTCGCGGGCCATGTCCAGCCAGTTGTGCAGATGGTCGTCGTCCGGGATCAGCTCCTTGACCTTGGCGTCGGTCTTGTAGATGTCTTCCGGGTTGCCCGACAGCGCGGCCCAGCGGAACGGGCCGATGCCACGGCAGAACAACGGACGGATGTACGCCGGGACGAAACCCGGGAAGTCAAACGCGTTGCTCACGCCTTCTTCCTTGGCCATCTGGCGGATGTTGTTGCCGTAGTCGAAGGTCGGGATGCCTTGTTTCTGGAACGCCAGCATCGCTTCGACGTGTTCGGCCATCGACTGCTTGGCAGCCTTGACCACGGCAGCCGGTTCGGTGATGGCGCGGTCGCGGTACTGCTCCCAGGTCCAGCCTTTTGGCAGGTAGCCGTTGAGCGGGTCGTGGGCGCTGGTCTGGTCGGTGACCATGTCAGGGCGCACGCCACGACGGACCAGTTCCGGGAGGATTTCAGCGGCGTTGCCCAGCAGTGCGATGGAGATCGCCTTGCCTTCGGCGGTGTATTTGGCGATGCGGGCCAGCGCGTCGTCGAGGTCAGTGGCTTGCTCGTCGACGTAGCGGCTTTTCAGGCGGAAATCGATGCGGCTCTGCTGGCATTCGATGTTCAGCGAGCAGGCGCCCGCCAATGTTGCCGCCAGAGGCTGTGCGCCACCCATGCCGCCCAAGCCTGCGGTCAGGACCCAACGGCCTTTCAGGTTGCCGTCGAAGTGTTGGCGACCGGCTTCAACGAAGGTCTCGTAAGTGCCCTGAACGATGCCCTGGCTACCGATGTAGATCCAGCTGCCAGCGGTCATCTGGCCGTACATGGCCAAGCCTTTGGCGTCCAGTTCGTTGAAGTGTTCCCAGTTGGCCCAGTGCGGCACCAGGTTGGAGTTGGCGATCAGCACGCGCGGGGCATTGCTGTGGGTCTTGAACACGCCGACCGGCTTGCCGGATTGCACCAGCAGGGTCTCGTCGTCGTTCAGGTTGGTCAGGCTTTCGACGATCTTGTCGTAGCACTCCCAGTTACGCGCCGCACGACCGATACCGCCGTAGACCACCAGCTCGTTGGGGTTCTCGGCGACTTCCGGGTCGAGGTTGTTCATCAGCATGCGCAGCGGCGCTTCGGTCAGCCAGCTCTTGGCGGTCAGTTGGGTGCCGCGGGCTGCGCGGATTTCCACGTCGCGGCGTTTGGTCCATTGCTGAGCTGGGGTTTTGTTGTCAGTAGTCACGTCACAATCCTCGATGGTCAATCCGGCCCAGGCACTGGGCTGACGGTGCCTGTGTCGAACAGGCGGAATATGGGTCTGGCAGATCTGGCGCCGCTGACAGTGAATCGAAGCGGTGCACTCGCAATACTCTTTCATACTCATATTCACTTGTACATACAAGCATATGCAACCTCAGGGCCAACTCGCCTTTTCCACTCGCTGAAACCTCGCCAAGCCTCAAGACACAAGGCGCATAGCAATTTCGACGGAGCGTGTCGGACCACACGCGCCCGTTACTGCGGACGTTGAATTGTTACTTTTGGGTGCGAACGCTCCATGACAGTGCATTCGGTAACAGAAAATTGAATTGTGTGAAAAGGAGGTTCGGCATCTACTGCACGGGCGATTTACAAAGAAAATTTCAACGCGGATGTAACCAGGGCGACCGATGGACCGAATTACAGATCACGCTGCGCACACCACCGCCTTGCGGACCCGGGAAACGCAGCTTCAATCGTTGTTTCTGGCGGGTCAGGACGGCAACGAGCGGGCTTACAGGACATTCCTGACCGACTTGAGCACTCACCTGCGCGGTTTTTTGCGCGCGCGGCTTCAGCGTCAGCCCGGTGAGATCGAAGACTTGTTGCAGGAAGTGTTACTGGCGGTGCACAACGCTCGGCATACGTACCGGGTCGATCAGCCGTTGACCGCCTGGGTGTTTGCCATTGCTCGCTATAAACTCACGGATTTTTACCGTGCGAGGTCCAGGGGCGATGTGTTCAACGACTCGCTGGACGACACCGCCGAGCTGTTCGCCGAACCCGAGCTTGAGCCTGCCCAGGCCAGTCGCGATTTGAGCAAGCTGTTGGGCGATCTGCCTGACCGTCAGCGCTTGCCGATCATGCACGTGAAGCTTGAGGGGTTGTCGGTGACAGAAACCGCGAAGATGACCGGGCTTTCCGAGTCGGCGGTCAAGATTGGCGTGCATCGCGGCCTCAAGGCGCTGGCGGCACGCATACGAGGTACACGATGAAAACCGATGATCTGATTTCCATGCTCGCGGGCGGCGTCGCCCCGGTTGATCGCGGGCAGCTTGCCAAGCGTTTCAGTCTAGCTGTGGTGCTCGCCGCGCTGGGTTCGTTATTGATGGTGTTGGTGAAGTTTGGCGCCCGGCCTGACCTGATGGAAGCTGCCCAGACCCCGCTGTTCTGGGGCAAAGTCGCGTTCCCGGCGTGCCTGGGCGTGGGTTCGTTGTGGATGGTCCTTCGTCTGGCGCGACCTGGCCTGAGCGCGGGTTCGGGGCGCTGGCTGGTGGGGGCGGGCGTGCTGCTGGTCTGGCTGGCGGGTGTGATTGCCTTGATACAGGCGCCTGCGGATGCGCGAGTAGCGATGGTTTTTGGCAAAACCTGGAAAGTCTGCGCGATCAACATCGTGCTGTTGTCGATTCCGGGCTTCATCGCGATCTTCTGGGCGCTGCGTGGCATGGCGCCGACCCGTCTGCGTCTGGCGGGGGCCAGCGGCGGATTGCTCGCCGGTTCGCTGGCGACCATCGCCTACTGCCTGCATTGCCCTGAAATGGAAATTCCGTTCTGGGGCGTCTGGTATCTCATGGGGTTGGTGTCATCCACCGTAATCGGTGCGCTGGTCGGGCCCCGGGTTTTGCGCTGGTAGGCACGGCGTGCACCGAGCGACGGCTGACAGGATTGCATTCAGTCAGCCGTTGTCGCTCAACCCGCCTTCACCGCTTTACCGATGAACTGAATCGGCCCGCTTGGCTTGTTGATCGGAGAGCCACCGGCCTTTTCCAGCGACAGCTCGAACACCTGATTGGGTTGCAGTGGCGGCAAGCGATCCGTTGGCACGTTCAGCGTCTGGCCCGGTCCGACGAGTCCGAGGGAAATCGGCCCTTCCCAATCGTCCGCCTGGGTCCAGAACTGCAACACCTTGCCCAGTGGCACCTCGACCTTGTCCACCGGCACCAGCTCGATACCGCGCAGGTTGCTCGCCTGAATCACCCAACTGGCGGTGTGATTTTCGGTGGAAGAGAGCACGGCCAGAAAGGCTGGCGCTGGCGGGGTCGGAATCTGGCCCAGCAACTGAGTGGTCAGAATCACCGAGGCGGCCAATCCCATGCCTGCCAGCCCGCGCCACAATCCGGCGTTGTCCCACCACTGGCTGCGACGCTTCAGTCGTGGAGCTTTGCCACTTGGCTGCGTGAACGGCAGCGTACCGATCGTGCGGTCGATGCGCCCCCAGAGTCTTGGCGGTGGTGTCTTCTGCGGTTCGGCCATTTCGGTCAGGGTCAGCAGCCGAGACCGCCAGCCATCAATGGCCTTGCGCAAGGCCGGGTCATGGGCCAGACGCTCTTGTACCTCAACCCGTTGCTCAGCCGTGAGTGTGCCGAGCACGTACTCGCCGGCCAGGGTCTGGACGTCGAGATCCGGAATCTTGTCTTGTTTTTCACTCATCCAAAAACACTCCCGCCACACGGCCGCGCCGTGCTCGATACAGGCGTTTACCGTGCCCGACGGCGCACCAGATGCGTGTGCGATGTAGTGCTGAGAATAACCGTCGACGCATTCCTGAAACACACCGTTACGACGCACGGAGGGCGAATTTTCAGGGTCGGTTCGTCAGCGCCCATCCACTCATTTCCCCAGCGGCTCAGATCACCTTCACGGCGCGACCGATGAATTGAATCGGGCCTGTTGGTTTGTTGATCGGCGAGCCCGTGGATTTCTCAAGGGTCAGCTCGAATAACTGGTTGGGCTGCAGGGGTGGCAGGCTGTCCAGCGGCACGCTCAGCACTTGGCCTGGCTTGACCAGCCCAAGCGACACCGGGCCCTGCCAATCGTCGGCCTTGGTCCAGAATTGCAGTGCCTTGTCATCGGGTATCGAGGTTTCGCCCAACGGGATCAGCTGAATATCACGGCTGTCGCTGGCCTGAATCACCCAGCCCGGCGCCTTGTCCTGCGGCGCGACGAGCACCACCAGGTAAGAAGGCACCGGTTTAGGTGCATGCTGCGTCACCAGCAACGCCGCCAATACCACCGAAGCGGCGACCCCAAAACCGGCGACGCTGCGCCACAGGTTAAGGCTGTCCCACCAACGCGGCGCTCGATCCACTCGTGGCTGTGACAAAACCGACAACGAATCGAGGCTGTGCTCGATTCTGTTCCAGAGAGAAGCAGGCGGCGTCTGCGGCTCTGCCAAATCGGTGAGCGAGAGCAACCGGGATTCCCACTCGTCGACCGCCCTGCGTAGCGCAACATCGTGCTCAAGGCGCTGCTGAACGTCAGCCCGTTGCCCAGCGGAGAGCGTGCCCAGTACGTATTCACCGGCCAGGGACTGGACATCGTCGTCAGAGGGGGTGCCTGGTTGTTCGATCATCCTATGCACTCCCGCAGCGAAGCCAGGCTGCGCTTGATCCAGGCTTTCACCGTGCCCAAAGGGGCGCCCAGCTTTTGCGCGATCTGTTGATGAGAGTAGCCGTCGACGTAGGCATGAAAAATACAGTTGCGACGCACCGGCTCCAGTTGTTCGAGGCAGGTGTGAATTCGGCCCGGGTTGACTCGCCAGTCGAAGGCGTCACTGGTCTCTTGCCAGCCCTCGACCGTTGTTTGCACGTGACTGCCATGGTCATCGTCCATAGACACTTCCCGCGCGCTGTTGCGCACACTGTTGAGCGCCAAATGCCGAGCCACCGTGAACATCCATCCACGGGCGCTGCCACGGGAGGGGTCGAAGCTCGCCGCGCTGCTCCATATCTTGATAAAGGCGTCGTGCACGATGTCCTCGGCACGCGCGCGGTCGATCACGATGCGTTGCACCACACCGAGCAGACGCGGGCTTTCCTGCTCATAAAGACGTTGCAGCGCCCACCGTTCACCGCGGGCGCAGGCTAGCAACGCTGCTTCATAGTCGAACGGTGTCTGAGGTGCGGACAAATTGATCGGCCATCCATGGGAGTGTGTGCGATCACGGTTGAGGTCGCTTGCGCAGGAGCATAGCCCGTTTACTGCGCAAGACCTCTGAAACCGTCGTGATCAGTTGCTGGCCCAGAAAATGTAATCAGCCTGATACTTGACCACTTCTTTCGCGCCTTTGTTGGCGGCCGAACATGTCGTGGAGGGCGCTACGCCGCCTTTGAGCGCTACGCGTTGAATGTAAGTGACGCCGTGCATGGCGCCTTTACCTTCGGCGGGATTGGCCTTGACTAGTTGATACGGCAGGTGGCCCTCGCCCGATGGCGCAACCGCCAACTGGGTGCCGGTGATTTTCGAACCGTCTTTCGCTTCCCACGTTGCCGGTGGGCCGAAGTAGGTCCCGACCTGTTGGCCCTTGCGATCATTGAGCACCGCCTTGGGGCCGACGAACGTCCATGCCATTTCGCTGGCGTTGTCTGCTTTGGTTTTGCATTCGTAGGTGATTTCGCCGACGCCAGTGGTTTCCATGCTGACTTTGTGACCGGCCGGGACCTTGATGCTGTCGGGCAAATCCGCCTGAGCGAAGGCTGAAGACGCACACGTGAAGGCCAGGGCGCTGGCGGCCAGGCAGAGGTAGTGTTTAGCGTTCATCGCAGTTTCTCCTGAGGGTATTTCAGTGGGCAGCGAAGGGCTGCTGACTGTACTACCCGCCAGAAACGAATCTGGATGCAGCTGTTTGCAAAAAAATGTTCAGGAAGCGGCTCAGCGTTGCGCCAACTTGCTCCGCAACAGGGCGATGCCCGCCAGCGCGGACAAAATCGATCCCATTAGCACCCCGATTTTTACCTCGTCAATCAAATGCGGCGCGCCGGGGAATGCCAGGTTGCCGATGAACAGGCTCATCGTGAACCCAATCCCGCATAGCAACGCGACACCGTAGAGCTGCATCCAGTTACTGCCCTCGGGCAATGTTGCCAATCCCGACCGAATCGCCAACGTGGCCGCGAGAAACACGCCAATCTGCTTGCCGACGAACAGACCCAACGCAACCCCCAATGGCACCGGGTCCACGAGATTGCCGAGATTGACTCCCGACAGTGACACGCCTGCGTTGGCGAACCCGAACACCGGCACCACGGCAAACGCGACCCAGTAGTGCATCTTTTCTTCCAGCAACAACAGCGGCGAACGGGCCTCTTCCTGCCGTGTGCCGAGCGGAATGCACAGCGCCAGTGCGACACCGGCCAGCGTCGCGTGCACCCCGGATTGCAGCACGAAAAACCACAGCAGCAAACCCAGCAACAGATACGGCAACAGTCGCTGCACGCCCAGGCGGTTCATGATCACCAGCACTGCCAGCGTGGCGAACGCAGCGCCGAGCATCGGCAGGTTGAGGCCAGTGCTGTAGAACAGCGCGATAATCGTGACCGCACCCAAATCATCAAGAATCGCCAAGGCGGCGAGGAAGACTTTCAGCGATGTGGGCACGCGCTTGCCCAGCAATGACAAGACGCCCAGCGCGAAGGCAATGTCGGTGGCCGCCGGAATCGCCCAGCCGCCGAGGGTTTCGGCGTTGCCCAAATTGATGCCGACGTAGATCAGCGCGGGTACCAGCATCCCGCCCGCCGCCGCAAAACCGGGCAGGGCGCGCTGGCCCCAACTGGCGAGGCCACCGGCGAGCACTTCACGTTTGATCTCCAGCCCGACCATCAGAAAGAAGATCGCCATCAGGCCGTCGTTGATCCACAACTCCACCGAAAGGCCGCCCCAGACGCTGTGAAGCGCGGCGAAGTAGAACGCGGCCATGGGCGAGTTGGCGACGATGATCGCGGCGAGCGCTGCCCCCATCAACACGATTCCGCCTGCGGATTCCGACGCAAGGAAACTGGCGAGAACGGCGAGGGCGCGTGGGGTTTCTTTTTGCGGGCTGGGCGATGTCATGCGGGTCCTTGGGTAACATTTTTCCTGAAATACGTCGGGCGTCTTGTGCGGAGGCGTATCGAATGGCGCTGATCGCTTCTGCCGAAGGCGTAGGAGTCCAGCTTGCTGACGATCTGCCGGGCACCGGCAGTAAAATCAGAGACCTTGGTTGTATCAGAGATACCGCATTCGCAGGGTTTGCTGCCGCTTCGCGCCAGATCGTCAGCAAGCTGGACTCCTACGCCCTGCGGGCAGAAGCTTTTAGATTGCAGCAAGTTCGATGATACAAACCCGACTCGCCGTTGGCGCATACAGCACCACTTCCACCAGCGCCCCTTCCTTGTTATCCAGTTGCAAGCAATCGTGTTTTTCCAGCAACTGCGGCGGATGCTCGCCCACGTTGGCCGCCATCTGCTCGGCCGCGCTGAACACCACGAACACATTCGCCGAGCTGAAGAAGCGCTGAGGCTGCAGCACATCGATCCACTGCAGGCGTGCGCGATAACGGGTTGGAGCGTAGATCAGGTTGAAGTCGCGAATCGGCCCGTTCAACAGCGTGCACGACACCTGACTGTCACCGCTGAACGCGAAGGGATCGGACGGCAGCAACGGCTCGCTGTTTTTGCCATCGATGTTCAGCGTCATGCCCGCGCCTTGCAGCACCGTGATGATGCGCAGATAACCGGCGAACACCGAAAAACCACCCGACTCGCCAATATCCGCAATCGACAGGCGCCAGCCGAAGCCGTCCAGCCCTTCGCCTGCATCGCGGGTGATTTCTTCGGTGCTGCCACCGCCGTTTTTCCAGGGCATGCGCGGGTAGTCGGCGGCACGCAGAACAGTCAGCTGAGTCATTTGGTGAAACGTCCTTCCAGGCGGTGGCGTGAGCCGGGGTGGATCAGGCGGGCGGCGGTCACCGGTTGACGGCCCGACCACGTGCGGCGGCGAACCAGCAGGCAGGGTTCGCCTTTTTCAATTTGCAGCAGCTTGCATTCATCCGGGTCCGCCAGAATGGCCTCGACCACGTGCTCACCTTCGGTCAGCGGGGCCACCTGATTAAGGTAGGCGTAAGGCGTCTGCTTGGTGAAGTCCTGTTGCAGATACTCGGGTGCAACGGCCGCGTTGACGAAGCGGTCCTCGATTTGCACGGGAATGTCGTTTTCAAAGTGCACGATCAACGAGTGAAACACCCGCTGGCCTTCGCGCATGTCCAGCGCCAATGCGCGCTCGGAGCCGGCCGCCTCTTCACACAGGATGATGACCTGACACGTGTGGGTGTGGCCACGCGAAGCGATTTCGTCGGCGATGTTGTGCACTTCGAACAGCGCGGACTGGGTCTTGGGTTCGGCGACGAACGTGCCGACTCCCTGCATCCGCACCAGCATGCCTTCGGCAGTCATTTCGCGAAGGGCGCGGTTGATGGTCATGCGGCTGAAGCCCAGTTGGGTCACCAGTTCGCTTTCGGACGGCACGCGATGATGAGGCGGCCAGGTTCCGTTCTGGATCTGCTGGGTGATCATTTGCTTCACCCGGGCGTAGAGCGGCGCCGGACTGTCACCCATCTGGGCGGCCAGCGGAGAATTGGCAGGCGGAGTCGGCACAGAAAAATCCTTGTTATAAGCAAAAACAGTGGGTGAACACGCTGTAACCAGCGCCCACGCTAACCATTAACGCGAGCGCCGACAAGCTTGCCGCAGTTTACCGGGCAGGCAAACGTCTGTATATGTATAGACAATTTCACGCGAGGGGTGCGAAACGATGTCCGTTTTCTTTGCCGAACGAGCGCTATTGCCTGCTGGCTGGGCCAATAACGTGCGGTTTGAGGTCGGTGCTGATGGTGTTCTGACCAACGTCCAGGCCGACGCCGAGCGTCAGGGTGCCGAACTGATCAACGGTCCGGTGGTGCCGGGCATGCCGAATCTGCACTCCCACGCGTTCCAACGCGCGATGGCCGGGCTGGCGGAAGTGGCGGGCAACCCCAACGACAGTTTCTGGACCTGGCGCGACTTGATGTATCGCCTCGTCGGCCAGATCAGTCCGCAGCAATTGGGCGTCATCGCTCGTCAGCTGTACATCGAAATGCTCAAGGGCGGTTTCACCTCGGTCGCTGAGTTCCATTACGTGCATCAGGACGCAGACGGCAAGCCTTACGCCAACCCTGTCGAGCTGGCGTTGCAAGTCAGCCAGGCGGCGAGTTCGGTCGGCATCGGCATGACCCTGCTCCCTGTGCTGTACACCCACTCGGGATTTGGCGGACTGGCGCCCAACGAGGGCCAGCGTCGATTCATCAATAGCACCGAAAGCTACCTGAACCTGCAATCGGACCTGAAACCGATTATCAGCGCACAACCGGCCCAAGCGTTGGGCTTGTGCTTCCACTCGCTGCGCGCCGTCACCCCACAGCAGATCAGTGAGGTGCTGGCCGCCAGCGACAAGCAATGCCCAGTTCACATTCACATTGCCGAACAGCAGAAGGAAGTCGACGACTGCCTGGCGTGGAGTGGTCGTCGCCCGCTGCAATGGCTGTACGAGAACGTCGAGGTCGACGAGCGCTGGTGCCTGGTGCACGCGACGCACGCCGAGGCTGACGAGGTGGGCTCGATGGCAAAAAGTCGCGCCATCGCAGGGCTGTGCCTGACCACCGAAGCGAACCTTGGCGACGGGATTTTCCCGGCGGTGGACTACATCGCACAGGGCGGACGTTGGGGCATTGGTTCGGACAGCCACGTCTCGCTCAGTGTTGTTGAAGAACTGCGCTGGCTGGAATACGGTCAGCGTCTGCGGGATCAGCGGCGAAATCGCCTCTATCGCCCGGATCAGCCCATGGTTGGCCGCACGCTGTACGACGCCGCGCTGGTGGGTGGCGCGCAGGCGATGGGGCAAGCCATCGGGGCACTGGAAGTCGGCAAGCGCGCTGACTGGCTGGTGCTGGATGGCAACGACCCGTATCTGGCCACGGCTTCGGGCGACGGCATTCTCAATCGCTGGCTGTTCGCGGGCAGCGACCGGCAGATTCGTGAAGTCATGGTGAACGGCCAATGGGTGATTCGTGACGGGCGGCACGCGGACGAAGAGGAAAGCAGCCGCGCGTTTGCGCAGGTGTTGAAGGAATTGCTCGGGTAAGACCTGCGGTGATCAATCTGTAGGAGCGAATTTATTCGCGAAACAAGGGTACATCCGACGCTGATCTGTCGTCTGATCCACCTTCGCGAATGAATTCGCTCCTACAGAAGGTGTGCGTACGTCAGTGGAATCGGGGATCAGTCGGCGGCTTTCGCTATCTTCAAATCCTCGATTCGCCAGATCAGCTTGGTCGTGTCATACCCCTGCTGCTGCGCTTTCATCATCAGTTCGTTCTTCACCGACTCCGACACGTGGGCCGTGCGCGACAGCAGCCACAGGTACTTGCGATTCGGGTTGCCGACCAGCGCGACCTTGTAATCATCGCTGACGTACAACACCCAGTAATTCCCCTTGGCCACGCCCGGCGCCAGGTGCGAGAACCAGTTGTCGAACACCACCCACAGCTTGTCGGTCTTGCCTTCAACTTGCGGCGACGCCGTGCCGGTCGCTTCTTCCCACTTGCCGTCCAGCGTGCGGCAGCGGTTGGTCACGGCGATGTTGCCGTCGTCTTTCAGCTTGTAATGCGCCTCGGATTGCGCGCAATTGCGCTGGAAAAACATCGGCATCCGCGCCAATTCGTACCAGGTGCCCTGATAGCGTTTCAAGTCCACATGGTCCGCCGTGCGCGGGGCCATGGATTCCGCTTCCGGCGTGACCGCGCAGGCGCTCAACCCGATCATCGCCAGCGCCACGGCCGCAGCGCGCATCATGAAGCCCACCTTCATTTCAGCCCCTGACCCGAATACAGCACGACTTTATCCGCAGCGTATTGAACGCTGATAAAGGTCTTCTGGTCGCCCCACGTGCAGCTCGACATCCCCAGCGCACCCGAGCATTCAGTCGGGCTGCCCAGCAACTGTTCGATCTGGACCTTGGACATCCCCGCCGAGATTTTCGAATAGTTTTCCTGATTGATCTTGCTGCACGCGGCCAGCAGCACGCAGAACGACAACAACGCGAGAGATCGCAACGACATGGGTGAAGCTCCTGAATCGAGAGGGGACAGCGTCACAGCGATTGGCCTCTGGCGCAAACCGCTGACGTCATGCCGAAAGCTTAGAAGAGAAAGGGTGGGTCTGGTTCCGTGCACGACGTACCACGAGCAGACATATTCTAAGTCTTATACCTGCTCATCGGATTGTTGTTGGTGCTAAGGACTGAATAAAGACTAAAATCAGTCCGTCTTGTCTTCGGGGGATTCAACCGTGAAGTTTTCATCGCAAATCAAGCCGATCAGCTATCTCAAAAGTCACACCGCCGAAATCGTGAAGAGCATCTCAGAGAGCAGGGAGCCCATGTTGATTACTCAAAATGGCGAAGCAAAGTTGGTCGTGATGGACGTGAAAACGTATGAGGAACAAATGGAGACGTTTGCGCTGTTGAAGATACTGGCGCTGGGCAACAGGGAAATCGAGAGAGGCGAATTCGAAAGCGTTGACGACGTGTTTGATGAGCTGGATGGGACAGGCCCGCAATGAGTTTCAAAGTTGTGATCCTCCACTCTGCAAAAACAGATTTGAAAGAGCTTCGCGATTACGTCGTGACCAGGTTCTCCCAATCGGTCTGGTTTGAGACTTCAGCGCAGATCAAGAAGGCCATAGGGATATTGGCCGTTTCGCCACAAGCGGGGGTTGTACCTGCTGAGATTGAAATGCTGAACTTGAGTGAATACCGGCAGGTTATCTCCGGTCTTAACCGGATCATCTACGAGATTCGCCAGGAAGTCGTTTTCGTTCATGCGGTCGTGGATGTGCGTCGGGATATGGTCTCACTGTTGACCAAGCGTCTGCTGCGCAGCAGTCCGTAGCCTTCAAAACCTCGACCCAGGCCCTTTCAAAAACGCCATCTCTTCCTCTGTCGAATCCCGCTCCAGCACCTCATTGCGATGGGGAAAACGTCCAAACCTATCGATGACCACGCGGTGTTTCTTCGCGTAATCCAGGGTCTGTTTGAAATACCCGCGTTCACTTTCTGGCATCAAGGGCAACAGCTCGGTGAACCGCTGGATAGCATCGTCTTGGGCGGCGAGGTGTTCGGTGTGTTCGAGAACGAGGTAGATGAAGGTGCGTTGCAACGGGGCCAGCCATAAGTCCCGTTCAAGCGTCAGTCCTTCCTGGACCAATTCTTGAGCACGTTTGTCACCCGCATAGGCCATAGGGCTGTCGCGGAAGATCATGCGAGGGAGTTGATCGAGGAGCAGCACCAGGGCGAGCCAGCCTTCAGGGGTTTCAGTCCAGTCGGACAATTCGCCCTGAAGCGCCTGATCGACCAGAGCACCGAAACGCTGGCGCGCGTCGGTGTCCTGAGAGGCTTTCTTGCCAAACCACAGCGTGTTTTTCGCCTTGGCGATTTCGGTCGGTGATTCGGCCGAACCGAACCACCACGCCAGCACCGGCAGCCAGGGCGAGGTCACGGTTATTCCTGGTGGTACGACGTTGCGCGTTCCACTTCCTCTTTCGAGCCCAGGAACACCGCCACACGCTGGTGCAGGCCTTCAGGCTGGATGTCGAGGATGCGCTGGTGGCCGTTGGTGGACGCGCCGCCCGCTTGTTCAACGAGGAACGACATCGGGTTGGCTTCGTACATCAAACGCAGCTTGCCCGGCTTGGACGGCTCGCGAGCGTCGCGTGGGTACATGAACAGACCGCCACGGGTCAGGATACGGTGCACGTCGGCGACCATCGCAGCCACCCAACGCATGTTGTAATTCTTCTTCAGGGGGCCTTCTTCACCGGCCAGCAGCTCTTCGACGTAGCGTTTGACCGGCGCTTCCCAGTGACGCTGGTTGGACATGTTGACGGCGAATTCCTGGGTGGACTCCGGAATCTTGATGTCTTCATGACTCAGTACGAAGCTGCCCATTTCGCGATCCAGGGTGAAGCCTTTAACGCCGTCGCCCAGGGTCAGGACCAGCATGGTTTGCGGACCGTAGATGGCGTAACCGGCGGCGACCTGTTGCGTGCCTGGTTGCAGGAAGGCCTTTTCGTTCAGGGCTTCGTTCTGGCTCAGGTATTCATTCGGGCAACGCAGCACCGAGAAGATGGTCCCGACCGGAGCGTTGATGTCGATGTTGGACGAGCCGTCCAGTGGGTCGAACACCAGCAGGTACGCGCCCTTCGGGTATTTGCCCGGAATCTGGTAGGCGTTGTCCATTTCTTCGGACGCCATGCCTGCCAGGTGACCGCCCCATTCGTTGGCTTCCAGCAGGATTTCGTTGGACATCACGTCCAGCTTCTTCTGCACTTCACCTTGAACGTTCTCAGTACCCATGCTGCCGAGGACGCCGCCCAGGGCGCCTTTGGATACTGCGTGGCTGATTTCCTTGCACGCACGCGCCACCACTTCGATAAGGAAGCGCAGATCGGCAGGAGTGTTATTGCTGCGGGTCTGCTCAATCAGATAGCGACTCAGGGTAACGCGGGACATGGAGAGCTCCGGAAGAAGGGAAATAAAAAACGCGCACAGTTTAACGCGTGTAAGGACTTATTACTGCCTGTCAGACCGACTCTGTAGTGATTGAGTTCACGGGCTACATGAGCGTAGACGTTCGACCGTGACAAGTTGAGGCGCCACGTTCGCGTTTTTTCACCTGCAGGATCGGTTCAGCTTCAACGCTTCGAATTCGATGCGCGCAACGTGCCAATCGCCATCCATCCCAAAAAAATCACCCCCAGCACCAGAACGCCCCACAGGCCGATGCGTTTCCAGTCCGGCCCCGTGGCGACGGGGGCGGCAGACACTGCAACGGCCACCGGCGTAGTGGTCAATCTGGCCGTGCCCAGGGCTGCCAGTTTCTCCGGCGTCACGCCGGGCACCAACGTGTTGAGCGGCAGGTTTGCGCCTTTGATGGTCGCGTTGCCAAGGGCAAGGCTGTAAGGCGGTGCACCTCGGCCCAGGAACACCACTTGCGTGGCGCGCACGGCGAAGCTGATTTTTGGCGCTGCATTGCCCAAGCCACCGCCGCGATCATCGACTTCGAGTTTCAGTTGCCGGACGACATTGCCGGGCAGCGCCATTTCATCCTGCACCACTTCCTGGCCGTTCTGAGTCAGCCGGTAGAGCAGGCCGTCGTCGATGAGCTGCCATGGTGCGTTGTTGTCCGCCCGGCCATACAGCGTGGCCGGCGCGAGGCTGTTGGGTTGGGTGATGACGACTTTCATGCGCTCCAGCGGCAGGGCCACCGGAAGCTGCCAGACATACACGCTGGGCTTTTCCACCGTGCCGGTGATGCTCGGCGACCAGCTCAGCGGCATCACGCCGGGGCGCGTGCTGACCAATTGAGCAGAGGTCAGCGTCGGCGCCGATTGCGGGTTGGTCCATAGCAGACGCAGATACCGAGCGTTGCGGCCGGGCAGGGTCACGACGCGCTGTTCGACCCGCTCGTCTGCGAACGACAGCCGCGCCACCTGGCCTTCACCCCAGCGCTTCCAGTGCTGCAAGTCGTCGCTGGCCTCGATGCTGAATCGCTGAAAGCCATCACGCTCGGCGTTCCAGTCGAGAATCAACTGGTCCAGCGGCGCGTTGATGGCGCTGGTGTCGAGCAGCCAGCCACGCAGGATTTCTTCGCCTGCCTCGATCTCGCCCTGGGGCTGGACTTCGACCAGCGTGCCGGTGGTGGTGCGCTCGACGCGGATTTTCGGCTCGGCGTCCTTGGCGTCGTCGCTGTTGTAGAGGGGGAACCACTTCACATCGACCGGCGTTTCGTCTTCGGTGTGCTGCGGCTGACTGAGGGTCAGCGCGTACGGCTGGGCCTGGCCATCGGCGTTGAAAATGCGCACGTCGTTGAGATTGCCTTGGCGTGCGTTCAGCTGCGCGGCGAGTGGCAGCTCAAGGCGATACCACGGCCCTTCGCCGCTGACGCTCAACGGTGTGTGGCTGGCGAAATCGTCCGGCAAGTCTTCGGCTTGAGCGAACAGCGCGGCGCACAGGATCGATCCGAAAACAGCGGCCTTGACGAGGGACTGACGGCTCAACAACGGACTCCTGATTCTCATGGCAATGCCGAATCTCTGGGCGCAACGTCGTCTGGCGATGGGCTACGCATAGGTTTCTTCGGCGGCAATGGTGCGAAATATCCCACCACGAGCAGCAGAATGCCAACGCCGATGAACGAGACGATTCGCTCAAGTCCGCCGCGATTGCTCAGCTCAACGAAGAACAGTTTGGCGACCACGATGCCGATCAGCACCGCGCCGACAATCCACACATCCCGCCGTTTGCGCAGATGGCCGCCGATCATCAGCGCCAGCGCCATCAGGGTCCAGACGATGGACAGGCCCGCTTGCACGCGCATCGATTCAAACAACGCGTCGGTGTGCCAGGCCACGGCCGCCCAATGATGCGCGGTGCGCATGACCATGGCGGTGACCAGCGCAAAGACCGAAGCCCCGGCGATGACCAGCGCCACTTTGCGCGCATGATCGGGACTGACGCCCAGCTGCGGCAGTTGCTGGCGCGTCCAGCTGAAAATACCGGCGAGGGTGATCAACAGGCCCAGCTCCAACGGGTTGATCAACGGGAGGTAAGGCAGCGGATCGGCCGCCCCTTCGCTGAACCAGTTTGCCAGCCAGAACCACGCCAACATCAGGACCGCCAGAGGCGCAGCGGCCCAGACCCTATATTCGCGAGGGTAGGCACTGACCGGCCACGGCACCGGCCCGTTGCGCGGCGCGGTCATCGCCAACAAGTAGAGGCTTGGCAGCAAGGCCCAGCCCAGCCAGCGCCACGCGTTGTAGGACTCGGACAGGATCAACAAGCCGTAACGCAACTCCAGCGACACCACGCCGAGGATCAGCCAGCACCCAAGAACATGCGCGGCGCTGCGCAGATGCCGATGAAGCACGGCGTCTAGCTTCCTCAGTGACAGCACATGAGCCGCGAACACTGCCACCCAGCCGAGCCAGCCCCAATCCGCAGCGGGGTGGTAATAAGGGTTGAACAGCATCAAGGCCAGCAGCGCGAGGCTGGCGGGCGTCAACAGCGTGCATAGCTGCGCCAGCCCCGACCATTTGAGGCGCAGTGACACGACGGTCCACAGCCCGACGCTGAGGGCGCCCAGCAACAACAGCGTTGGAATCTCGCGCGCGCCCGGCACGTAATGGGTGCTTACGCACAGGGCGATCGACCACCACAGCGCGCCCCAGACCAACAGCGCGGGTTGCAGGACGCGTTCGCTGAACGCCAGACGCAATGTGCCGATCCGCTCGACGACGAAGGCGCTGATCAAGCCCGCCAGCGCGATGATCAGCGGTGTCCAGAAATCGCCATGATTGAAGGTCGGACCGTCGTTCCACGCCGCCCAGCGACCCACCATGCCGAGAAACGCGAAGCCTGCGCCCAGTTGCAGCAGCAGACCGAAGAACCTCGCCAGCAGGCGGTTCTGGCGCATGCCCAACCAAAACACCGCAGCGCCTTCGACGGCCCATGCGACGGTCGTCCACTGCGCGCTCAGCCCCAGAGGAATGGCCAGTGTCGCGAACACCACGCCCAGTGACAGGCAGGTTTCGACCAGCAGCAATGCCCGGCCTGGCGCGCGTCCGGCGAGCACCCGCGCGATGCCCATATAAAGAAGGCCCAGCACCAAGGCACTGAAGGCCGCGCCGAATTCGATGTGTTGGACGATTGCGTATTGCAGCCCGAACCCGGCGATGGGCGTGCCGAATAAGAGGCTCCCGTCGACGTAGTGACTTTGCTTCGCCGACCAGCGCAAGACCGACTCACGACTGTCGTTTTCAGGGCCGGAGGCGTGCTCTTGAAGCTTGCGGCGGGCGAACAGTAAGCCAATGGCCAGGTACATCAGGAAGAACAGAATCAGGAACGGCTCGGTGCTCCAGAACAACTCTGGCGTATAGGCCTTCAAGCCCCACGCGCAGCCGATGCCGAACGTGCCGACGAAGCCGATCAGGTTCAGCGGGCGCCACGCCTTGAACCAGGCGATGGCGAAGATCCCGGCGTTGAGCAGGGCGAAATAGCTGAACAGCGCGACATGGCTGCCTTCGCCCGAGGACGTCAGCAGCGGTGCTGCGAAACCACCGAGCGCGGCGACGCAGGCGAGGGCCAGGGAGTTTTGCGTCAGCGCCAGAATTGCCGAGAACACCGTCACCGCGACCAACAGGCTGAAGGCCATACCGGGGGCGAGCAGGGTGTGGACTTTCATCGCGGCGAAGACCGTCAGATACAGCACCGCGACGCCCGTGCCTTGCAGCATCAGGGCGAAAGATTCGTTGCGTTGACGCAGCCACCAGCCCAATCCCAACAGCGCCAGCGCAGCCGCCGCGACCCCGGCGTAACGAGCTTCGATGGGCACGACCATGCCTTCTGTGGCGTAGCGCAGCAGAAACGCCAGACCGAGAAACAGCAGCACAACGCCGACGCGCAACACCGTGTTGCCACCGAGCAACCAGTCCTTGGCGCGGAGCAGGGCGCTGTCGAACAGGTTCGGCTGGGCTGGCGGCGGAGCAACAGGGCGCACCGGGGGAGGGGCATCGACCGGGCGGCGCCATTCGGAATCAGTGGTGGATTCAACAGGCTCAGGTTCGAGGTCCGGCAGATCCCACAATAGTTCGGGGCCGGTGTCGGCGACAGGCTGGATATCGAGCGGAGCGGGCGCAGGGGCGTCTGGCAATTGTGTGGCTGTCGAGTCCAGTTGGCTCAGACGTGCTTGAACGGCTTGGAGATCAAGCCGGGTTTTCGCCAGCTCGGCCTTCTGTGCAGCGGCTTCGCGCGCGACAGAGGTTAGGCGCAAGCTCAATCCAAGAGCCAGACCGATAACCCCACCCACGGCGCCGCCCATCAGCGATTCGTCCAACACCGCCCCGATGAACAACCCAGCCAACAGAAGAATCCATTGCACGCGACGACATCCCTTTTCGGCCGCAGAACGGCGATGGCGAGGAGTATATCGGGCGTTGGAGAAGAGGAAACATTTTGTGTCAGGACGCGAGAACTGCGTCGCTACAAGGGGTATTGCAAACTGGGTGTATCAGCACATTCGACGACAACTGATCCATCGTGTTTGCTGCCGGAGGTTACGACGGCAGCGCAGCGGCAGGTCAGTCGCGAAAAAGTGCAACTGACCCACCGCCGTCCTGCATCACAACATCAATCCAGCGCGTGCCAGATCTCGTTCGCGTACTCCCGAATCGTCCGATCCGAGGAGAACCAGCCCATGCGGGCTGTGTTGAGGACCGCTGAGCGCCACCATTCCTTGCTGTCGTGCCAGCGTTTTTCGACGCGGGCCTGAGCGTCCCAGTACGACTCGAAATCCGCACAGACAAAGAAACGGTCGTAGTTGATCAATTGCTCGATCAACCCGGCATAGCGATACGGGTCATCCGGCGAGAACACCCCGCCTCGGATCGCTTGCAGCACGTCGTTCAGGCGCGGCGACGACGCGATGTCGTTGTGCGCGTTGAACTCGCCCGCGTGTTTGCGCGCTTCGACTTCTTGCGACGTCATGCCGAAGATGAACATGTGTTCCAGCCCGACCTGCTCACTCATCTCCACGTTGGCGCCGTCCAGGGTGCCGATGGTCAGCGCGCCGTTGAGGCCGAACTTCATGTTACTGGTGCCCGATGCTTCGAGCCCTGCCGTGGAAATCTGCTCGGACAAGTCGGCAGCCGGAATGATGCTTTCTGCCAGACTCACGTTGTAGTTCGGCAGGAATACCACTTTGAGGCGACCGCGCAGGGTCGGATCGTTGTTCACCGTCCGGGCGATGTCGTTCGCCAGTTTGATGATCAGCTTGGCCGAGTGATAACTGGCCGCCGCCTTGCCCGCGAAAATCTTCACGCGTGGCACCCAGTCGGTGCTCGGGTCGGCACGCATAGCCTGATACAGCGCCACGGTGTGGAACAGGTTCAACAGCTGGCGCTTGTATTCGTGAATCCGTTTCACCTGCACGTCGAACAGCGCTTCCGGGTTGAGCGTGATGCCCAGCCGTTCCTGAACGATGTTGGCCAGCGCGGTTTTGCTTTGCAGCCGTTGCGCAGCGAACTCTTGCTGGAACGCGGCGTTGTCGGCCAACGGCTCCAGTTTGAGCAGCGCGGTTTCGTGGTTGTCGAGGACCTGTTCGCCCAGTTTCTCAACCAGCATCGAGGTGAGCTGCGGGTTGGACTGGAACAGCCAGCGGCGGAAGGTGATGCCGTTGGTTTTGTTATTGATGCGGTCCGGATACAGCTTGTGCAGTTGAGCGAACACGGTCTTGCGCATCAGTTGCGTGTGCAGGGCCGACACGCCGTTGATGCTGTGAGAACCAATGAACGCCAAATTGCCCATGCGCACGCGACGGCCATTGTCTTCTTCGATCAACGACACCGCGCGCAGCAGACCGAACAGGTCCGGGTCGTCCTTGTGTTCCAGGCGCACGTCGTCGATGTGCTGGGCGTTGATCATGTAAATGATCTGCATGTGGCGCGGCAGCATGCGTTCCATCAGGCCGACCGACCAGGTCTCCAGCGCCTCGGGCAACAGCGTGTGGTTGGTGTAAGCGAGGGTACCGACGGTGATGCGCCAGGCCTCGGCCCACTCCACGTCGTAGAGATCGATCAGGATGCGCATCAGCTCCGCGACCGCAATCGACGGGTGCGTGTCATTCATTTGAATCGCAGCGTGTTCAGGCAGGCTGTTGATCGTGTAGCCCATGTTCTTGTGGCGACGCAGCAGGTCTTGCAGCGAGGCCGACACGAAGAAATATTCCTGACGCAGGCGCAGTTCCTGCCCCGCTTCGGTGCTGTCGTTCGGATAGAGCACGCGAGAAATACTCTCGGCGCGCACGACTTCCGCCACCGCACCCACGTGGTCACCGGCGTTGAAGCGTTCGAGGTGAAGGTCTTCAACCGCCCGTGCACGCCACAGACGCAGGGTGTTCACGGCCTTGCCGCGCCAGCCGACTACGGGGGTGTCGTAGGCAATCGCCCGGACGGTTTCGCCCGCGCTCCAGACCTGACGGGTCTCGCCCGAGGCATCCAGCACCGGCGTGCCGTTGCTGTCGAGGACCGGCTGAACGCTGCCGCCGAAGCCGATCTGGTAGATCACTTCCGGACGTTCGAACTCCCACGGGTTACCGAAGTCCAGCCAGTTCTCGGTCTGTTCCTGCTGCCAGCCATCGACGATGGCCTGACGGAACAGACCATGCTCATAACGAATGCCGTAACCGTGACCGGCGATGCCGAGGGAGGACATGCTCTCCATGAAGCACGCGGCCAGACGGCCCAGGCCACCGTTGCCCAGTGCGGCATCGGGTTCCAGCGTGCGAATTCTTTCCAGATCGACGTTCAGGCCCTTGAGCGCTTCACGTGCGGTTTCGAGGATGCCCAGATTGCTCAGGCTATCAAACATCAGTCGCCCGATCAGAAATTCCAGCGACAGGTAATACACGCGTTTCTTTTCCTGGCGGTAGATGTAGCGCGTGTGGTTCATCCACTTCTCGGCCATCTTGTCGCGAGTCGCCAGGGCGATGGCCATGAACCAGTCATGGTCGAACGCATGGTCGGCGTCTTTGCCGACAGCGAATTCGAGTTTGGTGAGTACAGCTTCACGAAAGGCTGCCACTTCAGCGTCACGAACGTTGGGTTCCGGAGACATCGGGTACGACCTCAAGTTGGTTGGACGATTGAATGGGGTTGATTGACTGTAGGGGGTGTCGTCGGTTATTTCCTGCCATCGGGCGAAATATCCGGTTGCACGACCCTCGGTTCGACTCGAACAGCTCGCTCTGGTTCGCCGGTTTTTCAAGTTGTCAGAGGCTGCGAAGCACCTTGCATCGATCGTTCCAGTTTCCGCCGCTGCACACGATACGCGGCGTCCACTGCGCCAATATGATCATTTGTCATTTCGGGTTTATGATGCCCAACGGCAGATAGATAGAAGCCCCTGAATTGGACTTATGGAGCACCTATGCAGACTTTGTACCCGCAGATCAAACCTTATGCCCGGCACGATCTGGCAGTGGAAGAGCCTCATGTGCTGTATGTCGATGAAAGCGGCTCGCCGGAAGGCTTGCCGGTGGTGTTCATCCACGGCGGGCCGGGTGCGGGGTGCGATGCGCAGAGCCGTCGCTATTTCGATCCGAACCTGTACCGCATCATCACCTTCGACCAGCGCGGTTGCGGCCGTTCCACCCCTCACGCCAATCTCGAAAACAACACCACGTGGCACTTGGTCGAAGACCTTGAGCGCATTCGCAAGCACCTGGGCATCGACAAATGGGTGCTGTTTGGCGGTTCGTGGGGCTCGACCCTTTCGCTGGCCTACGCCCAGACTCATCCTGATCGTGTGCACGCCCTGATTCTTCGCGGCATCTTTCTGTGCCGTCCACAGGAGATCAATTGGTTCTATCAGGAAGGCGCGAGCCGTCTGTTCCCCGATTACTGGCAAGATTACCTGGCACCGATTCCGCAGGACGAGCGGGGCGATCTGCTCAAGGCCTTCCACAAGCGTCTGGTGGGCAGCGATCAGATCGCACAAATGCACGCGGCCAAGGCCTGGTCCACGTGGGAAGGTCGTACCGCGACACTGCGTCCGAACCCGCTGGTGGTGGACCGCTTCTCCGAGCCACAGCGCGCGCTGTCCATTGCCCGCATCGAATGCCATTACTTCACCAACAACGCCTTCCTTGAAGAAAACCAGCTGATTCGCGACATGCCCAAGATCGCGCACCTGCCGGGGATCATCGTGCATGGCCGCTACGACGTGATTTGCCCGCTGGACAACGCGTGGGAACTGCACCAGAACTGGCCGAACAGCGAATTGCAGGTGATTCGCGACGCGGGCCACGCAGCGTCCGAGCCGGGCATCACTGACGCGCTGGTGCGTGCCGCTTCTCAAGTGGCGCGGCGTTTGCTCGATCTTCCTCCGGAAGAGGCGTAAACAAAGCGCCCGGCGGGACGCGGTGTAAACCTGTGGGTCTGGACACTATTTGGAAGGCATTAAATGAAAGGTTTGCTCCAGCGCGTGCGTTCTGCTCGCGTCGATGTCGCGGGCGAAACGGTGGGTGCCATTGATCAAGGGTTGCTGGTGCTGGTGGGGGTCGAACCTCAAGACACTCGCGCCAGCGCCGACAAAATGCTGCACAAGCTGCTTAACTACCGGGTGTTCAGCGACGCCGACGGCAAAATGAACCTGTCGTTGAGCGACGTGGGCGGTGGATTACTGCTGGTTTCGCAGTTCACATTGGCTGCCGACACTAAAAGCGGCATGCGCCCCAGCTTCTCCAAAGCCGCGCCTCCCGCCCTCGGCGCCGAATTGTTTGACTATTTGCTGGAAAAGGCTAAAACCTCGCACGGGACGGTCGCTTCGGGCCAATTTGGTGCGGATATGCAGGTGCATTTGGTGAATGATGGCCCTGTGACATTTTTGCTTGAGACCTGAATCGCCGGTTTTGCCTGATGCACCCGAATTTATTAGGCAAAAAGCCATAAATACTTTGTTTCCCCTGATGCGTTGTAACGCGGGCTACTAGATAATCGCGCGCTACAAAGGCGAGTGAAAACTCGTCCCATCGGTAAAAACGCAGACTGGTCCGAAATCGTTTGGGGAATCATTGGCCCCTTTCGGAGTCGGAACAATGCTCGCCAACCCGGCATTTGAAAGCTGGCCGTTGGTTTCTTCATCTGTTTTCGGCGAGGGTTGCTCGTGATTGTTAGTCCATGTAATGCACCAAAGACCCCTGGCAAGCGCCTGCGCAGCGCCTTGTTGGCCGGGTCGGCTTTGTTTTGTCTTTTCGGCGCCAGCCAACTTTGGGCGTTCGATATTGACGACGTGGCGACAAAGGCCAAAGAACTGGCCGGACAGAAATTCGTAGCCCCCAAAAGCAACCTTCCAGCGGAATTCCGCGACATGAAGTTTGCCGACTACCAGAAGATCCGCTTCTTGCAGGACAAGGCCGAATGGGCCGCTGACAAGACGCCGTTCAAAATCTCGTTCTATCACCAGGGCATGCACTTCGACACCCCGGTGAAGATCAACGAGGTCACCGCCACGACGGTCAACGAGATCAAATACGATCCGAGCCGTTTCAGCTTCGGTGACGTCAAGTTCGATCCCAAGTCCACCGAAAACCTCGGCTACGCCGGTTTCCGCGTGACGTACCCGATCAACAAGGACGACAAGCAAGACGAAATCATGACCATGCTGGGCGCGAGCTACTTCCGCGTCATCGGCAAAGGTCAGGTTTACGGCTTGTCCGCCCGTGGCATGGCCATCGACACCGCGATGTCGTCGGGTGAAGAATTCCCGCGTTTCACCGAATTCTGGATCGAAAAGCCGAACCCAGATGACAACCATCTGGTGATCTTCGCGCTGCTGGACTCCCCACGCGCCACGGGTGCCTACAAACTGACCCTGCGCCCGGGCACCAACACCCTGGTCGACGTGCAGTCGCGCATGTACCTGCGTGAGAAGGTCGGCAAGTTGGGCGTTGCGCCGCTGACCAGCATGTACCTGTTCGGCGCCAACCAGCCGTCGAAAGTCCTCAACTACCGTCGCGAGCTGCACGACTCCAGCGGTCTGTCGATTCAGGCTGCCAATGGCGAGTGGATCTGGCGTCCGCTGAACAACCCGAAACATCTGGCTGTCAGCAGCTTCTCGGTTGAAAACCCGCGCGGCTTCGGTTTGCTGCAACGTGGCCGTAACTTCAGCCACTACGAAGACCTGGACGACCGCTACGACAAACGCCCAAGTGCCTGGATCGAGCCAAAAGGCGACTGGGGCAAGGGTACTGTCGATCTGGTCGAGATTCCGACTGCCGATGAAACCAACGACAACATCGTTGCGTTCTGGAAGCCTGAAACCCAACCTGAGCCGGGTCAGCCAATCGACTTCAACTACCGTCTGCACTGGACCATGGATGAAGATTCCATTCACTCGCCGGATCTGGGCTGGGTCAAGCAGACCCTGCGTTCCACCGGTGACGTGAAGCAGTCCAACCTGATCCGCCAGCCGGATGGCAGCGTTGCCTACTTGGTCGATTTCGTCGGCCCAACCCTGGCCAAGCTGGGTGAAGACCCGGCGATCCGCAGCCAGGTCACCACTGACGACAACACCGAGCTGGTCGAAAACAACCTGCGTTACAACCCGGTCACCAAGGGCTGGCGCCTGACGCTGCGCCTGAAGGTCAAGGACACCAACAAGAACGTGGAACTGCGCGCTTACCTGCTGCGCGAGACCCCGGTCGAACCTGGTAAGGAACCTGCGCTGATCACTGCTGACAAAGCAGACAAGAAGCCTGAGAAAAAAGCGGACGCCAAACCGGCGGTAGCCGCTGCCGCGCCTAAAGACGAAAAAGCCGAAATCGTCAAAACCGACGCTGTGAAAGCCGGTGATGCGAAAGACGCCAAAGTGGCCAAGGCCGACGCGAAAGCCGATGGCAAAGACGCTGCTGCGAAAGACGCGAAGGCCGATGCCACCAAGCCAGCTGACGCTGCCAAGGTTGCCGAAGCCAAGTCCGACGAAGCGTCGAAGCCTGAAGCCGCCCTGGGCGATGCTGCCAAGGCGAACAAAGGTAATAAAGACACCACGCAGCCAGCGGTACAGGCTGCATCCACCCAGCAGGGCCCGGCCATGAATCAACAGATTCTGACCGAGACCTGGAGCTACCAGTTGCCAGCCGATGAGTAATTCACAAGCCGTGCCTGAGTCTCTATCCGAGTACCTCGCACACCTGCCAATGAGCGACGAGCAGCGGGCCGAACTGGCCAGCTGCACCTCGTTCGCTGAGCTGCATGAACGCCTTTCGGCGCAGACCGTCACCGACTCCGCCGAGGCCGCTCAGGCTTCGGTGGGCCGTCGCCTGACCCTGACCACCGCTGACGAGTTGCACGAAGCAGAAATGCTGACGGTCGACGCCAGCGGTCGCGTTTGCCTGAAAGCGACGCCGCCGATCCGCCGCACAAAAGTCGTCCCGGAGCCATGGCGGACCAACATCCTGCACCGTGGTTGGCGTCGTCTGACCGGGAAAACCAACCCGCCCAAGCCGGCCAAGGACGATCTGCCACGCGACTTGCCCAAGTCCCGGTGGCGCACGGTCGGTTCGATCCGTCGCTACATTCTGCTGATCCTCATGCTCGGCCAGACCATCGTGGCTGGCTTCTACATGAAGGGCATCCTGCCGTACCAAGGCTGGTCGCTGGTCTCGTTCGACGAAATCAGCCGTCAGACCCTGTGGCAAACCGCCGTTCAAGTGATGCCATACGCGCTGCAGACCACCATTTTGCTGATGTTCGGGATTCTGTTCTGCTGGGTTTCTGCCGGTTTCTGGACCGCCTTGATGGGCTTCCTCGAACTGCTGACCGGGCGTGACAAATACCGTATCTCTGGCGCGAGCGCTGGCAATGAGCCGATTGAAGCCGGTGCGCGTACTGCGTTGGTCATGCCGATCTGTAACGAAGACGTGCCTCGCGTATTCGCCGGTCTGCGTGCCACTTTCGAGTCCGTTGCCGCGACAGGCGATCTGGATCGCTTCGACTTTTTCGTCCTCAGCGACACCAACGAAACCGACATCGCCGTTGCCGAGCAGCAGGCGTGGCTGGACGTGTGCCGCGAGACCAGCGGTTTTGGCCGGATCTTCTACCGCCGTCGTCGCCGTCGTGTAAAACGCAAAAGCGGCAACCTCGACGATTTCTGCCGTCGCTGGGGCGGTGACTACCGTTACATGGTTGTGCTCGACGCTGACTCCGTGATGAGCGGCGAGTGCCTGACCAGCCTGGTGCGCTTGATGGAAGCGACCCCGGACGCCGGTATCATCCAGACCGCGCCACGTGCCTCGGGCATGGACACGCTGTATGCCCGCATGCAGCAATTCGCCACCCGTGTGTATGGCCCGCTGTTCACTGCCGGTTTGCACTTCTGGCAGCTGGGTGAATCCCACTATTGGGGTCACAACGCGATCATTCGCATGAAGCCGTTCATCGAGCACTGCGCGTTGGCGCCGTTGCCCGGCAAAGGCGCGTTTGCCGGTGCAATTCTGTCTCACGACTTCGTTGAAGCTGCGCTGATGCGCCGTGCCGGCTGGGGCGTGTGGATTGCCTATGACCTGCCGGGCAGCTACGAAGAACTGCCGCCGAACCTGCTGGACGAACTCAAGCGTGACCGTCGCTGGTGCCACGGGAACCTGATGAACTTCCGCCTGTTCCTGGTGAAAGGCATGCACCCGGTGCACCGTGCGGTGTTCCTGACGGGCGTGATGTCCTATCTTTCGGCGCCGTTGTGGTTCCTGTTCCTGGTGTTGTCGACGGCGCTGCTGGCAGTCAACACACTGATGGAACCGACCTATTTCCTGGAGCCGCGTCAGCTCTATCCGTTGTGGCCACAGTGGCACCCGGAAAAAGCCGTCGCGCTGTTCTCGACCACTGTTGTCTTGCTGTTCCTGCCAAAACTGCTCAGCGTCATCCTGATCTGGGCCAAGGGCGCGACGGGCTACGGCGGTCGGATCAAGGTCACGATGTCGATGCTTCTGGAGATGCTGTTCTCCATGCTGCTGGCGCCGGTACGGATGATTTTCCACACCCGTTTCGTACTGGCCGCGTTCCTCGGCTGGGCCGCGACCTGGAACTCGCCGCAACGTGATGATGACTCAACGCCGTGGAGCGAAGCGGTCAAGCGTCACGGACCGCAGACATTGCTCGGCTTCGGCTGGGCGCTGCTGGTGGCTTGGCTCAACCCAAGTTTCCTGTGGTGGCTGGTGCCGATTGTCGGCTCGTTGATGCTGTCGATCCCTGTGTCGGTGATTTCCAGCCGTACCAACCTGGGCCTGAAAGCGAAGGATGAAAGCCTGTTCCTGATCCCGGAAGAGCACACGCCGCCGCAGGAGCTGGTGTCGACTGATCAGTACACCCACGAGAACCGTTGGCATGCACTGAACGATGGCTTTGTTCGTGCCGTGGTCGATCCACAGCAGAACGCTCTGGCCTGTGCACTGGCAACCTCACGTCACCGTCACGCCGAGCCGATCGAGTGGATGCGCGTCGAACGCGTGCGCCACGCCATCAAAGGCGGCCCGGAGCACTTGAACAACAACGAACGCCTGCAATTGCTGAGCGATCCTGTTGCGCTGGCGCGTCTGCATGAGGCGGTCTGGGCGGAAGGCAACGAAGCGTGGCTAGAAGCGTGGCGAGCGTCGGTGAAAGCCGATCCTCACGCCCCCTTGCTGCCCTTGCAGCCTGCGACACACCTGAACGTGCCGTCGCTCGCCAATGCCTGATTGACGTAACCGCTGCAAAAAAAAACGCCGCCGGAGAGTGATCTTCGGCGGCGTTTTTGTTTGGGAGGGGGCGATCACCCATTCACACTGTAGGAGCGAAAACGCCATAGAGAGCCGCGCGTTCAGCTCACCCGAAACTTCCCGACCATCTCTTGCAGATGCGTCCCGAGCCGCGCCAGTTCCAGGCTTGAAGCGGCGGTTTCTTCGCTGGCTGCTGCCGTCTGTTCGGACACATCCCGCACGGTCAGCACGCTCCGGTTGATCTGCTCGGCGACGACGCTTTGTTCTTCGCCTGCCGTCGCGATCTGCTGGTTCATGGTCTGGATCGTCGAGACCGTGCGGGTGATGTGCTCCAGCGCCGCACCTGCCCGCCGGCTCAACTCGACGCTGCGATCCGTCAATGTGCGGCTGGCATCCAGCGTGCTCACCACCTGTTGTGTGCCGCTCTGCAAGGCCGCAATCAACAGTTCGATTTCTTCGGTGGACTGCTGCGTGCGCAAGGCCAGGCTGCGCACTTCATCGGCGACAACGGCAAACCCCCGGCCCGCTTCCCCCGCCCGGGCCGCTTCGATGGCGGCATTCAGCGCAAGCAAGTTCGTCTGCTGTGACACCGACTTGATCACGTCCAGCACGCCGCCGATCTTGTCGCTTTCCAGCTTGAGCTTGCCCATGGCATCAGTGGAATTGGCGACCTCGACCGCCAGCCGTTCGATCTGGCCAATGGCGTCCGCCACCACCTGATCACCTTCTCGTGCCTGCTGGTCGGCCTGCACCGCCGCCTCGCTCGCCTCTTCGGCGTTGCGTGCGACTTCCATGACGGTGGCGGTCATCTGATTCATGGCGGTGGCCACCTGATCCGTTTCGCGTTTCTGATCGTTGACCCCGGCGCTGGTCTGCTCGGTCACCGCCGACAGCTGAGTGGCCGCGCTGGCAATCTGGGCGATACCGTCACTAATACCCGAAATCAGCGCCCGCAGCCGCAGGGTCATGTCCTGCATGCTTTGTTGCAGACTGCCCATTTCGTCATGGCGTTGCACGTCGAGGTCAACACTTAGGTCGCCGCTGGCAATCCGCTTGGCGGCTGCGAGGGTCTGGTGCAGTGGCAGAATGATCTGCCGGGTGATCAGCCAGGCGGCCAACAGCCCCAGCACGATAGCCAGCAGTGCCACGCCGATCAGGGTGTTGCGCGACCGGTCGGCATCGCTGTCCCGTCGCTGGCTTTGCAGCGCGGTAATCTCGGCGGTGGACGCAAGCAACACGTCGCCCATGGCTTCCATCGACTCTTGAGCGGCCTCAGCTTTGGTCTGAGCCACTTTCAGCGTATTCAGCTGTTCGCGGTAGTTCTCCAGTGCTTTGCGGGCTGCCGTCAAAATACTTGCGTTGGTGTCGGAGGGGCTGGCCATGATCTGATCCACCTCCTCAACCGCCTTTTCAATGGCTTTGATCGCCCCGGTTTCAAAGGCATCCTTACCGCTGTAAACGTAAGCCTGAACCTCGTAGCGAGCTGTCTGAATGTGCCGCCGCAGTTGCAGGATATTGGTGAATTCGTCGAGTTTTTCTTTGTTATCCTGCTCCTCGCTGACAGCCTTCAATACGTCAGCCTCGACTTGATCGACCGCGCTGATCACGTTGTCCGAAAGCTCTTTCATGAGTCCCCGAGATGTATCGCGGGTTTGCAGCAATTGGCTCAAGTCGCCGAAAGCCTGTTCCAGCGCTCGGACGGTCTCGCTTTGTTTATTGAGCATTTGAAGCACGTCCGCGTCTTCCTCGTCACGCCGGAGCGTTCCAAGGTGCGCTTCGATTTCATTGATCCGGGTGGCGACCAGGCTGGCACTCTCCGGCGTGTTTTCCATCCGGAACGTGATGCGTTCGGCACGCAGGTCTTTGGTCAGGGCGTTGAGCTGGGCGATGGAGGTCAGCGACTCTGAGCGCTCGATCATGGCGTCGAGGCCGTGCCAGCCCGTGAGGGTGATGACCAGCGTCAGCAGCAATACCAGGCCGAAGCCCAGTGCCAGTTTGAGTTTGACGCTGGTATTGGCCAGCGCCCCGTTGATTCCATGGGACATGGTGCGTCTCCTGCGGATGGGCGATAAACGCGCATCGGCAGGCGGGGCGGGAGCGTGACCTGAAGGGGGTGTAGGACGTTTCCGAGGCGAAGCGTGGGGTGAACCAGGTCACAGGTATTCAGTTATGCCCGGATTTCGACGGCTCCCCGTGCCCCCCTAGGAGCGAATTCATTCGCGAAAAATCGTACAGCCGATGGAGATGCATCGGATGTACCACCGCATCGTCGGATTGCCGCCCAGAATGAATTCGCTCCCACGGGTTTCAGCGGCGGAAAGCTGCTCTGTCAAACCCTGAACCGTCCGACCAGCCCCTGCAGATGCGTGCCCAAACGCGCCAGTTCCACGCTGGATGCCGCGGTTTCTTCACTGGCCGCTGAGGTCTGTTCCGACACATCCCGCACATTCAGCACACTGCGGTTGATCTCTTCGGCCGTTGCGCTTTGCTGCTCGGCGGCGGCCGCAATCTGCTGGTTCATGGCCTGAATCGCGGACACGGTTCGGGTAATGCTTTCCAGCGAGCCGCCTGCCCGGCGGGTCAGTTCCACGCTGCTGGTCGTCAGTTCACGGCTGTTGTCCATGATTGTCGCCACCTGTTGCGTGCCGTTCTGCAAGCCCGCGATCAGGTCTTCAATCTCTTCGGTGGATTTCTGCGTGCGCTGGGCCAGGCTGCGCACTTCATCGGCCACCACGGCGAAGCCACGGCCGGCCTCACCGGCACGGGCCGCTTCGATGGCCGCGTTCAGCGCCAGCAAATTGGTCTGCTGCGCGACCGACTTGATCACGTCCAGCACGCTGCCAATTTTGTCGCTTTCGCGCTTGAGTTCACTCATGGCCTCGGTGGAATGACCCACTTCGGTGGCCAGACGCTCGATGTGAGCGATGGCCTCGCTCACGACCTTGTCGCCCTCACGGGCCTGCTGATCGGCCGCCACAGCGGCTTCTGAGGCCTCCTCGGCGTTACGTGCGACTTCTTGCACCGTGGCCGCCATCTGGTGCATCGCCGTAGCGACCTGGTCCGTCTCGACTTTCTGATTGTTAACCCCGGCGCTGGTCTGCTCGGTCACGGCGGACAGCTGCTCAGCGGCACTGGCGATTTGCGTGACACCGTCGCTGATGCCGCCGATCAGCTCGCGCAGGTTCACCGTCATGCGCTGAATGCCGCCTTGCAGCTGACCCAGTTCGTCACGGCGATCGACGCTCAGGTTATGGGTCAAGTCGCCGGACGCGACGCGGTCTACCGCGACGAGCGTGTGTTTCAACGGCAGGGTAATCTGGCGAGTAATGGCCCACGCCGCAAGGACCCCGAAAAACAGAGCCAGCGCGGTCGCCAGACTCAGCATCGATTGCGCCTGCGCACTGTCGGCGTCTCGCTTGGTATTTTGTGAGGTGGTCAATTTGTCACTCAGGTCGAGCAACTGCTGACCGACCCCCTCCATCTTCTGCAGCGCCTGACGGCTCACCAGTTGGGCGTCGCGGTATTGTGCGACGGCAGCGCCGTAACTTTTGAGGGCCAGATTCGCCCGTTGCAGCTGCGGGATGTATTGGGACGAAACGTCGCCCGCCAGGGTGTTCACGCCAACGATGGCTTCTTCGATGGCGGCTGTAGCGCTTTTTTCGAAATCCGGATTACCGCTGAAGGTGTAGCCGCGTACTTGAAAACGTGCCTGCTGAATCAACTTGCTCACGCCCACGGCGCTGTTGAATTGCAGAATGTTGTCGTGCTGGATCAACGCTTCTTCGATCTTGTTGACCTCGTCCACGGCGGCGTCAGCGGCGGCGCCCAGATTCACGCGGCTGGCTTCACGGGCTTGAATGGCTTTGGCCATGTCCTCAAATGCGCGACGGTAGTCAGTGGCGGCCTGGGTCTGAGCGTCCAGCAGCTTCAGGTCGCTCCCGACCACGAGCTTGCCGTGAGCCGCCTTGAGCTCCGCGTCGAGATGGTCCAGCGCGGTCATGACGGCCTTCGCCGTATCCGGGTTGGCCTGGGTTTCGTAGTTCATGCGTGCAATGCGCAGCGCCAGGGAATATTCGTTGATCTGGGAGATCATCGCGAGCTTGTCGCCGCGATCAATCAACGACCTCACGCCCGACCAGCCCGTTGCGGTGATGACCAGCGTCAACAGCAAAACCAGCCCGAACCCGATCCCGAGCTTGCGACTGACACTGATATTTCCAAGCCGTTGGGCGGTCCAGCGATACATGACGATTCCTTGAGCATTATTTTGTAGACGCAAGGTTATCGGCGGTTATGCACCAATCTGAAGCAGGAGGGAGAGGGCGATCCTGCCATCTCGTGCTTGAATTAGCACATCTTGTTGGAGCTGGCACATGGCGCAATCTGGCTTTTGATTCTGGCCGAAGGCCGTAGGAGCTGGCTTGCCTGCGATCTGGCGCGAAGCGGCAGTGAAACCTGACGACCTCATTGCACCTGACACACCGCGTGCACAGGATTTGCTGCCGCTTCACGCCAGATCGTAGGCAAGCCAACTCCCACGCCTTCGGCAGAAGCCGGGCGGTGGCGTACGTCTGCTTTTGATTCTGGCCGAAGGTCGTAGGCAAGCCAACTCCCACGCCTTCGGCAGAAGCCGGGCGGTGGCGCATGTATGCTTTTGATTCTGGCCGGAGGCCGTGGGCAAGCCAACTCCCACGCCTTCGGCAGAAGCCGGGCGGTGGCGCATGTATGCTTTTGATTCTGGCCGGAGGCCGTGGGAGATTCTATGGTTGAAGGCAATGCTTTTTAGCCCTCTTTCCTGCGTCATATTCGTCTTCGTTCTGCATCAGGGAAAATGCGACGCGGGC
>NZ_JBIVNG010000006.1:0-436912 GCF_044753445.1 Pseudomonas sp. NPDC088368
CCACGGTCTGTACTGCTGCTAACAGTCAGAAGCTGGCTTTTGGTCCCACCCACCCCTTCGAGTCTTACCATACAAGCTGGCTTGCCTGCGATCTGCCGCGCAGCGGCAGCAAAACCGGTTCATGCAATGGCGCTGGGACGGCGCAGGGGGCGGCTTTCAGGGATTCCACCGCCACACCGGGTTCGAAAGGTGCTCGGTGAAAAAATCCGACAGCGCGCGGATTTTTGCGGGGCGGCTTCGCGCCGAGGGGGTGACAAAATACAGTCCGCCCCGGGCCATGCTCCAGCCCGGCAGGAGCGTGACCAGTCGGCCATCCGCCAGGTATTCGGCGGCAATGAACTCGGGCAGTTCGGCAATCGCCAGTCCCTCCAGCAGCACCGGGAGCAGCGCGTCCGAGTTGGTGACCCTTAATCGGCCTTTCGGCGCCACGTCTTCTTTCGTGCCGTTGGTGTGGGTGAAGCGCCACAGGTCACTGCGCGCCCGATAGGCATAACTGAGGCATGACCGATCGGCGAGCTCTCGCGGATGCGCCGGATGCCCGTGCTCCGCCAGGTAACCCGGCGAGGCCACCAGAAATTGCGTCACAGAACACAGTCGGCGCGCCACCAATGAGGAGTCGGGCAATACGGCGATGCGCAGTGCGGCATCGAAACCCTCGGCGATCAAGTCCACCGATGCGTCAGAAAGGTGAAGGTCCACCGACAGCTCAGGGTATTGGCGCAGCAGTCGGGGCAACAACGGCGCGACCCAGCGCAGGCCGAACGCCATCGGCATCGCCAGGCGCACTTGCCCGCGAGGCTGTATGGCCAGGTCCTGCGCCTCACTCTCGACCTCTTCGGCCTGCCGATAGATCTCCCCGGCCTTCGCCGCCATGCTTGAACCGAACTCGGTCAATGCCAGTTGCCGAGAAGTCCGGTTGAACAGCCGACCGCCCAGACGCTCTTCCAGCCGGGCCACCGCCCGCGAAACGGTAGGGACGGAAACGCCCATCAGCCGCGCCGCTGCCGCGAATGACCCTTCTTCCGCCACCTTGGCGAACATGGCGAGACCTTCGAAATCGGGGAGTTTGCTCATTTCATTTCTGCAATGATGGATTGCGGACAATTCTATTTTGAAAGGTGTCAGTCGTCGATAAGCTTCTCCTCATCGAAACACCTTACCGAACTCACTGACTGACCTTTCTGGAGAATCACCATGGCTCGCAAACTCGAAGGCAAAATCGCACTGGTCACCGGTGGCACCACGGGCATCGGCCTGGCCACCGCCAAACGTTTCGCCGAAGAAGGCGCCCACGTTTACCTCACCGGCCGCCGTCAGGCCGAACTCGACGCCGCCGTCGCGCAAGTCGGTAACGCCACCGGCGTTCGGGTGGACTCCACTCGCCTCGATCAACTCGATGCGCTATACGCACAAATCAGCGCGGAGAAAGGCCACCTTGACGTGCTGTTCGCCAACGCTGGTGGCGGTTCAATGGTGCCGCTGGGCGAGATTACCGAAGCGCACTACGACGACACCTTCGACCGCAACGTGAAAGGTGTGCTGTTCACCGTGCAGAAAGCGCTGCCGCTGCTGGCGAAAAACGCGTCGGTCATCCTCACCGGTTCGACCGCTGGCAGCTCGGGCACCGCCGCTTTCAGCGTGTACTCGGCCTCGAAAGCCGCTGTGCGCTCCTTCGCCCGCAGCTGGATTCTCGACCTCAAGGACCGCAACGTTCGCGTCAACACCTTAAGCCCTGGCGCCACCAAAACCCCTGGCTTGGTTGATCTGGCCGGCCCGGATGCCGCGCAACAGCAAGGGCTGCTCGACTACCTCGCTTCGCAAGTGCCGATGGGCCGTGTGGGTGAACCGATAGAAATCGCCAACGCCGCGGTGTTCCTCGCATCAGACGACGCGAGTTTCGTGAACGGCATCGAGCTGTTCGTCGATGGCGGCCAAGCGCAAGTTTGATGGATTAAAGCGGGAGGGGATTGCCCCGGCTGTCATCGACGGGCGGCGCGAGATGTGATGAAAAACACGTGGCCAGGCGAGCGAATGCTCAGCCTGGCCAGCGTCATGGGCAAATCAGAACCTGCTGTTACTCGTCAGTGCTACCGGCACCCGACGGGCTTTTGTTGCCGGGGCTGGAGTTGCCGCCGCTGCCCGCTTCGCCACCGGAGCCTGGCAGCGCCGTGCCTTTGGTTTTGGCGCCGTTGGTGCCGGCTGCCTTTTTGTCGGTGTGAGTGGATGTGGTATGGGTCTGGCTCGCTTTGGTTTTGTGGGTGTCGCTAGGGGCAGTGGTGGTGCTGCTCGCGGCCATTACCGGCAGCGAAAGAATGCAGGTCAGTCCTGCCAGGGCGAACGCGGAACTCAGTTTCTTATTCATGTCGTCAAGCCTCATGGTCACTAAATTCAGAGCGCATGCATGCTGACGAGGGCGTCAGCAGCTCTAGTGTTTGGGGCATTGAGGGCGGGGAAAAGTTTGTGAAATTAATGCCCCGGCGATGAACGGTCGGATACCGGGAGACTGGCTGTTGCCGTTTCGATGCGCCCCCGACCCCGCGAAACCTTGCAGGGAAGGGGATGGCCAGGTATCAGACCAGACGCGCGCCGCTGGCCTTGTCGAACACATGAACATGGTCGCAACTGCCCCGCAGCGTCAGCTGTTGGCCCAGTTGAAGATCGCCCTTGCGCGGAAGAGAGGCCACGACCGGGGTCGTGCCCGACCTGCCATAGACGTGGCTTTCCGCCCCGGTCGGTTCGATCAGGTCGATGGTGAACGGCAGGCTGAAATCCGACGCATGCGCGCTGCCGAGGCTGAAATGCTCGGGCCGGATGCCCATCACCACCGGGCTTGCGCTGGCCAGATCGACGCGGCGACCAAGGTCGACCTTCTGATCGCCCACAAGCACGATCGACGTCGAATCCTCCTGCACCAGAATGCCGTCGATCAGGTTCATCGCCGGGGAGCCGATGAAGGTGGCGACGAACAGGTTGGCGGGGCGGTCGTACACCTCGATCGGGGTGCCGACCTGTTCGATGCGACCGGCGTTCATCACCACGATCAGGTCGGACATGGTCATGGCCTCCATCTGATCGTGGGTCACATAAATCGCCGTGGTGCCCAGCCGACGCTGCAAGGTGCGGATTTCGATGCGCATCTGCACCCGCAGTTTGGCGTCGAGGTTCGACAGCGGTTCATCAAACAAAAACACCTGGGGCTGACGCACGATGGCCCGGCCCATGGCGACCCGTTGACGCTGTCCGCCAGACAACGCCTTGGGATAACGATCAAGGTAGTTGGAAAGCCCCAGCATGGCCGCCGTTTCCTTGACCGCCGCCGCGATGCGGGCAGGCGATTCCTTGCGCAGTTGCAGGCTGAACCCCATGTTCTGGGCGACGGTCATGTGGGGGTACAGCGCGTAGTTCTGGAACACCATGGCGATGTCCCGGTCCTTGGGCGACAGGTCGTTGATGACGCCGCCATTGAGTTCGATGGTCCCGGAAGACACCGATTCCAGACCCGCGATCATCCGCAGGAGCGTGGATTTTCCGCAGCCCGACGCCCCGACCAGCGAGACGAACTGACCGTCGGCAATGCTCAGGTCGATGCCGTGCAACACCGGGATCGTGCCGTAGTTCTTGCGAAGTTGCTGAATGTTTACGGTTGCCATTTCGGGACACTACCTCTGCCGGGCCACTGCTTCAGGAAAGACGTACAACCTTGGTGAGGTGGCGCGGGGCCGTGCTGTCCAGGCCTTTGTGCCGGGCCAGACGCTCACCGAACAGTTGCAGCGCCGGCAGGATCGCCAGGCTTCGGTCCAGACCGGTTTCGCTGACCTCGACGTGCAGGTCGCCGGGGCCGCCCACGCCAATCACCAGCGCGCCTTTTTCCTTGAGTTCGCTGTACAACCGGGTCTCTTCCTCGTGGGTTTGCGGGCTGTAGATCAGCACCACGCAGGTTTGGTCATCCACCAGGCTGACCGGGCCATGACGGTATTCCAGCGGGTGGAACACCTGGGTGTAGGTCAGGCTCATTTCCTGGAGTTTCAACGCGCCTTCGCTGGCCAGACCGTAGTAAGCGCCGCCGCCGAGGTACACGAAATGGGTGCGGGACAGCACGGTGCTGCTGACTTGACGATCCAGCGTCTGCATCGCGCGTTCAGCGGTGTCAGCGATGTGAGCGTCAACCGGAGACCCGGCGAGTCGCAGGCCCAGCAGCAGCATCAGGCTGGCGGAGCTGCTCATGACGATGCCTTCCGAGGGGTGGGTCGGCGCGAACACCACTTGATCGCTGCCTTTCGCCAGGCTGCTTTCGCTTTCGCAGGTGATGCCGATGGTCTTCAAGCCACGGGTGCGGCTGGCCTGCACGGCCTCGACGGTTTCCGTGGATTCGCCACTGCGGGAGAGGGCGATGACCAGCGCGTCCTGATAGTGCGCCAGATACGCTTCCGGACGACGCGCCCATTCGCCGCCAGGCACGGCGATGGCGCGCTTGCCGTTCAGGTTGAACGCGCTGGCCACCGTTTGCGCCAGGTAATACGAAGTGCCACAGCCGACGACCACCACGAAGGTGGCGTCCACGGTCGGGAGGGGTTGGGTCAACGCGGCTTGCCAGAAGGGAAACTGCTCGACGATGACGCGTTCGGTAACGTTCATGTGGGGGTCCTTATGAGGTTATTTGGTCGCGCCGGCGATGAGGCCGCGCACGAGGAAACGGTTGAGAAAGATCACCAGCAACACGGGCGGCAGCATGGCGATGACCCCGGCCGCGTTCATCAGGCCGTAGTCGACGTAGTTGCGGGTGACGAATTCGGGAATCAGGACGGTCAGCGACTTGGTGGCCAATGAAGGCGAGAACACCAGCGGCACCATGAACTGCCCCCAGGCGCTGAGAAACGTGAGGATGGCGGTGGCGATCAGGCCGGGCGCCGCCAGCGGCAGAACGATGCGGATCAGCGTGTACGTGCGGCCCGCGCCATCCAGCCAGGCGGCCTCTTCGAGGGACACCGGCAGCGATTGATACACGCTGCGCATGAGCCACAACGCCAGCGGCAGAAACGCGGACACGTAAATCAGCGTGACGCCCAGGTACGTGTCGATCAGGTGCAGCGAAATCATCAGGCGATACAGCGGAATCATCACCGTGTACGCCGGTACCGCCATGCTCGCGACCACCAGCCCGAACAGCAGGTTTCGGCCCGGAAAGCGCAGCCGCGCGAAGGCGTAGCCCCCGAACGCGGCGGCGACCAATGTCACCAGCGTCGCCGCGACCGAGGTCACCAGACTGTTGATGAACGCCCGAGAGAATTGCGGCCAGACCGACTGCACTTCGTTGCCCTGGGAGACGCTGCTGGCGCCGAACAGCTTGGCGAAGTGTTGCAGCGTAGGGTGTTCCGGCCACAGCGTCAGGTGTTGGCTGAGCATGTCCTTCGGGTCGGTGAAACTGGTCATCACGGCCCAGTACACCGGGCCCAGCGACCAGATCAGCAAGACCAGTACGGCGAGGGCGAATCCGGCCTTGCCCAGCCATTGCAGGGTGAGTTTGCGCATCAGTCGAACCTCGTCTCACGGTAGACCTTGAGGACGTAAATCATCGACACCACCAGCGAGGCAATCATGGCCAGCACCGACAGCGCCATCCCGTAGGAGAACTTCAGGTTCTGGAACGCCGACATGTACACCTGAATGATCAGGCTGCGGGTGTCCAGGCTGGAGCCGTTGAGAATCCAGGCCTCGTCGAACAGGTTGAACGCAAACACCGTGGACTGGCTCAGCGCGATGGCCAGCCCGCCTGCGATCAGCGGCAACGTGATCATGCGGAAGCACTTGAGCGGGCCCGCGCCGTCGAGTTTGGCGGCTTCGTACAGATCGCCCGGAATCGCCTGTAACGCCGCGAGCAGAATGATCGCGGTGAGGGGCAGCATCCTCCAGACGTGCACCAGTGCCACCAGCAGCAGGGCGGTGTTGTGGTCGTTGAACCACACCACGTTTTCGTCGAGCAGCCCGACCGCTTTGAGCAGGTTGTTGAGCAGGCCGTAACTGGGGTTGTAGATCCACAGCCAGACCAGCGCATTCACCACCGGCGGCAGGCACCAAGGCAGCACCAGGGCTGCCAGCAGCCATTGGCGCCCGTGACGGACCTTGTTCAGCAGCAGGGCGGCGCCCAGTCCTCCGACCGTTTCCAGGACCACGGCCAGCACCACGTAAATCAGCGTGTTCCAGGTGGCGTGCTGCACGTTGGTGTCGGTGGCCAGGTTCTGGTAATTGAGCAGCCCGATGAAGGGGCTGCCCGGGCGCATCGGATCGATGCGGTACAGGCTGTCGAGCACCGTGGTCACCAGCGGCACGAACACCAGACTGGCCATGACCACAATGATCGGCAGCACGTACACCAGCCCGAGCCAGGTCTCGCCCGGCACCGGACGCAGCCGTTCTCTGATCGTGTTCAGATTCATCACGGCTGCATCGCACTCTGGGCTTCGCGGGCGATCTGGGCCACCGCTTGATCGACCGTCAACTCACCTTTGGCGGCCTGATTCAGCGCACTGGAGACTGCGCTGGTGAACTGCGGATACCAGACCGGCGTGCCTTGCTTGAACAGCGGGTCCACCAGACCGGCCTGTTGCAGGATCACGTCACCGCTCTTGAGCTTGCCCTCGCTGTTGAGTTGCTTGAGCACGCTGGTGCGGGTCGGCAGGTTGCCCAGGGTTTCATAGCTCTCGATCTGGTTCTGCGGCTTGATGAACCAGTTGATGAACGCCTTCGCCCCTTCCTTGTTTTTCGCGGTGGCCGGTATGCCCACCGCTTCCGGCAAGCCGATGGTGCGCGCGGTGCCGGTGGTGGTCAGCATCAGGGCGGCCGCGACGTGATCCGCAACCTGAGACTTGGCCGGGTCGCTGTAGACCGCCACGTTGCCTGCCCAACCGGCGAGGTCGAAGGAGGCATCGCCTTTCTTGAACAGCTCCTGGACTTCCACGTCTTTGAGGCCTGTCGCGGCGGGGCTGATCAGCCCGGCCTTGAGGGCTTCGACCTCGAACGCCATCGCCTTGTAGCCCGCCGAATCCGGCTTGACGAATTGCGGCTCCAGTTTGTCGTTGAACAGCTCGCCACCAAACACCTTGGTCAGCAGATACCAGGCGGTGGCACTGCCTTCGGTGGCCGACAGGGGAAGGGCGATCGGGTATTGGGTGATGTTCTTGGCCTTGATCGCCTTGGCATCTGCCAACAGTTGATCCGGGGTGGTCGGCGCCGCGCTGATGCCCGCCCGTTGCAGGTGATCGCGGTTGTAGATCAGCACGCGGAAGTCGTTGGCGTACGGAATCGCCAGCAACTGGCCGTCGAACACGAACAGCTTGGCAGACGGGATGTCGGCCACGGTGGCCGCGTCCACCGCGCCGTCCAGCGGTTGGTACCACTTGGCGGTGCCGAACTGCCCGACCCACGACCAGTCCACTTCCGTCGCGTCCGCCGGTGGGCTGCCCGCGATCATCGAGGTGGCGACCTTGGTCAGAATCTGATCCCAGCCCAGGGTCTGGGTTTCCAGCGTGAGGTGGGTCTCGGCTGTCAGTCGATCCGTCATCGCCTTGGGCAAGGTGCCCCAAGGTGGCAACAGCACTTCGGTGGCGCTGGCCGCGCTGGCGAGCCGGACGAACGCCGGGGTGGCGAACGTCAGGGGCAACAGCGCGAGCGAAGCGATCAGGTGGCGTCGGAGCATGGCAAAACCTCTAGATCGGATAAGGGGAGGTAGATGGCAGTGCAAGCGTGTGATTCAGGTGTGAGGCGAGCGTGTTGATCCAGTTGTTATCCGGGTTCCATCCCGCGTTGTGTGCTGCGCGCCAGAGTGCGCCACCCACGGGTGGCAGACGAGGCGTGAGAGGGGCCGCGGACAGCAGCCGCGTCATCTGACGGGTAATGTCGGGATGGCTGAAGACGCCCCCGGCATGGCTCCAGACCGGGGCGTTCACTCCGCCGATGCGCTGCCAGGCCGCCGTAACGTGTTCAGCGAGGTGGCGGGCGGCGGCGTTCAACAGTTCGAGGGCGTCCGGATCACCGGCGTCGGCCCATGCCGAGACCTGAGCGGCCAGCGCCGCGACGCCCGCACGGCGGTTGCTCAGGCCGTACACCCAATCGATCAATTCATCGGGTTTCAGGGACAGATGCGTCAGCAGTGCCTGGGTCATGCGCGCGGCATGGGCCCGTCCATCCAGCGTGCGACTGGCCAATGCCAACGCCTGAATGCCGATCCAGTGCGCGCTGCCTTCGTCGCCGAACACATCCCCCCAACCCCCCACACGCAGGTGTGGAGCGTCGTCTTCGTTCCGGCTGGCCCAGGCCATCGAACCGGTGCCCGCAAGGATCAGCACCCCCGCGTGAGCGCCGGTGAATGCGCCGTCGAAGGCGATGCGCACGTCGTTCTCGACGGTCACGGGGCAGGGCAATGCCTGCCGGGAGATGTCGGTTTGCTCAACGGACACGGCTTCCAGTTCGCCATGCAGCGGCAGTCCCAGAACGGCGGCGGCGAGGGGCGTACCCGCGGCTTTTGCCAGCAGCGCTCGCAGCTGTTCGCGCCACTGGGGATGAGTCATCGGGTCGAGCCCTTCGCTCGTTCCCCACTGCACGACCTGGCCCTGACGATCAGCCACGACCCACTGCGTTTTCGAGCCTCCGCTGTCCAGGCCCAGGATGCAGGTGTTCATGCCTTGAGGTCCTCGGCAGCCATCGATTGGCTGGAGCCGGTCAGCAGGCCGCAGCCCAGTTCTTTCAGGCGGGCCTGCCATTTGCTGCTCAACTGTTCGTCGCTGACCACGGTGAGCGCTTCAGTCAAAGGGGCGACGCGGTAGGTCAGGCGTTGGTCGAATTTGCTGGAGTCCACCAGCAGCCACGTGCTGCCAGCGCGGGCCAGCATCTTCTGGTTCAACTGGGCTTCGCTGGCGTCGAGGCTGTAGATGCACGCGTCCGGGGCAATCGCGCCCGCACCCAGAAACAGCTGATCGAACCAGAGGTTTTCGATCATCGCCTCGGCCAGCGCACCAACCATCGACGCGTTCTCGGCGCGTAATTGCCCGCCCAGCAGGACAATGGTGATGCCGGGGGTGTTCATCAGCACTTGCGCGACGTTCAGGCAGTTGGTGAAGACCGACAGCGGCACTGGGTCGAGACGCAGACGCCGCGCCAGTTGCAGCACCGTGGTGCCTGCATCAAGGAAGACAGTGGAGCCGGGAACGATCCGCTCATAGGCCACTTCGGCAATGGCGCGCTTGGCGTAGAGGTTCTGGTTTTCCCGCAGATCGAATGCAACCTCGACGCCTGCATTCTTGGCAATGCGTGCGCCGCCGTGGGTGCGATGAATCGTGCCGTCCGCTTCCAGGGTCAGCAGGTCCCGGCGAATGGTCGCCAGGGACGCCTTGGTCACATCGGCGATGGCCTGGATCGTGCTTTCGCCGTGGCTGTAGAGGTGCTGGCAGATCAGCGATAAACGCTCGTCTTTAGTCACTGTGATTGCTCTTTAGTGATTCATGGGAATGAAATATAAGCCTTAAAAAATCACTGTCAATCAAAAATATGATTGATTGTGATCGTTTGGCTCTCTATGGTGACGCTTCAACGTCATCCAGAGGCTTTGGTCATGCAGGCTCATTATCTTCAGGAATTGGTGAAAGCTCACGCACAGGGTCGACCTGTCGGCATCACGTCCATTTGTTCGGCCCACCCGCTGGTGATTGAAGCGGCGCTGCGTGAGGCGACAGGGCATCAGGGGCCTGTGCTGATCGAGGCCACGTGCAATCAGGTCAATCATGAGGGGGGCTATACGGGCATGACCCCTGCCGACTTTCGCCAGTTCGTTCTCGACATCGCGCAGCGCGTGGGCTTCGACGCCGAGCGCCTGATTCTGGGAGGGGATCATTTAGGGCCCAACCCCTGGAAGGACTTGCCCGCCGAGACGGCGATGGTGAAGGCCGAAGCGATGCTCGACGCGTATGCCCGCGCTGGCTTTTCGAAGATTCACCTCGACGCCAGCATGGCCTGCGCGGGAGACGCCGAGCCGTTGCCGGGGGCGTTGATCGCCGAGCGTGCCGCGCGTCTGGCGGCCGTGGTGGAGCGGGCGGTCACGCGTTCCGGCATGCCGCCACCGGTGTACGTCGTCGGCACCGAAGTCCCGGTGCCTGGCGGTGCGCTGGAGAAGGTCGAAGACCTTGCCGTGACCACGCCGCAGGATGCCCAGGCCACTCTGGCGCTCCACCGTGAGGCGTTTGCCGCCCTCGGTCTGCAAGAGGCCTACGGGCGGATTGTCGGGTTGGTGGTGCAGCCCGGCGTCGAGTTCGGCAATGAAAACGTGGTGGTGTACGACGCTCCCAAGGCGCGTGCGTTGAGTGCGGTGTTGCAGAGCGAAAGGCAGGTCGTGTTCGAGGCCCATTCCACCGACTACCAGCCGCTGACGGCCCTCGGTGAACTGGTCCGCGACGGGTTTGCCATCCTCAAGGTCGGCCCCGGCCTGACATTCGCGCTGCGCGAAGCCTTGTATGCCCTCGAACAGATCGCCGCGACGCTGCAGGTCTTGCCGGAACAGGGCCACGTGCATGACGTCATGGAAAACCTGATGCGTCAGCAGCCTCAGCACTGGAACCGCTATTACCACGGCGACGAATCGGCGCTGCGGCTGCAACGGCACTTCAGCTACAGCGACCGCATCCGTTACTACTGGCCGTCGGAACCGGCGAGCGAAGCGGTGGAGGTCCTGTTTCAGGCGCTGGGAGAGCAGCCGATCAGCGAAACCCTGATCAGCCAGTTCCTGCCACACCTCTATCCCCATGTGGCGAACGGCAAAGGCGACAGCTCGGCGAAAGGCCTTGTGCTGGCGGCGATTGCCCATGTGCTGAAGCAATACCGACACGCGTGCGAGGGCGAGCAACAACGCATGGCGTCCTGACGTGCCGTGATGAATGGGTCATGGAAGACCCTCATGAGCCTGCGCGTTCTGCCTCCGAAACGGGCAGCGGTCAAAAAGTCCGAACTCCTTTCGCCCACGCAAAGTCCACCCTAGACGCGCACGTTGCGTCTGGACTTTTAAAGGAGAGCACCATGACCGATTACCCGAAACCACCGTTCAAGCCTCAACAGCAGCCGGTGCCCGGTGATCAGAGCCGAATGGACCCGTACCCGGATTGCGGCGAAAACAGCTACAAAGGTTCGGGCCGCCTGGCCAACAAGATCGCGCTGATTACCGGCGCCGACAGCGGCATTGGCCGCGCCGTCGCCATCGCGTTTGCCCGTGAAGGCGCCGACGTGGCGCTGTCGTACCTCGACGAGCATGAGGATGCGAAAGAGACCGCGCGTTGGGTGGAAGAAGCGGGGCGGCAGTGCCTGCTGCTGCCGGGGGACCTGGCGAAAAAAGAGCAGTGCTCGGCCATTGTCGATGCCACCGTGAAAGCGTTTGGCCGCATCGACGTACTGGTCAACAACGCCGCGTTTCAAATGACCCACGAACACCTTGAAGACATCTCTGACGAGGAGTGGGTGAAGACCTTCGACATCAACATCACTGCCATTTTCCGCATCTGCAAGGCGGCGCTGCCGTCGATGGCCCGTGGCAGTTCGATCATCAACACGAGCTCGGTGAACTCGGATTCGCCCAAGCCGACGCTGCTGCCTTACGCCACCACCAAAGGCGCCATCGCCAACTTCAGCGCCGGTCTGGCACAGATGCTGGGACCGAAAGGTATCCGCGTGAACAGCGTTGCGCCGGGACCGATCTGGACGCCGCTGATCGTTGCCACCATGACCGATGACGACGTGAAAAGCTTCGGTGAAGAAACGCCTTTGGGCAGACCGGGCCAGCCTGTCGAAGTGGCGCCGATTTACGTCCTGCTGGCGTCCGACGAGGCCAGTTACATTTCCGGCACCCGCTACGGCGTGACGGGGGGCAAGCCGATTCTCTGACCTGACCCCCAGAGCCATAACCTTCAACACCCGGTTCGCCTGCTTCTCATGCCGGTTTTGGTTCGTCACACTGACGGCCGAAATCGGGGTGATCAGGGACGGGAACGGGTGTTCGTCTGCCTTCTGAAAAATACTGGGAATTTCCTGCGAACGGGCAATGTCCACCGACCACACAATAAAGGTCACCAAGGAACACGGACATGGCCATCTCCACGCTTGAACTTCGCCACATCATTGAATCTGCCTTTCTACCCATGCGCTCCACCTGTTCGGCCTCGGCCCACGGTGAGCTGACCATTGAAATCATCGATCCGGCCACGGGGTTGAATGTCGTGTTCGGCGGTATTCCCATGGCGTCCCTCGGCACCAGTCGAGCGATTTCCGATCTGATTGCCCAGCTTCGTGCACAGGTCTGTCGTCCAGCTCGACACGCCAATGCCTATCGGCCCCGCGCGATGGGGTGAACGCTGCTGAGGCGCGACTTGACGGCAGAGAGTGCTGGGCGCGGTCATCCGGAAGGATAGGTGCAGTCTGACGCCGATGTGTCGCCTGCCGGGTCGTTTCGCGAATGAATTCGCTCCCACAGTGAACTCTGCGTCAGGCTGCACGATCAGCGGCGACGCCAGACGTCTGTGGGAGCGAATTCATTCGCGAAGGTGTTCAATACGCAGCCTGTGTTACATTTGCCCCTGTTTTCACTAGGCGCCACCCTAAGCCTCTCCCCACGACCAGCCCCTTTCAGGACATCCATGACCGACCAGTTCGCGGCGTTGCGCGTGTTCGTTCGCCTTGCGCAGACCGGCAGTTTTTCCAGAACGGCACGGGAGCTGAAACTGTCGCAACCCACCACCTCGCGCATGATTTCCGATCTGGAAGCGCATCTGGGCGTGACCCTGTTCAATCGCACCACCCGCGCCGTGGCGCTGACCCAAGCCGGGGCGGACTATCTCGTGGATATCCAGCCGATACTCGACGCGTTGACCGAAGCCGATTACCGCATCCGCGGCAGTGGCGAGTTGCGCGGAGAGTTGCGGGTGAGCATGGCGTCCATTATTGCGTCACGCATCATCCTGCCGCGCTTGAAGGGTTTCATGGCCGAACACCCGCATCTCACTGTTCTGCTCTCGACCGAGGACCGACGTCAGGACCTTATCCTGGAAGGCATTGACGTGGCGCTGCGCTTCGGCACGCTGGCCGATTCCAGTGCGTTGGCGCGCAAGGTGGGCGGTTGGCCGCTGATCATGGCGGGCGCCCCGGATTATCTCCGCCAACAGGGCACGCCCTCATCGCCATCCGATCTGACCGTACACCGCTTCGTCGTGGCGGGACCGGTGGCCGCCCGAACGCTGTTGATCGAACAGAATGGGCTGGAAATACCCGTTGAAATCCACGGCAACCTGACCGTCACGGGAACGGATGCGGGGGTCGTCGCGGGGAAGGAAGGCCTTGGGCTGGTGGTCGCGACCGTTCCCGCGCTTATCGCCGACATTGAAACCGGCAGTCTGGTGCGGGTCATGGCCGACTGGAACCTGGGCGCGGTGGACGCTTACGCGCTTTATCCGGGAGGGCAGGCGCCGAAACCCGCCGCCCGGGCATTCGTGGAGTTCATGATCGACGCGCTAAGCGATGTCGATCTCTGCCCCGAGTGAGTCAAGATAAATCGCGACCTGCGCAGACCCTAACCGTTGCGTTGTTCGTGTAACACCTAAATATCTGAATAAGTCTTATACCTCGCCCGCCGTCGGCACTGGCGGACGCCGATGTTATTGTTCGGCTTCACCTGTATCGCCCGACAGGCAGACTTTTCGTCAAGTTCGGGCTGTCCTGTAATTGGAGTCGTTGTCATGATCAAGATGAGTTTATTCCTCACCCGCCGTTCGGATCTAACGTTCGAACAATTCAGTGAATACTGGGCAAACGTGCACTGGCCCATCGTACAGACAGTGCCAGAAGTGTTGGAGCACACCATTCGTTATGTGCAGCAGCACAACGTCGGAGGCCTCCCGGAAGGCGTGCCTGCGGCCCCGTTCGACGGTTATGCGGAAGCCTGGTTCGCCAACAAGGAAGCCATTTATAAAGTGATCGGTTCTCCGAAGTGGGACGAGATCGTTGCGGTCGATGACGAGAACTTTCTCGACCGTTCCAAGACGCTCGTATTGTTCACTGAAGAGAAAGTCGATTACGTCGCTTGAAACTTCCAGGCGTTGTACAAGGCTGTAAACGTTGAACTAAGGAGTCTCTGCGAAGAGGCTCTTTTTTTGTGGCTGCATGGTCAAGAACCGGTACGCATGAAGGGCGTTTCCAGTCCCGACAGGCTAGTCGTCACCTGGTGGCAATCTGCATCGCGATCCAAGGGGTTTGCTGGTAGTCTGCCACCCGTGAATACGGGCTCCACAGGAGCAGCCATGACCCCTCTACACGCCATCCCTTCGGCACCTCCGCCCGCCGCGTCCGCGACGTCAAAGGATGACCTGTCCGATATCGAGCTTCTGCACACCATCAGCATGGCGCTGATAGGCGAGCAGGACCTTGAAGCCCTGTACGGCAAGATCGTCGACGCAGCAGTGTCCATTACCGGTTCGCAGTTCGGCACGATGCAGAAACTTTGCCCTCCCGACCACGCGTCAGGGCATGGGGGCGAGCTTCAATTGCTGGCTTCTCGGGGCCTGCCCCCCGAGGCCATCGGGTTCTGGCAATGGGTCAGGCCCACGGCCTACAGCAGTTGCACGATGGCGCTGAAACTGGGGGAACGAGCCGTCATCCCCGACTTCGAACAATGGGCCGACATTTCAGGCACCGAAGACCTGCAAGCCTTTCGCCGCACCGGCATCCGTGCCGCGCAGACGACGCCGCTGCTGTCGCGCAGTGGCGACCTGCTGGGCATGATTTCCACCCATTGGAGCCAACCTCACCAGCCGTCCGAGCGCGACTTGAGGTTGCTGGACATTCTGTCGCGCCAGGCTGCCGACCTTCTCGAACGCACGATTGCAGAAGAGTCGTTGCGTGCGCGGGAACAGGAACTGGCACGCACCTGCACCATGCTGCTGGAAATCGAAGAGCAGCAGCGTCAAGGCGCCGCCGAGCTGCGCCGCCTGAACGAAACCCTGGAACAGCGCGTCGCCGAGCGCACCGCCGAATTGATGCAGGCCGAAGAAAAACTGCGTCAGTCGCAAAAAATGGAGGCGGTTGGGCAACTGACGGGCGGGCTGGCCCACGACTTCAATAACCTGCTGGCGGGCATTTCGGGCTCCCTCGAACTCATGGGCAAACGGATCGTTCAGGGCCGGCTGGCCGAGGTGGACAAATACATGGCCGCCGCTCAGGGTGGTGCAAAGCGGGCCGCCGCGCTCACCCATCGCCTGCTGGCCTTCTCGCGACGCCAGGCCCTCGAACCGCGCGCCACCCACGTCAACACGCTGATGCACGGCATGATCGAGCTGGTCCAGCGGACCGTCGGCCCCGGCATCACGCTGGAAACCGCCGGTGCCGCTGATTTGTGGCCGGCCTTTGTCGACGCGAGCCAGCTTGAAAACGCGTTGCTCAACCTGTGCATCAACGCCCGGGATGCCATGCCCGACGGCGGATGCATCACGCTCAAGACGTCCAACGAATACGTCAATCGCGAGACCGCGCTTGCCCACGACATGTCGGAAGGGCACTACCTGTGTCTGTGCGTCAGCGACACCGGCATCGGCATGACGCCGGAGGTGATCGCTCATGCCTTCGAACCGTTCTTCACCACCAAACCCATGGGTCAGGGCACCGGGCTGGGGCTGTCGATGATCTACGGTTTCGCCCAACAGTCGGGCGGCCAGGTCCGGATTCAGTCCCGCGTGGGCGAGGGCACGAGCGTCTTCATCTACCTGCCGCGCCACCATGAAGAAGGGGTGCCGGAAGCGTCGCCCCGGAAAATCACTGCCGTGGATGTCGCGCAGCACGGGGAAACGGTGTTGCTGGTAGACGACGAACCCACCGTGCGCATGCTGCTGGCGGACGTGTTGGGTGAGCTCGGTTACACCGTGATCGAAGCTGCCGACAGCCTCGCCGGACTCAGGCTGCTGCGCTCGGACATGCACATCGACGTGCTGGTCACCGACATCGGCCTGCCGGGCGGCATGAATGGTTGGCAAATGGCCGACGCGGGACGGGAAGTGCGACCCGCGCTCAAGACGCTGTTCGTGACCGGGTACGCCGAAAGTTTCGTGCTCGACAGCGGTCAGCTTCAGCCGGGTATGCAGTTGCTGACCAAGCCGTTCGAGATCGACACCCTCGGTGGCCGCCTGCGCGACCTGCTGTCCTCATAACGGCTGGCGGCGGCTCACGCGGCTGGCACCTGCGGCGTTGTGAACCAGGCCTCAGAGGGCGTTGGAAAGCGCATCTTCTCTCGAAGCCGTGCAGCGTTGTTCGCGTTGGTCAGCATCTCGACCAGCAGAAACGCCACTTCCGACGCCGTGCCCGGTCCAGTGGATGTGATCAGCTTTCTGTCTCGCACTACCGGTTGGTCGACGAACGTGGCACCGGTCTCCACCAGTTGCTGCTTTCGGCGTCCGCCCACCTGGTGATAAACCGTGGCCTGGCGCTCGTGCAGCACGCCCGCCCGGCCCAGGCACAGCGAGGAGACGCAGACGCTGGCGACGATCTTGTCGGCCTCGACGAAGTGGCGGATCGTCTCCAGAAACGGCTCACTCAACGCTTCTTCGTAAAACCCGCTGGGTTCGAAACCGCCCGGCAATGCCAGGGCGTCGAACGCAGTCAGGTCCAGATCGGCCAACTGCCGATTGGGGCGAATCACCAGGCCAAACGTTGAGGTGATCTCCTCCCTCAGACCTGCCATCACCAGTTCGATCTTTTCCTCACCGACCAAGTCAGCCCAACCCAGAATATCGGTGAACGCCGCCATTTCCATGGGTTCAACGCCATTGGCGAGTAACATCAAAACCTTTTTCACATCGTCTCTCCATTCACGTGGACGCACCTCCGGCTCGCAAGCCGTCAGTCATGAACGGAATGGTTGATGTTCGGGCGGCTGGGGACAATCCCTTGGAATCGCAATTGATCATTCCATGGCGTGAAATGATCGCGGGCACTGCGTTCGCTCACCGCTGCTGCAACGCCACCTTCAATCCCAACCCCACAAACAGTGTGCCGATCAGTTTTCCTTCCCAGCGACGGAGTTTCGCCAGGCCTTTGATACACCGCCCCAATGGGCGGATGGCAATTGCGATGAGGCTGGTGTAGGCAACGCTCAGCCCGGAGAAAATCAGCCCCAGCAGGGCGAACTGCACCAATGAAGAATCAGCTCCGGCGTGAACGAACTGGGGCAGAAAGGCGAGGAAGAAGATCGCCGTTTTCGGGTTCAGGATTTCGGTGCCCACGGCTTGCAAAAACGCCTGCTTCGCGCTGACGGCGGGCAGGTCTGGGCGGCTTGTGGCGCCGGGTTTGGCGACGAACGCCCGGACACCGAGGTAAATCAGATAACAGGCGCCGGCCAGTTTTACCGCGTTGAACGCGGTGGCGGACGTCATCAGAATCGCCGACAACCCGAGTGCGGCGCTCAAGGTGTGAAGCAGATCTCCCGCCGCAATCCCCAACCCCGTCGCAATGCCCAGCTTTCGACCGCCTTGCAGTGTGCGGGTGATCACCAGCAACACCGCTGGACCGGGAATCAGAAACAGACCGAGGACGACAGCGACGTAGGTCATGAGAGAGGCGGGGTCGAACATGGCGGCAGGTCTCGTTGAGGGGGGGGGCTGACAGTAATCCTCAGGTCTTTTATGAAAGCAATAGGCGCGACAGGCCGCGCAGCTACAGCGGTGGGTATCACCACCCCCGATGGTGCTCCAGCAAGAAATCCACGAATACCCGAACCCGCGCCGTCATGGTCGAGCCGCCCACGAACACGGCGTGGATCGGTTCGCGGTCGCCCGGGTTGTAGGCTTCCAGCAGGGGGACGAGCAGACCGCGTTCGATGTCCTCAGCCACGGAGAACGCGCCGATGCGCGCGATGCCTGCGCCGAGTATCGCCAGTTGTGAAAGCGCTTCACCGCTGCTGCATTCGAGGCTGCCGCTGACTTTGAGGGAAAAGTGTTCGCCGTTACGACAGAACGGCCAACCGTCTGCGGCGCGGCGAAAATTGAAGCGCAAGCAGTTGTGGCGGGTGAGGTCTTCGGGTTCGAGGGGCAGGCCGTGTTGTTCGACATAGCCGGGGGAGGCGACGATCACTTGGCCGGTTTCGCCGATGCAGCGGGCAGTCAAGGGGCTGTCGGGCAGGTCACCGAAGCGGATCGCCACGTCCGCCTGGCCTGCGAGAATGTCGACGATTTCGTCGCCCAGGGTCAGATCGACGAGGATCTCCGGGTACTGCGCGCTGAACGCGGCGATCAGCGGCACGATGGTAAGGCGACCGTGTGCCAGCGCTGCGCTGACCCTCAGGCGCCCCCGTGGGACACCCTGGCTTGTGATGGCTTCTTCGACTTCGGCCATGTCCGCCAGAATGCGCCGTGCACCGCGCAGGTACGTTTCGCCTTCGGCGGTGAGGGCAATCGCCCGGGTCGTGCGCAACAGCAGGCGGGTTCCGATGCGTTGCTCGGTACGGGCGATGATCCGGCTGACGGCCGAGGGCGTGAGGTCCAGTGCCCGGGCAGCCGCTGAGAAGCTTCCCGTCTGCGCCACCTTGGTGAACACCTCCATCTCACCCGACTTACCGTTGAGGTCCATTTGTGCTCCTGGCGCAAAAGTGCTTGGACAGAAAGCGGTCTACCGCCTTTAACGCGGGGATCGTAGCATTTGCGGCATAGATAAGGAGCCCCTCATGCGTATCAATCCACCCCTCATCGCGCTCTCGATCGGTGCTTTTGGCATCGGCGTGACCGAGTTCGCACCCATGGGCATGTTGCCCGGTATTGCCGCCGACCTTGGCGTTTCCATTCCCACCGCCGGGCTGCTGGTCAGCGCCTATGCATTGGGCGTGCTGATCGGCGCGCCCCTGATGACCCTGACTACTGGAAAGATTCCACGGCGTGCTCTGCTGATCGGCTTGATGGCCATTTTTACCCTCGGCAACCTGATGTCGGCGTTGGCCACCAATTACGAAAGCCTGCTCATCGCCCGGGTGGTGACCTCGCTGAACCACGGTGCTTTTTTTGGCATTGGCTCGATTGTCGCCGCCAGTGTGGTGGCGCCCGAAAAACGGGCAGGGGCCGTCGCGGCCATGTTCATGGGGCTGACCATCGCTACCATTGGCGGGGTGCCGCTGGCCAGTTGGTTCGGCGAAATGCTGGGTTGGCGAACGGCGTTCTGGGGCATTGCCGGTCTCGGTTTTGTGGCAATGATTTCCCTCTGGTTCGCCTTGCCTAATCTGCCGCTGCCGAAGAGTGACGGCGTGATGGCGGAGGTTCGGGTGTTGCTCCGGGGATCGGTGCTGTCGGCCCTGGCGCTGACGGTCATCGGCTCGGGCGCGATGTTCACGGTGTTTACCTACATCGCGCCGATCCTGCAAAGCGAAACCCATGCGTCCACCGGGTTCATCACCGCCATGCTGGTGCTGTTTGGCGTGGGGCTGACGCTGGGCAATGTGTGGGGCGGCAAGGCGGCGGATCGCTCGGTCGACCGGACATTGATCGTCTCGCTGGTGGTGTTGATCGTAGTGTTGCTGGCGTTCTCGGTGCTCATGCGCTGGCCGCTGCCGACCGCGCTGGCGATTCTGGTCTGGGGCGCGGCGAGTTTTGCCTTGGTGCCGCCGCTGCAGATGCGGGTGATGGAAGCCGCAAAAGACGCACCGAACCTGGCATCGGCGGTGAACATCGGCGCGTTCAACTTCGGCAACGCCATTGGCGCGGTGCTGGGCGGCGCGGTGATCAATGCCGGTCTGGGCTACCCCGCGATTTCGCTGGCGGGAGCAATGATGGCGGGGCTGGGTCTGTTGATGGTGTTGGGGTTTGCCTGGCGCGCCCGAATTCGCTCAGTGCGATATGCCTGACAGGGCCGAAGTATCCCGCGTGACCTTCGTGGGGACCATCGGCCTGTAGTGGATGGACGGCCAGGTGATGCAGGACGTCCTTCCCAGGAAGGCCATTAGTGCTTGCGGGTGGCCGCCACGTTCAGCGCCGGTATGCCGGCGAATGCCCTGGCGATGAAATCCATGAACGCGACGGCCCGTTGGGGCAGCAGCCGATTGGCCACGTACAGTATCTGAATGGGAACGGGCGTCGGGTTGTCGTCCGCCAGAATGACCTCCAGCTCGCCACTCGCCAGCCCGTCGGCGAACAGCCAGCGCGGGCCGTAGCCAATGCCGAGCCCCGCATCTACGGCCGCTTGAACAGCTTCCGGTGAGTTGACCCGAAACCGCCCCGACACCTCGATGGCCTGATGCCTGAAATACCAGGATGTGCCCGACGACAGCAGCGTGTACACCACACAATCGTGATGTGCCAGGTCGGAAGGGGTCGTCGGGCGGCCTTTGCGGGACATGTAGCGTTGACTGGCCACGCACACCCGCTCGAACAGGCCGATGCGGCGGCTTCGCAGCGCGCTGTCGTCCAGATGCCCGATCCGGATCGCCAGTTCCGCGCCTTCCTCCACCAGATTGATGTAGCTGTCGCTGATGTGCAGGTCCAGCGACACGCCGGGGTACGCTTCAAGAAACGCAGGCACGGCGGGCATCACAAAGGTGTGGGCGAGGGCGGTCGGGCAGGCCACCCGAAGCAGCCCTGAAGGCGACACGTTGTCGCGCAGGGTGGATTCCGATTCGCTGACGGCGTCCAGAATCCTCCGCACCTCGGCGTAGTAGCGCTCGCCTTCCGGAGTCAACGAGAGCTTTCGCGTGGAGCGGTGCAACAGCCGGGTTTGCAGATGGTCCTCAAGCGCCGCGACGTACCGACTGACGTTGGGTTGCCCCAAGCCCAGTTGTCGGCCTGCGGCGGAAAAACTTCCGGTTTCCACCGCCCTGACGAAGCACGTCATCAGCAGGAATCGATCCACGTCCACCTCTCGTCATTCATGCTCGAAAAGACATGAATGATATACGAACAGGCAGTCTTATCGATTTTTATGCATGAAGGCATGCTGGTGATTCTTGAGGCGTATCCGATGCCTCAACCGTCGACAGGAATGATGCATGTCTCGCTTGAACGGAAAACGCACGTTGATTACCGGTGGCACCAGTGGAATCGGACTGGAAACCGCGAAGCAGTTTTTGGCTGAAGGCGCACGGGTGATCGTCACAGGCGTCAATCCCGATTCCATTGCTCGCGCAAAGCGGGAGTTGGGCGCGGAGGTTCGCGTCATCAGCGCCGATTCGGCCAGCGTTGACGCCCAACGTCAGTTGGCTCGGATCGTTGAGGAGCACTACGGGCGGTTGGACATCGCCTTTCTGAATGCGGGCATCGCTGAATGGCGCCCGGTCGAAGAGTGGACCGAGGAACGTTTTGACCGTTCGTTCGACATCAACGTCAAAGGGCCGTACTTCCTGATCCAGTCACTGCTGCCAGTGTTCGGCACGCCCGCGTCCATCGTGCTCAACACGTCCATCAATGCCCATGTGGGTGCGGCGACATCGTCGGTTTATGCAGCGACCAAGGCCGCGTTGCTGAACCTGTCGAAAACCTTGTCGAGCGAACTGGTAGGACGCGGAATCCGCGTCAACGCCGTGAGCCCCGGCCCTGTGGACACGCCGCTCTACGACAAGCTCGGTATTCCGGATGCGTACCGCGATCAGGTCAATCAAGCCATCATCGACTCGGTGCCTTTCGGTCGCTTCGGCACGCCGGACGAGGTCGCGAAAGCGGTGCTGTACCTTGCCTCGGATGAGTCGCGCTGGACCGTCGGCGCTGAGATCATCGTCGACGGCGGGCGCATGCTCAACGGCTGAAGGCTGCGGTCAACCTTCGGCCGATAAGCGCAATGGCTTCGCTGAGAGTCAGTGAAGCCGTCGTTACTCCATCGCTTCTGCCACCCCCTGATCCTCCCCCAGAAACCCGCCGCTCTGGTGCTGCCAGAGCCGTGCGTAGGTGCCGTTCTTTTCGAGCAATTCGGCGTGAGTGCCTTGTTCGATGATCCGGCCTTCATCCATGACGATCAGCCGATCCATCGCCGCGATGGTAGACAGCCGGTGGGCGATGGCGATCACGGTCTTGCCCTGCATCATTTCATCGAGGCTTTCCTGAATGGCGACCTCGACTTCCGAATCCAGCGCGCTGGTGGCTTCGTCCAGCAGCAGGATCGGCGCGTTCTTGAGCATCACTCGCGCGATTGCCACGCGTTGGCGCTGGCCGCCGGAGAGTTTGATGCCGCGTTCGCCGACCAGGGTGTCGTAGCCAGAGTGGCCTTGTTTGTCGCTCAACTGACGGATAAACCCATCGGCCTGGGCCATGCGGGCGGCTTCGTAAACGTGCTCGTCGGTGGCGTCGGGCCGTCCGTAGGCGATGTTGTCGCGGATGGAGCGGTGCAGCAGCGAGGTGTCCTGCGTGACCATGCCGATAGCGCTGCGCAGGCTGTCCTGAGTGACGTGGGCGATGTCTTGGCCGTCGATGTGAATCTGGCCTTTGTCCACGTCATAGAAGCGCAGCAGCAAGTTGATCAGCGTGGATTTGCCGGCGCCGGAACGACCCACCAGGCCGATCTTTTCGCCCGCACGAATGCTCAGGCTCAGGCCGTCGAGCACCTGGCGTTCGCCGTTGTAGTTAAAGCTCACGTTGTCGAAGGTGACGGCGCCGCCGGAGGTCGTCAACACGCCTGCATCGGGCGCGTCCTGCACCTTGGGGCCGCGCGTGAAGGTGGTCATGCCGTCCTGCACGGTGCCAATGCTCTCGAACAGCGAGGTCATCTGCCACATGATCCAGTGGGACATGCCGTTGATGCGCAAGGCCATGGCCGTGATCGCCGCCACTGCACCCGCACCGACGTCGCCCTGGTGCCAGAGCCACAGCGCGTAGCCACCGGCGCCGAAGATCAACCCGACCACCAGCGCCTGATTGACGATCTCGAACTGGCTCACCAGACGCATCTGGCGAAAGCCCGTGTGCTTGAAGTCTTCCATTGCCGCGCGGGCGAAGTGCGCCTCACGCTTGGAGTGAGAAAACAGCTTCACGGTGGTGATGTTGGTGTACGCATCGGAGATGCGCCCGGTCATCGACGACCGTGCATGGGCCTGTTCCTGCCCGACCTTGCCCAGACGCGGCACGAAGTACCACATCGCCAGGCCAAACAGCACGATCCAGGCAATGAAAGGCAGCATCAGCTTCAGCGCGAAGCCACCGGCCAACGCAATGATCGCGATGAAATACACGCCGATGCCAGGTGCGATTTCGATCAGGGTGAACAGCACTTCGCGCACGGCCAGGGCAGTCTGCATCACCTTGGTGGTGACCCGGCCCGAGAACTCGTCAGAAAAAAACGACAGGCTTTGCCGCAGCATCAAGCGGTGGAAGTCCCAGCGCAGCCGCAGCGGCAAGTTAATCGCCAGCACCTGGTGCTGCACCATCGTACGCAGGGCGACCAGCCCGACACTGGTCACCAGAACGATGCCGATGCCCCAGAGCACGCGGGTTTCCTGCGCGACCGCGGCGTCTCCGCCGTTCTTCCAGGAGGACAACAAGTCCACCACCTGACCCAGAAAGGAAAACAGCCAGGCCTCGTAGATCGACACCCCGGCGCTGAGCAGGGCCAGGGCGAGCACGTAACCGCGAGCGCCACGGGTGCAGGCCCACAAAAACCGCACCAGACCGTCCGGTGGCGGAGGGACTTCGTCCGGCGGGAAAGGGTCTAGCCATCGTTCAAATGCGCGAAGCATTGGGTTCTCCATCACGTTTCAGTGAGGGGGATTCTGCCATTTAACGGCGCCGTGGGGGGACTACAGGTCGCGAACCGCGTTTTTTAGGGGTGCTCACAACCTGTGGAAGATGAGAATCTCGCGCACAGCATTGCGGCGATGCCGGCAACCATTGCGATGAGGGCTGCGACGACGGGAATGGCCACCATCGCGTAACCCGCGGACAGCACGAGGCTGCCCGCCCAGGACCCCAGTGCCACGCCAACGTTGAACGCTGAAATATTCAAGGTCGAGACCAGGTTGGGTGCTCCGGTGCCAAATCGCATCACGTTGACCTGGGTGACCGGGATGGCCGCGAAGGTGGCAACGCCCCACAGGAACCAGTTGAGTTGCGATAACAGCCAGTACGGGCTGCTCCATCGCAGCGTCAGCGAAACCACCGAAATGGCGACCGCGATCAGAATCAGAGCACGATTGACGTTCCAGTCGGCCAACTTTCCTCCGAGCAGGCTACCCACGGTCATGCCGACGCCGACCAGAAAAAGGCTTCGCGTCACGCCGTCTCCGGTGAGCCCCGTGACGTCCCGCAACAGGGGGGCGATGAACGTGAACAACGGAAACGCGCAGCCTGTGAACAGTGCGGTCACGCCCAGCGTCGCCCATATGCGCGGATCCTTGAGCGCCCGCAGTTCTGCCCGTAGATCGGGTTTTGCATCGTTGTCGTTGGCTGGAATGAGCATCGACAGACCGATCACGGCGATGACGCCCAAGCCCGCAATGGCCCAGAACGGAGTTCGCCAGCCGTCCCATTGCCCCAGTGCCGTGCCTATCGGAACGCCTGCGATGGTGGCCAGGGTCAAGCCGAGAAACATGGTGGCAATGGCTGTGGCTTTGCGATGTTCCGGGACGAGATTGGCGGCCATTACCGCACCAATGCCGAAAAAGGCACCTTGCCCGAGGGACGTCACGACGCGTGCCGCCAGCAGTGAGACATAGCTCGCCGCAAGCACGCAAAGCAGGTTGCCGATCACGAACAGAACCATGAGGGCCATCAACGAGCCCTTGCGGGAAAACCGTGACGTGACGAGGCTCATGATCGGCCCGCCAATAGCGATGCCCAGCGCGTAGGCGGTGACCACCCATCCGGCCTTCGGCACCGAGACCTGCAGATCGGCGGCGATGTCGGGCAGTAAGCCCATCATCACGAACTCGCAGGTGCCCAGAATGAAAGTGGCCAGGGTTAAGACGAGGACGGCGAGCGGCATTCGGTCGTTCGCCTTGTGTGCGGCAAAAGTGTCTTGCACGTAAGCTCCTGCGACCTGTGTCGCTCAGGATAGAGGAAAGAGGAACGCCCCTGTTTCAAGGAAGCCGGAGGATTTATCCACGGCCACTTCTACAAGGGCGGGCAGGCTTAGGCGCCGTAGCCGCCGTCGACAGCAAATCCGGCGCCAGTGATGTGCCCGGCGGAGGAGCCGCTCAAAAAGGCCACCATCGCTGCAACGTCTTCGGTCTTGCCGTAGCGACCCAGCGCGATGGCATCACGCATGGCGTCGGAACCTTCGCCGTCGGCGGGGTTCATGTCGGTGTCGGTCGGGCCGGGATGGACGATGTTGACGGTGATGCCACGCGGCCCCAAGTCCCGCGCCAGTCCCTTGGTGAAGGCAATCAGCGCCGCCTTGCTCATCGAATAGATGCTCAGGTTGGCCATCGGCACCCGCTCGGCCAGAACGCTGCCAAGGTTGATGATGCGGCCGCCGTCGGGTAAGTGGGGCAGTGCCGCCTGGCTGGCCAGGATCACCGACTTGATGTTGATGTCGACGACACTGTTCAGCGTCGCCAGATCAAGCGCCTCCAATGGCCCGTACTGGAAGATCCCGGCGTTGTTGATCAAGATGTCCAGCCCGCCCAGTGCGTCGACGGCCTGGTCGATCGAATCTTTCACCGCTCGTGGGTCGGCACTGTTGGCCTGAAACGCAAAGGCCTTGCGCCCGGTTGCGTTGATCTCTGCGACCAGCGCTTCGGCTTTGTCGCGGGACCGTTCGTAGGTAATGGCGACATCCGCACCTTCGGCAGCCAGCGCCAAGGCAATGGACTTGCCGATGCCGCGACTGGCGCCGGTCACCAAAGCTCGTTTTCCGTTAAGAGTGGACATCTTCTTTTCTCCTGACATAAATGAGGCGGCCGCCCTGTCACATGTGAACAGTTCAGCCGCCCGTTGGTAGTGCGTTATTACCGTGTTGATCGCCGCCAATCGACGGGTCTGAAGTCGACGCATGTTGTCTCCATCAATCCAATGAAAGAGTTCAACCGTTATAAAAAGAGCTTGTTAAATAAGTGCGTGGTTGAACGCGAAACGCCGTGCTCAACTCACTGTAAGTACGATCGTTAACGTGAGCCGATCTAAACGTGGCCATAAGTTCAGGGACGAGCGTGCGGTGCGTCAGACCTTTATATGAAGACTGCCCTGTTGGGCGCTGGCAGCCTGGCCCTGTTGTTGAAGCGAGGACGTTGCACGTTGTCTGGCGTTTTGTATTCGGGCGAAGTCGTCGAGATTCTGCAGTGCATGAACGGTTTTGATGTAGTCCGGCACGACATGAAAACCGTATTCATCAAGGCCTGACGTCGCGGTGCGCAGGCTCGAGATTCGTGCGGCAAAGTAATCGAGTGCATTCATTTTCTCGTTCGGCCGTGTCTGATTGCCAAGTGCATCGAGGTGCGTTCCTGCCGCGACCATCAAATTGGCGGTGATTTTATCGATCAAGCCCAACGCATAAAGATTTTTGCTGATCAAACCTAATTCGACAGGTGTGACGGCGCTGATATCGAATTGCGAAAAGCTGGCGCCTAGCCCCAACTTCTCCAGCGCAGCGGTGTCCAGAACACCCTCCTTCTTTCCGATCTCTCTTAATACCTGTTGCGTGGTAAACGATGAACTTGCACGCGTCGTTGCACTGGCCATTTTAATGGACACGGCGCCAAGCGAAGTTCCGACGGCACTGGGCATTTCATCACCTTTACAAGAGTCGATAGTGTGTCGGGTGCAGCGAGGTGCCACCGGGGGTGGGAGCGGCGAAAGTTCCGCGTACGCCTGTCACGAATACATCAGGGCTGTATCCGGTGAACTGTCATCGTCATCATCCGGCGACAGCCCTGACTGGGCCTTTTGGCTCAGTGCCTCCAGCCATATTTCGTGCTGATCGATGAGGCCCTGCGTGAAGCGGTCGGTGGCCCAGATCCCCAGCGTGCTGATCTGCGTTTCATCGGTGATGACCAAGGTCTGAGTCGCGGAAAGCGGGTGCAAATACCAGGTGTGATAAGCCATGACCCCTTCGGCACGTGCGACCCATCCCAAACGTTTTTCGAATTCGAAATCATGAACGGTGGAGGTGAGGCGGAACCCGAACGTCGACCATTTGAAGACAGAGCCCGCCTTCAGCGCAGGGCCGGGCCAGATGACAAATTCCACGTCCTGAGCGTTGGCGTACCACTGGGGCCAACGCCGGGCATAGGTGAGCCATGCCCATACCTTGGACACTGGCGCCGGGATCACCTTCTCATTGCGAGCGCACAGTGGTGCGTTCCTCGGATGGTAGGCCTCGGGCCAATGAATGTCGGCTCTCAGGGTCGGCAGCAATGCATGAAGTGCCTGTTTATCCATGGGGCTTACCTCGAGTGAGATTGAAGAACGGTATGGATGAAGCATTTGGGGTTCACGAGGCTCTGATCGGAGATCGCGGGACGACATGTTCGCCCGACGCCAGAAGCACCTCGGCGGCAGGGCGCTGCCCGAATCTCGGTCGAGACGTGATGCAGCGCAGACTAGGATTGCCGTGATACAACTACAAACAATCGTTTTTTGTATGAGATACAAATATGAACAAGGTATCCCGGCTGGGCGTCAGGCAACTGCGCATCTTCGCTGCGTTGATCAAGACGCGAAACCTGAGTGCCGTTGCTGACCAGATGGGGCTGACGCAGCAGGCGGTCAGCGCCAACCTGACGACGTTGCGTGAGGTCTTCAGCGATCCATTGTTTGCCCGCACCGGCCGAGGTGTGATGCCCACGGCACTGGCGCTCGAACTGCGCGGCGAAGTGGATGACATTCTTGCGGCACTCGAGCGGCTGGTAGAGCGCGCTCCGTTCGATCCCGCTCAAGTGGTCGGCACATTGAACGTCTCGGCGTCGGATTACGCCCATCAAGTCGTCATTGCGCCCAAGCTGGCTCAGATCCGGCAACAGGCGCCCGGTCTGAAGCTGATCCTCAGCGAAATGCTGGTCGATGCGGTGGCCAACAAGATGGCGAGCGGCGAAATCGATCTGGTCATTTCTTTGAATGATTACGTTCCGGCGCATTTCTCCCGGCAAACGCTGTTCGACGAGCACTACGTCTGTGTCGCAGGGGCGGGCTCACCCCTCGCAAAAGGGCGCATCAGCCTGTCGACATTGGCTCGACAACCCCATGTCGTGGTATCCCCGGCGCGGGCTAATCTCATCGGTTCCGCCGATGGCTGGTTCCAGGCCCGTGGCCTCACGCGTGAGGTGATTCTGTCGGTCCCGCATTTTCTGCTGGTGCCGTCGATGGTCAGCACCGCGAACGCGGTCGCGTTCCTTCCCTCGCGCTTACTGCCATCCCCCGGCCTCGTGGCGCTGCGGCTGGAGGATGATGCTTGCCCGCCTGGCTATCAACTCATTGCGGCGTGGCACCCTCGCTCCAATTCGAATCCGCTGATCAACTGGCTCGTCGGGTTGCTGTCTTCCTGAGCAGGCGGTGCGAGTCAAGGTCGTGATAGTGGCGGCAAACGCCACAATCAGTGTCCGCACGCGTCGTTTATCAATCCACTGCCCCCTCCCACAATGGCCGCCCTCGGTTCCCTTGGCATCAGCGGGGAACAACACAGCCAGGGCGCTAGGCCCTCAGGCTTCAAATCCGGACAGTGGAAAATATGACGATGTCAGCGAATCGCAGGCGGTGGGGTGTGGCAGTGACGGCCGTGTTAATCGTGGGTGGCGGGTTGGGTGTGGGCTCGTCGCAGAGAACGCCTCACGGGGTGATCGGTTTTGCCGAAGCGGCAGGCGCGGTCCAGGCCACGGAAGTGGGTGTGGCGGTGGTCAACGCGCAGCCGGTTACGGAGCGTCAGGGGTATTCCGGCCGACTACAGGCTATCGAGGACATTGCGATTCGGCCGCTGGTGTCCGGGACCCTCGTCGGTGTGCATTTCAAAGACGGCAGTCTGGTGAAGCGGGGCGACGTGCTGTTCAGCATCGACCCCAAGCCGTATCAGGCCGAAGTGGACCGTGCGGCGGGTGTCCTCGCCGCCTCCCAGGCTCGCGTGGCATTCGCATCCTCCGATGCGGCACGCGCAGAGAGGCTCATTGCAAGCAACGCCATCTCCAAACGGGACCTGGACGAGAAGGTCAACGCGTTGCGCGAGACACAGGCGAACGTCAAGACCGCGACGGCGGCACTGGACGCCGCCAACATCAATCTTGGCTATACGCGTGTGAAAGCACCGGTGGCGGGGCGGGTGTCGCGGGCGGAACTGACCGTGGGCAATACCGTAGCCAGTGGCGCCTCTGCTCCGGTGCTGACGACGCTGGTTTCGGTGTCACCGATTTATGCGGCGTTCGACGTCGACGAGCAGACCTACCTGGCGTACCTGTGTTGTTCATCGGGTGCTCCGGTGCCAGTGTCCCTCGGTTTGGCGAACGAGACCGGTTATTCCCGCAGCGGCGTGATCGATTCTGTCGACAACCAGATGAACAGCGGCTCCGGCACCATCCGCGTGCGCGCCCGCTTCGATAACCTCGATGGTGCGCTGTTGCCGGGCCTCTATGCGCGCATTCAGGTGTCGGCAGGCCGAGCCCACGATCGGGTGTTGATCAACGATGCGGCGGTGGGGACCGATCAGACCCGCAAGTACGTGCTGGTCGTCGATGAGCAAGAGCGGGCGCAGTATCGGCAGGTCGAACTGGGCAACCTCCACGACGGATTGCGCATCGTTCTAAGCGGGCTTCAGCCGGGTGAACGGATCATCGTCAACGGCGTGCAGCGCGTGCGGCCCCAGGAAAAGGTCAGTGTTCAAACCGTCGACATGGCGAATCTGAGCCCTTCCATCAAGCCTGCAGCCTAAGCGACGGATTCTTTCATGAACATCTCGAGATTTTTTATCGACCGGCCGATCTTCGCCGGTGTGTTGTCCGTGCTGGTGGTGCTCACCGGGCTGATCGCGCTGGCCAGGCTGCCGTCCGCCGAATACCCCGAAGTGGTGCCGCCTTCTGTGCTGGTGCATGCGCAATACCCGGGCGCCAGTTCGAAGGTCATTGCCGAAACCGTTGCCTCTCCGATCGAAGAGCAGATCAATGGTGTCGAGGACATGCTTTATATGCAGTCGCAGGCGACCAGCGACGGCCAGATGACCACCACCGTGACATTCAAGCTCGGGACCAACCCTGACCTGGCGCAGCAACTGGTGCAAACCCGCGTGGCGCAGGCGTTGCCGCGTCTGCCCGAGGACGTCCAGCGCCTGGGGGTGACCTCGATCAAGTCCTCGCCGACGCTCACCATTGCGGTGAACCTGGTGTCACCCGACCGTCGCTACGACCGGGCTTACCTGCGCAATTACCTGTTGATCAACGTGCGCGATCGCCTGGCGCGGATTCCCGGCGTGGGCGAGGCGCGGCTCTGGGGCGGTGGCGATTACGCGATGCGCGTCTGGCTGGACCCGCAAAAGATTGCGCGGCTGGACATGACTGCTTCCGATGTGGTGAACGCCATCCGTGAGCAAAACGTTCAAGTGGCAGCGGGCATGGTCGGCGGTTCCCCCATGATCGCCAACGTTCCGCAGCAGCTGACCATCGACGCCCAGGGGCGGTTGAAAACCGAGCAAGAGTTCCTCGACATCATCTTGAAGTCATCCCCCGGCGGCGCGATCACGCGCCTCTCGGATGTGGCGCGGGTCGAGATGGGCGCTGCCGAATACGGCCTTCGTTCATTGCTCGACAATGAGCAGTCGGCTCAGGTGGTGATCTTCCAGCAGCCCAACGCCAACTCGCTGCAGATTTCCAAAGACGTGCGCGCCGCCATGGCTGAGTTGCGCGCGGACATGCCCGAGGACATGGATTACCGGATTGCCTACGACCCCAGTCAGTTCGTCCAGGAAAGCATCAACGCGGTGATCATGACCTTGCTCGAGGCCATCGCGTTGGTGGTGCTGGTGGTCATTGTCTTCCTGCAAACCTGGCGCGCCTCGCTCATCCCTTTGCTAGCGGTGCCGGTCTCGATCATCGGGACGTTCGCCCTGTTACTCGCCTTCGGATTCACCATCAATGCGCTGTCACTGTTCGGTATGGTGTTGGCGATCGGCATCGTGGTTGATGACGCCATCGTCGTGGTCGAGAACGTCGAGCGCAACATCGAAGCCGGCCTTTCGCCCCGCGATGCGACGTACAAAGCCATGCAGGAAGTCAGTGGTCCGATCATCGCCATCGCACTGACGCTGGTGGCCGTGTTCGTGCCGCTGGCGTTCATGTCCGGACTGACGGGCCAGTTCTACCAACAGTTCGCGATGACGATTGCCATTTCCACGGTCATCTCCGCGTTCAACTCACTGACCCTTTCGCCCGCGCTGGCAGCGATTTTGTTGAAGGGACACGGCGCCCCCAAAGACTGGCTGACCCGGATCATGGATCGCCTGTTCGGGCGCTTTTTCGATGGCTTCAACGGGTTGTTCAATCGCGGGTCCGAGGCTTACGGGCGCGGCGTGGGCCGCATGATCAATCGCAAGGTCGTGATGCTCGCCCTTTACGGTCTACTGGCCGCAGGGGCGGTGTACATGGGCAAGGTCGTGCCCGGTGGGTTCGTACCGCAGCAGGACAAGGATTACGTGCTGGCGGTTGCTCAACTGCCCAATGGGGCATCGATGGAGCGCACCGAGCAGGTCGTGCGGGAAATGGCCGACATCGCCTTGAAACTGCCAGGCGTAGAACGGGCCGTTCAATACCCTGGCATGTCGATCAACGGCTTTACGCATTCCTCCAGCGCGGGTTTGATTTTCATGATCCTCAAGCCTTCGCGGCAACGGGGAGAGGGTGAATCGACGGCGGATATCGTGACGGCATTGAACGCCCGCTACGGCAAGATCAAAGAGGCCAGTGTCGCCGCGTTTCCTCCACCACCCGTCTTGGGGCTGGGGACCTTGGGCGGATTCAAATTGCAGCTCGAAGACCGTGGTTCGTTGGGCTACGAGGCGTTGAATGCGGCCACTCAGGCGTTTCTGGCCAAGGCTGCCGAGGCGCCTGAGCTGGGGCCGGCGTTCTCGACGTTCCAGATCAACGTGCCACAGCTGAACGTTGAACTCGATCGGATGAAGGCCAAGCAATTGGGGGTGTCTGTGACCGATGTGTTCGAGACGCTGCAGATCTACCTGGGCTCCACCTACATCAACGACTTCAACAAATTCGGGCGGGTCTATCAGGTGAGGGCGCAGGCCGACGCGCCGTTCCGTGCCACGGCTGCCGATATCGGTCTGCTGAAAGTGCGCAATGGGGCGGGCGAAATGGTGCCGCTGTCTTCTCTCATCAGAGTGACCACGACCTATGGTCCGGAGTCGGTCGTGCGTTACAACGGTTTTCCCGCGGCCGATATCAATGGCGGACCTGCGCCGGGCTACTCCTCCGATCAGGCGCAGGCGGCAGTGGAACGCATCGCCAACGAAGTCTTGCCGCGAGGCATTCGCTTTGAGTGGACAGACCTGACGTACCAACAGGTGCTGGTGGGCAATGCATCGCTGTGGGTATTCCCGATCAGTCTGATTCTGGTGTTTCTGGTGCTGGCCGCGCTCTACGAAAGCCTCACCTTGCCGTTGGCGATCATTCTGATCGTGCCCATGAGCCTGCTGTCCGCCCTGGTCGGGGTATGGCTGACCGACGGCGACAACAACATTTTTACCCAGATCGGTCTGATGGTGCTGGTGGGGCTGTCGGTGAAAAACGCGATCCTCATCGTGGAGTTCGCGAGGGAGTTGGAGATGCAAGGGCGCAGCATCGTGCAAGCCGCCGTGGAAGCGAGTCGTCTGCGATTGCGGCCCATTCTGATGACGTCCATCGCCTTCATCATGGGTGTCGTTCCGTTGGTGTTTTCTTCCGGTGCAGGGGCCGAAATGCGAGCCGCGATGGGTATCGCCGTGTTCTTCGGCATGCTGGGGGTGACCTTGTTCGGGCTCATGCTCACGCCGGTTTTCTACGTGCTGTTGCGCAAGCTGTCCGGGGTCGAGCATCTGGTCGATAAACATGGCATGCACCCAAACCTTCAAAGCGTGGCCGCCGGGCACCCGCACCACGACGAGCGGTCCCTTGTGCGCGCAGCGTCTCCCGAGTATTCGAAGTGAGTGGCGGAATGAGAAAACAGTCGATCAATAAACCGAACGTGAATGCGATGTGGCTGTTGTCCACGCTGATGCTCGCAGGCTGCGCGCAAACCCCTGACTACCTGAAGCCTGAGATGGTGCTGCCCCCATCGTTCAAGGAAACGTCCGCATTGCCGGACCCTGAAGCGGGCGAGTGGAAGAGGGCGCAGCCTTCCGAGGAGGTCGCCAGGGGGCAGTGGTGGAAAGTCTTTGACGACCCGTTGCTGGATAAGTTGGAGGAAGAAGCGCAACTGCAAAATCAGAACCTGCTGGCCGCCGTGGCACGTCTCAAACAAGCCAGAGGTTTCGGTCAGATGGCCAATGCGGATCGGTTTCCCACCCTTAGCGGCGGGATAGGGCCCTCTCGGCAACGGCTGTCGTCCGAGACTCAACCCGAGACAGGCGGAGGACTGCTACAGACATTCTGGCGCGCTCAGGCAGGGGCTTCGTACGAAGTCGACCTGTTTGGCCGTGTCTCCGCGTCGGTTGCAGCCGCCAATGCCGATACGGAGCGAGGAATGGCCCTGCTTCGCTCCGTGTTGCTGAGTGTGCAGGCGGACGTGGCACAGCATTATTTTGCGTTGCGTCAACTGGATGCCGAGCTGGAAGTATTTGCTGGCGCCGTGACCTTGCGCGAACAAGCGCTGGCACTCATCGAGCATCGGTTTGCGATGGGCGATATCGGCGAGCTGGATGTGGCTCGCGCCAAGGCGGAACTGGCGACCACGCGATCCGACGCGATGTCGGCCCAACGGTTGCGCGCTGTGTCAGAACATCGCTTGGCCCTGTTACTGGGCAAGACGCCTTCACAGTTCTCGATCCCGGCTCAGCCGCTTAAGGACATCCAGGTCGAGGTCCCTGCCAGCTTGCCCTCTTCACTGTTGGAGCGTCGCCCCGACATTGCAGCCGCTGAACGCACCATGGCGGCAGCCAACGCGCGCATCGGCATGGCCAACGCGGCGTTTTTTCCGTCGCTCACGTTGACGGCCGCCGCAGGCTTGGAGTCAGGGTCCTTGAGCAACCTGTTCAACTGGAGCAGCCGCACGTTCCTGCTGGGGCCATTGGTGGGAACAGCATTGAACATGCCTCTGTTCGATGGTGGCTTTCGCAAGGGCAATCTTGCGGTGGCCAAAGCGGTCTACGAAGAAGACGTGGCGCGATATCGTGAGCAGGTGCTGCTGGCGTTCCAGGAGGTCGAGGACAATCTCTCGGAACTGCGGATCTTGCGTGAGCAAGCCGTGGAGCAGGCCCGCGCGGTCGACGCTTCTCAGCGCGCGGCCACGATTGCGCGCACGCAATACGACGAAGGGGACGTCATCTACCTGTCGGTGCTCGACGCGGAGCGCACGGCGTTGCAGTCCAGGCGCAGTGCTATTCAGTTACAAGGAGGCCGGGCGACGGCGACGGTCAATCTGATCCGGGCCTTGGGCGGGGGCTGGGACGCGCCGGGAGAGACCATGGCGATCGCCGATTAGTCAACCACCCCGTCCGGCATGACAAAAACCCAGGCGCGCTGCACATCGCGGGCCTGGGTTTCTTTGTATCTCATACAAGAAAGGATTGTTGGTACAGGGCGTCTGGCTTTCGCACAATCACGCCCCGTCAGTCAGGTGTTCGTGAGCGTCTTGTCAGGCACGAAGGGGAGAGCAGGGATTCGATGCTGTGCATCGCGGGCAGGAGGACGGCGGCAATCGCGTCAGCGCCCGAGGTGGGGCGCATCTTGCGGCCCGCGCGAATGAACAGTGGGTCGTTGAAATGCTGCCTCAGTTTTGCCAGGGAGTTACTGACCGCCGGCTGGCCGACTTCTAGCCGCATCGCGGTATGGGTGACGCTGCGCTCCCGGTAGAGCACTGAAAAGGTGAGCATGAGATTCAGGTCGACATTCCGGAAACGCGTCTCGTCGATCGCCATCAGACGGCACGTCCGAAGGATTCGATCACATAACTGTTGAACTCCATGGAAAACACGCTCTCGAGTTTGATCAGCGAGATGAAGTATTCACCGGCAGGGTGATGGAACGAGGCCCGCATTTCGTACACCGATTTCCAGTGCCCGGTGATGATCCATAAGTGCGGATTGAAGTGGCTTCGGGCGACTTGATACAGCACGCAGCCTGGCAGCCGTTTGACGTTCTCGCCTGCCAACAGCAGGGCCTTGCCCAACTCATCGCTTCGCTCGGGCAGCGAGCGTATGTGGATGGTATTGATCGCCTGCGTCAACATGCTTTGTTCCTTATAGGTAGTTTCTGAATGATAAAGATGGCGTATAGGGCGATAAACGACGCCAAACGAGTTTCTCCGTGGCGACGGAGGCGACAATGAGCAAGCGCAGTGATCTTTCACTCGCCGACATCGTGACGTTCACGGCAGTGGCTCAGGCCGGCAGTTTTACCCGGGCCGCCGACGCGCTCGGCACGGACAAATCGAATGTGGGCAAAGCCGTGCAACGGCTGGAAAACCGCCTGGGCACGCAGCTGTTTCAACGCACCACGCGGGCGATACGCCTAACGGATGATGGAGAGACGTACCTGAGGGGCGCGTTGATCGCGCTAGACAGTTTTCAGGAAGTCGAGCATGCGTTGGCTATTCGAAGGACTGAACCGGTAGGCCGCGTGAGGCTCAATCTTCCGGCCAGTTTCGGGCGATTGTTGCTACCGTCTTTTGTTGCGCTGGGGGAGCGTTATCCGGGGCTGACTCTGGAGCTGGCGATCACCGACCAAGTGTCCGACCCGGTTGCCGACGGCTGGGACATCGTGGTTCGCATTGGTGAATTGCCCGCTGACAGCGAGATGACCGTGCGCAAGCTTTGCGACACGCATTTCGGGATTTACGCCGCTCCGGCATATCTGACGCGCAAGGGCCCACTCGATTCGGTTGAACAACTCACCCATCACTCGGCAATCATTTTCAAAGGCCGGAACGGCCGACTCAGGCCGTGGACCGTTCTGGATGGCGATCAGGTTAAAGACATCAAACCCGAGCCCGCCATCATCATGTCTGACACGCAAGTGATGATTGACGCGATGGTCCAGGGGCTTGGGGTGGGGCAAGTCCTCGACCGGATGGCCGCCCCCTACGTCCGGGAAGGGCGGCTGGTGCACCTGCTCCCGGGGTGCGACACGCCGGGAATGCCTATTCACGCGTTGATCCCTCTGGGGCAAAAGATGTCGGCGCGAACCCGGCTAGTGCTCAACCACTTGTCAGAGCATTTGCGGGTAGGGTAAGCGCGGTTCGTGTGCAAGGGCCGGAGAATCCCGGTCAGCCCGCTCATTCGGTGAGCCGCGATCAGAATATCGGTGGGCCGTTATGCATAGTCCCCGATAAGCGTGAGTACATCGTCGATAAACCGCTCCTCGACAGGGTCGGTGCCTTCTCGAAGGTAGCCCGGCAGCCGCTGTTGAAATTCGCTTCGGTCGGCCGGTTTGAACTCCAGCAGGGCCTCAAGCATCGCAGGGCGGAGCAAGCGTCGGTTGTCCGGTGTATCGGGGAGGGCCGGACGGATGATGTGCAGGTCGAGGTAGAGCAGTTTCTCGCGAAGCGTCGTGTCTCCCTCCTGGGTGATGCGTTCGGCGTGTTGGCTCTGTTTCTCGGCAACTTGCTGGATGATTTGCTCTTCAGCCTGATCCGATTCCATTGAGATAGGTAAAAGGCGGATGCAGAGCGAGCTTGCCCAGGAGGCAACCATGATCGGAGAGGGCGGGCAGCATTCAGGACGCTGAGATACTTGCTGAAGCCGTCCTTGGGATCGTTTGGCGAAGCTTTGACTGCGGTGGCGCCACATTAGCGGCTGGGCCGGATGGGGTAAAGCGCGGAAAGGATAGCGATGCGCTGTTTATCCCTCTTCACCCGCTAAGCCGCAGACAAGACAGAACTCCTGAACCCGACGCATTGAACTCTATATGAGGACTGTAATCTCTACCAATACCACATTCATTTTCGGGAGCGTTCCATGCACACCACCGAACAGCCGTTCCAAGGTACACGCGTACGATTGACGTCCTCCAGAGCGGTCGAGTCTGTGCTCCATTCGCTTCTTGAAGACATCGGCCACACGCCGGTGAACATGGAAGAAATAACCGCACGCCACGAGACGTGGGAGGCTTTTCGCGATCATCTTCAACAGCTCGAAGGGCCGAGTGGTTTCATGCTGTTCGGTCTCGTCGACCACGGCGCCTGGACGCGCAAGGCAGGGCTTTCCCGCCGAGCGGTCAGGGTGATCCTGGGTAATCCGTTGATCGCGATCACGATGCTCAAACACGACTCCCAAGCAGGACTGTTTGCCCCGGTCGAGATGTTGCTGCTCGAAGAGCCTGGCAACACCAGCAGTCTGCTCTATGTGAAGCCGTCGTCGCTGATAGTGGTGGACGCCAACCCGCCGCTTCATGAGGCCGCTGCCGTGCTGGACCGCAAGCTTGCGGCGCTCGCCGATAAAGTGACGGGCCAATAACGTTGTCCTGAGTGCAGGGCGGCTCCTGAACCCGCAGTCGGCGATTGGGGTTCACTTACCAGGGCAACTCGGTCCCATGGCGGTCGGTGAAGCGAAGGCCGGGTTTACCTGCGTTTCGGGCGACGACGTCCACGACCAGAGGGATGCTCTCCGACACCTCCAACGATGCGCTCTGGGTGCCCATGTCCGTGCGAACCCAACCTGGGGCAACCAGAAGAAGTGCGCGGCTGTCGTGTGCGTGACGCGCATGGAAGCTCTTCATCAGCATGTTCAGTGCTGCCTTGCTGGAGCTGTAGAGCTCCCAAAAGCCGGTACTTTGCGTGATGCTGCCCAATTCAGAAGACATCACCGCGAGGACGCCGTTGGGTTTGACGCTGTCATGGAAGATCTCGATGACGCGCATGGGGCTCAATGCGTTGGTCAACAGCATGTCCAGATAGTCTTTTTCTGACACCTGCAACGGCGTCAGCGCATTGGCTTTGCAGATACCGGCGTTGACGAACAACACGTCCAAGGTTCGACCTTGTTGACGACGATGCAGCGCCTGAACGGCGTCGAGATCCACGACATCGACCTGTTCGATTTCGAGGGAAGCGCCGAAGCGTTTTTCGAGGTCGTTGAGGCCTTCAGATGGACGACGGGTGGTTGCGACGACGTGCCATCCCCGAGACAGATATTCTTCTGCGAGGGCCAGGCCAAGTCCGCGTGAAGCCCCGATGATCAAGGCGGCAGGTTGAGTGCTCATCATGTTCTCCTTGGTAACGCCCAGTCAGGAAGACGGGCGCAAACGAGGAGGAGAAAGTAGCAGCCGCGTTGTTGAGCAACGACGCCTCAACGGTCATCGCAGTCATGACGGCCTGTCATCAGTCAGGCCACGATCGCGATGGGAATATCGTCGTCTTCGGGCAACTGGCTCGCCAAGGCTTGGCCCGCATCCTGTAAGAGGCGGGTGTCGTGAATGCTCACGGCTGACGCAGCCTCACCCCTGTCAATCAGTCATGGCAGTGTGTAGTTGAAGGCAGGTTCAAGCCAGCTGGGTGGTTCCACATCAGGCTGATTTTTCGTGCGCCCGGCCGCAAGGTCCAGCAGCGTTTGAACCAATAGATCTGGCGCGCTCATCATCGCGTTGTGACCTGTCGCAAGTTCGGTCCATGCCCAATCTGGCCGCGCCTGGACACGCGCCCGGCTCCGTGCAAGCGGTTCGTAAGAGGGCGCCGAGCAGTACACGTATACCTTGGGTACATTCATTCCCGAAGCGTTTGGCGCTACCAGCGAGTCCTCATAGGTTTTCAGCGGATGGGGCGTGCAGCGTGCTTCGATCAACGCCTTATGATCGTGCAGTGCCACACCGAAGGATTCCGCAGCCGGGACCGGTATCGAATGGCCCTGGCCGAATCTGAGGGCGTTGGTCAAATGAGCGCTCACCCGAGAGGGCGGTAGGTGGGAGAAAACGTTCTCACCATGATCCAACACCAATGCATCGAGCATCACAAGACAGCGAAGGGCGTTGAAGCATCGACTGGCAGCACCCATGGCAGGGACTCCGCCGTAGCTGTGCCCGACCAGGATAACGTCCGTCAGACCTTCGTATTCGATGACGTTCATAACGTCTTGTATGTGGGTTTCCAGTCCAACTTCCGCATTCAACAGATGCGAACGCTCACCTAACCCGGTCAGCGTTGGCGCATAAGCCTGATGGCCCCGTGCGCGCAGCTGGTGAACCACACTTTCCCAACACCAACCGCCGTGCCACGCGCCATGCACAAGCACAAATGTCAGCGGAGCGGGATGATCTGTTTTTGCACGGCTCATCTCAGGCCTCCTGACGCGCCCAGAAGCGCAGGGCGATCACGGCACTGATGGCCATGACCAAGAGAATGAGGATGACGCACGCGGGCCAGCCACCCCTGGCGTAAGCGAAACCCGGAACGTAGGCGCCCACGCTGCCGCCGGCGTAGTAGGCGCAGACGTATAATCCTGCCGCTGAGGACTTGGCCTTCGCGGCGACTTTGCCCAGGTGGGTACTCGCAGCGGAGTTGCCGACGAACACGCCCATCGAGATGAGCGCCAGGCCCACAAAGGTCAACAGAAGGTAGGGGGTCAGTGTCAGCAGAAGGCCCACCGCGCTGCTCGTCAAGGCAATGATCAGCACTGTTCGGGAGCCGATCTTGTCGATCCATCTGCCCGCGAACGGCGTCGCAACGGCGCCAAACAGGTTCAGCAAAAACATGGACCCCAACTGCACAGTGGTGAGATTGAACGGCGCACTGGCCAGGTGAAAAGTGATGAAGGTAAACACCGCGACGAAGACGAACAGGGTGTTGAAACCGATGGCCCATACAGCGATGAGCGGAAGATTTTTGAAATGGCCCAGCATCGCCCGGATGCCTTGCCCGAAATGACGTTGCGCCACAAAATTCTGCGACGGGGGCAGGAGTGCCCACACCGCAAATCCTCCTAAAACCAGGAGCACTGACTGAGCGACGAAAGCGTAGTGCCAGTCAGTCCAGGTTGCGACGAAACCTGCAACGACCCGTCCTGACACGCTGCCGAGCACGTTTCCTGCAATGTACGCAGATGTCGCGAGACCCGAATTCGGCCCCTTCCACTCTTCTCCCAGGTAGGCAAGTGCGACCGAGAAAATGCCAGGGATGAACAAGCCCTGGAGAAATCGCCAGACAATGAGTTGATTCAACGTGCTGGAAGTGGCTGCGAGCGCCATGGGGATGGCCAACCCAAAAATGGCTACCACAATGACCCGTTTGCGGCCGAGGGCATCGGCAATGAGTCCGATGATGGGCGCCGTCAAGGCCACTGCCAGCGTGGTGGCGGTGACCGTAATGCTCACGGCACCGACGGATGCCGAAAAGGCGTGTGCCAACAAGGGCAGCAAGGGTTGCGTGACGTACACCGCCAGAAAGGGGCAAAACCCACACAAGGCGATTGCCAATAGCCGCAGCGCAAGTCGCGTGGGCGGGGTTTCGGAAGGGGTCAGAGGATCTACAGACGTGCGAGTGTTCATGGCAGAAGGCTTTCTTCGATAACAGACAGCTGCTAGCGTAATCTGACTGGTTATCGATGTGCGGCCAAGGAATATCGCGGAAATGCCAAATGACTTCGACCCCTGTTCAACGGTTACGGCTGAGGTGTCGCTGCTGTCTCGCAGTTATCGACGGGGAACCCGGCTGGGTGATCACGTCCATCGGCAAGGGCAGCTGCTTTACGCTTACCAAGGCCTGATGCAGGTCACGACGCGTACCAGACGCTGGCTTGTTCCACCGCAGCGAGCGGTATGGCTGCCGGCTTTTCGCGAACACGCGATCGATGTCTTGGCTGACATCGAGATGAGGACCTTCTTCGTTGAGCCCTCCAGGATCGTCAGACAGTGCGGTGAGGCAGCTTTGCAGAAAGAATTCGTGATCGAGGTCAATGCGCTTTTGCGTGAAGCCATCCTGGCGATGTTCCAGCCCAATCTCACGGCTCAGCGACTCGACTTGCTATCCCATATCGCCTTATTGGAATTGCCGGAAGCGGGCGATGCAACGACCTTCATCCCGATGCCGATCGACCCGCGGGCACGCCGTGTGGCTGAGCTCGCGCTTGAGGACATCCAAGGCATCAGAGATATCGACGAACTGGCGGTTGCGGCAGGCTCCTCGGCTCGAACGATTGCCAGGTTGTTCGTGGCAGAGACCGACATCACCTTCAAGAAATGGCGGCAGCGTGCGCGCATACTGGCGGCACTGGAAATGCTCAATGCAGACAGGACGATGATCAAGCAGGTCGCTCACCGGACCGGTTATGCCAGCGTCGCGGCGTTCAGTGCGGCGTTCATCAAAGTGATGGGAATGACACCGTCTGAATTTCAAGCGCGCGGCGCGAATTGAGTACGATCGCTGACTTGCCGGGCGAGGTCTGCGTGATGGCAACCGAGGATGTAATAACCTGCAGATCGCCGCTGGCCAGAATCTTCATCAAACGGCCAGCGGCGCGTCACAGCCGAGTGGGCGGGCCGGGATGTCGCGGTTTGCTACGACTTACCCGTGCGACACTCAGGTATCGGGGCTGAGCACACCCGCCATTCTGGCTTCTACCTCGTCACGGGTTGCAGCCCAGGCCGGTACGGTTTCGAGCAGACGTTGTTGCCAGCGCAGCAGATTTGGAAATGTTTCAAACGGTGCGCCGGTACGTGTGTACTGCGAGAAGGGCGCTGCGATGTCGATGTCCGCCAGGGTCAGGGCGTCGCCGACGATGAAATTCCGGGTCGCGAGGTGAGCGTCCAGGACGCGTGCGGCATTACGGATATTCGTCATCGCCAATTCGACGATGGCGTCGGTTTTTGGTTTGCCCATGAACGTCGCACCTGCCCACTCGTTGAACAGAAGCGTGGAGAATACCCGCCACTGTTCTCCTGCCCAGAACATCCATTGCAGCACCTGGAGCCTGTCCGCCTGCGTTTCTCCCAGCAGCTTGGCGTTTGTTTTCTCGGCCAGGTAGAGATTGATGGCCGACGCTTCCCAGATAACGGTATCCCCGTCCTGGAGGACGGGCGTGAGCCCGTGCGGATTGAGCTTCAGAAATTCCGGGGTATGACTTTCCCCCTTGAACAAGTCGATATTAATACGCTCGATGTCGAGGTTCATGATCGCGGCTGCGGTGGTCACGCGGCGAAGGCTACCGGAGCCAGGATCGCCGTAGATTTTGATGGACATGGTTTCTTCTCGCCTGTTGGAAGGGGAATGTTCAAAAGCTCGCTAGGGCTTGACGAGACCACGGTAAACTTTTTCTTCCGGCAAAATTATACTGTCGTTTCGCAGAACACTTATTTGGAATACGAATGACTGACCGTTGGCTGGAGATCAAAGTGTTTACGCGGATAGCCGAGTCCGGAAGTTTCTCCCGCGCCGCTCAGGAGCTTGGCCTGTCGCAGCCGTCCACTTCTCGTATCGTCACGGGCCTGGAGACTCGGCTGGGTGTGAAATTGCTGTTGCGCACGACCCGTAACGTCGCACTCACTGACGCGGGCGTAGCGTTTCTGGAGAGGGCGCGTCAGGCGGCGGCCGACCTGGAAGACGCCGAAGATGCAGCGCGTGGAATCGACTCCCTCCGAGGCACCCTCCGAGTCGCAGTGCCTATTGTGTATGGCAGCCGTGCGATCATCCCCGCGTTGCCAGCGTTCCTGGCGCGCTACCCCGATCTGCGTGTCGAAATCACGATGCGGGACGAGCGACAGAATCTGGTGGCCGCTGGAGTCGACGTGGCAATCCGCATGGGCACGCTTGAGGATTCCACGTTTGGCGCCCGCCAACTGGCTTCCGTGGCGCGGGTTTTGGTGGCGTCGCCTTCCTACCTGGCCAGCAGAGGGGTGCCCCAGACGCCTGAAGATCTGCCGTTTCATGACGCACTTCTCCACGAACAAAGCTTTCCAGAGAAGAGCACATTGAAGGTGTGCAAAGCGGGCGTCGAGCAGGTGGTGATGTTGCGCGGGAGACTCAAGGTCGATGCGGCGCCCGGTATTCTGGCGGCTGCACTGGCGGGCCTTGGCATCGCCAATGTCACCACGATCATGGCCGAAAAAGCACTGCGCGAAGGCCGTCTCGTGCAGTTGTTGCCGGACTATGACATCGAGCCATTGAAGGCGTTTGCCGTCTTTCCTTCCGGCCCGAAACCCTCTGCCAAGGTGCGCGCCCTGGTCACCCACCTCATCGCGGCCTTGGCGGAGGGCGAACCGGGGTGATCCGCTGACCCCCCGCAGGGCCTATGCCCTGCGGGGTGCGAAGTGGCCGCCAGGGCGCTGGATATCACCGGAAAAGGTCGATGTTTTCGATGACACGGTGGTTATTTAGCGTTTGATCAAGAGCGACAACACCGCACTCGCAGAGCACAACCCGGCCACGATGGGAAAGATGATCGATGTGTCGCCACTGGCATCGATCAGATGCCCGATGATCGGCTCACCAATGCCAGCGAATACATAGGACGCGGTGTTGAGTACCCCGGTAGCCGTTCCAGCGGCGCTTCGGCCGAAAATATCAGGACAAAGCGCCCAGAACGAAGAGGCAGGGCCAAAGACGAAGAAACCGCAGGCGAACAACAACGCAATGGCCAACACGCTGCCATGAGGGATGAACATCATGACGATGGCGGTTATTGACGCGAGCACCATGTAGGAGACGATTGCCAGATAGCGGCGCCCATTGAACACGGTATCGGAAATCCAGCTATTGGACAGCGCGCCCAGGGCCATGCCGACGGGTAACGCCACCGTTATCCATTTGGGGTCGATGACGGCTGAAGACGTTTTCCAGTCAAGCCCCAGAAAGTGGACAGGCACCCAGACCACCAATGCATAGCGCGCCGCATTCTGAAAGCCGATTGCCAACCCCGTGATGTAGAGCTTCCAGTTTCGCAACACCATGACGTAGCGGTCGGCGCTGCTTAATGCTTCCTCCGGTGCCACGGACAAGTTGCTCGAAGGACTGCCGTCGGCCTGTTCTGACACCGTATCTTCGGGACGTTCGGAAACGAATAGCCACAGCACCAGCGCGCCCACTAACATAGTGAGCGGCGCCAGTCTGAATATCCAGATCCAATCCAGATTCATCGCACCCAAAATAATGATGGGCAATATAAAAGCGAGGACAGAGGAGAAGCCTGAGAAGCCGACATAGATGCCATATACAAAACCGCGATGCTGATGTCCCCACCAGTTGGACAACAATCGACTGCCTGGCGCAAAGCCCATGGATTGAAAGTAACCATTGGCGCCCCAGGCCAGCATGAAAAACCAGAAAGAGTGACCAAAACTGAATAACCAGTTCGCCGCAAGCGACAAGATAACGCCGGCGATCATCATGCGTTTGCCGCCCAGTTTGTCCCCCAGATTACCGTTGATAAACTGCCCGCTGGCGTAGCACCACAACATCGTTGCGCTGATCCAGCCAATCTCGTACTTCGACAACCCATAATCATGCTGCAAGCCAGGCACGGCGAAGCCCAATGTCTGGCGCCCGGTGTAATAAAACAAATAACAGAACGTCACGCCGATCAAGGCGCGCCATTTATAGCGGTCGTAAGTTGCGCGGCGGCTTGAAGAGGAATAGTCCAGGGTATCAACGGTTTTTATTGTCATGCCTGTCTCCGGGCGGCGCGCCGTATTCGCGGCGCTAACCTTTTTTTAGGCGAAGGGGCGGCCTGCAATCCGGACGGCGCCCCTCATTTTTGTGTTGTTACGCAAGGTGGTTCAAAGCGAGGTCGATGATGTCGAAGTTGCGCAGACGTCCCTTTTTGACGAGTCCCGTCAGGCGGCGATTGAAGATCAACGGTACTTTCTGCTCGGATACGCCGCCGTGGGAACGAAGCGGTACAGTCAGTCCTGTCAAATCGTGTTTGTCGGCAGCGGTCCCCAGCACGGTCAGGCGCTCTCCCACGACCACCAGATCGCCAATCCGGTCCCCTGGCAGTTCGAATCGTTCGCAGGCTTGGGCACGTGTCAGCACTTGCTCAACCCCGGCGATGGAAGACAGAAACGCTGCCATCGCTTCATGGCGGTCGTCATTTCTGACATACACGGTGGCGAACGATCCCAGCGCGCCGTGGTGGACGACGTAAGGGTCAGTGATGGGCAGGAGTACTCGCGCTTCTTCAGGTCCGAAATGTGCATCGAGCAGGTCTTGCAAATACAAAATATTGGGTCGCCCAATGGCGTCGGTCTTTGCATTCATCCCATGATCGGCAGTGATGGCAACGACCGCACCTTCGTCGTGATAGCGTTTGAAATAACTGTCCATCATTGCGTAAAACTGATTCGCTTCGGGTGTTCCAGGTGCGTGCTTATGCTGCACGTAGTCAGTGGTGGAAAGGTACATGAAGTCCGGCCGTTCTTTGGTCAAGAGGGCGAGCCCTGCCGCAAATACGAACTCTGAAAGTTGTGCGCTATACACCGAAGGCACCGGCATGCCAACCCGCCCCACAATGCCTTCGATGCCGTGCTCCTCAAGGTTGACCTGGTCGGCTTTTTCAGCCGAAAAACAAATGCCTTCCAAGCGGTGTCCGAGAAGACTGCGTAACTTGTCTTTTGCCGTCACGACGGCCACTCGCTGACCGGCCTTCGCCATCTCGGCCAGTACAGTCGGTGCACGCAAGTATTTGGCATCGTTCATGAGCACTTCTTCTTGTGTGTCCAGATCAAAGAAGAAATTGCCGCAGATCCCGTGAACCGAAGGCGGTGCCCCCGTCACGATGGACAAGTTATTGGGATTCGTGAAAGACGGAATCACGCAGTCGCCCGTCAATACGGTTCCGAAATTCACCAGCTCGGCAAGAAAGGGAGCATGGCCGGACTGTATGGCCTGGTTGATGTATTCCTGCTCGCACCCGTCAACGCAAATGACGATAGTTGGGGTCGTGGGCAGACGATAATCTCGCGAATTGACAGTGATGGTCTGTGTCATGGTCAGGCCTATAGTGGGTTTTTTAAATGGGCGCCTGGATAACCGTTGCGCCTTAACGCACTTCAGGTTTCAGAGATGCGTGAAGTCACCGTAAAATGCGTGCCCTCCTCACACAATCGAATTAAAGTATCGAGCCCTGTGCGCGAGACTCACACATGAGACAGAAACTGCCGCCTCTGCATGCGCTTAAAATCTTTGAGGTCGCCGCTCGAGCGGGCAGCTACACCGCGGCTTCCAAAGAACTCAATTTGACCCACGGGGCGGTCAGCCGACAGATCGCTGTCCTTGAGGATTGGCTTGGCCAGCCACTTTTTGTGCGGGAGGGGCAGAGCATGGTCGCGTCTTCCCACGCACGTGCGCTTGCGAGAGAGATCAGCGCTGCGTTCGATCACATCTCGGATGCGGCCGAACGCTACGGCAAGAGCCAACAGTTGAAGGTTATCCGCGTCAGTGCGCCCGCGACATTCGCAATGCGCTGGCTCATCCCGCACTTAAACGCGTTCGCCGAGCGATGCCCTGGCATAGACGTGAGGGTTTCGACCGTGCTGTCCACGCAGCCGATGCTGAGCGGAAGTTTCGACGTCGCCATACGGAGGGAACCCTTGAACGCGGGGCAGTACCAGGTGCTCCCGTTGTTCAGCGAAACCAACACGATCATTGCCAGCCCGTCACTCCTCGCACGCCGAGGGATCATCGACGTCGAGCAATTGGCCGAAGAGACGTGGCTGACCACCGAGACTCGGCCTGGCGACTGGGAAGCGTGGACGCGCGCGACCCATCATTCAGCGCTCAGGGCCAACAGGATGCTTCGCTTCGATCACTATTTCGTCACGTTACAAGCGGTGATGGACGGCTTGGGATTTGGTATCGGGCCCTTTCCGACATTGGCCATCGAGTGCGCGAACGGTCGCCTCGCGCAGCCATTTCCTTCCCTCTGCGTCCCGGGCTCGAAATACCATGCGATGGTGCCGCTCGATGCCGATAAACCTGCGCATCTGCGGGCGTTTCTGGAATGGTTGCAGTCAGTTTGCCCTGAGCCCTGATGCGGCTGATACCGATTACGCAAACGCCACCGGGCAGGCGATCAGCCCGTCAGGGGGTGGCGAGCGCTGCCTGGATGCAGCGCCGAGATCAAGAGGGTATCTGACAGACCGCTTCCAGATTCACGCCGTCAGGTGTCAGCAGATAAGCGGCGTAATAACTGGGGTGGTAACGGGCCCTGATGCCCGGCGCCCCGTTATCCCGTCCGCCAGCGGCCATGCCTGCTGCGTGAAACGCATCGACCGCCTCGCGGCTGTAGGCGATGAGCGCTATGTGCGTCTCCTGACTGGGAACTGTCGCAGCATGCAACCAGAGAAAGGGTTTACCGTTTGAGCCGAAGCCCAATCGCCGAGGCGCAGGACAGGGAGGATCAGCCTCGATGCTCCTCATCAAGGTAATCCCGAGTGGCCTGAGCACTGTTTCGTAGAAAGCTTTGGCGCGCAGGATATCGGACACGCCAATGCCCACATGATCTATTTCTGAACCTGCAAAAACGCTCATCCCGTCACTCCATGGATGCCGATGGGGCGGGGGGATACCCGCTGTCATTTACACAACGCAGTCACACGTTGCCCGTTCACACCTGGGAGGCACCACCGTCGGCGAATAACTCGGTGCCGTTGATGTAGCTTGAGGCATCGCTGGCCAGGAACAGTGCTGCCTGACCTATCTCGTGGGCCTCACCGATCCGACCGAGCGTGCTTTTTTCGCTCAGGTCGTCGATGACCTGCTGTGCGTTTTCGCCAAGCACATCGCGCAGGGACTGGGTGTTCACCGGGCCAGGACTGAGCAGATTGATGCGTACCCCTGAACCTTTGATATCCAGAATCCAGCTGCGCACCAGCGCCCGCAACGCGGCCTTTGTCGCTCCGTAGGCACCTAGACCGGGGCCTGGATTGATCGACGCGGTCGATCCGAGAATGACGACACTGCTTCGCTTGCCCATCAAGGGCAGCGCGCCCTGCACAGTGAAGGTCGTGCCTTTGACGTTGGTTGAGAAAACCCTGTCGAAGCCTGATTCGGTGATGGCGCCCAGAGGCTCCATCACGCCTATCCCGGCATTGGCGATCAGTACATCGATACGGCCATGAGCCGCGCGGATATGGTCGAACAACCCGGCGAGATCGGCGGGGTCAGAAATGTCCGCGCGCACGGATGAGGCATTCTTGCCGAGGCGATTCACGGCATCGTCGAGTTCAGGCTTGCGGCGTCCGGTAATGATCAGCGTGGCGCCTTGCCCGGCGAACGCTTGCGCAATCGCGAAACCCAGACCCGAAGATCCTCCGGTGATCAGGACAACTTTGTTCTTGAATGGCATAGGGAGTGTCTCGGTCATGGTCTTGTAGCGGACACTACATAAATTCCGATTCGGCCACAATCTTTTTAGCGATCGCTAAATGAATCGGCCGCATGTATAGGGGTTGATATAGCGTGTAGCGATCGCTACAGTCTGCGTATCGATTCAGAGAGATGGCCATGAACGAAAAACACCGACAGCGCCGCGCCGCCTTCGACCGCGAGCAAGGGATCGCCGTCGCTCAGGCGCTGTTTCATCAACATGGCTTCGACGCGGTCAGTCTGTCCGACCTGACAGCGGCCATGGACATCAAACCTCCCAGCTTCTACGCCGCCTATGGCAGTAAGGCCGAGCTGTTCGAGCGGGCATTGCATCGCTACGCCGAGGAAAACTCGCTCCCTCTGGACACGCTGTTGGCTGCGGATCTCCCCCCCGCACACGCGCTGACGTCGCTGCTATTGGCGGCTGCGAAACAGTACGCAAGCGATAGCACGTTGCGGGGTTGCCTGATCACCGAAGGCATGCGCGCCGATGATCCTGTCGCCCGCGGCATGGCCGAGAAACTGGCTGCTGCCGGAATCCTCAGGATCCGCCGTTACCTCGATCACGTGTGCCCGCAAGACGCGCAGGCGCTGGCCGACTACGTGTTGATCACGCTCCGTGGGCTGTCATCCGCGGCATGCAGCGGCCTGTCCCGAAAGCGGATACGGGACGCTGCGCAAATTGCCAGCAACGCCATTTGCGCGACGTTGGAACGACCAAACGTCGAGATCTGAGTGTCCGCGTTTGATCAAGGCGGACACTCTCAAGACCCTTTCAAATCGCCCGCTGGTTGACGCGTGAAGAGAGCTGTTCGGCTGACTCTTTACGCTCTGAGTATCGGTCCACCAGGAAGTCTTTGCGGTCGCGAAGCAACACGGTGAATTTCACCAGTTCCTCCATCACATCCACGATCCGGTCGTAGTACGCAGACGCTTTCATTCGGTTGGCCTCGTCAAATTCCAGATAGGCCTTGGGCACCGAAGACTGGTTGGGGATGGTAAACATCCGCATCCACCGGCCAAGCACGCGCAGTTGATTCACCACGTTGAACGACTGTGAGCCACCGCAAACCTGCATGACCGCGAGGGTCTTGCCCTGCGTCGGGCGAACGGCGCCGAGTGCCAGAGGAATCCAGTCGATCTGCGCCTTGAACACGGCCGACATGGCGCCATGACGCTCGGGTGAACACCACACCTGGCCTTCCGACCACTGCACAAGGTCGCGCAACGTTTGCACCTTGGGGTGTTCAACCGGCGCGTCGTCCGGCAGTGGCAGGCCAGACGGATCGAAGATGCGCGTCTCGGCCCCGAAGTGCTCCAGCAGGCGCGCGGCTTCCTCGACCAGCAAGCGGCTGAATGAGCGCTCCCGCGTCGATCCATAGAGCAGGAGGATGCGTGGCTTGTGAGTGCTCGAAGGTGTTGCGGGAGCCTCGATGTCAAACAGACTGAGATCGAGGTTGTGAAGTTCTTCGGACATGTGTCCTCCTGCTTACAGGGTGGCGATGCGATTCAGCTCGCGCTTGAGGGCTTCCGAATCAAGGGAGCTGAATGGAAGCTCGAAGAAGGCTCGGCAGCGTCGTTCGATACGTCCGAGGGTGGCGAGAAAGGCCGCATTCACTGTTTCCTCGTCACCGATGGCATCCGAGGGATCCTCCAACCCCCAATGCGCCTTCAGTGCGGGGCCGAAATACACCGGGCAGGATTCGCCAGCGGCTTTGTCGCAGACCGTAATGACGATGTCCGGGGGACAATGCTCGAACGCATCATTGCCCTTGCTGCTCAGCCCGTCAGTAGAAATGCCAGACTGCTGCAGGGTGCTCAGGCTGCGAGGCAACACCTGTCCCTTGGGAAAGCTTCCGGAACTCACGGCTTCAAAACCAGCGGGAGCCAGGTGGTTGAACATCGCCTCGGACAAGATGCTGCGGCAGCTGTTGGCCGTGCACATGAACAACACTCGCATGAAAAGCTCCTGCCGCACTGAGGCGGACGTCGATGGTCGGCGTGTCAGCAGCAGGCGGACGCGCGAACCGGGCGCCCATCCATCTGCTGCAAGCGTTCTGAATTGATCTGGAGCCACTGGGCGTTGGCCAGCGATGTCACGTCCAGAATCTCGTTCACCCACGTTGGCAGGTCAGGATTCAGGCGGTAGTAAACCCACTGGCCTTGGCGACGATCCAGCAACAGACCGCTGGTGCGCAGCTGTGCGAGGTGGCGACTGATCTTCGGTTGGCTGTCGTCCAGTGCACACATCAGCTCGCACACACACAACTCGCCTTGGCTGGCGATCAGCAACGTGGCGCGAGCGCGCGTTTCGTCCGCGAGGCTCTTGAAGACTTCGGGAGGGGAGAGCATGGCTGTGCCTTACATATATGGATGCGCGAATATACGGATATTCATATATGTTCGGCAAGCGCTGAATGCGCGGGCACGGCAGCTGGCGTTAACTGCTGAAACGCCGAGGCGATTCTCGATTGTGACCACGCCCGCGTAACCTGCCCATGCCTACTCACCGAAGCGAGCACCACAACAGGCAGCGTTGAAACGAAGAATATCCGTCCGGCGTTTTAACCGTTGTTTTCTCATGCTGCCCCTGTAAAAAGCGCTCAACCTAGGTCAGATTCAATCCGCCGTCTGACAGCAGCACCTCACCGGTCAAATAGTCCGAATCCATCAACATTAAAACCGCGTTTGCAATGTCATCCGGGCTCGCTGCCCTGCGCATTGGGGCGCGATCTCGCCACAATGCCTGGGCATCTGTCCACTCTGCGGTCAGGGGCGTGTCTACCAGGCCGGGCGCCACAGCATTGACGCGAATGTCCGGCCCGAGTGACACCGCGAGCAGGCGGGTCATGTGATTGAGCGCCGCTTTGCTCACCGCGTAGGGAATGGATGCGCCCTTGGGACGGACACCCGCATGGGAACTGATGTTTACGACGCAACCTGCTCGGCGGTCACGGGCAGCATCACGCAGTGCCGATTCGGCCAATGTGACCAGATGGAACGGCGCTACCACATTGATTTCGTTGAGTTCGTGCCACACCGCTGAGGTAGCCGCGGAAAGGTCGGTGTGCGGAATAACCCTGCTGATGCCGGCGTTATTGACCAATACGTCGAGCTGACCCCACGCGGCGATCGCGTCGCTGACAAGCCTGACCCTGTCCGCTTCGATAGCAAGATCAGCTTGTATGTAGATAGCCTGTTTCATGTCGGCAGCCATCGCGCGCCCCGTGTCCGCAGAGTTTCGCGAATGGAGGATCACTGCATAGCCTGCCCGACTCAGCGCACGTGCGATGGCTGCGCCGATACCGGAGGTAGAGCCTGTGACCAAGGCGACGCGCAGTGTGTTATCGAGTGGCGGACTGGATTTCATAGTGAGATCTCGAATGGGTGGCTAGAGAGTTTCCACCGCAGCACCCTGCGCTGCCGGAGGTGGAAATGCCTTCCTGTTGGTTGGTCGTTCCCGACCCGTATTTCTTCGTGTCATTCGGGTTTCAGGTCGCGGACTTGATATTTGATTGCGTACAGCAGCTGGAGGTCTCAACGCCCCAACCACAAGGCGTTCAACGGCCTCCCCACTCGCGTCCAGCTCGGATGCAGCGCAAGAGGCGGATTCAGCGCCTTCGCTCATTCGGTAAACGGCAATGGCGTTACCGGGCCCACAACCCGTGTGGCCGCAGAGGGCGTTGGCTCCCGGGCAGGTTGAGCGGTTCGGCAATCCGCACCATACCTCATCCACGCGTCTTCAATAGTCGCCTGCGCACGGAAACCTCTACACTGCTCATCCCATCGATCAAGAGCGTCCCCCGCGATGCGTTTTTTTCCCCTCTTTTTATTGATCCTCCCTTCTCTCGCTGTTGCGCTCCCGGCCCTGAAAGACACCGAACTGTTCAGCAGCAAGGCGACGGACTGTCACGATGTGGACCTCGGGACCTGGCAGCACCCGGCCCGCGCTGTCTTGGAGAAACATGACATCAAGCTGGAACGGATTCAGCTGTGCAACGGCGGTCACTACCCGGTGTTCACCGGGGAGGTGCCGTACGATCCGACGGGGCAGACCAAAGACTATTTCCTTCCGCTGTATCAGGAAATGAGGAAGGCCAACGGAAAATGGCCGTACGCAATCGTGGCCACCAGTGACGATATCGTGGTGTACGTCAGCTACCCGGCCAGTGACGGGATTTCGCTGGACTACGAGCAGTTTGCGGCGCCGTAGGGAGAAGCGATTCATCACTCGCTGTCCGTATTCCCCTGCCGAATAAGTGTTAGTCCCGGCGCCGGTCTACAGGGGACTTCGCCCGCCCTTTATCTTCCTGCTTCGGCGCCAGACTGGCGCCTCGTCGAGCCGCTCCGAGAGGGGGCGGCGGGCGCAATGTCAGGTAGATGGAAGGTACGCGACATGAGCAGGAAACTTGAAGGTAAGGTCGCCGTCATCACGGGTGCCAGCGCCGGAATCGGGTTGGGTATTGCCAAGGCGTTCGCCAGTGAAGGTGCTCGCGTGTTCATCACGGGCCGCCGTCAGTCCGAACTGGATCGCGCGGTCGCGGACATTGGTCATGGTGCGATTGGCGTTCAAGGTGATGCGGGTCAACTGGCGGATCTGGACGTGCTGTACGCGACCGTCAAAGAGAAGGCCGGCCACATCGATGTATTGGCTTTGAACGCCGGGTTCTACGAGTTCATGAAGCTCGGCGAGATCACTGAGGAGCATTTCGACAAGACCTACAACGCGAACGTCAAAGGCCTGCTGTTCGGCCTGCAGAAAGCCCTGCCTCTGCTGCGCAAGGGCTCCTCGGTGATTTTCACCGGCTCGATCGCCGCGTCCATCGGCATCCCCAACATGTCCGTCTACTCATCGACCAAGGCAGCCATTCGCAACCTGGCCCGCGGCTTCATGCTCGACACCAAAGAACTGGGCATCCGCATCAATGTCCTGAGCCCTGGCCATACGCTGACGCCGGGTTTGCAGTTGTTGATTCCCGAAGCCGCGCATGCCGGCATCGTTGACACCATTCCGCTGTCCCGCCTGGGCAGCCCGGAAGACTTGGGCAAGGCCGCCGTCTTCCTCGCGTCCGATGACAGTGCCTACATCACCGGCATCGAACTGGATGTGGACGGGGGCGTCTCCCAGTATTGAGCTGACACCCTGAACGGCGTTGGGTGTCAGCGTCGGCCGCTTTGCAATGAGGCGGCCGAACCTCCGGATGACTCCCTTCGCACCGCACACTTCACTGAAGGACGTTTCGATGCTACGCATGTTCCCGACGATCACTCTGTTTTCAGCCCTGTCCCTGGTCACGGGGGTTGTCGTTGCGCAGTCTCTCGACGACACCAAGCCTCACGCAGCCGACGTCGCAATGATCGACATGCCGGTCAGTGCATCCCACAAAATCACAGTCGAGCGTCGCGGCCCGATCGTATTGATCGGTATCAACCGCCCCGACATTCAAAATAGGCTCGATCCCGAAGCCTACCTTACCCTCGCCAAGGCCTATTACGACTACGACCACGATCCCTCGCTTCGCGCCGCCGTGTTGTTCGGACACGGGGACAACTTCTCGCAGGGCCTTGATGTCGAGGGCTTCAAGGCGGTTGCCAGTTCGGGTGGCGTAACGCTCGGCGATGGACTGATCGACCCCCTCGGCAAGAAAATGCCCGGCCTCACCAAACCGCTGATCGTCGCGGTTCAGGGCGACACGTGGAACATGGCGCACGAGCTGTTTCTGGTCGCTGACATCCGGGTCGCGGCAAGCAACACCGACTTCGGACAGGATGAAAACACCCACGGTCGTTTTCCGGGCGGTGGATCGACCGTTCGGTTCGTGCATGAAGCCGGCTGGGGCAATGCCATGCGCTACCTGCTGACGGGCGATCACTGGACCGCCCAAGAGGCGTATCGCATGGGAACGGTTCAGGAAATTGCCGCTCCGCAATCGGCACTCGACAAGGCGATCGGGATGGCCAACAGAATCGCCGCCAACGGACCGTTGGGAATCAAGGCCTCGCTGGCCTCTGCGCATCGGGTCATCGACCCGGTGCAAGCCGACGCGCTCTCGTCGCTGGATACGCAACGCGCCGCGCTGTACAAGTCAAATGATTTTCAGGAAGGGCGCAAAGCGGAAGCGGAGGGAAGAGCACCTGTCTATCACGGTCATTAGATCGATCGCCGAAGAGATCGGTAAGGTGAAGCCAATCTCGCGTAGCGGGTCAGCCAGATGAGTCTGGACGAAGGCGCTGGGGCGCCTTTTCCCGAAAATGAACTCCTCACCTGTCAGCGCCAACGCCGGAATAAGGTCGGTGAGCGGACTTCCTGGCTCGATAGGCCACCCGGCCGGGCCCACGTGGCGTGCCAGAAAGATGGGGCCGCCGCGCTCCCGCGCACGAAACCAGCCGGGTGCATTGCACGGGTACATTTTGCGGCTGTCCATCCTGGCCCCTAATAATCGCCATGACGCGGCCGATAGCCTGATGACAACCTTACGTCAGTGCCTAGCGATGATCCTTTATGCCTGAACCTTCCACCGCCATCGCCAGTCCAGTGCCGCGCCGCTCGAGTGTGAGCATCATTCGGGCCTCTGTGCTCAAATTCGTCGGCCTGCTGACGGGGGTGTTTCTCCTTGCCGGTTATCTGGTGCTTTATCTGGCCCATGACCTGGATCGCAACGAGGAAACCGAAAGCGCGTTTTATACCCAGAAAGCCGTGCGAGCCCTCGAAAAATCCATAGCCGCCACGGTCAAGGATTATGCGTTTTGGGGCGATGCCTATAAGCACCTGCACACGAGGATCGATACCGATTGGGCCTACGTGCGGCAAAACGTCGGGCCCACGCTTTATGCCGACTTTGGATTCCGGGGCATATTCGTCGTCGACGCCGCTGACCACACCGCGTATTCCGTCGTCGATGGGCAGCTGTCGTCGGTCGACGCTTCCACTTGGCTGAAGCACGGGCTTCCCGACCTCTTGACTCAAGCGCGGGCGGGCGCTGAAGCCGAAACCCCTACGACCCTGTTCGCCAACATCGGCGGTCGACCCGCACTGGTGGGGGCTGCAGCGATCACCCCCGGCACAGACCCGACCGTGACACCGGATGACGGGCCGCCTTCGGTATTGATCTTCGTCGACATCCTCGGAGACGACAGGCTGGGCACACTGGGCAAGGATTACGGCGTGGATGAGTTGCGCATCGCCACGGCCGCCGAACTCAACGGGCCGTCGGTCTTCGTGTTGGGTGAAAACGGGGTGGCGGGGAGCTTGCACTGGAATCCGCCGAAACCGGGCGAACGCCTGCTTGGCCTCGGCTTGCCCTTGATCGGTATTGCCGCGTTGCTGGTGTGCCTGATGGCATGGGCGATATTGCGTCGCACAACGGCGAGCGCCCGAGCGCTGGATGCCAGTTACCAGTCCTTGCAAACCAGCCAGTCGGCGCTGGCGATCAGCGAGGCACGCTTTCGGGACGTCGTCGAAGCCAGTTCCGACTGGATCTGGGAGATCGACCATGCGGGCCGCTTTACGTACTTGTCTGAGCGATTCGAAAGTGTGACCGGTCTGACCCGGCCCGAGTGGCTCGGCGCACCCATGGATCAGCTGCTGTGCACGGAACTGGGCACGGTGACCCAATGGCTGAGCATCCCCAATCGACGGCCGGACATCAGCGTTCAGTGCCGATACGTGGACACCCAAGGTCAGGAACGCATTACCCGCTTGTCTGCCCGGGCGATGGCCGACCAGGGATTTCGCGGCACTGCGACAGATGTTACGGAAGAAGTCGAGTCCCGTCGGCGCATCGAATTTCTGTCTCAACACGACTCACTCACGGGACTGCCGAACAGAACCCGGCTCAGAGAGTTCCTCGATGGCAAGCTCAAGACGCAACCCACAGCCGAGCGGCCGCTGGTCATGCTCAGTCTGGACCTCGATCGATTCAAATCGGTGAATGATCTGCTGGGCCACGCTGCGGGGGATGCGGTATTGAACGAAATCTCCGGTCGGCTGGCCAACCGTGTTCGCCATGGGGATCTGGTCGCGCGTATCGGCGGCGACGAATTCGTACTGATATTGACGGACCTCAAGGGCCAAGACGAAGTAGAAATGCTCTGTCAGCGCCTGATTGAATCGATCGAAAGTCCGATTCGGATCGGCGAGCAGGAGGTGTTCGTCGGTGCGAGTATCGGTATCGCGATGGCGCCCACGGACGCCACCGAAGCCACCGAGTTGCTTCGCTACGCCGATATTGCGCTGTACGAGGCCAAGTCTGGGGGGCGGAACACATGGCGATTTTATGCCGGCGACATGAACTCGAAGATTGTCGAGCGTCGTCGCCTGGAGAGTGACCTGCGGTTCGCGATCAAGCATGGCGAGCTGCGCTTGCATTTTCAGCCGCGCTTTCGCATTGCCGATGGAAAAATGGTGGGCGCTGAGGCGTTGGTTCGTTGGCAGCACCCGGAGCGTGGCTTGATCCCCCCTGACACGTTCATTCCGATCGCTGAAGAAACCGGCTTGATCCTGGCATTGAGCAACTGGGTCATGGAGACCGCTTTTCAGTACGCCTCAAGCTGGCCTGATCAACTGTTCGTGTCGGTCAATCTGTCTCCCTCCGAGTTCAAGCGCGGCAGTCTGGTTGAGCGTGTGCAACGGGCCGTGCAGCAGTCGCGAATCGAGCCGGGGCGGGTAGAACTTGAAATCACCGAAAACGTCATGTTGGACGATGCACCCGGTGCGCTGGAGATCATGCGAACGCTGAAACGCCTGGGCATTCGTATCGCCATGGATGACTTCGGCACCGGGTATTCATCACTGAGCTACCTGCGCACTTTCCCCTTCGACGGGCTGAAGATCGACCGCAGTTTTCTGTCTCGGTTGACCGCTACCGAGGACGACCGGCCGGTGATCGAAGCGATCGTCGGGCTGGGTCACGCGCTTTCACTGACCGTGACAGCCGAGGGGATAGAAACGCCAGAGCATCTCGAATTGTTGCGGTCCGTACTCTGCGATGAGGGCCAAGGCTACTTCCTTAGTCGCCCCTTGGATATGGAGGGTTTCAGCGCTCTGATCCGGGTCACCGAGACCACCGGCGAAACCTGAAGGGCACCCTCACCGCCAAGGCGGACTGGGCCGAAACGATTCTTGAAGGAAACGCATGAAGTTGCGCGTCCGCTCCGGCAGTCCCTCTCGCTGATGGGTCAGCGCGACGACGTCGGCATCGGGCAGTTTCCATCCCGGCAGCAAGCGCACGAGCGAACCGTCTTTCAAGGCATCGGCCACATCCCATTCTGAGCGGAGGATGACACCGAGCCCCTCACACCCCCATTGCCGGATCACATGGCCGTCGTTGCTGCTCAGGGACGGCTGGATGCGCACGCTCTGGGTGTTTCGCCCTCGGGTGAAGTGCCAGAGCGTGACGTCTTCGTTGTTTTCCCGCAGGGCGATGCAGGGCAGTTGAGTCAGGTGTTCGGGGCTTTCGACAGGGTCGTGACTGGCGAGGAAAGCGGGGGAGGCGCAGACGAAGCGGCGGTTCGGGGCCAGCGTACGACAGACCAGATTAGACACGCCAAGCTGGCCGATATGGATGACCACGTCGAAGCGATCGGCCGCTTCCAGCATGGGCTGATCCGACAGGGTCAAGGCGATCTCGACTTCCGGGTGCAACTGTTTGAACGCGGCCACCGACGGTGCCACGTACGCTCTGCCAAAGCCGAAAGGGGCGTTGATTTTCAGTTTTCCGACAAATCCCCGGCGTCGTTCGTGCAAGTCTTCCAACAGAGTATCGAACTGCTCAAGCAGCTCGGCGCCCCGCACGCACAAGAGTTCACCTTCGTCGGTGAAGCGCAGTTGACGGGCGGAACGGTCCACCAATCGTACGTCGAGTTTCTTCTCCATTTGCTGAAGGCGCTGACTGACGGCAGAAGGCGTCAGGCCCAGTTTTCGGGAGGCCTCCAATAGGCTTTTGCTTTCACGAATCACCAACAAAAAGCGAATTTCAAGGGCGTCTGTCATTAAGAATTACTGAATCATAGAGTTAATGAGATTAACGTTCACGACGGTTTTGACGGCTTAGAATAGCGCCATTACCGGAGAGAACCTATGGCTGAACTACCTGAAACGCCCTTGCTGTTACTGGACCGTGAACGACTCGACGCCAACATCTTGCGCATGCGCAGCGCATTGGCGCCCCACAACGTCACCCTGCGACCGCACGTCAAAACCAATAAGTGCCTTGAAGTCACCCAGCGTTTCTTCGCTGACGGCAAAGGGCCCATCACCGTCTCTACGTTGCGTGAGGCGGATGTGTTCTTCGCCGCAGGCTTCACCGACATCTTGTATGGCGTCAGTATTGCGCCCAACAAGTTTGAGCACGCGGCACGGTTGCTGGCGCAAGGGGCAGACCTGAAGCTGGTGCTGGACAATCTGGAAACCGCGCGGCTGTTGGCGGATTACGCCCGCTCCAGCGTGCAGCGGTTCAATGTGCTGTTGGAGATCGATTGCGACGGGCACCGTTCAGGCATCCCGCCGGACTCCCCTGTGCTGGTCGAGATTGCACGCGTGCTCGAAGGCAGCGGCGTGACGGTGGGCGGCGTGATGACCCACGCGGGTAACTCCTACGACAGCCGATCAATTGCCGAGATCGAAGCCTTCGCCCGACAAGAGCGCGACGCGGTGGTTGAAGCGGCCCAGCGGTTGCGCGACGCCGGATTCGAGCTTTCCGTGGTCAGTGTGGGCTCGACGCCCACGGCACTGTTCACTCAGGGTCTGAGCGGGGTCACCGAAGTGCGCGCAGGGGTGTTTGCGTTCTTCGATCTGGTGATGGCCGGGTTGGGGGTTTGCAGGGTGCAAGACATTGCAGTCTCGGTGCTCGCCACTGTCATCGGTCATCAGCCGGAAAAAGGCTGGGTCCTGATCGATGCAGGCTGGATGGCGCTGTCTCGCGACCGTGGCACGGCCAAACAGCCTGTGGATCAAGGTTATGGCGTCGTCTGCGATGTGTCAGGCCAGCCGTTGGGCGACCTGATCGTGACGGCCGCGAATCAGGAGCACGGCATCATTTCGTCCCGCTCGGGGCATCTCGACAACTTCACCGCTCTGCCGGTGGGCACACAGCTGCGCATCCTGCCCAATCATGCGTGTGCCACCGCCGCGCAGCACGCGGGTTATCACGTCCTGACCGAGGGACGCTGCCTCGGTTACTGGCCCCGCATCGCGGGTTGGTGAACAGCTCCTTCTTCTCACTGCCGCCTATTAATCTCATAACAGTAAGGGCGTTAAACCTATGAAAAACCTTTCAGTCTGGATCGTGATCGGGATGCTGCTGGGCGCCACCATTGGCGGTTTTCTGCACCCCGTTTTGAGTGAGTCCACCGCACAAATCGTGGTGTCCCAGTACTTGTCGATATTGACGGACCTGTTCTTGCGAGCGATCAAAATGATCATCGCGCCGTTGGTCTTTTGTGGTCTGGTGTCGGGGGTGGCCAACTTGCAGGACACACACGCCATTGGCCGCATGGGGCTGCGTGCGCTGGCCTGGTTTCTGTGCGCGTCGTTCATCTCCCTGCTGATCGGCATCCTGGCGTGCAATCTGCTTGATCTGGGCGGCGAGATGGCGAGTCACCTGCCCGTAGCTGCGGAGAGTTCAGGCATCAACGTTGCGCCTTTCAACCTCAAGTCCTTCATCACAAACATCATTCCGCAGAGCGTGATCAGTGCGATGGCCAGCAACGATATTTTGCAGATCGTGCTCTTTGCATTGCTGTTCGGTATTGCCACGGCGGCGGTTGGCGGGCCGTTGAAAGTCAGGGTCCTGGAACTGACGGATGCGGTCTTCGACATCATGTTGAAGCTCACGGGTTACATCATGTGGTTGGCACCCCTGGGCGTCGGGGCCGCGCTGTGTTCCATCGTCACGACCCGTGGGCTCGGCGTGTTGGCGACCTACGGAAAACTGTTGGGCGGCTATTACTTCGCGCTGTTTCTGCTGGCATTGCTGTTGATCGGGGCAGGGCGGGTGATTCTGGGACCTCGGGTTTTTCGCCTCTTGAGGCTGATTCGTGATCCGCTGCTGATCGGCTTTTCGACGTCGAGCAGCGAGGCGACATTCCCCAAGACCATCGAGCAATTGCAGCGTTTCGGGGTGTCGCGTCGGGTGTCCGGGTTCGTGCTGCCGCTGGGGTATTCGTTCAATCTGGACGGCGCGATGCTTTATCAAGCCTTTGCCGTCATTTTCATTGCCCAGGCGTTTCATATCGACATGACGTTCACCCAGCAGGTCGGAGTGCTGCTGGTAATGCTGTTGACCAGCAAAGGCATGGCTGGCGTTCCCCGCGCTTCTCTGGTGGTGGTCGCAGCCTCGTTGCCTTCGTTGGGCTTGCCAGCCTCCGGTTTGTTGCTGCTCTTGGGCATCGATCCGTTCTTCGACATGGGTCGTACCGCAATCAATGTGCTAGGCAACAGCATCGCCACGGCGTCAGTGGCGAAATGGGAGGGTGACCGTGGCGCTGAAACCGAGCCAGCACCGTCGCCTGTCGGGCGGCCAGCGGGTGCGCACATCGAACCTCTTTCCAATGCATGAAGGGAGAACATCAATGAAAACGGTCACGTCATCGCAACTGCCTTTACCGGGCGGGCATTACTCGCAAGGGGTCGTTGCGGGAAACCTGTTATTCGTTTCCGGGCAACTGCCTTTCGACCCTGCGTCGGGCACGTTTGCGGAAGGCATCGACGCTCAATTCCTTCAAGCCATGGCAAACGTGGAGGCGGTATTGGTTGCGGCGAATGCCACCTTGGCGAGTCTGGTAAACGTGCACATCTTCCTCTCGGATGTCGCGCACTGGACCACCGTAAACCAGCACTACGCACGGTTGCTGGGCGACCACAAACCCGCACGGGCGATCATTCCGTGCGGTGAACTTCACTACGGTGCCTTGGTGGAAATCACCGCCATCGCCGAACTCATCAACCCTGCACAGGAATAGCTGCCATGAATACGATCCTTGATCCACGCCCACAACCTGTCCAGCCCTCAGCGCCGGTTGAACTGGTGTTGTTTGATTTGCTGACCGCCTTGCTGGATTCCTGGACCCTGTGGAATACCGTGGCCGGTTCTGCGGAAAGGGGGCGGACGTGGCGTATGGCCTATTTGAAAGCGACCTACGGCTGTGGCAGCTACAGGCCTTATGAAACGCTGGTTGAAGAGGCTGCCATAGAGGTCGGTTTGGGGCCGCAGGCCGCGTCGAGTCTGGAGGCGCGTTGGGGTGAGTTGCAGCCGTGGCCAGAAGCCAAGGCGGTGTTGGCTGAGCTCCAGACGCGTTACAAGCTGGGGATCGTGACGAACTGTTCGGAGAGGCTGGGGCGGATGGCAGCGGACCTGCTGGGCGTGCCGTTTGACGTGATCATCACGTCGGAACAGGCCGGCTTCTATAAACCCGACCCGGCGCCGTATCGGCTTGCGCTGGAAGTGGCAGGCGTCGCCCCCGCCAACGCGGTGTTCGTGGCGGGTTCTGCCTATGATCTGTTTGGCACGGAAAAGGTCGGCCTGCCGACCATCTGGCACAACCGGATCGGTTTGACGGCTCCCGACGGGGCGCCCGCGCCTTTGATCATGAGACCGACGCTGGAGACGCTGGCGTCAGATATCGCGGGGTTGGATGGCACACCCTCAGTCGTCCTCTGACCCCCGAAACGCTTCAGCCAAAAACTCGGCAAACGCCCGCGCGGAGGGCTTGGCGGCCCTGCCCGCGGCGAATACGGCATGCAGATCGATCAGGCCCATGTCCCAATCCGGAAGGAGTCTGATCAGCTCGCCCGTTTCAATCTCTTTGCGACAGCCACCGAGGCTCATCGACACGATACCCAATCCCGCGACGGCCGCCGCGATGGACACTTCGTTGACCGTCACCAACAGTTGGCCACCGACGCGTACCGACGTGGTTTTTCCGGCCTTTTGAAAGGACCAGGACTGGCCGGTGCGTGACGGGCCAGCGATCACGGCGTGGTGCGTCAGGTCAGCCGGAATCAGTGGCACGCCCGCACGTTTCAGATACTCCGGCGACGCCGCCAGGACGCGGGGTGACGAGCAGATCCGCTTTGCCACGGCGGTGGAGTCGGTCAAAGCGCCGAAGCGCAACCCGACATCGACGCCGTCCGTTACGAAGTCCTGGCGTTGGTCGTCAAGGATCAGCTCGACTTTCAACCCGGGGTGTCTGTCCAGAAACGGCTGCAGTCGTGGCACCACGCCTCGAATCGCAAAGCTTGAAGAGATGCCGACGCGTAACACCCCACGGTAATCATCCGAGCCTCGGGCGGCCTGCTCGGCGTCTTCCAGCGCGTCGAGGATGGGTTCCAGTCGCGCCAGGAAGTCAGCGCCAGCCTCGGTCAGACTCACCGCGCGGGTAGTGCGCGTGAGGAGCGCGACACCCATGTTTTTTTCCAGCGAGGAGATGGTTCGCGAAACCCTAGGCTGGGGCAGGTTCAGGTCTCGACCGGCTGCGGAAAAGTTGCCTTGGCGGGCCACTCGGACGAAAAGTTTCAACGCGAGCAAGTGATCATTCATGACGGAAACGCATTTCTGAAATTCACGTTCGTTACCTAGTCCCATGGGGGGTGTGAGGGCTAGCCTTGGCGTTTTTACACCCCACGACGGAGTCTTTGATGGAAAAGCACATTGCGTTTATCACCGGCGGCAACCGCGGTATTGGCTTCGAAACAGCGCGGCAATTGGGGCAATTGGGCATTCATGTGGTCATCGGCGCTCGCGACAAAGCGTCGGGTCAGGCGGCAGTCGACCGCCTGCGCGAAGAACACATCGCGTCCGAAGCGATCACCTTCGATGTCACGTCCGAAGCCGATCATAAAGCGGCCTTCGATTACTTTTCCAGCCGCCATGGCCGGCTGGATATTCTGGTGAACAATGCAGGTCGTCATCTCGAAGGTGAGCCGGGCGTCGAACACCGCTACTCGACCTCGACGTTGCCCATGCAGGTGTTGCGTGACACGTTCGAAGCGAATTTCTTCGGGTTGATCGGTGTCACGACCGCGCTGCTGCCTCTGCTTCGGCAATCGGCGGCGGGTCGTATCGTCAACCTGTCCAGCATCCTCGGTTCGTTGTCCTTGCACGCCGACCCCACGTCGCCCATTTATGCGATGAAATCCGCCGCCTACGACAGCTCGAAAACCGCCGTGAACGCCTACACGATCCAGTTGGCCTACGACCTTCGGGACAGCGCCATCAAGGTCAACGCGGCCCACCCTGGCTGGGTGCAAACGGACATGGGCGGACGTGCAGCGCCGATGGGCATCAAGGAGGGCGCCCAGACCAGTGTGATTCTGGCGACCCTGCCAGCGGACGGTCCGACCGGCGGGTTTTTCCATCTGCATGATGCCTTGCCCTGGTAAGGCGCGCGCTGTTCGTGTCATTGAACGCGGCGCGCTTTCGTGCCATTGCAGGGCGTCGTCAGTGACACGAATACACCCGTTCTGCGGCGCCCAGGCCATCGTGACGTTGTCAGGGTGAGGCAGGGCTTGCACTGTCATGCGTCAGCGACGAGAAAGGCAGCTTGGCCGCGCATCACGGCCGGTCGCATGGAAATCGCCTGGAACCAGCGGCTAAAGTGCGGGTGCGCATCCCAATCGAGGGTGTCGCGCATGAAGTCGGCGATGGTAAACGCTGCGATATCCGCAATAGAAAACGCGTCGCCTGCCATGAAGGGCGACGTTTCTACGTACTTTTCCGTCGAGAGCAGTGCCGTGACTGCGCGTTCGTTCAGCGCCTGTATGGCGGGGGAAGGTGACTGCGGACGCAGCGCCCATGCCGCGTGACTCAGCGCAATCACGTCGGTGACGAAAAAGAAAAACCGTTCAAGCGTCAACGCTCGGGCAAGTGGGTCTTGCTGGGGGATGAGCCGGTTAGGACCCGTTTCGGCCGCGTAAAGAACGATCGCATTCGACTGCGACAGCGCAAACGTCTTGCCCTTATCCGGAATGATCAGGGTGGGCACTTTGCCGTGGGGATTGATCGCCAGGTGTGCGGCTTCCCGGTGCTCCCCTTGCGACAACGCCAGGTGAGTAATCTTGTAGGGTATTCCGGCTTCTTCAAGGGCGATGGCTGCACGGATGCAGTTGCCGGTCAACGCGCCATGGAGGTGCAGCGTCTGATTCATACGTGCCTCAACGCTAAGTGTGTGAGCCGTCTATGAAAAGGAAACGACCGATCAGCAAGGCCAGGCCGTTGCGCACCGGTCGTCTCCAGGGAGCATATCCTGCTTCAGACGCCGCGAATCAACGCCTCTCTCAAATCAGGTCCGGTGGGTGCCCAGCCAAGCAGTTTTCTGGCGTTCGTGGCGCGCACACGCGCGTTGGTCGCCAGGGCCACGCGAGCGAAGGGGCCGAGCGCTTCGACCGCTTCGTCATAGGGCCAACTGCGTGTTTCGCCTTTGAACCCAAGAGCGGCGTGGACAGCTTCGGCGATCTGCTGAAAGGTCGCTTCGCCGTTTTCCGCGAAAAAGAAGGCGCCTGACGGGGCGTTGTCGAGGGCCTGCACATACAGGTCGGCCAGGTCGCTGATGTAGACGTTGGACCAGACAGTCGCCCCTTTGCCGATGAACACCCCGGCACCCACGGCCTGTGACTGCTTGACCAGCTTGGGCAATTGGTCGCTGTCCTTGCGCAGCCCCAAGCCTGTGCCGTAGACCATGGACGGGCAGATGACGAAGGCCCGGATGCCGTCGTGAATGCCGGCCGACCGCACCAGTTGATCGATCCGGACCCTGCCGCCTCTGTGCAGTTGGGGTTCGAAAGGCGTGTCGTCCTGGAGGATGGCCTCGCTGGCAAATTCGCCCTTGGCGTCATCGCAAACGATGCTGGTGCCGCTGGTGTGGATCAGCGTTTTTCCACTGCCCTTGAGCGAGCTGATGAGGGTCTGGATGGAGAAGAAGTGATCCGAGTTGGCGGCGTTGATGGTGGCGTCGGATTCGGTGGCGCCTTTGTGCAGGGCACCGGCGTCGTCCAGTGTCCCGAGCAATGCCGAGATGCCCCGTTGTTCGAGTTGTGCGGCCTGTTCAGCGGTGCGCACGAGCCCCAGCACTTCATGGCCTTGTTCGATGAGCTTATGGCTGATCGAACCGCCCAGATACCCGGTAGCGCCAGTGACGAAAACTTTCATGGTGATCTTCCTCAGGGAATGTATTTCTGCTGACGCAGGCTAAAAATCGTGTCGATCAAAGACGCTTCAGGGCTTTTCATCGGGAGCGTGAAGCCGGCGCGGCGTATCTTGCCCATGTCTGAAAGCATGTCCTGTTTGATGCTGAAGACGAAGTCGCCGAACCCCCAATTGACCAGTTGCTGATACGGCACGGGTTTCAAATCGTGCTGATCTACCAGGCGCTGCCACGCTTCGGCCTTGTCAGGCATGTGTTGCGACAGCGAAACCGGTTGTGGCTCGGCCAGCTCAAGCTCAAACGCGTCGGCCACTTTTTGCCACAGGCGATTCCAGCGAAAAGGTTCGCCCACCAGATTGAACGCCTCATTGCGCGCGTTGCGATCCGCCGCTGCCCATAGGCTCGCGCGAGCCAGCCAGTCGGCGTCTGTGACCTGGGCCAATACACCGCTGTAGGTTTCCAGCGCGCCGGGGAACCGCAATGGCACCCCAGCCTGTTTGCTCAGTGCGGCGTAAACGGCGATGACCATGGCGATGTTCATGATGTTGCCAGCGATGTCTCCGATCACCGGGTCTGGCCGCAGGATCGACCATTCAAGCTCGCCCGCCCTGGCCCGTGCTCGCAGCAGGTCTTCCTGCGCGAAATAAAAGTTGGCGGCCAGGTGGCGGGGAGCATCTTCATAAAAGGGCGTGGAGATCGGGCCGCCCAAATGCGGGCCGTAGACTTTTGCGCCCTGGAACAAAACCACGCGCTCCAGATTCGCCCCGGCCTGTTTGAGCCCGTCCAGCACATTGGCCAGCATCGCGGTGTTGACGGTCGATTCGACCTGGGCATTCTGGTGGGGCACCAGCGCGGCATAGAACACATGGGTCGTGTCTTTAGCCTGCTTGAGCGCTTCTGCGGTGGCTTCAGCGTCCGTGATGTCGCAATGCACAATCTCGACGTCAGTTACCAGGGCGCGACGGGTCGCGCGGACGTTCCAACGGGGATTGCGCAAAAGCTCCCGGGTCACGGCATTGCCGATGATTCCGCTGGCGCCTACGACCAGCGCCGTTTTTGTCTCTGTCATGTGTTTGCCTGTCCTGCGAGAGCCCGCTCTCGCGATTGAGTGTTGCCGCCAGACGCGGCAGGGAGAAGGAATGACGCGCGGGTGCTTGAGGTGGGGAAGTGGCGGCGCAGCCTGGGTGCGTGACGCAGCCAACCCACATGAGCATTTGCGCTGCAGCGGATGCTGAGGTATTTGTGGCATGTCCACTATCCCCCAAAACTTAACAACAGATATTTGCCAGACAAATGAGTGATCGCTTTCAGGAACTGGTCGTTTTCACCCGCGCAGCGGACCTTGGCAGCTTCTCGGCGGCAGCTCGCGAGTTGGGGCTGTCTCAACCGTCGGTCTCCCGAATCATCTCGGAGCTGGAGACCCGTCTCGATACCCGGCTTCTGACCCGAAGCACGCGACGCATCGTCCCGACGGATGCGGGGGTTGTTTATCTGCAGAAGGCGCGTCAATTGCTGCATGACCTGGATGACGCCGAGGCGTCGGCGAAAGGGCAGGACAGCTTGCACGGAAGGCTGCGCGTGGCGTTACCGGCGATCCTGGCGGTGAGACACGTCATCCCCGAGCTGCCCGCGTTCGTCGCCCGGCATCCCAATCTGGACATCGAGTTGCTGACGTCGGACGACATGCACGATCTGATCGCCGAAGCGGCCGACCTGGCGGTAAGGTTCGGCCCTCTGGAAGACTCGAATTTTGGCGCGAAGAAGCTGGCCGTTGAAAACCGCCTGCTGGTGGCGTCACCTGTCTACCTCTCACGCTTCGGCATCCCTGAACATCCGCAGGATTTGCTCAACCACACGTGCGTGGCAGGGCCGGGTGGTTCGGCGAGCAAGCGCTGGTTGTTCACGGCCAATGGCCAGGCATTTGCCGTTCCTGTTCGCTCCAGAATCCGGGTGACGTCCTCGGAAGCGACCCTGGCCAGCGGGGTCGCAGGATTAGGCATCATCATCGCCTCGGAATGGATGTGCCGCGCCTCTCTCGCGGACGGCTCACTCGTCCGGCTTCTTCCGGGATACAGCCTGGACGCGGTGGACGTCCACGCGGTCTTTCCGAAAGGCCGCGTGCCGTCCAGTAAGGTGCGGATGTTCACCGAATTTCTGATCGAGGTGCTGGCGAAGGCCTGAGTTCTGCGGTCATTGAACAACACTTGGATGTCTTCTAGAATCCAAACACCGATTTTAGAGGTCCCCTGCACGTGCGAGATTTCAGACGATGAGAAAGTCCAGGCAAGAGGCTGCGCAAACCCGACAACGGATCGTTGAGGCTGCTTCTTGGGAGTTCCGCTGCAAAGGAATCGGTGATACCGGGCTCGCAGACATCATGGCCGCTGCGGGGTTGACCCATGGCGGTTTCTACAAGCACTTCGACTCCAAGGACCAAGTGGTCGAAGAATCCCTCACCCTGGCGATCGACGGGGTGGTTGGCACCGTGGAAGCCACGTTGTCGGCGCATTCAGGCAAGAAGGCGATGAACACCGTCGTTGCGGATTACCTGTCGGTCGAGCACCGCGACGATCCTTCCGGAGGTTGCCCGTTCGTGGGGCTTGGCATCGAGCTGTCCAGAAGCAGCGACAGCGTGCGTGACGTCGCGACCGCCGGTTTCAAGAAGCTCATTGACACCCTCGCCAGCAGCTATGCGGAGATGACGTCGGCGGCGGCCAAAAAGGAAGCGATGGTGACGCTGTCGACAATCATCGGCGCGGCCACGCTGGCGCGGATCGTCAACGACGAAGCCTTGTCCACAACCCTGTTGCAGCAGGCGCGGCTAAGCCTGACCCAGTGATCCCGGTGTCAACTCCGCGCCCCCCGCGACATCCCATCGCGGGGGCTGCACAGGCACTGCGCTTTATTTTTCAGCCAGCGCTGCTGATCCCTCCTTGCCGTGACTGGCGACCTCCGCGCCTTCATCCCATCCGCCCCCCAATGACCTGAAGACGCTCACGGCCGCACGGGCTGAATTCGCACGCGTGCCGTCGAGGTCATCACGGGCGGCCAGCAGTTGCCGGTCAGAATCAAGCACATCCGTCAGGGTGATAGAGCCCGCCTTATAGGCGCTCTCCGAGAGATTTCGGGCCCGCTGGAGTGATGCGACCTCATTCTCAAGCACCTGCTGCCGGACACTGGACTGTGTCAGCGCCGTGACCGCGTTTTCCACATCCTCCGACGCCCGCAATGCGGCCTGACGGTACAGGGCGAGCGCCTCGGCATTTTCGCCCTTGGCTTGCGCCACCTCAGCGGCTACTTTGCCGAAATCGAAGAGCCGCCAGCGCAGGGCGGCTACGCCGATCGGCTGGAAGGTCCGTGAGTTGAACAGGTGGCTGGCGTGGGTGTTGTCGAACCCCAGCACCGCCGAGAGCGACAGTTTCGGGTAGTAATCGGCCACGGCGGCGCCGATCCGTTCATTGGCGGCCGCCAGACGCCGTTCGGCAGCGATGATGTCTGGACGCCTTCTCAAGACGTCAACCGGGCGAGCGCTGTCACTGATCGACGGAATGCCCGGAATGTCGGATGGGGCCGCCAATTCCTGTGCGTAGGTGCCCGGCTGGACGCCCAACAGCACGTCCAGTCGGTTCAGTTGCGCTTCGAGGGCGGTCCGCAGCGTGGGCACCGTGGCCATCGCCTGTTGCAACAGGGCTTCGGCTTGCGCCACCTCGCGGTCTTGCGAGGCACCGGCCTGCACGCGGGCCTTCACCAGGCTGAGCAACTGTTGATCGGTGTCGATCTGGTTTTGCGCCACGCTCAGTCGAGCCTGATAGCCTCTGATTTGCAGGTAGGCGTCGGCGACGTCGGCGGCCACGGTGATTCGCGTCCCCAACTGATCGGCCTCGGCAGCGGTCGCTTCGGCCCGCGCGGCAGCGGCCTTGCGGCGCAAACCTCCCGCCAGGTCAAGCTCCCAACTGGCGGCCGGGCCGACATTGAATTCCCGCTGATGGCGGTCATAACCAGGGAAGCCGCGCGCCAGACGGCCGTCGGCACTGTCCAGACTCTGGTGTTGCACCGTCGCACTGGCATCGAAGTCCGCCGTCGGCAACAGGTCCGCCCCGGCTCCGGCGGCGGCCGCTCTGGCCTGATCCACCCGAGCGAAGGCGGCGACGATGTCCAGGTTCTGCGCCAGGGCGCGTTCGAGCAACCGTGACAACACCGGGTCGTTGAATCCCGTCCACCAAGTGTCCAGCCGTGGTGCCGTTGCCGCGTTTTTCACCTGTGGCAAATCAGTGTGAAACGGGGCCAGCTCAATGTTCGGCTGTTTGTAATCCGGCCCTACCGAACAGGCGGACAGGGCCAGACTCAGCGACAGGCCGGTGCTCAGTGCCATGAAAGCCTGACGCAGCCGGAAGGGCGCAGGCATGTAGAAAGGTTGGGCACCGACAGTGGCGTTCTGTTGAACACGGACGACATTCATTTAACGAGCTCCTTGCGGCCAAGCTTGCGGATCAGGATGTAAAACGCAGGCGTGAACAGCAGGCCGAACCCGGTCACGCCGAGCATGCCGAACAACACCGCGGTGCCCAGCGATTGCCGCATCTCTGCACCGGCGCCTGTTGCAATGGCCAACGGCACCACGCCCAGAATGAACGCAAACGACGTCATCAAAATCGGCCTGAGACGCGTCCGTGCCGCGTGCACCGCCGCTTCGGTCGGGGAGAAGCCGTCGTCTTCTTTCTGTCGGGCGAATTCGACGATCAGGATCGCGTTCTTCGCCGCCAGTCCCACCAGCACCACGAAGCCGATTTCCGCCAGGATGTCGATGGGCATGCCCCGCGCCATCAGGCCAGTGACGGACGCCAGGATGCACATCGGCACGATCAGCACGATTGCCAGCGGCAAGCGCCAGCTTTCGTACTGGGCGACGAGGACCAGAAAGACGAACAATGCGGCTGCGCCGAAGACCAGCAGCGTCGGCGTGCCGTGCTGTTGTTGCTGGAAGGCGAGGTCGGTCCATTCGAACTCGATGCCTTTCGGAAGCGTTTGATGAGCCAGTTCTTCCATGCGTTGCAGGGCCGTACCGGACGCTACGCCCGGTGCGGCGCCGCCCAGAATCTCGGCTGCCGGAAACAGGTTGTAGCGGGGCACTCGATAGGGAATGGTGTCGGTCTTCAGCTGTGCGACAGTCCCGATGGGCACCATGTCTCCGGCGGCATTTCGCGCCTTGAGCCGAGTGATGTCTTCGCCGCTCTGGCGGAATTGTCCGTCGGCCTGCGCAATCACCTGATAGGTGCGGCCCAGGTAGTTGAAGTCGTTAACGTACTGCGAGCCCAGATAGACCTGCAGCGTCGAGAACACATCGGTGGGCGTCAGGCCCACTTGTTGGGCTTTCAGGCGGTCCAGATCGGTATAGACGGACGGCGAATTGGCGTTGAACAGCGTGAAAACGCCTGCGAACATCGGGTCTTTGTTGGCAGCGGCCACTAATGCGTTGGACGCTTCGACCAGCGCTTTCGGCCCAAGCCCGGCCCTGTCTTCGATCATCATTTTGAAGCCTCCCGCGCTGCCCAATCCCTGGACGGGTGGAGGCTGGATCACCAGCACGCGCGCTTCCTTGATAGCCGACAGCTTCTGACGAAGCGCCGCCAGTGCGGTACTGGCCGTGACCCCCTCGACCTCATGGTTGTACAGCGAAGGCAGCCCGACAAAGATGGTGCCGGCGTTGGAGGCAATGGTGGACGTCGTGGCGTCAAGCCCCGCGAAAGGCGCGACGTGCTCGATGCCAGGGGTGCCGAGGATGATTTCCGTCGCCTCTTTGACGACCTTCTCGGTCCTGCTCAGCGAAGAGCCCGGGGGAAGCTGAATGATGGTCAACAGCAGACCCTGGTCTTGCTCCGGGATAAACCCGGTCGGTGTCTGGGAGAATTCGACACCCGCGAGTGCGATCAACCCGACGTACACCACCAGCACCAGCGCAAGCCCCCGGATCAGTCGCCGTGTCAGTGTTCCGTATCCTGCGGAAATGCGCTCGAACCCATCGTTGAACACAGCAAACCCACGGTTCACCACGCGCCGGACAGGCCCGGGATTGGACGTCGCCGCTTCATCACGGGACTTGAACAACACCGCGCAGAGGGCAGGGCTCAACGTCAGCGAGACGAAACAGGAGATGACGGTCGAGGCCGCGATGGTGATCGCGAACTGACGGAAAAACAGCCCCGAGATACCGCTGACAAACGCGGCCGGTACGAACACCGCACACAGCGTCAGTGCAATGGAGAGCAACGCACCGCCGACTTCGTCCATCGTGCGGTGGGCCGCGTCTTTGGGCGAAAGCCCGTCGTGGATGTTCCGTTCGACGTTTTCGACGACCACGATGGCGTCGTCCACCACGATCCCCACCGCCAACACGAGACCGAACAGCGAGAGGTTATTGAGCGAGATGCCGAACGGGTAGAGCAGGATGAACGAGCCAAGCAGGGAAACCGGAATCGCGATCACCGGAATGATCGTGGCGCGCCAGTTCTGCAGGAAGATGAACACCACGCACACCACCAGCAAGATGGCGATGAAAATCGTGACGATCACTTCATCGACCGATTTGCCGACGAAGTTGGTGGGGTCGTAGATGATTTCGTAGTCGACGCCAGGCGGGAAGCTCTTCTTGAGTTCCTGCATCGTTGACAGGACTTCACGCTCCACGGTCAAAGAGTTCGCGCTGGGCACCGAGAACATCGCCAGCGAGGCCGAGTCAGTGCGGTCCATGAACGCCGACGAGCCATAGTTCGCTGCGCCGAGTTCGACCCGGCCGATATCACGAATACGCGTCACCCGGCCCTGATCGTCCGACTTGACGATGACATCAGCGAACTGCTCGGGTGTCGACAGCCGCCCCATGGTTTCGACGTTGATCTGGTAGGCGTTTTCGTTGGGCACGGGGGGCTGGTTCAGGATGCCCGCGGACACTTGAAGGTTCTGAGCGCGGAGTGCGTTGAACACCTCTTGGGCGTTCAGGTTTCGGGCAGCGACCTTGTCCGGGTCGAGCCAGACGCGCATGGCGTATTGGCGCTCGCCGTAAAACTGAATATCGCCAACACCGGGCAACCTCGCCAACACGTCCCTGACGTTCAGGGTGATGTAGTTCGAGAGGTAAAGCAGGTCTCGCGACTTGTCAGGCGAGTAGAAATGCACCGCGACTAGAATGGCCGGAGTGGTTTTGCGCACGTGCACGCCTTGGCGCTGAACATCCTCGGGCAGGCGGGTCAGTGCGTCCTGTACGCGGTTTTGCGTGAGCATCTGCGCGATGTTCAGGTCGGTCCCGATCCGAAACGTCACGGTGAGCGTGAGGTTGCCGTCGCCCGTGGACTGGCTGTTCATGTACAGCATGTTTTCGACGCCGTTGATCTGTTGTTCAAGCGGCGTGGCGACGGTGCGGGCGATGGTTTCGGCGGAAGCGCCGGGGTAAGAGGTCGTGATCTGTACGGTGGGCGGGACGATTTCCGGGTACTGCGCGACCGGGAGCACGAACATCACCCCCAGACCGATCAGCGTCAGGAAAGCGCTCACGACGGTCGCGAAACGTGGCCGTTCGATAAAGAAATGGGCAATACGCATGGTGGGCTCAGTCCTGATTGGCAGCGAACTGGAGGTCGCTGTCTTGTGGGTCGACCTTGGCCCCCGGACTTGCGTAAGGCAGGCCCCCGACGATGACGCGATCGTTTTCATCCAGACCGGACTGAATCACTCGCAAGCCACCGCGCTTGTCGCCGGGTTTCACCAGCTTGGGCACAACGGTGTTGTCGGCGCCTACGGTCATGACGGTGTATTGAGACTGGTCAGGCAGCACGGCGGCGTCAGGAATCAGCAACGTAGGCGCGGCGTGAGCGACGGCCAGACGGACCCTGGCGAACTCGCCTGGAATCAGGAACAGATCGGGATTGGGCACCGTGGCTCGCGCATGGATCGTCCCACTGGCCCGATCCAGCACGTTATTGATGAAGTCGAGCGTGCCTGATCGGGCAAATTGCTGATCGCCGCCCAGGGCGAACTCGACTTTGTTCGATGGCAGCTCGCGCAGTTGCTTGCGGTACTGGGTGAAGGTCTGAAAATCGGATTCGCTCAGGTCGAAGTCCAGATGGATCGGGTCCAGCGAAACGAGGGCGGCCAACAGGGTGGTCGGGCTGGTCGCGGCGCGGCTGCCCGCGATGAGGTTCCCCACCGAGACCAGGTGCGTGCCAATGCGGCCGCTGAACGGCGCGACGATGCGGCAATGTTCCATGTCCAGTTGGGCGTCGCGGATCTGCGCCTTCGCATCATCGGCAGAGGCGGCGGCGGAGAGCTGTTCTGCGGTGCGTTGCTCGACGCTTTGCACGGTGCCCGCGCTGCTCTTCACCAGGTCCTGGGCGCGGCGCAGCTCGCGGTCTGCCAGTTGGAGCCGGGCTTTTGCGGTTTCCAGCTGCGCGGTGGCCTGGGACAGTTTTATTTCGTACGGGCGCGAATCAATGGTGAAGAGCACTTGGCCTTTCTGAACGATTTCGCCGTCCTTGAAATAAATGCCGGTGAGGGTCCCGCCGACCTGGGCGCGCAGCTCGACTTGATCGACTGCCGAGAACTGGCCGAGTAAACCCAGCCGGGTGTCGAGGTCCTTTTTGAGTGGCTTGCTGACGGACACCTTCGCTGGCGGAGGGGGCGTGGGATTCGCCGCGCTGCCTTTGTGGGCAAAAAAGTATCCGCCTGCGACGCCGAGGACGATCAATAACACCAGCAAAAACCAGCCCGTCGCGTGGCTCTTTTTGGCAGGTCGGCCGTGGTGGCTCTCTTGGTTCAACCCATTGTCCAGCCTTGTTTCCGTGTTCACTCGGTGACGCCCCCCGCCCAATGTCGTAGCACATGATGTGTGGCTTTTCGCGCAGATGCAGACAAAACCGGTCGCAAGGCATGCGCCTTTGAGACTCGGTCAACCGTCGGATCAAATGCCGCGTCGAGCATCTTGGATGTTTTGTAACTTCTAATTTCGAGAAAGGATTACATTCAACATCCAATCGGGTCAACGGGTCATGTGTCGCGATAAAATCCGCGTGGGATGGGTAGGGAAAGGTTTCCTCGATTCAGGAGATCCCTTGGGATGAATATGGGGCTACCATGGCGCAACGTCATTTGGTCACCTCAGCGAGAACCCCTCACCATGCTGGACAGCCTCAGCGGCATCATGGCCTTCGTGCAGGTCGCGGAAACCCGGAGCTTTACCGAAGCCGCCCGTTTGATGGAGATTTCGTCCTCGGCGGTGGGCAAGAGTGTGTCGCGCATGGAAGAGCGCTTGGGCGTGCGGCTGTTTCACCGCAGCACCCGTAGCGTCACCCTGACCGCCGAAGGCGAGCTGTTTCTGGAGCGGTGCAAACGCATCATTCAAGAGGCCGAGCAGGCGGAAATCGAGCTGTCGCAGTTGGCGGACGAACCGCGCGGCAAGTTGCGCATCAGCGTGCCGTTGCAGAACACGCTGATCTTTCCGCTGCTGACCGGCTTCATGCAGGCGTACCCGCAAATCGAGCTGGACGTGGACCTGTCCGACCGCATGGTGGACGTGATCGAAGAAGGCTTCGATGCCGTGGTGCGCACCGGGCAGCCGTCGGATTCGCGGCTGATGGCGCGCAAGCTGGGGGAATACAAGCTCGAACTGGTGGCCTCCCCGGAGTATCTCGCCCGCCGGGGCCGACCGACCCACCCGGATCAATTGCGCAATCATGCGTGCCTGCTGCACAAATTCCCCGCCACCGGGTCTCTTGAGCGCTGGCCGGTCCGCGATCCGGACGCCGACAGCGACCCGGAACTGGGCCGGGTCATCGCGTGCACAACCACTGACGCGCTGACCCACATGGCGCTGGAAGGGCTGGGCATTGCGTGCCTGGCAGACTTCTCGACGATTCAGGCGTTGCGCGACGGCAAGCTTGAACGCGTGCTGCCGGAATTCACTGATCATCGAGGCTCGCTGTGGATGCTGTGGCCGTCGAGCCGCAACGCCACGCCGAAGCTGCGGGTGTTTATCGACTATTTCAAACAGCACATCGCGACGGTAGAGCAGCCCTGACGCGACGAAAGGGGATTACAGCCGAATAGTCCGAATTGTTGTGACGGTTGGGCTGTTTATCTCGTTCGGGAAAAGCCTTGTACTAGCCGCCAGTGCCCAGGCCTGAAAGCGCTGGCTTTCGGGCGGGCAAGCGTCTTTTCCCTATCCGAACGAGGCAATCATGTCCAAGCTCCATACCCCGGTCACCGTCGGCCCCTTCACGTTTTCCCACCGCGTCGTGCTGGCGCCCCTGACTCGCATGCGTGCCGAAGAGGGCGCCCGTCCCGGCGCCTTGATGGCTGAGTACTACGCACAGCGCGCTTCCGAGGGCGGCTTTCTCATTGGCGAAGCGACCATCGCGGCGCCCAACGGCAACGGCTATCTCGGCGCGCCAGGTCTGTTCGATGATAGCCAGATCGCTGGCTGGAAACAGGTCACCGACGCTGTCCATGCCAAGGGTGCAAAAATCTTCCTGCAGCTCTACCACGCCGGTCGCCAGTCCAACAGCGAAGTGCAGCCCCACGGCAGCATCCCGGTCGGTCCGTCGGAAGTGCTCCACGGCGGGGTCGCTTACACCCAGGAAGGCTGGGTGCCGAATACCCCGAACCGTGCGCTGACCGTCGACGAAATCGCCGAACTGGTCGAGAGCTTCCGCACCGCCGCCGAGCGTGGCGTGAAAGCCGGTTTTGACGGCGTCGAACTGCACGGCGCCAACGGTTATCTGGTGGATCAATTCCTTCAGGACAACAGCAACAAACGCACCGACAGCTACGGCGGGTCGTTCGAAAACCGTGCACGGTTTCTGCTGGAAGTGACGAACGCGCTGATCTCGGTCTGGGGTTCGAACCGCGTGGCCGTCCGCCTTGGCCCAAGCGGCACCTGGGGGGACATGGGCGATGCCGATCCGGAAGGGCTATTCACTTACGTCGCCCAGCAACTGGCGCCGCTGAACCTGGCGTATCTGCACCTGATCGAGCCGCGCATCCTGGGCAACGTGGAAGATGAAAATGCTGACCCGGCTCCTGTTGCGGCACAGATGATCCGCAAGCATTTCCCGGGCGTGATCATCGCGGCGGGCGGTTTCGACGGCGAAGGCGCCGAAGCGATCATTCGTGCCGGCGATGCGGACCTGGTGGCGTTCGGTCGCCACTTCATCGCCAACCCGGACCTGCCGGAAAGACTGCGTCTCAAACTGCCACTGAACGCCTACGACCGTCCGACCTTCTTCGGCGGCACGGAAGTCGGCTACATCGATTACCCGTTCTACGAAGCAGCCGCCGTGGTGTGACAGCCAAGCGGTGCAATCGAGCCGACAGCGATCCTTCGCTGTCGGCTTTTTTGTGGGCACGGCCCGCGGCCAGATGCGAACTCGACTTCGACGCGACCCGCTTCTGCCCGAAGGGCGTAGGAGCAAGCTTGCTCGCGATCGGCTGCGGAGCAGTCGCAAATCCGGTGTCTGCGGTCTGCCTGACGAAACCGAGGTGATCGCTTTTACTGCCGCTACGCGCCAGATCGTAGGCAAGCCAACTCCCACGGCCTTCGGCCAGAATCAAAAGCAGGTTGGCGGGATAAGCTCTGACTTCCACGGCCTTCGGCCAGCATCAAAAGCGCGTAGGGCGGATTGAAGTATGACTCCCGGGCAGAAGCGCATAGGCGATGTATGCCATGCGCACATCTCGCTTCTGCCCGAAGGGCGTGGGAGCAAGCTTGCTCGCGATCGGCTGCGCAGCAGTCGCAAATCCGGTGCCTGCGGTCTGCCTGACGAAACCGAGGTGATCGCTTTTACTGCCGCTACGCGCCAGATCGTAGGCAAGCCAACTCCCACGGCCTTCGGCCAGAATCAAAAGCAGGTTGGCCGGATAAACTCTGACTTCCACGGCCTTCCGCCAGAATAAAAAGCGGGTGAGTCCTGATTAAACACTGACTTCTACCGCCTGCGGCCAGCATCAAAAGCGGGGGAGGCCCAATCAAAAGCCCGATGGCAGGCATCGGGCGTTGAGGAGGGAGGCGAGACGTCGCTTCAGTTCACAGTCACCACGATACGGCCAAGGTGCAGGTTCTTCTCCAGTTCACGGTGTGCCTCGATCATCTCGTCGAAGGTGAAGGTCTTGGCGATGACGGTGTGCAACGCGCCGGATTTCAACCCCGCGAACACGTACTCGGTGGCCTTGCGTTGACGTTCCGGGTCGGTGGTGGTGCCAAACAGGTTGTAGCCGCGAATCACCGGGGTCTTGGCGATGACCGTCAGCAGCGGCAAAGGCGTGATGTCTTCGCTCAAGGCGCCGTAGATGAACACGCTGCCGCCAATACGCAGGGCCTCCAACAGTTTCGGGAAGGTGGCGCCACCGACAGGCTCGAACACAATGTCGGCGCCGTGACCCTCCGTGATGCGGTTGACCGCGTCCACCAGGTCTTCTTCGTCGGTCACGATCACGTGGCTCGCACCGGCCGCCAGCAGTTGTTCGCGCTTGGCGCGGGTGCGGGTCAGCGCGACCGGAATGCCGCCTGCCGCACGCACCACTTGCAAGGTGCCGAGGCCGACGGAGCTGGACGCCGCCGGTACGAGTACGACGTCGCCCGCTTTGAGCAGGTCGTTTTCGATCAGTGCGCCATAGGGCGTGATGAACACGTTCCAGATGGCGGTGGCCTGTTCGAACGACACCGCGTCTGGCAGTTTCACGACGGCGTGGGCGGGCGCCAGGACTTCTTCGCCGTACATGCCGTAATCGTTCAGCGAGAAGGACGGCACTGTGCTGACCCGATCGCCGACCGCGACGTGTTTGACGTCGGCACCGACGGCCGTGACAACACCGGCCGATTCGTAACCCAGACGAGCAGGGAGCTGGACCGGCTCAACATAACTGCCTTGCCGCCACATGGATTCGGCGCGGTTCAAGCCGATGGCATGAACCCGGAACAGCACTTCGGTCGCGGCCGGTCTCGGGGTTTCGATGGTTTGATAGCGCAGCACGTCAGGGCTGCCGTATTCGGTGAAATGGATGATGCGAGGCATGGGAATCTCCAGGGAAAGACAGGGGGAGGAAACGTCGGTGCCCTCGGGAAGAGGGCGATTACGGGAAAGGTGTGTGCCTCAGACGGCACACACCAGGGCTGCACTGCTCGACATTTTTCGCCGGATCAGCAGGTGCAGCATCAGACCGGAGAACTCACAGGCCGCCGCCACCCAACCCAGCGCAGTCACCGAGGCAAAGCTCAGTGTCAGCGAACCGAGGGCAGCGCCCAGTGAAAAACCCAGGTACATGAATGAGGCGTTGAGGGACAGCGCGATGGGCGTTCCTTTGAGACCGGCGATGCCGATCAGGCCCGCTTGCTGCGCCGGGTAAAACGACCAGTGAGCCACGCCCCACACCAGCACCCCGACCACGACCGGGACCAGCGCCTGATCGGCAGAAAACGTGTCGACGCTCAGGGAAAGGATCACAAACGAGGCAATCATCGCCGTGAGGCAATAGGGGATGACTCGACGCGCACCGAGACGATCCACCAGCTTGCCGCCGACGATCACACCCACGCCCGCCGCGACACCCCAGGCGAAGAACACGTACCCGACTTGCGCGCCAACCAACCGCGTCGTGTCGGTGATGAACAACGCCAAGTAGGTGTAAACGGTGTACGCACCCGTCGCCCAGAGCGTGGTCACCCATAGGCTGAGCAGAATCACCGGACGGCGGGCCGTGTCGATCCGTTCGCGCAATGAGGCCACCGGCAAGCCCTGACCGATGGCCGCAGGCAGCCCGATGATCAGGCCAAGACTGGCCAGTGCGGACAGCGCCGCCACCCCGGCGAAGGTCATGCGCCAGCCGAGGTGTTCCCCGACGATGGCGCCCAGCGGCACCCCGAACGCGACGGCGAGGGTGATGCCGCCGTTGACGATGGCCAGTGCCGTGCCACGTTTGTCGGGACCGGCAATCGCACCGGCCAGCGCATTGGCCCCCGGCACGAACAGCCCTGCTGAGAACGCCAGCAACACCCGGGCGAACATCAGCACCCAATAATTGGGGGCCACGAAGGCAATCAGGTTGGCGAGGGTGAAGCCAATCATCGTGAAAATCATCAGCGTTCGGCGGCTGAACCGGCCCGTCAACGCCGTAAGGATCGGCGAGCTGAAGGCATACGCCAGCGCAAAGACCGTCACCAGTTGTCCGGCGGCGACGACGGTCGTCGTCAGGTCGGCGGCAATGTCCGGCAACAGCCCCGCGAGCATGAAACTCTCGGTGCCGACGGCGAAGGTGCCCAGCGCCAGCCAATACAAGGGCACGAGTGAAATCGACGGGGTACTCATCGGTGTGATCCTCCTGACAGTGAAGCGTTGATGACGCGGCGGTCAGCGCGGGGGTTGCTCAGCGGCGTATTCGGGAAAGTCGTTGTAGTTCTGGGCCGTGCCGCCCCAGAACGCGTCCCGCACGTAAGGGGTCAGTGGCCAGTTGTGGCGCAGGCGTTCGGGCAGGTCCGGGTTGGCGCTGAAATGACGACCGAAAGCCACAAGATCCGCCGCGCCGGATTGCAGAATGGCTTCGGCACCCCCGCGATCAAACCCGCCGGCCGCGATGATCGGACCGTCGAAAAACGGCCGCAAAAAGGCAGCCGCCACGGGTGGACGGTCAGGCTCGATTTCATCGGTGCCCTTGATGCGCGGTTCGATGACGTGCAGGTACGCCAGGCCGTATGCATTCAGCCGGCGCACGAAATACTCGAAAGTGGCTTCCGGGTTGCTGTCAGAAATCGAGCCCCATTGGCCGCTCGGCGACACGCGCACGCCGACCCGGTCCGCACCCCAGACCGACACCAGCGCGTCGAGCACCTGCAACGGGAAGCGCACGCGGTTTTCGAGGGAGCCTCCGTATTCGTCGGTGCGCTTGTTGGTGCCGTCCTGCAGAAAGGTGTCCAGCAGGTAGCCGTTGGCATTGTGCAGCTCGACGCCATCGAAGCCTGCGTCCAGTGCACGTCGAGCGCTTTCTCGATAGCTTTCGATCAGTGCGGGTAACTCGTCTTTTTCGACAGCGCGGTGAGGCGAAGCTGGCACCCAACCGTCCTGAGTGAAGGCGTTGGTCTCGAACGGCACGACCGAGGGCGCAATCGGCGGCTTGCCGTTGCTCAAGTCGCTGTGGGACTGGCGGCCGTCATGGCCGAGTTGCAAGAACACCACGCCGCCCTTGGCGTGCACGGCTTCGACGATGGGTTTCCAGGCGTCGCGATGGGTGTCGGTGTAAATGCCCGGCGCACCGAGGTAACCCCGGCTGTCCACCGAGGGGTGGGTCGATTCGACGATCAACAGGCCGCCTTGGGAGGCGCGCTGCTCGTAGTAGCTCAGCATCATCCGGCTCGGGCTGTCGTCGCGGTCTGCGCGCAGGCGGGTCATAGGCGCGTGCACCACGCGATGGCTGAGGCGATGGAGGCCGACAACGGCGTCCGATAACAGCTTCAATGGCGAAGAGGCCATGGTTGTATCTCCAGAAATGGGCTTGGCAATCAGTGATCAGGATTCAAAGGGCGAGCAGGGAGCGGCGGCCGGTTTGCGAAGAGGCCAGCACACCGTCGAGCAGCTTGTGCATGCGCACGGCATCGTCGAACGTCGCGGCGGCGTGGGTGCCCTCGGCAAGGTCTTGGGCGTACACGTGGTACAGCTCGGCGAGTTCGAGCACCGAGGACGGCAGGTCTTCGGCCGTTGGAAGGCGCAAGTAGCTGGCGGGGATCGGCAACACCTCCAGCGGCAGGTGATCGCCGTGGGCGCCTTCGATCACGTAGTTCTCGCCCACGCCGCCGAACGCCGAAACGTTGGTGATGCGCAGGTCGCCTTCGTGACCGGTGATTTCGATCTGCACCCCAGAGCCGTTGCGTTTGCCGCCTTCGATGTGAACCGAGAGCAGGGCGCCGTCTTCCAGTTGCCCGGCGAGGACCAGTTGGTCCGGCGCGGTGCCGCTCAATTGCTCACCGGTTTCCTTGATGGTGACAACGTCGAACTGGTTGACCGCCAGCGCGCTGACATTCACCGGCCAGCCCATGGCGGTGAACAGCATGTCGAGGAAATGGCCGGCATAAATCGACACCACGCTGGAGAAGTTCTCCACCGGTACGGTCCAGCGCAGGGCGTTCGGGCGCAGCGCCTGGAAGTAATTCATGCTGACGTGGATGCGCACCGAGCGCACTTTGCCAACGTAGCCCTGTTGCAGCAGGTCTTGCAGGTAACGGTTGTGGGGCGCGTGACGGCGCTGCAAACCGACGATGGTGCGCACACCCGCTTGCTTCGCCAGGCAGGCCAGCTCTTGCGAGACCGCGGTGCTGGTGGTCAACGGCCATTCGCAATAGACGTTCTTGCCAGCCGCGATGGCGGCGCGCACCGCCTCTTCGTGTTGAGGGGCAATCGTCAGGACCACCACCAGATCGACGTCGGGGTGATTGACCAATTCGTCCAGGGATTCGGCTACATGGGGAATGCCCAGATGAGCAGCGGCGACTTGCGCGCTCTCCAGACGTTGGCTGTAAACGGCAGTGATTTCATATTGAGGCAACAGCGAGAGCACGCGAACGTGACCGTGCATGGCCCAGGTGCCAATACCGACCAGGCCGACGCGGATAGGGGAAGCAGTAGGGCGCATGACAGACTCCAGAGATTCACAGGACAGGCTTCGAAGTCTAGGGAGCGCAAGGCAGGGGAAAAACAGGCCGGATATCCGAACATTCCGGACAAAAAAGCTTTAATGACAAAGGAGCACAGCCAAACCCCGTGTAGCGAGGGCACCAGCCTGCGGGGGGATTTCAGCCTTTTTGTCCACTGTGTTCGGAGGCGTGGCCGGTTTTTCCCGGCACGTCGATTGCCTACTCTGTGGGCTTTCTCACCACATCGCTGGAGGCCCGCCGATGGACCTGTTTTTCGCCATGAAAGTGTTCACCCGCGTGGTGGAATCCAACAGCTTCACGCGGGCGGCGGACACACTGCACATCCCCAAGGCGTCGGCCACCATCGTCATTCAACAGCTCGAAGCCCACTTGAAGATTCGGCTGTTGCAGCGCACCACCCGCAGCCTTGGGCTGACGCCTGACGGGGCGGCGTATTACCAGCGTTGCGTACGAATTCTGGCGGACATCGAAGAGGCGGAACACACGCTGGTGGCGAAAGCGGACACGCCGCGCGGCACGTTGCGCATCGACATGCCGACGTCGTTGGGCAAACTGTTGGTGCTGCCGGAGCTTTATGCCTTCCACCAGCGCTACCCCGACATCGAGCTGATGGCGGGCTTTGGCGACAAGCCGGTGGACCTGATTCAGGACAGCGTCGATTGCGTGATTCGTGTGGGCGAACTGCCGACGTCCAACATGGTGGCGCGGCGCATTGGCTTCTATCGACCGGTCACAGTGGCCAGTCCGGATTACCTCGCACGACACGGCATGCCCACGGCGCTGGACGAGCTCAAGACCCACGTCGCGATCAATTTTTTCTGGGGGCGCCACGGCAAGCGGATGAACTTCAGTTTCACCGTCGGAGACCAGGTCGTCGAAACGCTGTTGCAGGGCAACCTGGCCGTGAACGACACCGACGTCTGGATGCAGTCCTGTTTGAGGGGGTTGGGGATCATTCAGGCGCCGCGGTTCATGGCGGCGCCTTATTTGGCGTCCGGAGAGTTGGTGGAAGTATTGAACACTTACATTCCGCCGCCCTTGCCGATTTCAGTCGTCTACCCGCAAAACAGACACCTTTCACCGACAGTCAGGGTGTTTGTCGATTGGATCGCCGAGTTGTTTGCACACCATCCGTTATTGGTGGAATGAAACGTCAGTCCACTTCCACGACTTCGCTGATCTGGTACACCGGCGACGCGTTGGTGAAGTTGGCGATGTCGTTTTCCAGTTCTTCGCCGTGGGGCGCAATACCTGCTTGAAACGCTTCGACGGATTCACAATACAGATGGCACAGGCCGACGTATAAGGGCGCGCTGTCCGGTTCCATCCCCGACAGCCCCTTGTCGATGCTGTAGGAGATCAGGTGATCCCCCAATCGCCTTTTCACCAACGGCAGGTGCACGTCGCGGTAATAACGATGATTGAAATGAATCCCGCGTCCGGAGGGGTACATCACGCTGATCTTGATCACGTTGTCACCTCCCCATCAGCGGCTTTTATAAATCGCGGCGAAACGCTTGGCGAAGGCTTCAATGGACGTGCCACCAAATGGCGCTTTCGTTTCGAAGAAGTGTTCGAACAACAGCCCTTTGTCCAACGTGTCGAACATCTCGACGTAGTCGTTCGCTGCGCCCTTGGCGAACCCGTAGCCCAACAGCACTTGGCGGAAGTCTTCTTTCTCGAACTTCTCCCATTTCAGACCCGGGATGCCGATTTCCTTGCCGATCAGTGCAGCAATTTCATCGGTGCCGGTGATATCGCTGATGACGTACTGGTAGCTGTGGCCCTTGAAGTTCTGGGTGGCCAGCGCCGCTGCGGCGGTACGGGCAATGTCTTCAGGGTCGACGACCGTGAAACGGCCATGCGGGATGGCGAACATGTTGCCCATGTGCCCGGCCTTTTTGATCAGGTCGATGGACAACAACAGGTTGCTGTAGAAGTAACCCGTGCGCAGGCTCAATACGTTCACGCCGGAGCCCAGTGTATTGAGCACATCTTCGGCCAGGCCCATGCCGCTGATGGGGCCGGCATCCGTCTGGCGGTCAGCGCCGTAGCTGCTCAGGAACACCACGTTTTTAACGCCGGTGGCTTCAATGGCGGCCTTGAAGTTGTGGGCGTATTCGATGCTTTGTTGCTTCTGGTCTTGCGAGTTCCACATCGGCGGCAGCATCAAGTACACGCCGTCTGCACCCTTCAACGTGTCTTTCAGAAAGGCCACATCTTCCATGTCGCCAATCGCGGCATTCGCGCCTTGTTTGACCAACGCGGCGATGTTGTCAGCGTTGCGGCTGACCACACTCACGTCATGACCCGCGGCCAGAAGCAGTTCGGTCAGAGGTTTGGAGACATTGCCAGCACTGCCTGTTACGACGAATTTCATATCGAGTATCCCGTAGTGAGAGAAGAACATTGCCGTGTCCACATGGGGGAACACCGCAGAGGTGGGCCGACGATACGGGGCCGATGAACCGGGATAAATCGAGGGGCGCGGTAAACAGAATTCATTCGGGCTAAACAATGCATCGATGGGCCCGTGGGTTGGGCGGCAAGGGAATAACAGACAAAAACGCCGAAGTGACCGGACCGCCGCGCCGTTTATTGCGAACAACGCTTCGGACATGCTGAAGGTCATCCACTCTGATCGATGAGGTTCACATGAATGGTCTGTTTTCAACCTTGAAACTGCGGGGGCTCACGTTGCCCAACCGCATCGTCGTGTCACCCATGTGCCAATACTGCGCGGCCGATGGCCTGGCGAATTCCTGGCATGTCGCTCACCTCACACAACTGGCCATTTCCGGCGCGGGCATGTTGACCATCGAGTCGACGGCGGTCGAGCCTGACGGGCGCATCACTCCCGGTGACCTTGGACTGTGGAGCGATGACACTGAAGCGGCGCTCGGCACGGTCATTCAGGCGATCCGGGATAATTCGCGGACCCCCGTTGCCCTGCAACTCGCTCACGCCGGGCGCAAGGCGTCGAGTTATGAGCCTTGGCGCGGCGGGCAGCTCATCCCGGTGTCCGAGGGTGGTTGGGAGACCGTCGCACCGTCCGCGATTCCTCATAAAGAGGGTGAAGCTGCACCGGTCGAGCTGACAAAAGCCGACATCGTGCGTCTTCGCGAAGCCTTCGTCGCCGCCACCCGGCGCGCGGCCCGCTTGGGCGTGGACGCGCTGGAATTGCATGGTGGCCATGGCTACCTGATTCACCAGTTCTTGTCGCCGATCGCTAATCAGCGCACCGACGAATACGGCGGATCGCTGGAAAACCGCATGCGCTTTCTGCTGGAAGTCTTCGACGCCGTGCGCGACGCCTGGCCGGACGAGCGTCCACTGGGTGTGAAACTGTCGGCCTCCGATTGGGTGGAAGGTGGGCTGGACATCGACGCGACGGTGACCATTTCTCGCGCCCTGAAGGCACACGGTGCGGACTGGGTGGTGTCGTCGTCGGGCGGCATTTCCCCGCTGCAAAAAATCGCGCCAGCCCCCGGTTATCAGGTGCCGTTTGCCGCTCGGGTGAAGCAAGAAACCGGGCTCATTTCCACCGCTGTCGGCCTGATCACCGAACCGCGTCCGGCCGATGACATTATCCGCTCGGGCCAGGCCGATCTCGTGGCCATCGCCCGCGCCATGCTCAACGACCCGCGCTGGCCATGGCGGGCGGCCGCCGAGCTGGGCGCCAAGGTGACGGCACCGCCGCAATACTGGCGAGCGCTGCCCCAAGGCCACGCAGACATTTTCGAGCACCTCGTGTTTGGCGCCCGTTGAGCGGGCGTGACACCGCGAATCAACTCTGGAGAATCCTATGAGCAGCTCTGTAAACAACAGCAACGATGGGCCAGTGGCGCTGATCACAGGCGCGCTGGCGGGTATTGGTCGAGCGACGGCCATTGCGTTCGGGCAGGCGGGCTACCGGGTGGTGATCTCGGGGCGTCGCGAAGAAGCCGGGCAAGCGTTGCTCGCGGAACTGGAAGCGCAGGGCGTGCAGGCGATCTTTCAGCGAGCCGATGTCCGTTATGAAAACGAAATCGAACGCCTCGTGGACGTGACCGTCGCCGAGTTTGGCCGACTGGACACCGCCGTCAACAACGCAGGCGTGGACGGGAAGTTCGCGTCCATCCTGGAGGTGACGTCCGCCGAATACGAACAGGTGTTCGCCGCCAATGTGCTGGGCACGCTGCTGTCGATGAAGCACGAGATGCGTGTGATGCGGGCGCAAGGGTTTGGCAGCATCGTCAACCTGTCGTCGAGCATGGGTATCAAGGGCGCGCCCAATGCGTCCCTTTACGCAGGTAGCAAGCACGCGGTGGAAGGGATCACCAAATCGGTGGCCCTGGAAGCCGCGCCGTTTGGTATTCGGGTCAATGCTGTGGCACCCGGCCCCGTGCAAACCGAGATGTTCGACCGCATCACAGGTGACGAGGCGGGAAGAGAACGCATGATCGACGGCGTGCCCATGAAACGGATCGGCACACCGGAAGAAATCGCCCGCATGATCGTGTTCGTCGCCTCGGGCGCCGTGCCATTCATGACCGGCGAAATCGTGCGCGTGAACGGCGGCAAGACGGCCTGAGTGGCGATGATCTTTAAGCAGGAAATAGTCGATGGCGAAGGCAGAATGGACGGTGCTGGACAGCGTCGAAAATGACGAGCGCAATCGGTGTGTCGATATTTTCGTGCGCACCGATGGGTCTTACGGGTTCGAAGAGTTCCGCTTCGATCCCGAGGACGGCCAGTGGATGAAGACTCGATACTACGCCGATCAGCGTTTTGTGGCGCTGGATCAGGTCTATTCGGAGATTGAGCGCCGAGTGCCCTGGAGCCAAGGAAAACAAAGGGGTTGACTGATGTGTATATACACATATGATGGGCGTCATGAAAGAAATTACCGGCCCCGATCTCTGCCATTGCCTTGCCGTCAGGCGCAATGCGAGGTACCTCACTCGACTCTATGACCGACATCTGGCCAGGACCGATCTGTCGATTTCGCAGTTTTCGTTGTTGGCGATGCTCGTCAAACACCCGGAAATCTCCATCTCGGACCTGGCCGAGATCATGGTCATGGAACGCACGACGTTGGTAAGAGCCCTCAAACCGCTTCAAACGTCAGGATTCGTCCTCAGCCGCACGGAAGGGCCACGGTCGGCCTTGCGGCTGTTTCTCTCTGAAGACGGGAGGGCGAAATTCGAAGAGGCGCTGCCCGATTGGGACGCCGCACAAGCCGAACTGGAAGCAGAAATGGGTCAGGAGCAAGCGATGTCGGTTCGCGCGTCGTTATTGGTGGTCGTACCGGAGCTGTAATTTTTTTTGACTCTCTACTGTGTAATTACACACTAACATCGCGAAGCCGCTGCTTCGCTTTTCTGAACCATCAGGAGCATCCAATGAATATTGCCGGATCAGTCGTGTTTGTGACGGGGGCCAGCCGTGGGCTGGGCCTTGCGCTTGCCAAAGTAGCGTTGGCTCAAGGGGCTTCGAAGGTTTATGCGGGTGTGCGCAACACAGAAGGGTTCGACGTACCGGGCATCATTCCGGTCAAGGTCGATGTGACCGACGAAGCGTCGGTGCTAGCGGCCGCCGATCAGTGTCAGGACACCACGGTACTGGTGAACAACGCGGGGATTGGCGAGATTCAGGACAGTGCCCTGGCGCCCAACATGATTGAGCTGACTCGGCGCATGATGGACACCAATACCTTCGGCATCGTGCGCACGGCCCAGGCCTTTGCCCCGATTCTCGCGCGCAATGGCGGCGGTGCAATCGTCAACGTGTTGTCGGACGTGACGTGGTTGAGTCGGCCGATGCTGGCTGCTTACGCGGCGTCCAAGTCAGCCGCCTGGAGCGTGACCAACGCCCTGCGCCTCGAACTCACTGGCCAGAAGACTCAGGTCGTTGCGGTGCACGTGGGCTTTGTCGACACCGACCTTGTCAGAGGCTTTGACGTGCCGAAAACCGACCCCCGCGTTGTGGCTGAAGTGGTGTTCGAGGGCGTGAATGGCGGGGCGCTCGAAGTGCTCGTCGACGAAGGCACTCGACTCATCAAGTCCAGCCTGTCACTGCCTGACGCGGTGTACTTCAACCCGCAGTGACCATGAGGAAAAAGGTATGAGCGACGTCCCGTACATTCTGCTGGTGAACGCAACGGTCAAGCCTGAATACCTGACCGAGGTACTGGAAACCGCTGCCGTGACATTGGCACACACGCTCAAAGAACCGGGCTGTGTGGCGTTTCATCAGACTGCTTATGCGCAGGACCCCACGCATCTGTGTTTCTTTGAATACTTTGCCTCGGAAGCGGCTCATGCCGAACACATGGCGCAGTCCTATACCCAGGCCTTCATGGCGCTGCTGGACGGCAAACTGGTGACTGCACCGGACATGCAGCGATTGACTCTGGCACCCGCAGGCTGACGGTATTGGCTGAGCGTGTGGTCGGGACGGGCTTGTTGCCGGAGCATCAGTGGCCTGCCTGATTGCAGCGTGCAACAAAACCTCGCGTTGCCCGAGATTCGTTGATCACCTTATCAAGGGCGATGGGCGAACTTCTCGGGCGACTGCGTTTGTTCAAATGCTATTGATGAACCGGTAGAACATAAAATGTTTTTGTTTCAGTGGGGCTTTCGAAATTGACCACTTTAAAGGTCCGATTTCCGTTCCATTGTTTTTTCATATGGGGCTGATGATTAAAAGCCAATGGCTGACAACTCCCGCACTCACCAGTATTCGGAGGCTATTAATAATAAATGAGGAAATAATGTCCATGAGCCATAATCGTTCTCTCTGGAGCGCCTCCGTGCTCACTGTTGCCATTGCCGCTTCGTCTGGCGTTCATGCAGATCAACTCACGCGAGACAGTGGTGCCCCTGTTGGCGACAATCAAAACTCTCAAACGGCAGGCGATGCCGGTCCCGTATTACTTCAAGACTCCCACTTGATTGAAAAACTGCAGCGGTTTGATCGCGAGCGCATTCCCGAACGCGTCGTTCATGCGAGGGGCACGGGTGCATTTGGAGACTTCGAGCCGACTGCTGATCTGCATGACCTGACCGTGGCGCAAGTTTTTCAACCGGGCAATAAAACGCCCGTATTCGTCAGGTTTTCCACGGTGATGGGGTATCGGGGATCGCCCGAACAAGCCCGTGATCCCCGCGGTTTTGCCGTGAAGTTCTACACCTCACAAGGTAATTGGGACATGGTCGGCATTAACTGGCCGATCTTTTTTATCCGCGATGCCATCAAATTTCCCGACTTCGTTCATGCCAACAAACCCAGCGCGGTCACCGGCGTACAAGATCCCAACCTGGCGTTTGACTTCTTCGCGCACACGCCAGAAGCCACCAATATGTTGACTCACCTCTATACCGTCGAGGGCATGCCGGATTCCTATCGTCACATGGACGGCTCGGCGGTCCATGCGTTCAAATTCATCAATGCTGATGGCGTGACCCATTATGTGAAGTTTGCCTGGAAGAGCCAGCAGGGCGTTCATGGTTTTGAACCCAAACAAATCGGTGGTTCCATTGCGAATGACTGGAACTTGATGACCAATGATTTGTATGGCGCCATCAAAAAAGGTGACTTTCCCAAATGGGATCTCTATGTCCAAGTGCTGACACCAGGGGAGTTGGGCAAGTTTGATTTCGATGCCCTCGACGACACCAAAGTCTGGACCGGCGTGCCGGAGCGAAAAGTCGGCACGCTGACGCTGAATAAAATTCCGGACAATTATTTCGAGTCCACCGAAGAGTCGGCCTTTGCACCGTCACGTTTGGTCCCGGGAATTGAAGCGTCCGAAGACCGCATGCTTCAGGGGCGACTGTTCGCGTATGCGGATACCCAAATGTACCGGCTCGGCGCCAACTATCAGCAACTTCCCATCAACGCGCCGAAAACACCTGTTAGCAATAACAATCAGGACGGTGCCTTGAACGCGAGTGGTCGTCAGGGCGAGATCAACTACGAACCGTCGGGCATCAAGGAGCTCAGCCAGGACCCTAAATACAAAGACGCAGCGACGCCGGTCAGTGGGGTCACTCAGCAGCGCATGACCCAGAAACCGCGAAACTTCTTCCAGGCCGGCGAGTACTACCGGGGCCTGTCCGAGAAGGACAAAGGCTTCCTGATCGAAGCCTTGAGCGCGGACCTGAACCACGTCACCAACGAGGCCAACAAGTACACGATGCTCTCCTACTTCTATAAGGCGGACGCCGGTTACGGCGGGCAGTTGGCGAAGGCGACCCACGCCGACGTCGAGCGCGTCAAGTCACTCGCAACTCGCCTGCAAGACTGAGTCGGCGTTGAGAACGGCCATCGCGTCGGGCACTGACGCGATGGTCTTGAGGAGATGATCCATGCACACCTATTCCCGTCGCCGAATCGGCTTCGTTGTTGCTGCACTGGTGCTGTTGGCGGGTCTTTCGTGGGTGGGACTGCGCGTCAGCCACCTGCTTGTGCCCGATTTCTGGCTGCCCTCCACCCCCGAGCACCTGGTCAGCGAGGAACGCCCCGTCCAGGTGAATCCGCATATTTATGATCAGCAATGGTTCGACGCGGCCCGTGCGGGGCGAACCGACATCAGCCAGGCACTGATCGACGCCGGTTTTCCGGTGAACAGCCAGAGTGGCGAGGGTTACACCGCGCTGGTGTTGGCGACCTACCACGGACAGACCGACGAGGTCAGGTTGTTGCTCGGCGCCGCCGCCGACCCTTGTATCCCCGACCACAACGGCAACACCGCGCTGATGGGCGCGTTGTTCAAGGGGGAAATGGCCATGGCGAAATTGCTGGTTGATCATTGCGCCATCGATCAGACCAACAACACCGGCCAAACCGCGCTGGCCTTTGCCGCGCTGTTCGGGCGTCTGGAGTTCGTGCCGGTGTTAATCGCACAGGGTGCCGATCTGAACCATCAGGATGCACGGGGCGAAACCGCGCTGAGTATCGTGATGGGGCAGGGCAATGAGATCGCCGCCGCTGCGTTGCGTCGCAGTGGGGCGACGGAATGAGCGGGGTCAGGCGCTAGGCACCCAACACCTCCAACACAGCGTCGGCGAATACAGCAGGCGCTTCCTGCGGCACATTATGACCCACGCCCGCCAGCATTTGCCTGCGTACTTTTCCGCTGAAGCCTTTCACGGCCGCCACGTCATCACGCTTCGACGACACGCCATCATCCGCCCCGCTCAGAATCTCGCTCGGCACCGAAATCGGGGGCCGTTGCGCCAGTTGGCGTTCGATCTCGGCGTAACGCGGGTCGCCCTCCACCAGGCCGAATCGATGACGGTAGGAGTGGGTCACGACGTCGACAAAGTCCGGGTTGGAAAACGAATTCGCGCTCGCCTCATAGGTCCCATCGCTGAATGTCCAACTGGGCGACCACTGTTCCCACAGCAGGCGACAGAACGCTTTGCCATTGGCCTTTAGCCCGGTATATCCACGCTCGCCATGGAGGTAATACTGATACCAGAGACGATGCTCGGTCCGGGGTGAAGAGGGCGTGTTGGCGGCGGCAATGTCCTGAATGTTGTAGCCCGGATCACCGCTTACCAAGCCGATCACGCGCTCGGGCCACAACGCTGCGACGACACACGCCGCGCGGCCACCCCAGTCATAGCCCGCCAGCACCGCGCGTTCGATGTTCAGCGCGTCAAGCAAGGCCAGCAGATCGGCGCCAAGGGCGGCCTGTTCACCAGAGCGCAAGGTGGCCGCGTCGAGAAATCGGGTAGGGCCATAGCCCCGCAAGTACGGCACGATGCAGCGACAACCCGCGCCCGTCAGCCGTTTCGCGACCTCGTCATAGGCGCGAACGTCGTAAGGAAATCCGTGCAGCAGCACCACGACTGGCCCGTCGGCAGGGCCGCTTTCGAGATAGGCGACGTTGAGCACGCCTGCTGTGATCTGTTTCATGTGTCTCTCCCAAATCTAATGTGCCCGCGTCGGAATCCCGCCAGACGCTGAGGCAGGATCATGCGCTTCAGACCCAAACCCGATGTCATCGGTTTAACGAATCTTGGCGGCGGTGCGTGCAGGATGACGCCCCCCTACGACAAACCCATGAATTCAATATATTCCGTCGGCTGCCGTTACACCCTGAAGCCTGGTCATTTATCCCTCTTTTCCCCTATCAAGGACGATCCCATGCATCGGTTTCTATTGCTGCTGCTCTTGAGCCTTTCAGCCCCCGTGTTCGCAGTCAGTTTCGACTGCAGCAAAGCCTCCAATTTCGCTGAAAAAGAGATTTGCCGGGACGGCTATCTTTCAGGTGTGGACAGCATCCTGGCGGGTGAATATCGCAAGGCCATGGCAGCGGCCTCTGATCCGGCAGCCCTTCAGGCGTCGCAACGTGAGTGGCTGATCGTTCGCAATCAGTGCACGGTGCAGAAGTGTCTCGACACGACGTTATCCGACCGCATCAAAGTGCTTCAGCAATACGTGCAGCGTGAAAAGGAGCAGGCGTCCATTGCCGAGTGGAATCAACAACAGGCGCAGCGTGAAGCGGTCGAGGCGGAGCGACTTCGACAGCAACAGGCCGCGCAGACACAGGCCCCAACAAATGTGCCGGCTGCGCCTGTCGCCATCGCACCGCCAGTCGTGAAAGCACCGCCCGCGATCGTGCCTGTTCCTTCCGTGCAGCGGCCCGCTCAAACGCAGACTCAAGCGGCGCCTCGCGTGGTCGCTCAGCCGTCGACGGTCCAGGGCGCGTCCGGTCCAAGCCTATGGACACGATTCTGGGAAGGACCCGCCTGGAAGTACGCATTGCTTATTCTGGGCGCTGTCACGGGTTCAGCCATGGTTTTGCACAGACGGGAGACGCTGACGGTGTACCTCGATTACACCGATGCTGTCGTTGCTAATGTGCTTCCCTTCGCGGGTTTTCTGGTTTTCTTGCTGTTGACCTGGCTTGAGGTTCCTGCCGGCATTCCTTACGCGGTTCTCGGGGCCGCTGTCGTTGCCACCGTGGCGTTCAGCGCCTGGACGTCCATTCAGGCCAATGACTCGCTCTGGAAGGCGATGGTGTCGCTGGTCGCGAAAGTGATCCTGGTGGTCTTGTTTTACCTCTGCGTGGTGTTCTTGCTGTTTTCAATGTTGTCCACAAAGTACAAGGACGAAACCCGTGCTCAGGCCGCTGCCCGCAACCGTCGTGCGCACCGCGAGGCGCGGGCTGCACTCGCGGGCTTGACCGTGGGGTACACGTTCCTGACGCATTGGCTGTGCCGATACGGCGAATTCAGCTCGCTGTCGGAATGCCTCGGGATCGAGGGCGGTGCCGACGTCGCTCAAGGCTGACGCGTCGTCGAGGCATGGAGGCGTACGGGAGCTCGCGAGGCTGAACCCGCGTCAGGTGTCTGAGTACCTGACCTGACGCCATCGCGAGCACGCCCACGGCTACAGGTGATGCGGCGCCCCGAATGTGGATCACCGACTGAGACACACCCGCACATCCTCCAACAACCCCGGCCCCTTCGGGTTCCACCCCAGCCGTTCCCGTGTCTTAGTGTTCGACGCCGACATGTCCTGCCCCGCGAAGCCGGCCATCCAGCCGAAATGCGCTGCCGCCTGTTCAGGGCTCAGGGAAACGGTCGGCACGCCCAGCCCTTCGCCGATCACCTGCGCGATGTCGCGGAAGGCAATCGTCTGTTCGGCGGTGGCGTTGTAGCGGGCGCCGGGCGCGTGTTTTTCCAGGGCCAGGCGGTAGAGGTGGGCTGTGTCGGCAAGGTGTGCGGCGGACCAGCATTCGAGCCCTTCGCCGACGTAGGCCGACACGCCTTTCTGCCGCGCCAAGTCGATGAGGTAGGTGACCAGGCCCTGTTTCACCGGGTTGTGGATTTGCGACAAGCGCATGACCACCACATTGATACCCCGCTCGCTCAGTGCGTGGCCGGCCAGTTCCGAGGCGGTGCGTGGATGGGGATGGGCCGGGTCGAAATGGTCTTCGTCTGCAGGCTGGCCGGGGGCAGGGCAGCCCATGGCAGTGCCGGAGGTGATGATCAGCGGCCGCGTCGACCCCTCTAGCGCTGTGCCCAACGCCGTGATGACGCGGCCATCCTTCTGGCAATTTTCGACGAAGTGAGTGAAATCGTGATCGAAGGCGGTGTGGATCACCGCGTCGCATTGTTCGGCGCCTTTGCGCAGGCTGTCGAGGTCTTCGATGTCGCCTCGGTGAGCGACAGCGCCCACGGCACGCAACGCACGTTCGCCGTGATCGGAGCGGGTCAGACCCAGCACGTCATGGCCTGCGTCGAGCAATTCCCGCGTGACCTGGGTGCCGATGAAACCTGTGGAGCCGGTGAGAAATACGCGCATGGGGTCACTCTCGCTTTGCTGAAAACACCAGCCTGCGCGTAGTCTGTATCCAGTTAAAGACGTGACGTTATCAGGGTATACACACTAACAGGCTCGCTATGTCAGATCAGTCGGTTCAATTGCTGGGTGCGTATTTGAAGGATTGCCGGGGGCGGCTCGACCCGGCGAGCTTCGGCTTTTCCAATGCGCGCAGGCGCACGCCGGGATTGCGTCGCGAGGAAGTCGCGCAGCGCGCCAATATCAGCGCCACCTGGTACACCTGGCTGGAACAGGGCAGGGGTGGCGCGCCGTCCACCGAGGTGTTGAACCGCATCGCCCAAAGCCTGTTGATGACCGAACCCGAGCGCGAACACTTGTTCATGCTCGCGTTCGGCCACCCGCCAGAAGTGATTTACCGCGCCCCTGAAGGCGTGACGCCGCGCTTGCAGCGCCTGTTGGACACCCTTGAATTCAGCCCCGCGATCATCAAGACGGCCACTTGGGATGTACTGGCCTGGAATCGTGCGGCAGCTGTTGTATTCACCGATTACAGCCTGCTGCCGGTGGAGGAGCGTAACATTCTGCGCCTGATGTTCTGTCGGCAGGGCGTGCGCGAACGGCAGGAGGATTGGGAGAGCATGGCGAGGTTCGTGGTGGCGGCGTTTCGCGCGGATGCGATTCGAGCGGGGGCGGCGTCGGAGGTCAGCAAACTGGCAGAGGAACTGTGCGTGTTGAGCGCTGACTTTGCGCGGTTCTGGCGGGACAACGATGTGCGGGTACACGGTGAAGGCAGCAAGCGGCTGCATCATCCGATGATGGGCTTGATCGCGCTGGAGTATTCGGGATTTGCCGTGGATGGCAGGCCGGACCTCGGCATGGTTATTTACAACCCTGCCACTGCTGAGGACACCGACAAGATCCGCGTATTACTGGAGGGGAATGATTGAGCGTCAGCTCGTGGTTTCGTCGCAGCGCTTGTCGACGGATTTGACCAATACGCCGTCCTGGAAGAGTTCCAGGTGAATGTTGCAGGCGGCTTCCGGTGGAATGCTCAGGCGCACGAGAGAGGTGCTGGCGCCGGTCTGGATATCGCCCTGCTGGCTGATGCTGGAGGTGCCCGCGGCGCTGCGTTGGCTGATCGCCATGCGGTAACGCAGGGTCAAAGGTGTCGGGTTTTCGATGTGCGGACGAATCAGCACAGCCGCCCCTTCACGGTGGGTATCGATGGCGACGACCAATTGCGATAAGTCGATCATGGGGCTCACTTCTGCGTGACTGTAGCGTTCATGTTGCTGCCGAACTGCTGGACACTGACCACGCCACCAAACCCGCTTTGGGTGACGTTGGCCTGGTTGTTCTGGCCATACTGCCCGACGTACGCCTGATTATAGGCGCCGCTTTGCACGACGTTGGCCTGGTTGCCGGTGCCCACTTGCGCGATGGCCGCCTGGTTGTAGCGCCCGCTCTGCTCCAGGGTCATAACGTTGTTGTAACCGTTCTGCTGGGCATACGCGGCATTGTAGGCGCCGCTCTGGTTAATGGTCGCCGCGTTGGCCTGGCCCGTCTGGATTTCCACCAGACGCTGGCGTTGGCCACTTTGATCGACCGTGGCGCGGTTGTAGGAGCCGATCTGGCTCAGGTCAACCCGGCTGCCCGACACACCAAGGCCGGAGTAGCGGGCCTCCGACACCAGGTCGGCGGCCGAACACAGCGTACTGCCAAGAGACAGTAAGGCAGCGAAGGTCAGCAGCGCATATTTATTGTGGTTGCGCACTTGAATCTCCCAAGAGCTTGGTCTGCTCCGCAGAGGTAATTGGCGTATTCATCGTCTGCTCGTCATACGCCTTCAGGTAGCCCGCAAGCAGGGGCTTTTTCAGGTCGTCCGGGTTTTTCAAGGACCAGCTGCCGTCGCGGGCACCTTGGGCAATCAGGTGAATCAGGCCCGCTTCGATGGCTTCACGCACGCACTGCTGAACCGGTTCGTTGCGTGAAAGGCCGGTTTCCACTTCCAGCAGGTGACGCAGCGACACGAACTTGAAGACGCCGAAATCCAGCTGGATAGAAAACACGGTCTTGGTGGTGGTGATGCTCTGGATCACGTCGCCGGTGCGGATGTCCACTGCCCGCAGGTTGATGGTCACCTGATCCTGGCGGTAAATGTCCGACGGGCCGATGCCCAGGTAACGCACGCCGAAACCGCCGGTGCGCACGTTGCTTTCGTAGGCGACGATGGCGCCTTCGATGATCATGTTGGCCGGACGCAGCGGAGGCAGTTGAGTCTGTGCCCGGTCCGATGGCTGCTCCAGCGCGCGAACGATCTTGCGTTCGGTCAGAAGGTCTTGCAGGTTTTCGCGTTCCACCGGTTTGAACCAGCGCGAATCGCGTAACGCCCCGACCAGAAGCGACGCGGCGCCCTGAGTCACTGACGTGGAGAAAGAACTGTCCGGCGAAGGCTTGTACTGGCCGGTCTGGTCACGCATGCCGTACACCGCCACTGGAATCTGACCTGCTGGAAGCGGCAGGTTGGCGAGGTCGCGGGTGGATTGGGTGGGCGGCGAAATGGTCGCCGGAGAAATGGTGCCCGCCGGGCGCGAAGTGGCACAACCACTCAGGACTACAGCGGCGAAAATCATCAATGAAATCGTGCGGGCGCGCATGATAAAACTCCGAAAAAACCCGCCGGCGAACCGGCGGGTACGACCTGGATTAGTGCTGATTGATCACAACGTTGTTGTTCAGGCCGCCGGTCTGGGTGACGTTGGCGGTCAGGTAGCTGCCGGACTGAGTGACGCGGGCAGTGTTGTTGATCGCCGAAGCAGTCTGGTTGAGGTCGATGGAGTTGTGGCCGCCGGCTTGCTGAGTCAGCTCAGCCAGGTTGTTGACGCCAGCCTGGTTGCTGAGGATGCTGTTCTCGTAGCCGTCCTGCGTGGCGACCAGGCGGTTTTTGCTACCGGTCTGGTTGCTGGTGGTGGCGTTGCCGTCACCGGTCTGGGTGATTTTCGCGGACAGATCGTAACCGTAGGTTTGATTGGCTACGACGCGGTTGTACGAACCGTTTTGGGTCGCTTGGATGCTGCCGTCGAACGAGTTTTTCTGAGTCAGCGCGCCGGTGTTGTTGCTGCCAGTCTGAGACAGTGTCGCGGAGGAACCATCAGCGACGTTCTGGTAGATAGTGCCAGTGCTGTTGTTGCCGTTCTGGGTCAGCGTGGCATGGGTGGTCCAGGTGTCGTTCTGCAGAATCGAACCGGTATGGCCATTGCCGTTCTGGGTCAGGTCAGCCGTCGAGTCGCGGGTACCATTCTCTTGGGTGGTGGTGGCCTGGTTGTAGCCGCCATCCTGACTGATGGTGGCGGTGACTTTGTAGCTGCCAGTCTGGGTCAGGTTCGACGTGTTGTTGTTGCCGCGCTGAGTGACGGTGCCGGTGGCATCCGTGTTGTTTTTCTGAGTGACGTAGGCGCGGTTGTCATTGTTGTACTGCTTGACGGTGGCGACTGCCTTGTTATTGCCTTCCTGACGGAGCTCGGCCGTATGACCGGAACCGTCCTGGTTCAAGGTGGCGCTGTTTTGTTGGCCCAGGTTGTTTTTCTGGGAGATGTAACCGGTGTTGTAGCTGCCGTCTTGGGTCAAGGTGGCGGTCTGCTTGTTGTCCGAGTTGAAGTTGGTTTTGCCAACCTGCTCGATGGCTGCGTTGTTCTGGACACCGCCACGCTGGGTAGCGTAGGCCGTGTTGTAGGCATTGCTCTGCAGGATGGTCAGGTTGCTGTCACGGGACGCCTGAAGCACCTTGCTGCCTTCGGTACCGGCCACGTTACGGTTGCCAGTCTGGTTAAGGGTAGTGGTGGAGTTGGTCGCACCGCTCTGTTCGATGTTGGCGCCGTTGAAGTTGCCGTCCTGGTAGCTGTTGACGGTACCGTTGCCAGCCAAAGCTGCGCCTGAGACAGAAGCCAGTACTGCGAGGGCGATAAGGGATTTACGTGCTTGCATGATTAATTCCTTTATTCAATGTTTTAGTTGTTTCTGGGTTTATGGCAGGCGAGCGACGCCCGCGAGTTATTGCACAAGGCACAACACGTCTTACAGGAGCGTTACAGCGAAATCGTTAGTGCTGAAGCGGTACAGCGACCGTTACTTATTGGTTGATCTGGAACGACGTACTTTGACCGGTGGTTTTATCGGTGGTGGTTATTTGCAATAAGCCCGGCGACAAGTTGACGATGGAAATCGTGAAGTCTGTTGTTTCAACGGTTCCTGGCGTCAACTTGCCGTCGGTGCCGACAATGCTCGACGTGACCGCGGAAGACACGCGGCTCAGAATCGCGCTTTGCAACATACTGTTGAACTGATTCAGCGTGCTTTGCGTCGATCCCGAGGAAGACGACTTCTCGGTGAACTTGTTTTGCGCGTTCGCCTGGTTCAACAGCACGGGGCCGTTGAGCGGGTTGCCGCCGAAGGATGGGTTGACCGGGACGTACACCAGTTCACTGGCAAGGACGCTGGCGCAGGGGCCGGACAGCGAGAGCAGACTGATGAAAGCAAGAGACAAGCGGTTCATGATTAACTCCTTTTAGATCTCATCGCGACCCATGTCAGGGTCCCCGAAGAACTGCGCCAATTGGTAGTCAAGAATGGCCTGGAACACTTGAGCCGCCACGTCTGCACCCAATCCGGCAATCTGGCTGCGGTTCGGTGGGAGCGCCACCTGAAGCATCCGGCGATTGCCGTAGTTGATGAAAATCTGACTGCCTAGACGTGCGGTGGGGCGCTCCGTGACTGAAACCGTAAAACGACCTTCTTCATCTTTTTCGGCCCAGGCCGAGGCAAAACTGTCGTAAAACGCATGCCCGTTCTGAGTCACTGTCTGCCCGACCACCAGTCCGCCCACTTCAGCGCGATTGAGAGAGCGCTGAGAAGATAAAGCGGGTGTTGTGTTGACGCTTTCTTCGGCAAATGCCGTCGCGGCAAGGCACAGGGGAAGCACCATCATTATCCTTAAAGTGGTGTGTTTCATGGCAGGCACATACAAAGTTTGTTGGAGTGGTCACAGTGTAAATACAAATAATGGGAAAGCGCCACCACGAAACTAAAAATAATGTCATTTATAAATTGGCGCCAAAAATTAGAGTGACTAACTAGTACGGTTTAAAAAAGACTAATCGCGTCGCTAAGTTGGCGTCGGTTTTTCGTGCGGGTCCGCGTGTTTCGCGGAGGCTGTCCTGCAAAGTCACACGGAAAGGCCGTTTCAGACAGCGCGCCTGAAAAAGTATCGTTCGGAGGAGTAACCCGTTTAAGCGCGGTTATTTAAGAGCGTTGTTTTCTGTCTCGTTTTTGAGACTTTTACGGCGGTGGCGGTATAACGAAAGTTATAACTGTCAGCAGCCCCGAGGGGGCCTGAGGCGTGCGGAGCGAGCGGGGGCAGGGCATTTTTTGCCGACAAACGGCACGGAGTCGGCATCTGTTTCAGGCCGCCCGAATGCTTTTGATGCGTGCGGCGAGGTCATCCATGGTGAACGGCTTGGTCAGCAAGTGCATGATCACGCAACGTCGGGCGGGAATAGCCTGTCGCCAGCCGTCGGGCGCTTTAACGTTCAGTGAGCGCCCGTTTCTCCCGGGTTTATATCGCGCGTCGCAGGCCTGACAGGAAAAACCCCTGCCGTGTTTCGAAGCCCAGCCGTTCATATAAGGCGATGGCCGAAACGTTGCTGCTCAGGACATGCAGAAACGGGATCGCGCCACGGGAAAGAATGTCGCGACGAAGAGCGTTCATCATTCGTCCCGCCAGTTGCCGCCCGCGATACGCTTCGTCCACGCACACGGCGCTGATTTCCGTGAATCCGTCGAGGCGCATGCGCTCCCCGGCCATGGCGATCAACCGGCCATTGTCGCGGACGCCCAGATAGCGGCCCATTTCGATCGTGCGCGGACCGAACGGCCCAGGGCGGGCCCTGGCGGTGAGTTGCAGCATGTCCGGGATATCTGCCGTCCCCAGCGGTTGCAGGTCGGTGTCGTCGGAGGCCAGCGGCGCACCGGGCGCGACCATTTGCACGAGGGTGCCAATCTCGCTCGCGACGAGATTGCGCAAGGCGGGCAGCGGCGCGAGGGTCTGGATCGCCACCTGGCCGTCGTGGGGGATCAGGTCATGCAGGGCGTCGAACGCTTCGGGCGAGGGTTCGATGACTGAGGCGAAGGGCGCGACGTCCGGCAGATAACGGCCACTCAACGCGCCCCGTTCACCGAGATGGCTCTGGAGGGTGTTCAATGCATGCCAGGTGGGGTTGTCGAGCGTGGCGTAGGCGTTGTGCATGAGGAACGAGTCGTCAGGTCGGATGGGTGTGGGCCACTGTTTGTCTGTTATCAGCGGATTCGGGCAGTTTCACACCATGAAATGATAAGAGCAATCCTGTGGGAGCGAATTCATTCGCGAAGGGTGGGTACATCCACAGCATCTCCGTCGCCTGACCTCTCTTTCGCGAATGAATTCGCTCTCACAGGTTTCGTGCCACGGCGGGACCCGGTGACCGACATCATTCGTCTGTGCAGCCCGGCTTGGCGGGGCATCGACCTCACGGTCCCGACACAACAGGCCGCAACCCCAACTCATCCAACAACCACTTTTTGAACACCTCCGCCGCTTCATGCCGCGTCCGCCGTTTCGGGTACACGAGGTAATGCCCGATGTATTGAATGTCGTGGGTCACGGCGCGGAGCGGGGCGACCAGGGTGCCTTTTTCCAGTTCGGTCTGGGCCAGCAGGGTCGATTCCAGCACCACGCCCATGCCGCTGGTGGCGGCCGCGATGGCCATGATGCTCCGGTCGAAGCGCAGGGCGTAATGGTGCGGTGACATGAGGTGGTTGGCCTCGAACCAGCCTTTCCATTGCAGCATTTGCACATCGCACTGAATAAGTCGGTGTTCGTACAAGTCCTGGGGCGTGCGGATGCTGTCCGCCAGTTCAGGGCTGCACAGCGGCGTCAGGTGCTCCACGGCCAGCGGGATTTTTTCGATGAGGTTGGAGCGCGGTTCGCCGTAGACGATGTCCAGGTCGAAATCATCGTTTTCGAATTGCGCGTAATCGGTGCTGGCGGAGAACCGCAGGTCGATGGACGGGTATGCCTGCACGAAGCGCGACAGTCGTGGCATCAACCATTGCATGCCGAAGCTGGGGGCCGTGTGCAGGCGCAGCGGCGGCGGTTCCTCGGTCTTGGCCAGCATGAAACCGCGCTGCATTTCATCGAGCCCTCGCTGCACATGTTCCATCAGCAATCGACCCTTGAGCGTCAGGTTGATCTCGCGGGTGGTGCGCTCGAACAGCTGAATGTCGATGGATTCTTCCAGCTTGCGGATGGAATGACTGACCGCGCTGGGTGAAATCCCCAGTTCATGAGCGGCCTGAATGAACGAGCCGGTGCGTCCCGCCGATTCAAAGACCCGCAGGGAAGACAGCGGCACTCTGCGTAGCTGTTGTATTAGTGAATTCTGTTCATTCATTGCTGTAAAAATGTCTTTTGTAGGGGCTTATTTCTCGATGTTAGCTTGATTGCAAGTCGGACGCAGGCCCTTTGATGAATTCGAAACATCAGTCGTTAGCCTGCTTCCTACTCTGAATCGTGAACCGATAAAAATAAGCAGGCACCCATAATGACAACAATTCCTCAAGGCGCCGCCGTGGCCTCGTCGCCGCTGCAGCGCGTCGCGCACCATGCGTGGCGCATCCGTCGTTTCGCCCTGCGCATGGGCGAAGTCCAGGGGCAGGGTTATGTCGGGCAAGCGCTGGGCTGGGCCGATGTTCTCGCCACCGCTTACTGCCATGCCATGAACGTCAAACCCGACGATCCGCTCTGGGAAGGCCGCGACCGCTTCCTGCTGTCCCACGGGCACTACGCAATCGCCCTCTACGCCGCGTTGATCGAGGCGCAAATCATTCCCGAAAGCGAGCTGGAAACCTACGGTTCCGACGACAGCCGTCTGCCGATGTCCGGCATGGCGAGCTACACGCCGGGCATGGAAATTTCCGGTGGTTCGCTGGGCCAGGGCTTGCCGATTGGCGTCGGCATGGCGCTGGGCCTGCGCATGAAAGGCAACCCGGCGTGGGTCTTCAACTCGATGTCCGACGGCGAACTGGACGAAGGCTCGACCTGGGAAGCTGCCATGTCGGCCGCTCACCACAAGCTTGGCAACCTGATCGCGCTGGTCGACCTCAATAAACAGCAGGCCGACGGCAACTCCCACGAGATCCTCGATTTCGAACCCCTGGTCGACAAATGGCAGGCGTTCGGCTGGCACGTGCAACGTATCGATGGCAATGACTTGGCTGCGGTCATCGCTGCCTTTGATGAAGCCATGGCGCTGAAAGAGGCGAAACCCCGCGTGATCCTGTTCGACACCCTGATGGGCAAAGGCGTGGACTTCCTTGAAGTGCGCGAAAAGAACCACTTCATTCGCGTCGAGCCTGATGAATGGCAGGCCGCGATCAAGGTTCTGGATGCCAGCTACCAGTCCCATCTGGAATCGGAGAAACGCTGAAATGGATACGCCAACCGCAAACAAACCGCGCCTGACCACCTCGGCCATGATCGCCTCGATTGCCAGCGAAGGGCAGCGCACCGAAGCCGCACCGTTCGGTCACGCATTGGTCGCTGCCGCGCAGAACGATTCCCGCATTGTCGGCATGACCGCCGATCTGTCGAAATACACCGACTTGCACATCTTCGGTCGTGAGTTCCCCGAGCGGCACCTGCAAATGGGCATGGCCGAACAGCTGCTGATGGCCGCAGCAGGCGGCATGGCGAAAGAGGGCATGATCCCGTTCGCCACCACCTACGCGGTGTTCGCCACCCGGCGCGCCTATGACTTCATTCATCAGGTGATCGCCGAGGAAAACCTCAACGTCAAGATCTGCGCAGCCCTGCCAGGCCTGACCACCGGTTACGGCCCGAGCCACCAGGCCACCGACGATCTGGCGCTGATGCGCGCCGTGCCTGGCCTGACCGTCATCGACCCGTGCGACGCACTGGACACCGCGCAGGCCGTGGCCGCCATCGCCGAATACAACGGCCCGGTCTACATGCGTCTGTTGCGCGGCAAGGTGCCAATGGTGCTTGACCAGTACGACTATAAATTTGAGTTAGGCAAGGCCAAGTTGCTGCGCGACGGCAAGGACGTGCTGATCATTTCCAGCGGCATCATGACCATGCGCGCCCTGGAAGTCGCCGAGCTGCTGGGCGACGGCAGCGCTGATGTGGCGGTGTTGCACGTGCCAACCATCAAGCCACTGGACGAAGCCACCATCATCGAGCAGTGCCGCCGCAGCGGGCGTCTGGTGATCGTCGCGGAAAACCACAGCACCGTCGGCGGTCTGGGGGAAGCCGTGGCGCTGGCCCTGTTGAAAGCGCGGGTCAGCCCGGCGTTCCAGCAGATCGCTTTGCCGGACGCCTACCTCGACGCCGGTGCGTTGCCGACGTTGCACGACCGCTACGGGATTTCCACTCAGGTCATGGCGGCCAACATTCGCCAGTGGCTGGCATGAGGAGCGCGCAGATGAACGTTGCATTCATTGGTCTGGGCGCCATCGGCCTGCCCATGGCCCGACAGATTCAAAAGGCAGGGCATGGCGTCGTCGGCGTCGAATTAAGCGAAGCGAACCGCGCCTTGGCGTTGACCCATGGCATCGAGTCCAGCGCTGACTGGCGCGTGGCAATCGATTCCGACGTGGTGGTGGTGATGGTCGCCACCCCCGCGCAGCTGGATGCGTTGGTCAGCCAGTGCACTGAACTCAAACCCGGTCAGCATTGGGTGGTGATGAGCACCGTCGGCCCTGCCGCGGTGCGTGAGCAATCCGTGCGCTTGCTGGAGAAAGGCGTGCAGGTGGTGGACGCGCCGGTCACCGGTGGCGTGGCGCGGGCCGAAACCGGCAGCCTGCTGATTTTTGCGTCGGGGCCTCAGGCCGCTGTCGAGCGCGTCGAACCGGTGCTGCGGAGCATGGGTGAAGTGCGCGACGCGGGCACGGATGTCGGCGATGGGCAGGCGATCAAGGTCGTCAACCAGCACCTGTGTTCGGTGCACCTTGTGGCCGCCGCCGAAGCGCTCAGTCTTTCGCGTTCGCTGGGCCTGGACCCGGCGCGGGTGCTGGACCTGGTGCAAAAGGGCGCAGGCGGCTCGTGGATGTTGTCCGACCGAGGCCCACGCATGCTCGAAGGCACTGACACCCGCGTGACGAGCATGGTCGACATCTTCGTCAAGGACAGCGGCCTTGTGGCCTCGGAAGCCCAGAGCTGTGGCGCTGTCGTGCCGTTGCTCGACATTGCCCACGCCCGTTTCAGCCAGGCTTCCGAAGCCGGACTGGGCAGGCGCGACGACAGCCGGGTCATCGAGACCTGGGACTGACGCCCGATACAGATGTAACGACGTTTCAACACTCAGGGCAGGTTCGTGATCTGCCCGCTACAACAACAATAAAAGTTCGGAGTTTGCCATGAGCAGATCCACAACGGCGTCAAGCCAGACAGACAGCAAAGCAGGAAAAGTCTCCTTCGCTTCGATGGTCGGTTCGGCCGTGGAAAGTTATGACTTCTTCATTTATGGCACGGCGGCGGCCGGCTGGTTTGGCCAAGTGTTCTTCCACACCACCGAGCCCATCGTCGGCATTCTCGCGGCGTTCGCCACCATGGCCGTGGGTTTCTTCATGCGCCCGCTGGGCGGCTACCTGGCAGGGCACTTCGGTGACCGGCTGGGCCGCAAGACCGTGTTGCTCTGGTCGTTGCTGGCCATGGGCGGCGCCACGGTGTTGATCGGTGCGTTACCGACCTATGCGCAGGCCGGGGTCATCGCTCCGATCTTGCTGATTCTGTTGCGGATGATTCAGGGCATCGGGTTCGGTGCGGAGTGGGGCGGCGCAGTGCTGATGGCCTGTGAACATGCCCCGGCCCATCGTCGCGGTTTCTTCGGCGCGGTGCCGCAGATCGGCATCCCGCTGGGGCTGTTGATGGCCAACGGCGCGTTCCTGCTATCGGCGGTGCTGTTCGAAGGCGACTGGGTGTGGCGCGCGCCGTTCCTGGCGTCGGTCGTGATGGTGGCCGTCGGCATGTGGATTCGTCTGAGCGTCAGTGAGTCGCCAGAGTTCGAAAAGGCCAAGGCTGAAAATACTCTGGTCAAACAGCCCGCGCTGCAAGTGATTCGCGAGGACTGGCGCAAAGTGCTGCAAATTGCCGGTCTGCGCCTGGCGGAGACCGGCGGTTATTACCTCGCGACCAGCTTCATGTTGTCGTACGTGGTCCTCTCCGGCATCGCCACCAAGCAGAACGTGCTGTGGGGCACGATGATCGGCTCGGCCATCGGCCTGGGCAGTCATCTGTTCTACGGCGCGTTGAGCGACCGGATCGGGCGTAAACCGGTGTTCCTGATCGGCTCGCTGTTCACCATCGTGTTCGGCATCCCGATGTTCATGATGATCAACACCGGGATCGTGCCGCTGATCATTGTCGCGGTGGCCATGGCGTTGATCCTCAGCCACGACCCGATCTTCGCGGTCGAGGCGAGCTGGTTCACCGAGCAGTTTCCGGCCAACGTGCGGTCGTCCGGTATCTCGCTAGGCTACAACTGCGCGTCGCTGGTGGCCGGTACGCTGCCGTTCATTGCCACGGCGCTTTATTCGCAAGTGGGGTGGATGGGGCCTGCGATTCTGTTCAGTTTGCTGGGCGTGGTCTCGACGGCGTGCGCGGTGAAAATGCGTGAGACGGCACCGGCGGTGGCGAAGGATCTGCCGGTGGTCGAGCGAAGTGGAGCGGTAGCGGGGCAGGTGGCGCGGTAAATGAAAGCGTGAAAAAAGGCCGGACCGGGGAGGGTCCGGCCTTTTCGTTTTCAAGGGAGGGGCAAGCGCGTTGCCCCACCGCCAATCAGACGTGCGCCGCTTATTACTGTGGGAGCAGCCGGAGGTTACGACGGCCGCGAAGGCGGGGGATCGATGACAAACCATTCGCCTGACCCACCGCCGTCGCTGCCGTCGTGCCTCCGGCGTCTCCCACAGGATTTCAGGCAACTCCAAATGCGGCGGCGGGCGCAGTTCAGAGAGAGTCCAGACAACTCCAAACGCACCCGTTCAGAGCAAATCCAGATCACTCAAAACCAGTGGCTTCCACAAGGTTTGTGTCTTTCAGGGGATGTGCGTCATAGCCAAAGCGCGCACATCGTATGCGCGCCTTTTTCAGCTCACCCATCACCAACGGCCATACCCGCGGCCATCGTCATGACGGTCATAGCCCCGACCGTAATACCCATGCGGTGGTGGCGGGGCGAAGCGGCGGTATTCCACTCGCTGCACTGGCACATATGCCACCGGTTGGTACACAGGTTGGTAGCGAGGCTGTGGACGGTAATCACGATACTCGGGACGGTGGTGGTCCTGGCCGGAACCGCTGAGCACGGTCGCCAGCACTGCACCGACTGCCGCCCCGGCGATGACCGGCACGACCACATCGCGTTCACTTGCCGACGCTGCACCCGCAGCGACCAGGCAACCGGACAGGATCAAGGCTTTAGTCATCTTCGAAATCATGGTGTCTCCTCAGGCGATGTGTTTGGGTTCGCCATGTGTGTATGAAACACCCGATCCGTGTAAACGAACGTCCAGACTCCGTAAAAATTGAGTAAAGGGTCAGGAAATATCGAGGGGCTTGCGCATGAACACACGGGCGAAGCCTTGCTGCGTCGCGCGATGGGTTTCCCGATAGCCGAGCTTTGCATAGATCGCCAGGTTCTCGGTCATCAACTCATGGGTGTACAGCCGAATCCCCAGACAGCCGTGCTCGCAAGCGAGGTCTTCGCAAAAGCTCATCAGCTGCTTGCCAATCCCCTGGCCCTTGCAGCGGTTGGCCACAGCAATGTTGACCAGCAACAGGTCGGTGTCTTCCGGTTGCACCACCAGCACGCCGGTGATCCCGGTGTCGTCATCGCATACGTACACCACGGATTCCTCGATCACCTGCGCGTAATCGTCGAGCATCGGCCCGGGCTTGCGGCCAATGCGCGGGATGTAGGGCGAATAGGCCTCGTCTACCAGTGACGCAATCCCCATCGCGTCGTCGGGTCGTGCCCGGCGAAGGGACACGGAAGGTGTCGAATCGGAAAACCCCATCAGCTCATTAGCCTCTGTTCGATAAAAGCCCTGTCAGCTGTTCATCAGCTCACGCACCCGCGACGTCAGCGCGTCCACGGCAAACGGCTTGGTCAGCACCCACATGCCCGTTCCCAGATCACCGTTGCCAAGGGCTGCGTTTTCCGCATAGCCGGTGATGAACAGCGTTTTCAGATCGGGCCGGACTTCCCGTCCCGCATCTGCCATTTGCCGGCCGTTCATGCCGCCCGGCAAGCCGACATCCGTGATGAGCAAGTCGATGTGCACATCGGAGCGCAACAGTTTCAGCCCCGCCACACTGTCAGCGGCCTCCATCACCGTGTAGCCCTGATCCGCAAGGACATCCATCAGCAACATGCGCACGGTCGGTTCATCGTCCACCACCAGCACGGTCTCGCTGGCTGCACAGGCAGGGCTTTGCGGATCACAGGCCTGGTTTTCTTCCGTCACCGCTTCACCGTTGTAACGCGGGAGGAAGATGCACAGTGTCGAGCCTTTCCCGACCTCCGAATACGCCCGGACCTGCCCGCCTGACTGCTTGGCGAAACCGTAGATCATCGACAGGCCCAGGCCGGTGCCCTGACCGATGGGCTTGGTGGTGAAGAAGGGGTCGAACGCCTTGGACATCACCTCAGGCGTCATGCCGGTGCCGGTGTCCGTGACCGCCAGCGACACGTAAGGGCCGGGCGGAATGTCGTGGGCGGCGGCGACGTCAGCGTCCAGCCACTGGTTGGAGGTTTCGAGGGTAATCGTGCCGCCTTGGGGCATGGCATCCCGGGCGTTGATGCACAGGTTCAACAGGGCGTTTTCCAGCTGGCCGGCGTCCACCCGCGTGGCCCACAACTGCGGCGCACCGACGGTTTGTAGCTGGATGGCCGGGCCGACAGTCCGCTGGATCATTTCAGTGATCCCCAATACCAGCGCGTTGACGTCCGTAGGGCGCGGGTCGAGGGTCTGGCGACGAGAGAACGCCAACAGCCGGTGGGTGAGGGCGGCCGCTCTCCGGGTCGCGGCCTGGGCCGCAATGATGTATTTCTCGACATCGTTGAAGCGGCCCTGAAGAATCCGACTGCTCATCAGTTCCAGCGACCCGGAAATCCCGGCCAGCAGGTTGTTGAAGTCGTGGGCGATTCCGCCGGTGAGTTGGCCGACCGCTTCCATTTTCTGCGACTGCCGCAGTTTTTCTTCGGCTTGCATGAGGTCGGCGGTGCGTTCGACGACCCGCTGCTCCAGCGTGTCGTTCAGCGCCCGCAATGCCGCCGTGGCTTTGTCACGCTCGTTTTCCACCGAGCGACGCTCTTCGACGTCGATCAGCACACCGGGGAAACGCAGCGGCGTGCCGTCTTCTGCCAGCTCCACCCGGCCGTTGGCTTCAAGCCAGTAATAGACGCCGTCGGCGCGGCGCACGCGGTACTGGTGAGCGTAGGCCCCGCCCCGAGCAATCGCGGCGGTGATGGCGACCTTCAAGCCTTCCCGGTCTTCGGGGTGAACGGTGGCGATGACTTGCTCCAGGCTCAGGCCCTCACGCCCCAGCGTTGGGTCGAGGCCGAACGCTCTGGCGAAGGCTTCGTCCACGGCAAACCGATCAGAGGGCAGGTGCCAGTGCCAGGTGCCGATGATGGCTCCGGCCGACAGCGCCAATTGCACGCGCTCAATGTTTTCCCGGGCGATGGCCTCGCTGATCGACAGGCGTTCCTGGGCGCGGCGCCGTTCCGTGACGTCGCTGAAGAAGATTGCGATCTGACGCTCCGCCGGGTCCCCGACCCGAATTGCCCGCACGTCGAACCAGCGCTCGAACGCCTCGGCGTAGCTCTCGAAATTGGCAGGCTCGCCGGTCTTGGCCACGTGGCCATAGGTCTCGAACCAGAAGCGTTCGAGGTTCGGCGCGAATTCAGTGACCCATTTGCCTCGCAGGTTGACCCCTGCCTGCTGCTCGAACGCGGGGTTGGCCTCGACGAAACGGTAATCCACGGGACGGTCGTCGGCGTCGAACTTGACCTCGACAATGGCGAAAGCGGCTTCAATGGTTTCAAGGATCGTGCTGGAGCGTTCGGCGTTCTGCCGCAACGCAGCCTCGGCGCCGCGCACCTGCGCCAGTTCGCTGCGCAGTCGTGTGACTTCAGCGGCCAACTCTTCCCGAGTCTGGTCGTTCAACGCGGCCTCCCATGACACATGGCGATTTTCCTGTGGTGATCAGTGACAGCGCACCCCGAGGCGCCATCAGACCAGAAATGGCGACAACTTGCACTAGCGCCGGGACCCCGCAGGCCGTGGCCTGCGTTGATGTTTTTGGAGCGGGACGGCGGCCAGGGGTTCCTTGAAAATCTGCCATCGATCAGGCGTCAGCGATGGCGCCGCCCCCCCGAAATCCTGTACAACGTAGTCTTTATGTACAAACCACCTAAAGGCACCGAACTCCTCGCTGCTTCCGGTGCCAAACCGTCAAGCATTCCGAGTAGCAGCGATTGAATACATCCTTTAAGCCTGAAGCGTCGAACCCTTCCTCCTCGAACCCGCAGCTGGCAAAAGCCGCCACGGGCATCGAAGGGCTGGACGACATTTTATTGGGGGGCATTCCCCAGGGCCGACCGACGCTGGTGTGCGGTGCTGCGGGGTGCGGCAAGACGCTCTTCGGCATGACGTTCCTCGTGAAAGGCGTGACCGACCACGGCGAAAACGGCGTGTTCATGAGCTTCGAAGAGCGCGCCGGCGACCTGGTGCAGAACGTCGATTCCCTGGGCTTCGACCTGCAAACCCTGGTCGACGACAAGAAAATCGCCATCGACCATATCTATGTCGATCGCAGCGAAATCGAAGAAACCGGCGACTATGACCTCGAAGGCCTGTTCCTGCGCCTCGGTTACGCCATCGACAGCATCGGCGCCAAGCGCGTGGTGCTCGATACTATCGAAGCGCTGTTCTCCAGTTTCAAGGACACAGCGATCCTGCGCTCCGAACTGCGTCGGCTGTTCTACTGGCTGAAGGAACGGGGCGTCACCACCATCATTACCGGTGAGCGCGGCGACGGTCAGCTGACCCGCTACGGTATTGAAGAATACGTCTCGGACTGTGTGATCCTGCTCGATAACCGTGTGGTCGACCAAATCACCACTCGCCGCCTGCGGGTCGTTAAATATCGCGGTTCGGCCCACGGCACCAATGAATACCCGTTCTTCATCGATGAGCATGGCTTCACCGTCTTGCCTATCACCGCCGCCGGGCTGAATCACGAAGCGTCCCAAGACATCGTCGTCACCGGTATTCGTGGCCTCGATTCGATGATGTCTCGCGGCGGTTATTACAAAGGCGCCAGCGTGTTGGTGTCCGGTCTGGCGGGCACCGGCAAGACCACGTTTGCCGCCAGTTTCGTCGATGCCTGCTGCGCCCGTGGCGAGCGCTGCCTATATTTCTCCTTTGAAGAATCCGCCAACCAGTTGCTGCGCAACATGCAGTCGGTGGGCATCGATCTGGGCGGTTATCAGGACAGCGGTCTGTTAAAGATCGAATCGGCGCGACCGAGTTTGTACGGGCTTGAAGTGCACTTGGCCCGCATGCACCGCGAGATCAAGACCTTTCAGCCTCACGCCGTCGTCATCGATCCGATTTCGGCGTTCCGTGGCCCGGAATCCGAGGTGCATGCGACATTGCTGCGGCTGGTCGACCTGCTCAAATCCCGTGGCATCACCGCTATTTTCTGCAGCCTCGCCGATGTTGCGGTGCGCTCTCCGGGCCTCGAACGCGAGATTTCCTCGCTGATGGACACCTGGATTTCCCTGACCAACATCGAGGCCGATGGCGAGCATAACCGCTTGCTGTTCGTGCTGAAGTCCCGGGGCATGGGCCACTCGAACCAAGTGCGCGAATACCAGATCGGCCATGACGGGATCAACCTGTTGCAGCCTTATATCGGGCCGAACGGCGTGTTGACCGGCACGGCGCGCTTGCGTCAGGAAGCGTTCGAACAGCGCGCGGAAGATGCCCGGATTGAAGCGGTCGAACGGCGCAAGCGGGAGGTCATCAAGAAGCGGGCTGAGCTGGAACGGCAGATCGCCGCGATGCAGGCTCAGTTGGAGACCCAAGACCTGGACGAAGCCTTCCTCTCCAGCGACGAGGCCAACCAGGCCAGCGCTGAAGATCGGACCCGCAAGACGCTGGCGTCCGTTCGGGGGTTCACCGAGTGAGTAACGACCCGCAAGCCATCGACCCCGAACAACCCGGCGACACCGGTCACTACGCGTTGCGCCTGTACGTTGCGGGCCAGACGCCGAAATCCATGATCGCGCTGAACAATCTGAAGAAGATCTGCGAAACCTACCTCGCTGGCATCTACAGCATTGAGGTCATCGATTTGCGAGAGCACCCGCAACTGGCGGCCGGTGACCAGATTCTCGCGCTGCCGACCCTGGTGCGGCACCTGCCGACGCCGTTGGTGAAGATTATCGGCGACCTGTCCAACACGGAGAAGGTACTGGTCGGACTCGACATCCGTCCTCGGCAGACCCTCGCGTGAACGGCGAACCGGCGGTGAAGGAGGGCCAGCCCACAGAGGCTTCTGTCCAGCACCTGAAGCTGTACATCTCGGGCAATACGTCCCGGTCCTCCTTTGCCGTGCATCAGCTCAAGGCCGTGTGCGAAAAGTACCTTACCGGGCGCTATGTGCTCGAAGTCATCGACATTTATCAGGACAGCAGCGCCGCTCGGGAAGACCGTATCGTGGCGGTGCCGACCCTGATGAAGCTCGACCCCGATTTCAGCCGCCGACTCATCGGCGACTTGTCGGACGTGGAAAAACTGAAGCTGTTCCTGGGGATTGCCCCGGGCACTGAGAGCGCGTCTTGATCGCCCGGCCCGTCGGCATGACGGACGCCCAGTACATCGAACTCCTGAGCCGTCGCTTGCAGGAGGCCGACGATGTGCTGGAGGCGATCAGGACCGGCAGCGTCGACGCATTGTTCATTCAGGGCGAACAGGGCGAGACCGTCTACACCCTCGACAACGCTGACAAGCCCTACCGCCTGCTCGTCGAACAGATGCAGGAGGGCGCCGTGTCTATTTCCGCTGACGGCACGATCCTTTATGCCAACCAGCGCTTCAGCGAGATCATTGGCGCGCCCCTCGAACAGATCTTCGGGCATGCGTTTCAGGATTACCTGACCCGTGCCGATGCCGATCATTTCAGCGTCTACCTGTCCACGGACAGCGATAAGGCCATTCGCCGCGCCGCTTCATTCAATCGCCCCGATCAAACGGTGTTTCCCGGTCATCTGTCATTCAGCAAACTGCCGGACGACTTCTCCGGGGAAGCGATCTTCTGCGGGGTGATCACCGACCTGACCGACCAAAAGCTGATGGAGGCCCGCCTGCATCAGTCGCAAAAAATGGAAGCCCTGGGGCAGTTGACCGGTGGCCTCGCTCACGACTTCAACAACCTGTTGCAAGCCATTCAAGGCAGTTTCGACCTGATCATCCGTCGTCCGGATTCGGAGAAAGTCACGCGCTGGGCGGAAAGCGGCTTGAGGGTGGCGGACCGGGGCGCCAAGCTGACGTCGCAACTGCTGGCGTTCTCCCGCTCGCAGAAGCTGGAATTGAAAGTCTGCTCGGTCAATGCCGTGATTCACGGCATGTCGGACCTGCTCATCACGACCTTGGGACAGGGCATCAAGCTGGTGTTCGAGCTCGACGTGACCGACAGCCACGTCCTCACCGACCCGGTGCAGCTCGAACTGGCGATCCTCAATCTGGCGATCAATGGCCGGGATGCCATGGGCGGTTCGGGCCAGTTGCTGATCGGCACACGGCACCTGCAACGCCATGAATTCCTGTCGTCCGCATCCGGTTTTCTGGAAGTGCGCGTCGTCGACACCGGCGCGGGCATGAGCGAGCAGACGCGCCTCAACGCCTTCAACCCGTTCTTCACCACCAAGGACGTGGGGCAGGGCACGGGGCTGGGGCTGTCGCAGGTCGAGAGCATCGTGCAGCAGTCCAGCGGTGCCGTCAGCATTGCATCGGAGCTGGGCAAGGGCACGAGCATTTGCCTGGCCTTTCCGTGCGTGGACGACGCGAGAGTGCCTGAGGAGCACCTGCCATCGGCATTGGCCGACGCGGCAGGTGACCTGAAGATTCTAGTGGTCGATGACGATGACGAGGTGCGCCGGACCTTGGTGGACATGCTCGACATGTTGGGTCACGAGGTGGTTGAAGCCGCCAGTGGTCCCGCCGGGCTCCACGCCATCGTGCAGCAAGCGTTCGACCTGGTGATTCTCGACTTCGCCATGCCTGGCATGAATGGCGCCCAAGTCGCACTGGAAATCCACCGCTTGGACGCCCTCAAGCCTATCGTGTTTGTCAGCGGCTATTCCGACACCGACCAGCTGCGGCCTGTGATGAACACCAACACCGCGCTGCTGCGCAAGCCGTTCACCCTAGACGGGTTAAAGGCCACGCTGCAGGCGATGGTGCAGCACTAGGCACGTTTCGCTTTGCCTTCCAGCAACTCCGCCACCGCCGTCAACGCCATCCGGTAACCCAGCGCGCCTAGCCCGGCGATCACGCCGGTGGCGGCCTTCGACACATACGAGTGATGCCGAAAGCTTTCGCGCTTCCAGATGTTGCTCATGTGCGCCTCGATGATCGGACCGTCGAACGCGAGCAGGGCGTCCAGAATCGGAATCGAGCTGTAGGTCAGCCCCGCCGCGTTGATGATCACCGCGTCGGCGCGCAGACGGGCTTCTTGAATCCAGTCCACCAGCACGCCTTCGTGATTGCTCTGGCGAAACTCCAGGGTCAAGCCCAGCGCGATGGCGTGTTTCTGGCAGCCGGCTTCGACGCTGGCGAAGCTTTCCGTGCCGTAAGTGCCGGAGGTGTCCAGGCCGTAAAGGTTGGCGTTGGGGCCGTTCAGGAAAAATACGGTGTAAGGCATGGTGACTCCGGGGCGTTATTCGAAAGGGCGGGTGGCGCGCATGGCCGGGTGTTGATCGAACGCGGCGAACCAGTCGGCAGTGGCAGGGTGCGCCGCGCGCCAGTTCAGGTGCGGGAAGCGGAAATCCAGATAGCCGAGGCCACAGCCCAGGGTGATCAGCCCGATGTCATCGGGGGTGCGACTGAACTGCGCGGCGTGGGTTTCAACGTCATCAAGGACGGCGCGGACCTTGGTCAGTTGCCCGTCGAGCCAGCGATCCCAGTGCTTGTCCGGTGGTCGTGCCACCGTCTCGTAGCGGGCGAGCAACGCGGCGTCCAGCAAACCATCGCCCAACGCGTGTCGGGTCAGGCTGACCCAGCGCCGGTGGCCGTCTTGGGGAAACAACGTGCCTCCGGCGTGATCGTTCAGGTATTCGCAGATCACTCGGCTGTCGTACAGCGACAGGCCGTCAGCGGTTTGCAGGGCGGGTACTTTCGCCAGCGGGTTGAACACGGCAATGCGCTCATCACGATTGACCGGGTCCGCCGTCGAATCGAGGCGTTCGATCTGCCCGTCCAGCCCCAGGCAATGGGCGACCACCATCACTTTGCGCACGTAGGGCGAGGTCGAGGCGTAATACAGTTTGAACATCGGAATCTCTCGGGTCATGACACTGCGCCGGTGACCAACAGCACCTTGCCCAGATTGGCGTTGCTCTCCAACAGCCGATGGGCGTCGGCCGCCTGATCGAGGGGCAGGCACGCATGGATCTGCGGCGTGACCTGCCCGAATGCGAGCCAAGGCAACACGTGCTCACGAATGCAAGCGGCCAGCCGCGCCTTTTCCTCGGGGCTTTTGGGGCGCAAGGTGGACGAGGTCAGGCTCAGGCCCTTGCGCATCACCGTTTGCAAGTCCACTTCCACCTTCGCGCCTTGCAGGAACGACAGGCTGACGTGACGACCGCCCATGGCCATGGCCTGAAGGTTGCGCGCCACGTAAGGCCCGCCGACGTTGTCGAGGACCACGTCGACGCCACGGCCCTCGGTGCAGGCTTCGATAACCGCGACGAAATCCTCGGTGTGGCGATCCACCGCTCGCCAGACGCCTATGGCCTCCAGCATCGCGACCTTTTGCGCGCCGCCCGCCGTGGCAATGACCCGCGCACCGGCGGCGTGGGCGCATTGCACCGCAAAGCTGCCGACACCACTGGCGGCGCCATGGATCAGCACGGTGTCACCTGCGCTCAACCGGCCCAATTCGAACAGGTTGTGCCACACCGTAAACGCCGCTTCGGGCACGCCAGCGGCATCGATCAGCGACAACTCGGCAGGAACGGGGAGGCACTGATCCGGCCGTGCGACGCAAAATTCCGCATAGCCACCGCCGCTCAACAGCGCCATGACCCGATCCCCCACGGCCACCCCGACGACATCGCTGCCGAGCGCGACGACGGTACCCGACACTTCCAGTCCCAGCACGTCCGTGATTCCCGGTGGGACGGGCATGCCGCTGCGTTGCATCAGGTCGGGGCGGTTCACGCCCGCTGCTGCCACCCTTATCAAGACCTCGCCTGCGCCGGGTTGCGTCATCGGACGTTCGACTGAGGTCAGCACCTCAGGGCCACCAGGCTCGCGGGCGATCACGGCCCGAAGGATGTCGGGCAAAGCGTTCATGAGTGACGCTCCGTTGAAAGAGCGCGCTGAGCGATGCAGGAAAAGGCCGTCATGGAACATCCGAATTCAAAGAGGAGAAGGGGGCTCTGCCGCCACCGCGCTGAGCCCCTGTACGTCGAAACTCAACCCGGCCGCCGCGCCGATGGGCCAGCGGGTGAGGGCGTCGATGCCCGGTTGTCGCACGAACAGATTCGAGCCCAGTGCCGGAACATCCACCTGGATCTCGACGTGGTCGCCGTGAACCACATGAGCAATGACCGTGGCGCTGAGCAAGGTGTCCGGCCCCAGTGCATCGAGACGAATGCATTCAGGGCGTAGCGAAATCGTCAGGCGTTCACCGACGTCGGCCCGGACCCGCTCGAACGGCACCCGCAACAACGCACCGCCGAACGCCAGCACGGCCCCGTCGTCACGGCTCTGGTAACGCCCAAAGAGCCGGTTGACGCCATCGAGGGCATTTGTCGTCAGTGTTTCGAGTGGCGCGTTGTGTGGGCTGGCCATGGGAGGCTCCGGTGGCGAGGAAACGCAGGAATCAGGCGGCGGTCCAGTCGTCCGGGATCACGGCAATGACGTCGATTTCCATCAGCCATTCCGGCTGACCCAACCCGGAAATCACCAGCCCGGTAGAGATCGGGAACACCCCCTTGAGCCACTTGCCGACTTCGCGGTACACCGGCTCGCGGTAGCGCGGGTCGATCAGGTAGGTGGTGGTCTTGACGATGTGCGAGAGGTCCGAACCGGCCTCTTCCAGCAGTTGCTTGACGTTTTTCATCGCCTGTTCGGCCTGTGCCCGTGGGTCGCCCAGACCCACGAGATTGCCCGCAAAGTCGGTGCCGATCTGGCCCCGGACGTACACCGTGTTGCCAGCGCGCACGGCCTGGCACAGGTCGTTGTCCAGCGACTGATTGGGGTATGTCTCTTTGGTGTTAAACATGCGGATGCGAGTGTGGGTAGGCATGGCGTAGCTCTCGTTGAAATAGCGCTCGTTGAAATAGATCGCGTTGAAGTCGGTCGCGTGGAAACAGGTCGCGTGAAAACCGTGAATGGCCCCAGCTTCACACTGCCCCCAACAGGGCGAAACCAGCATTTGCGTGGGGCAGTGATTAGGAAAAACCGAAGGGCATGTAAACCCTCATCCGGCGCGACGTTTCGTGGGTCAGCGCCGGCCGGCCATTCAGTGTCAGGAGCGCTCGTAGGTCATGTAGCCGTTCTGCAGCACGATGTGGTCGGCGATGTATTTCGCGTCGTGCCACACGCCGTAGATGAATGAGGATGCGCGGTTCACCAGGTTCGGCAGGCCGAGAAAATAGATCCCGCTTTCCGCGCAGATGCCCCGCTTGTGGAAGGGTTCGCCCTTGTCATCGAAGGCGTTGACCTGCAACCAGCTGAAGTCGAATTTGAAGCCGGTGGCCCAGAGAATCGTGGTGATGCCTGCGGCTTCCAGATCGAGGCTGAGGATCGGGTTGATCAGGCAATCCGGGTCCGGCAGCAATTCCCAGGCGTCGGGTTCCGGCGGGAACGGCAGGCCGTTCTGTTCAATGTACGTGTCGGCATCACGCAATACGTCGAAGTAGGCGCGGTCGCCTTCGGCCACGTTGGCGGCCAGCCCCGGTTCGAAGCTCATCACGCCGTTGTCGAAGGCTTTCGTCAGCCCCACCAGGTTGATCCCTTGGTGCGCCAGACGACGGAAGTCCACGGTCTTGCCGCCTTCATAACCGCTGACCGCAAACGCCACGTGCTTCTTTTTCGGCGTGATCCGCACTTCGTCCCACAGGCCCAGCGCGCCCAGCCACCAGCAGTAATCACGGCCACGGTAAGCGCGGGGAGGGCGGTAGTGTTCACCCACCGAAAGGTAGACGGTCTTGCCGGCCTTTTGCAGTTCTTCGGCGATCTGCGAGCCGGAAGCCCCGGCACCCACCACCAGCACGGCACCCTCGGCCAACTGGCCCGGGTTCTTGTAGCTGGAGGAGTGCAACTGCTGAACCTTGGCGGCCTCGGGCACGATGTTCGGCACGGCAGGGCGCTGGAACGGCCCGGTCGCGGCCACCACGTTGTTGGCTTCGATCACGCCTTGGGAGGTGGTCACCTTGAAGCCGGGGCGGCCGACGTGGCGCTCGACTTTCAGCACCTCGACGCCAGTGCGCACCGGTGCCTTGAGCATGGCCACGTAGTCTTCGAAATAGTCCGCCATGCGTTCTTTCGGCGGGAAGGCTTCAGGCGACAGGTCACTGAATTTCAGGCTCGGAAAACGATCGTGCCAGGCCGGGCCGTTGGCGACCAGCGAGTCCCAGCGCTCGGAGCGCCAGCGTTCGGCGATGCGGTTGCGCTCCAGGACGATGTGCGGCACTTCCATCAGCGAGAGATGCTCGCTCATGGCGACACCCGCCTGGCCTGCGCCGACCACCAAGGTGTTGATTTTTTCGACTGACATGTGAACTTCCTAAAGAGAGCGACCTTGATCGGTTGGGCCGATGCCTGGGCACCGACAGCGTGTCGAGAAGGCACAGGCGCCTTGCAGACGTCGTCCATCTGCGAGGGCAGTGTGATCAAGGGGCTGTCGTATAGGAATTCTGCTTTTTGAACGTAGAGCTTAGGAAAAACCGAACCCTGCTTCGGCACCCCGCACTGGATGATGGCACTTCGTCGCATGCTGTCGGGGTCACGAACGACCCGGCATGAAGCGTGCAAATGCAGTCAGTCGAGGGGCCGCGCAATCCTGCGCCCTGTCGTCAACATCGCGGAGGGCGTGATGCTCAGTCGTATTACTCAACGTCAGTTGGAGTATTTTGTCGCATCCGGGGAAGCGGGCAGTATCAGCGCCGCGTCGGAACGCATTCACGTGTCGTCGCCGTCCATTTCGGCCGCCATCACCCACATGGAATCCGAGCTGGGCATTCAGTTGTTCGTCCGGCACCACGCCCAGGGCATCTCGTTAACGGCCGTGGGCCGGCAGGTGATGCAAGAGGCCAAACTCATTCTTGAACAGATGAGCAACCTTTATACGATCGCGTCGGAATCCTTGAACACCGTGCGCGGGCCATTGCGCGTCGGCTGCATGCATTCGCTGGCACCGATGATCACCCCCGAGCTGGTGTTCGGCTTTGGTCGGGCGTTTCCGGGCGTGCGCATCAGCCAGGTCGAAGGCGACCATGAACAGCTGCTGGACAAGCTGCGCAGTTCGGAAATCGACATCGCGTTGACCTACGATTTGATCGCCAGTGAAGGCATCGATTTTCAACCGCTGGCGAAGCTCCCGCCGTACGTGATGGTCGGCGAACACCACCCCTTGGCCAACGTTTCGGCGGTGGGTATTCAGGACCTCGAACCCTATCCCATGGTGCTGCTGGACATCCCGTGGAGCCGGGAATATTTCCTCAGCCTGTTCATTCCCGCAGGCGTCACGCCCAACATCGTGATGCGCTCCAGCAACCTCGAAACCGTGCGCGCTTTGGTCGGCAACGGCATCGGCTACAGCATTGCCAACGCCCGGCCCAAAGGCAACATTTCCCAAGACGGCAAGCGCCTGATCCGCATCCGTCTGGCCGGTGAACAGCACGCCTTGCAACTGGGTTACGCCACCGCCAGCAACGCGCAGCCGTCCCGCGTGGTGTCAGCCTTCATCGAACGTTGCCGGATGTTCGTGTCGGACCAATACATCCCCGGCATGGCCGCGCCAAGCTTCTTCGACCCCCACGCCGTGCGGGCCGCCGCCGACGCCGAGTGATCGACCGCGCACCACGGTCGATCATCCCGCGCCGCCTCCGCTGCTTCGGATTTTCTCGCCCCAGTTCCAAGTCAGAAACGAATTTAACCGACGCCACCGTGCCTGCAGACTGCAGGCACAGGATGAGCCCAGGGACGATCACGGACACGCCGCACTGAAATGTGGCGCCCGCCGGAAGGCGGCCTGAGTGATGCGCCATTGCGGGGCGTTTTCGTTGCACGCCGATCGAGTGCGTTCCATCGCACATTTTTTGATCGCACGGCTGCATCGGATCTGCCTACTCACTGGTCCGGTTAATCCTAATTGACCGTTAGCGCGTCTCTCCCCGAATCTCGTTTCAACGGTGCAGCCGTGAGACGGGGTCGAGCGAGACGCCCGGTTGGACTTTCTGATTTTTTGGTAGAGCGCGGCGACGATGACATTCGACTGGAATTACATGTTTGGTTTGCTTTTCGATGCCGAGTTCTGGCGTGCGACGTGGACCGTCATCAAGCTGAGTTTCGTGACCTGGCTCGTCAGTATCGGCCTCGGGTTTTTCGTGGCGCTGGCCAAACAGTCCAAACGCCCGTTGCTCAGTGCCCCGGCCCGCGCCTACATCTGGCTGTTCCGCAGCGTGCCGCTGCTGGTGCTGCTGATTTTCGTCTACAACATTCCGCAGGCCTTTCCCTTGGCGTCAGTGGTCCTGGGCGACCCGTTCTGGGCCGGCTTGCTGGCGATGGTGATGTGTGAAACGGCATACGTGGCGGAGATTCATCGCGGCGGGTTGCTGTCGATTCACAAGGGGCAGACCGAAGCCGCACGGGCCCTCGGGCTGCGCTTTCTCGGCACGCAATGGCGGGTGGTGATCCCCCAGGCATTGCGGGTCGCGTTGCCGTCGCTGGCCAACGAATACATCTCCATCGTCAAGCTCAGCTCGCTGGTGTCGGTGATCTCGCTGACCGAGATTCTCATGGTCGGTCAGCGCCTGTATTCGCAGAATTTTCTGGTGATGGAGACGATGGCGGCGGTGGCGTTCTATTACGTGCTGATCGTCACCGTGTTCGACTTCCTGCTCAAGCGGCTGGAGACATACCTCGACGTCAACCAGCGCAACGTGTCCCGCGTCCCCGATGCCGCCGTGCTGGCCCTCGCCACGCAGCAACGTGAAGCCGTGCAACGCCCGATCACCACGGGTTTGCAAGCTCCGGCGTTGCAGGCCAACCGGTTGCACAAGGCCTACAACGACGTCGAAGTGCTGGGGGCGGTCAGCCTGAAGATTCAGCCCGGTGAAGTGGTGTCGGTGATCGGCCCGTCCGGTTCCGGCAAGACCACGCTGATTCGCCTGCTCAATGGCCTTGAGCAGATCGACAACGGCGACATCCAGATCAACGGCCAGCCGTTCATTCACCTGAACAAACAAGGTGCGCAAAAGCCGCAATACGTGGAGCACGCCGAGCACCGGTTGAACATCGGCATGGTGTTCCAGAGCTTCAACCTGTTCCCGCACCTGACCGTGCTGGACAACCTGCTCATGGCGCCGCGTTACCACCGTCTCGGTCGTCTCGATGACCTCAAACAGCAGGCCTACGCCTTGCTGCACAAGGTCGGGATGCTCGACCACGCCTGGAAATACCCGAGCCAGTTGTCAGGCGGTCAGCAGCAGCGCGTGGCGATTGCCCGGGCCTTGATGATGCGCCCGCAGATCATGCTGTTCGACGAGCCGACCTCCGCGCTCGACCCGGAAAAAGTCAACGAGGTGCTGCAGGTCATCGAAGCCCTCGCCCAGGAAGGCATCACCATGGTGATCGTCACCCACGAAATGAACTTCGCCTTCAAGGTGTCCGACCGGATCGTCTTCATGGAGAAGGGCCGCGTGGTGTGCGACGACGAGCCTCAGGTGCTGCGCAACGGCCATAACCCACGCGTCGACGCATTCCTCAAGGATGTCTCGCTGGCGTGATTCCCCCCATCGTCCACATTTGAAGAAAGGTAAGCAGATGATCGAGCAAGCGCAGATTGAGCAGTTCCACCGCGACGGCGTTCTGGTGGTGGAAGGGGTCCTCTCGGCGGACGAAGTGGCGGCATTGCAGCACGACTTCGACCAGTGGGTGGAAGAGAGCCGCAGCCACGAACAAGGCTGGGGTGAAACCATCGACGGCCGGGCGCGTTTCGACCTCGAAGGCGACCACCGTGCGGATCACCCGTCACTGCGTCGGGTCAGTTCGCCGACCGAGATTTCGGCGGCTTATTTCCAGGTCGCGCTGCAATCGCGCATGGCGCAAATCGCTGCGCAATTGATCGGTGGCAACGGCACGCGCTTTCACCACAGCAAGATCAATTCGAAGCTGCCCCACACCGCGACTCAGGTGAAGTGGCACCAGGACTTTTTGTTCACGCCCCACAGCAACGACGACATCGTCACCGCGTTGTTGATGGTCAGTGAAGTGACCCCGGAAAACGGCCCGTTGAATGTCATCCCCGGCAGCCACAAGGGGCCGCTGTGGTCCCACTGGCATGACCAGCGTTTCACCGGTGCCGTGGACGACGAGGTCGTCGATGAGCACTGCCAGACGCCTGTGGCCTGCTTCGGCCCGGCCGGTTCCGTCTGCTTCATGCACACCCGTTTGCTGCACGCTTCAAGCCCTAACGAGACCGAACTGCCGCGCACCCTGTTCATCGGTGTTTACGCCGCTGAAGACGCGCTGCCATTCGGCGAAAACCCTCTGCCCAGTGAGCACGCCGGCCTGATGGTGGCCGGTCAGGAAAGTGGCCTCGTGCGCTCCACGGCCAACCAGATGCGGTTGCCGCAGAAACCCCGTGGCGCTTCTTTCTTCGTGCAACAGGCCGGGCAAGACCGAACCACTGCCTAACTTCTCTTAACCTTGCGGGGATTCACCATGACAGCGTTGCACCAGATTGTTCGCCCTATTGCCCTGAGCCTGGTTGGCGCAGCGGTTGCGATGACCTCGTTGGCGGCCTCGGCCTTCCAGCAGGATGGCAAGATCATTGCCGGTTCCGATGTGACGTTTTTCCCGTACGAGTACATGGACAACAACCGTCCTGCCGGCTTCGACATCGAGCTGATGGATGGGTTGGGCAAGGTCATGGGGCGCAAGGTGGAAACCCTCGACACGCGCTTCCCGAACCTGATCACGGGTCTTCAGGGCGGTCGTTTCGACGTCACCAACTCGTCGATGTACATCACCGGCGAGCGGGTAAAAGTCATCGACATGATCCCCTACCTGAAAAGCGGCGAGTCGATCCTGGCAGTTAAGGGCAGCGCTTATCAGCCCAAGCGTCCAGAAGATTTCTGTGGCCACAAGATCGGCTCCATGGCCGCCACGTCGTGGTTGCAGCAGATGCACAAACTCTCCGATGAGTACTGCGTGAAAAACGGCTTGCAGCCGATCGCGATCAGCGAATACGCCACCGACCCGCAGACCACCCAGGCGATGCTCGCCCACGCCGTCGAAGCGCAAATCACCGACGCCGCCGTGGCCCGTGGTGTGGTGGACAAGCTCGGCACCCGCGTGGTGATTTCCTCCGACACCCTGATCTACCCGGTGCTCAACGGCTTCGGCGTGAAGAAGGGCAACGATGCGGTCAAGACGGCACTGGTCGATGCGTTGGCCAAGTACCGTGCCACCCCGGAATACACGGCGCTGCTGAAGAAGTACAACTTCGAAGCCCCGACTGACGAAGACATCGCCGCACTGATGCCAAAACCCTGACACCAGCCGGTAGCGTGCGCCGCATCCCACGGTGCGGCCACGCCCTGTGGAGACCTGATTCATGGCGTTATCACTCGAAGAGCAGGCGCGCATCGACCTGGCCGCGACCTTTCGCATCGTCGCCCACTTGGGCATGCACGAAGCGGTCGCCAACCATTTCAGCGCCGCCGTCTCGGCCGATGGCAAGCAATTCCTGATTAACCCGAAGTGGAAACACTTTTCCCGCATCCGCGCCAGCGACCTGTTGCTGCTGAACGCCGATGACCCGGCCAGCGCCGAGCATCCCGACGTCGACTCGACCGCGTGGTCGATCCACGGACAGATTCACCAGCGCCTGCCGGAAGCCCGCGCGGTGCTGCATTTGCACCCGGTCTACACCACCGCCGTGGCCTGTCTGGCCAAGCCTCAAGTGCTGCCCATCGACCAGAACACCGCCCGCTATTTCAACCGCATCGCCGTGGACGACATGTACGGCGGCATGGCCGACACCGAAGCCGAAGGCGCGCGCCTCGCCGGTCTGCTCGACGGCAAACGCCGCCTGCTGATGGGTAACCACGGCGTCATGGTCATCGCCCCGAACATCGGAGAAGCATTCGACGATATCTGGACCCTGGAACGCGCCTGCCAGATCTACGTGACAGCCCTGTCCACCGGCCAGCCGCTGCGGGTGCTGGCCGATGACGTGGCGGAAAAGACGGCGAAAGGTTGGGAGAAAATCACCGACTTTTCTCGGCGGCATTTTGAAGAGATGAAAGAACTGATGATTGAGATGGATGGGTCGTTGGTGGATTGAATCCGCGAGTGGGCGCCGGTTGCTGTTCCAAGGTGGACGGCGCCCAGGCGGGTTCAGGTGCTTGCCCCTGTGCGTTCCAATGCTGCGTTCTCTCGCACCGGCCAGCTCTGAGCAATCCCGAACGCCACCTCAAACACGGTAAAGCCCAGCAGCAGAAAGCTCGCCCCGTGGGTCACGGCATACAGTTGCCACAGGGCGAACAACCCACGGGCCAGCGCATCGTAGAGGCCCACGATTCGGCTGGCATGTCTCAAGCGCCACAGGGACCAGACCACCACCACGCTGCCCAGCAAATTGGCGAGCAGCATGGCCGTGACGTCCAGCGTCGGTATTGGGCGATCCAGTCCCAGCGTGTCGGACATTTTCGCAAACCCCTCGAACACCCACGTCGCCGTCCAGGGCGTCATGAAGCCTGCCGTCACCACCAAGTCATATCCGGCGCTGGCCCGGACGATCTGTTTATTGCGCTTTACGCTGACCATCGTCATCCCTCACAGTTTGAGCCCGCAGGCTAAAGCCTGGTCCTAAGTCCAGAGTCAATACGGGCGTCGAGCATCATGAGAATTGGCGAAGTGGCAGCGCTGACCGGGGTCTCGGTGGATGCGTTGCGGTTTTACGAAGAGAAGCAGTTGATCAAGCCGCAACGGACGGCCAACGGTTATCGGCTGTACCCCGAGCAGACCGTGCAGTTGGTGGGGTATATCAAGCTGGCGCAGCAGTTGGGGTTTTCACTGGCAGAGATTGGTGAAAATTTGCCGCTCTTGTGGAACAGCGAGGCGGTGTCGGCAGAGGTGCTGGCGCGGCTGTTTGCGGAGAAGATCGCGGTACTGGACGCGAGGATCGCGCAGATGAGCATGTTGCGAGGGTTGTTGGTGGAGCGGGCAGGGCAGGTGTGTCCGTTGTTGGCGTCGAACTAAGAGGGTTCTTCGGCACGCTGCAGATCCCTGTGGGAGCGAATTTATTCGCGAAAGGACTTGGCAAGCGACACATTCGTGTCGGATGTACCACCTTCGCGAATGAATTCGCTCCCACAGGGTGATGTGGATTGCCAGGATTTTGTGACTGAACCGATGACTTTTTAGCGGCACGGTGTGCTGCAGGGTGTGGGTCATTCAAAGGGCTTCGGCACGCCGCCAATCCCTGTGGGAGCGAATTCATTCGCGAAAAGGTTTGGTAAGCGACACATCTGGGTCGGATGTACCGCCTTCGCGAATGAATTCGCCCCTACAGGTTCCGAGGCTCAACGAGTATTGATCGACGCGCTGGCCCATGCATTCACTTGCTCAAAAACTTCGCCGCATAGATCGCCCTGGCCCGGTCCATGTGGCCGTAGGACAGGCGGTCGAGGCGTTCGCGGTCGCAGGTGCGCAGGGCGTCGACCATGTCGGCGTGTTCCTGACAGGCTTGCGCCAAGGCTTCGGTGTCGGCCACGCCGTAGGCGCGGGCGGGGAAGCTGAGCCAGTCGTGGAGGCGGATGGATTCGGCGAGGTAGGGGTTGTCGCACAGGCCGTACAGCTCGCGATGGAACTGCATGTTGGCGCGGTTGATCTGGATGATGTCGCCACTCTGGGCGGCGTCGGCGTGGGCCTGCATCGCGGCGGTCACCCGGTCGAGACGTTCGGGGTCGACCGGCAGTTTCATCATCGTTACGGCGGCGCGGTGCAGCACGCTGCGCATGCGATAAAGGTCGTCGAGGGCCTGGGCGTCGAAGCGGCGGATCTGCGCGCCAAGGTGCGGCGGTTTCACCACCACGCCCAGTCGTTCAAGCTCCACCAGCGCAGCGCGAACCACGTGGCGTTTGGCGTCGTAATCGTCCATCAGATGATCTTCGATCAGCCGCGTACGGGGCAGAATCCGGCCTTTGATGATGTCCGTTTCAATCGCTTCGATCACCGCCGCCACCGGTTCGGGCAGGGCGTGGTGGCTGTGTTCCGCGCTCATGTGGCCGTCAAACTTGCTCATCGATTGTTCTCGTTATTCTCAAATTCGTTCATCCGGGATTGGCAGATCGATGCCAGATCCCTGTGATTTCACGACCGTTCCCTGGAGGATGGCAGCAAGGCGTTATCAATAATCTTATCACCATTAATGGCGACAACGTGCTGGTTGTTTCGGCGCCGGACATGCACGCAGACTGGCTTCAATCAACAAGAACTGGAGCCGTCATGAACGCTTTCACACCCGAAGAATTCCTCATCAGCACCGACCCTGCCACCGGCCTGCAAGTGGGCAGGGTACGGGTGACGCCGGTCGACGAACTTGACGCCATTGTCGCCCGTGGCTGGAAGGCATTCAACGAGTCCGGCTGGAAAGCCCTGTTGCCCCATCGCCGCGCGGCGGTGTTGCGTGCCATCGCTGACGGCCTGGCGGCGGAAAAGGAAACCCTCGCGCAACTGCAAATGCGCGACAACGGCAAGCCCATCGGCGAATGCCGTGGCATGGTCGATTCGGCCGTGGGTACCTTCCTGTATTACGCCTCGGTGTGTGAAACCCTGGAAACCGACGTCACCCCGGCGCGGGGCGATTACGTGTCGTTCACCGTGCTCGAACCCTACGGTGTGGTCGCGGCCATCACCCCGTGGAACTCACCGATCATGAACGACGCCACCAAGGTCGCCCCGGCTTTGGCGGCGGGCAACGCGGTGCTGCTCAAACCTTCTGAAGATTCGCCGCTGCTGGCCCCTGAACTGCTGCGCATCGCCCTGGCCGCCGGTCTGCCGGAGGGTCTGCTGCAAGTGGTGCAAGGTCGCGGCGCCACCGTCGGTGCGGCGCTGGTTGCGCACCCTGGCGTACGCATGGTGTCGTTCACGGGCGGCACTCAATCCGGTCAGGCCATCGGCAAGGTGGCCGGCGAACGTCTGATTCCGGTGGCGCTGGAACTGGGCGGAAAATCTCCTCACGTGGTGTTCGCTGACGCCAACATCGAACACGCTGTCGCTGCCGTCGTGGCCGGGATTTTCGGCTCTGCCGGGCAGTCTTGCGTCGCCGGTTCGCGCCTGTTCATCGAAGAAAGCATTTACGACGACGTCCTTGAGCGTGTGGTGCAGCGTGCACGAGGACTCAAGGTCGCGGCCCCTGACGCTCAAGGCGTGGAAATGGGCCCACTGGCCTCGTTCCACCATCGTGAGCGGGTGATCCGTTTCGTGGACCGCGCCCGCGACGAAGGCGGCCGCATTCTGTGTGGCGGTGGCGTGCCGGTGGGCGTGGAGTACGCGAAGGGCGCCTATTACCTGCCGACCGTGATCGACGGTCTGGGTCCGGACGCATTGTCGTGTCAGGAGGAAGCCTTCGGCCCGGTGCTGGTGGCGCTGCCGTTCAAGGACGAGGCCGATCTGATCGCTCAGGGCAACGGCACCGCCTTCGGTCTGGCCTGCGGCATCTGGACCGAAAGCTTCAAGCGCGCGTGGCGCATCGGCCGTGCCCTCGAAGCCGGTTCAGTGTGGATCAACACCTACAAGCAGTCGGTCACCAGCACGCCGTTTGGCGGGTTCAAGAACAGCGGCATTGGCCGCGAAAAAGGCATCGATGGCCTGCGTCTATACGCGCAAGTGAAGAGCCTGTACTTCGGCCTCCACGAGAGCCCGCTGGCAGTCGCCAAGTAATGCGGGAATGCGGGTGATCGGCGCCTGGCGGAGCAGGGCCGATCACCCGTCGAACACGTCCGGATCTGCCGACCGTTTTGTGTGCAGCGGTCATCGAAAATAACAATAGCCACCTTAAGGTGATGTCATGTCCGAAGCGAATCGCTTGCTTGAATCCACGACCATGAAACGCGTGATGTTTCGCGTCGTGCCGTTGTTGGTCATCTGCTACATCGTGTCTTACCTCGACCGGGTCAACGTGGGTTTCGCCGCGTTGACCATGAACCAGGAGCTGGGCTTTTCTTCGGCGGTGTACGGGCTGGGGGCGGGGATTTTCTTCCTGACGTATTTCCTGTTCGAGGTGCCGTCGAACCTGATGCTGCACCGCTTCGGCGCCCGTCGCTGGATCGCCCGCATCATGTTCACCTGGGGCATCTTGTCGGGAGCGATGGGGCTGATCCCGCAAATCTCCCACGCCACCGGCCTGAGCACTGAAACCGTGTTCTACACCCTGCGCCTGTTGCTCGGCGCGGCGGAAGCCGGGTTCTTTCCCGGTGTGATTTTCTTCCTCACGCTGTGGTTTCCCAGCGCGTACCGGGCGCGGGTCGTGGGCTATTTCATGACCGCGCTGCCGTTCTCCAGTGTGATCGGCGCGCCGCTGTCCGGCTGGTTGCTCGGCATGGGCAGCCACGACGGGCTCTCGGGCTGGCAGCTGATGTTTCTGCTGGAAGCAGTCCCGGCGTTGATTCTCACCGTCGTCGTGCTCAAGTGCCTCACCGATCATCCCCAACAAGCGACCTGGCTCGCTCCTGAACAGCGCGACTGGCTGACTCAGCGCCTGGCCGATGAAGAACGCGCCGGTCCGCAGGACAGCAAACCGGGCGTGTGGAAGACCCTGTCCCACCCGATGGTGCTGCTGCTCGGGCTGGTGTATTTCAGCGTGGTGTACATGAACTACACCATGGGCTTCTTCCTGCCGACGATCATTCGTGACTTCGGCCTGACCACCTTGCAGACCGGTCTGGTCGCAGCGATCCCGCCCATCGTCGGCACCCTGAGCATGGTCTTCTGGGGCCGTCGTTCAGACCGCCATGGCGAGCGCAAATGGCACCTGGTGTTCGCGTTGGCCGTCGGCGCCAGTTGCTTCGCGGCAGCGGCGCTGGTGAGTTCGCCGGTGTTGATGATGATCTGCTTCGCCGTCGCCGCGTTCGGCATCTACGGCTGCCAACCGGTGTTCTGGACCTTGCCGGGCACGTTCCTTTCGGGCGGCGCGGCGGCCGCGGGGATCGCCACCATCAACGCATTGGCCAACCTGTCCGGTTTCATGGGGCCGTCGGTGATGGGCTGGATCAAGACCTCGACCGGCGCCTACAGCGGCGGGCTGTTGCTGGCCGCTGGCATGGCGGCACTGGCGACGCTGGTGGTGGCGAGTTTCGGTCGCGAACGCTTCCCCGTGCGCACCGTCGTCACCGGTCAATAAAACAAAAAGGAGCGCTTCATGAAGTGGGAAATCTACGCGTTGCGTTATGGCATGCAGAACCGACAGGCCGGTGACAATTTCTTGCATGCCCCGGACCCCCATGACGCCGACATGCCCCTCGATTATTTCGTCTGGCTGTTGCGCGCGGACGGGAGGGAGATTCTGGTGGACACCGGGTTCAGCATCGAGACCGCGCAACAGCGTGCGGCCAAGGCGCCCAACGACCGCCGCACCCGGACTATCCTGCGCCCGGTGGACGAGGCGTTGCGCGCCATGGACTGCGACCCGGCCTCGATTCGCGACGTGGTGATCACGCACCTGCATTACGACCACGCCGGGAACCTGAACCTGTTCCCCAACGCGCGCTTCCATTTGCAGGACCGTGAGATGCAATTCGCCACGGGCCGGCACATGTGCATGGGCTGCATGCGCGGCGCGTTCGATGTCGAGGACGTTGTGACCATGGTCCGCGCCGTGTACGCCGAGCGGGTGGAATTTCACGACGGCAACGCGACCATCGCCCCCGGCGTCAGCCTGCACCACGTCGGTGGTCATACCGATGGCCTGCAGATGGTGCGGGTCGAAACGGCGCGAGGCCCCGTGGTGCTGGCCAGCGATGCCGCGCACTTCTACGGCAACCTGGAGCGCAAGGACCCGTTCCCGATCTACTTCGACCTCGGGGCCATGACCCAAGGCTGGCGCGTGGCGCGGGCGCTGGCAGGCGGTGATGACACGCGGGTGATCCCGGGCCACGACCCGCAGGTGCGGCTGTCGTTTCCACCGTTGCCCGGTTCCGACGGGGAGACTGTGCAGCTGCACTTGCCGCCGCTCAGATCCTGAACATCGGCGCTGAACGGCCTGAGTCTGAATTGACCATAAAAAGGATAAAAACCATGACCACTCTGTCTGCCACGCTGGCCGCCGAGGACAACTCGGCGATGAAGTCGGCGGTGCGCAAGTTCTACCAGCGCATGGTGCCGCTGACCGTGCTAATGCTGCTGATCAACCAGATTGACCGCACGAATCTGGGTTTCGTCCAGGATGCACTCAAAGCCGATCTTGGCATCGGCGCCGCAGCATTCGGGCTGGGCGCCGGGCTGTTTTTCATCGGCTACGCGCTGTTCGAAGTGCCGAGCAACCTCTACCTGAAAAAGCTCGGCGCGCGGGTGTGGCTGACCCGGATCATGATTTCCTGGGGCCTGGTTACGCTGCTCATGGCGTTTACCCAGGGCGAGACCAGCTTCTACGTGCTGCGTTTTCTGCTGGGGGCGATGGAGGCCGGGTTTTTTCCGGGGGTGATTTACTACTTCAGCGTCTGGCTGCCGGACGCCCATCGCGGGCGGGCCGTGGCAATTTTTCTCAGTGCGTCGGCCCTGGCCTACATCGTCACTGGCCCGGTCAGCGGCGCGCTGCTGGAAATGCACGGCTGGCTGAACCTGGCAGGCTGGCGCTGGATGTTTCTGATCGAAGGCGGCGTGTCGATCCTCATCGGTCTGGTGAGCATTCTGTGGCTGGTGTCGAACATCAAGGATGCCAAATGGCTGAGCGCGGAAGAGAAGGACGCCCTGCAAACGGCGGTCGATGCTGACGATGCGGCGCGGGTCACGGACCAGCAGCACCAGTCGCAGCTCAAGCTTTTGATGCAGCCCACGGTGCTGAAACTGTGCGCGATCTACTTCACCTCGACCATGACCGGCTACACCGTGACGTTCTGGCTGCCGGGGATTCTGCGTCAGATCGATGGCATCAATAATTTCCAGGTGGGGCTGCTGTCGGCGGTGCCGTGGATCTTCGCGGTGATCGCGATGTACACCCTCGCCAAGCTCACCGATAACAAGGGCCATCGCAAGTTGCTGGTCGCCGGGGCATTGCTGCTGATGGCCATCGGCATGCTGCTCGCCACCTTTGGCAGTCCGTGGTTTGCGCTGTTTGCGCTGACCATCGCGGCGGTCGGTTACAAGTCCTGTAACTCGGTGTTCTGGTCCATGACCGCAGTGTCGCTGGAGCCGAAAGCGCTGGCCGCAGGCATCGCGCTGATCAACTCACTGGGCAACCTCGGCGGGTTTGCCGCGCCCGCCACGTTGGGCGTCATCAAGGAACAGACCGGTTCCATTCAAGGCGGCTTGCTGGGCCTGACGGCGTGCTCGCTGATCGGCCTGGCGTTGGTGCTTTCCCTGAAGACGCGCAAGGGCGTCTGACTGTTTTTTCGGCGTCGTCAGGTTCGAACCGGCGCCGATCTTTTTTACATTCGTTGGAGATCGATATGCAAAACGCAGTAGCCGTCTATGGCCTGGGTAACATGGGTTTTCTGATCGCCGAGCGCATCGCCAAGGCGTTCCCGGTGAAAGTCGCCGATCTGGATCAGGGGCTGATCGCTCGCGCCGCCGATCAGTTTTCCGCCGTGGCCATTGGTGGGCCGGAGACGCTGAGCGAAACGTCGGTGATCGTCCTGTCGCTGCCCAGCCCGAGCATTTCCCAGGCGGTGGTCAAGCAGATCGCGCCGCACCTGAGCGCAGGGACCGTGGTGGTCGAAACCAGCACCGTCAACCCGGAAGACATGCACGCCTTGCAGCGCCTGCTCAAACCCCACGGCATTGAAGTGATCGACGCGTCGGTGCTGGCCGGTGTGGGGCAAATGGCGGCAGGCACGGCGTCGCTGGCCATTGGCGGTTCTGCTCAGGCGGTGGAAGCGGCAAAGCCGGTGCTGGATGCGATTGCCGACAAACAGATTTATTTCGGTGAGACCGGTGCGGGCGCCGCAGCGAAAGTCATCAACAACGCCGTCGCCCACGCAGTGATGGTGGTGATTGCGGAAGCAGGTTCGATGGCGACGGCGGCGGGGGTGGATACGCAAAAACTGATCGCCATGCTGTCCGACGCGCAAATGGGCATCCAGCGCCCGCTGACCCACCGCTACGCCGAGCGCATCGTCGACGGCAATTACAGCGGCGGCATGCCACTGGATGCCGCGCGCAAAGACTCGGTCCTCGCCCTGCAACTGGCGCAAAACCTCGGCGTACCGCTGTTCGCCATTCAGGGTTCGCATTCGGTTTACGAGATGGCCGCGAATGCCGGTTACGGGCGTGAAGACTACGCCGCCATCGCCAAGCTCTGGGCCGATTGGGGGCGTCCGGCGGTGCCGGGTTCGAAGGGCTAAGCCCGATTTGCAAATGACATCTGTGGGATTCTGAGGTGTTCACACGTCTTCGGCACGCCACCAATCCCTGTGGGAGCGAATTCATTCGCGAAAGGATTTGGCAGGCGACACATGTGCGTCGGATGTACCACCTTCGCGAATGGATTCGCTCCCACAGGGTTATGTGCATCGCCAGGATTTTGTGAACGACGCCATGCCTCTATAGCGGCACGGCTTGCCGGCGGTGGCGCACTCACGATCGCTGCCGCCAGCAAACAGGACGTTTACGGAATCACAACTTCGGCAATTGCCCGATCCGTCCAAACATCTCGGTCACGATCTGCAAGTCCAACAAAAACTGCTCGGTGGTCTTGAACTCGCTGTCGGTGTGGCCGGTGTATTTGACGTCGGGGCGGGCCAGGCCGAATTGCACGCCGTTGGGCAGTTCATGGACCGAGGTTGCGCCCGCCGAAGTGCCAAATGTATGCGCCATGTTCAGGTTTTCACTGGCCACGGTCAGCAGCGCCTTGACCCATTCGCCTTCCGGATTGCGGTACATCGGCTCGGCAATCGACACGTCGAACGCCGGAGTGATGCGCGCTTTCTCGGTCCAGGCATCGAGCTTTTTACCGATCTCGGCCTTCAGGCTTTCCGGCGACTTGCCCTTCGGCACACGCAGGTTGACTGCCAGCTTGAACGCTTTGTCGTCCTGCGCCACGTAGGTGAGCGAAGCCGTCAGCGGGCCCATGAAGGCATCCGAAAAACCAACGTCCAACTTCTCGCCCAGATAACCCAGCCCCCAGTTGTCCGTCGCATAACGGGCCGCGTCGGTAATCGCGTTGTGTTTGAGCGCCACCTTGCCGTCGAGGCTGTTGAGGAAGCCCAGCATCCGCGCCACCGGATTCACACCCGATTCCGGCTCGGAGGAGTGCGCCGACACGCCGGTCACGGTCAGGCTGACGCCTTTGCCCTCGACCTTGGTGTTGATGTCGAAATTGCCGCCGTTGCGCTGCACGTAATCGACCCCGGCTCTTTGCAGCTCGGCTGCCAGCGCTTCGGGTGTGTCGGTGACGAAGGTGGCCACCGAGCGCGACGGAATCTGGTTCGTCGCCATGCCGCCGGTCATCGACGTCACCTCGGCGCCTTGACCTTCAGCGGCACGGCGAGGAAAGGTCGCCATGACCGTGCCGTAGCCTTTCTCGGCGATCACCACCGGGTAGCTGCCGTCCAGCGCGAGGTTGTATTCCGGCACCGGGTTGCGCTCGAAATAATAGGGAATCGCGTCGCCTGCGGTTTCTTCCGTGGTGTCCACCAGCAGCTTGAACGTGCGGGCCAGCGGCAGCTTTTCTTCCTTGATGATCTTCATCGCGTACAGCGCCACGACGATGCCGTTCTTGTCGTCCTCGGTGCCCCGGCCGTACATGCGGTCGCCGATCAGCGTGACCTTGAACGGGTCGAGGTGCGTGCCGTCTTCCAGCACCCAGTTCTCCGGCGTCACCGGCACCACGTCAGCGTGGGCGTGAATGCCGACCACGTCCTTGCCCGCGCCTTCGAGGGAAATCTCGTAGACCCGATTGTCGATGTTGCGGAAGTTCAGGTGGAAGGATTCGGCGAGGCTTTTGATCTTCGCCGCGATCTCGATGAACGCGGGGTTCTCGTGCTGTGGCACGCCGTCTTTACGAACGGTTGGAATCGCCACCCACTCACGCAAGGTTTCGGTGGCCGCTGCGCCGTACTTCACGCGGGCGTACAGCCCGAGCAGACGATGAATCTCGTTTTGCTGTTCGGCGGTCAGGGGTTTGTTGGCGAGAAACGCAGTGATGGCGGGCGTGAGTGCGTCGGTTTTTGCGAGGTCGCTCTTGCCGACACGGTCGAGGAACTGCCTGAAGTCCTTGACCGATGCATCGTTGAACGAAGAGAGAATCGCGGTGCCCTGTTGGGGAGTAAGGTTGGCGAACGCGGCAGGGCTGAACGACGAAAAACTCGCCAGCACCAGCGTGGCCGCAGCCAGGTGCTTGAGGGAAACATTCATTGCGTAGGGCATTCCTTTGCAGGCTTTTTTGAGGGATTTCTGATCGCTTGATCAGAATGATCTGCACGCTAACAGCGCAGGGGAGGAGGGGAAACCTTTGTCAGCTGATGTGTCGCGATGATGAGAGGAAGTGGCGCAGATTTGAAAAAAAAGCACGCTATTGGTTGGGCTGCCTCTGTAGGAGCGAATTCATTCGCGAGGGGCCGGTACGGCCGATACACAAATATCGCCTGTGCTGCCGTCTCGCGAATGAATTCGCTCCTACAGGTAGTCCGTGTATTCAAGGGCGTGCCGGGAATAAGCGATTTCCCTGTAGCAGTCCCACGCTGTGCGATGCGATCAATCCTGTAGGAGCAGCCGGAGGTTACGACGGCCGCGGAGGCGGTGTATCAGATAGCCTGAAGCGCGCTAATACACCGCAGATCTTCTTTACTCGTTGATCCGCGGATGCTGTTGCACCAGCTCTTTGCGCTTGGCTTCCAGCTCCGCGATCTGCTGATCGAGGTCTTCGATCTTCTGTTCGATGTTGTCGTGGTAGTCCTCCAGCAGCTCTTTGGCTTCTTCAAGGTTGGAGGCCGCCGGGGCTGCGCCGCGCAGGGGTTTGTTGGCGGTTTCTTTCATGGTCAGGCCGGTCACCAGACCGATCACCGCGACCACCATCAGGTAGTACGCCGGCATGTACAGGTTGTTGGTGGTTTCCACCAGCCAGGCGGCGAGGGTGGGGGTGACGCCCGCGATCAGCACCGAGACGTTGAAAGCACTGGCCAGCGCGCTGTAACGGATGTGCGTGGGAAACATCGCGGGGAGGGTGGACGCCATCACACCGATGAAGAAGTTGAGCACCACGGCGAGGATCAGCAGCCCGGCGAAAATCAGGCCGATCTTGCCGCTGATGATCAACATGAACGCTGGAATCGCCAGGATGAACAGCGCGATGCTGCCAACGATGATGAAGGGTTTGCGGCCGATCTTGTCGCTGATGAAACCGATCAGGGGCTGCACGAACAGCATGCCGACCATGATCGCAATGATGATCAGCACACCACGGTTTTCGCTGTAGTGCAGGTTGTGGGACAGATAGCTCGGCATGTACGTCAGTAGCATGTAGTACGTAACATTGGTCGCGACCACGATGCCGATGCAGGTCAACAGGCTACGCCAGTGCTGGACGGCGACTTCCTTGAACGAGACTTTCGGGCCGTGGGACAGGCCCTCGCGGTCACCCTGTTCGAGCTTCTCCACGTGCTGCTGGAACGCCGGGGTTTCTTCAAGGGCGTTTCGCAGGTACAGACCTAGCATGCCCAGCGGCAGGGCGAGGAAGAACGGCAGGCGCCAGCCCCATTCCTGGAATTTGTCTTCGCCGATGACGGCGGAAATCATCACCACGATGCCCGCGCCCAGGACAAAACCGGCGATGGAGCCGAAGTCCAGCCAACTGCCGAGGAAGCCGCGTTTGCGGTCCGGCGCGTACTCGGCGACGAAGATCGACGCGCCGGTGTACTCACCACCCACCGAAAAGCCCTGGGCCATTTTCGCCAGCAACAGCAGGATCGGCGCCCAGATGCCGATGGAGGCGTAGGAGGGGATCAGGCCGATGGCCGTGGTGCTGAGCGACATGATGACGATGGTCGCGGCGAGGACTTTCTGTCGGCCGTATTTGTCACCCAACGCGCCGAAAAACAGGCCACCCAGTGGGCGAATCAGGAAGGGCACCGAGAAGGTCGCCAGCGCGGCAACCATTTGCACGCCAGGCGAGGCGCCGGGGAAAAACACCTTGCCGAGGACGTAGGCGACGAAGCCGTACACGCCGAAGTCGAACCATTCCATGGCGTTACCGAGGGCGGCCGCGGTGATCGCCTTACGCATCTTCGCGTCATCGACAATCGTGATGTCCTGCAGCCCAATCGGTTTGACTTTTTTCTTGCCTAATTTCATACGGGTCACTCAGTTGCGGAATCGGTCTAGCCTGCAGATGCCATCGTAGTGGTGGCACCGCTCTACCCGATCAGATACATGAGGACACGAAATAATTCAGCGAGGGGAGTGAATTCATTCGCCAAAAGGGGCTGTACAGTCGATACATCCCTGTCGCTTGATCCATCATTCGTCGGTATGCCGCCCAGAATAAATTCGCTCCCACAAATGTCCAGCGCCGCCGCGAAGGTTGGGGTCTGGCACGGGTTCAACTGTGGGAGCGAATTCATTCGCGAAGGGGGCCTTACAGTCGATACATCCTTGTCGCCTGCTCCGTCTTTCGTCGGTATGCCGCCCAGAATGAATTCGCTCCCACAGCTTTTTCACGGGACCGGCATCTTGCGCTGCCGGTCCTGCGAAGCCTTAAGGGCGAATGTCAGCCTTGAACCACTTCTCGGACAGGCGTTTCACGGTGCCGTCTGCCAAAGCTTCTTTCAGCGCACCGTCGAATTTCTCGCGCAGGTCGTTATCCGCCTTGCGGAAGCCCAACGCTTCGCCCGGGCCCCAGATGTCGCCGCCGATTTTCGGGCCGATCATTTTCACGGCGGCGTTATCCGGGGTTTCGAGAGCAGAGGTGAAGAAGGTCACGTCGTCGAACGCGAAGTCGATGCGACCGGCGTTCAGATCGAGCAGGTGCTCGGCGGACTTGGCGTAGGTGCGAATGTCCGCCACGCCGGTGAAGTTGTCTTCGACGAATTTGGTGTACGCCGTGCCCGTCTGGATACCGAGGGTTTTGCCCTTGAGCATCACTTTCATTTTGTCGATGGCGGCTTTGTCTTTCGTCGGATCGCCGCTCAGTTTGAGCACTTCATTGCTCGGCATGCTGGCGATGATCTTCGGATCGGCGCTGACGAACACGGCCTGGGTGTTGGCGTAAGGGATGGAGAACGCGATCTCGTTCTGACGCTCGGGGGTGATGACGATGGCGTCCATCAACACGTCGAACTTGCCCGCGTTGAGGCCGGCGATCATGCCGTCCCAGTTCTGCGCTTGCAGCTTGCATTCGAGCTTGATGCGGGCGCAGACGTCTTTCAGCAACTCAGGCTCGAAACCGGAAATCTCACCGCTGGGCAGGGTGATGTTCCAAGGCTCATAGGCCCCTTCGGTTGCAACGCGAACCGAAGTCCATTCCTTGGCGCAAGCCGCTCCGCCGAAGACCAGGCTGCCGCCCAGTGCTGCACACGCGAGGATTTTTTTAGTGACGTTATAGGTGTGGCCCATGTATTTCCCCATCTGGTTGAAAGGACTGGCAGGTCAAGCTAGATCAAAAGCCGCGAATCGTCTGTTTTTATTATGCTGCTGTGTTTTCGGTATTTGGCTGGGCCGCACGCCCATAAAAACCGATCTGCTCTTCGGCGCTGAACATCACGCCAGGCTTTTCGTAGTACGAGAACACCGCGACCATCCGTTCGCGTTGACCCTGTACCGGCGTCACCCGGTGCGCGGTATTTTTCCCACGAAACACATTGAGAGTGCCAGCGCTCAGACGCAGTTTCTGCACCTCGGGGTCGTTTCCACGCAACAAGTCGGCCACGCCGTCGTAATTGGGATCGTCCGCCGTGCGCAGGTCGGTGCGGTATTCGAACTCGCCTCCGGCTTCCGGCGCCTGGAGCATCAGCGTGGTGGTGAACTCCGAACGGTCGAAGTGCCAGTTCAGGGTTTCGCCTTCGCGATAGCTCATCACATTGACCCGCGCCAGAGGGTCGGCCATGACGTACAGCGCCGGTTTTTCCATCACCGCGCTGAGGAACCCCACCAGCGGCGGGTATTCGTAAACCTCGGTGACGACCGTGCTGGCGAGCTGATCGCCGCACAAGGTATGGCTGACCGTCTCGACCTTTTTCAGGGCCGGGTGATCGGCGGGCAATTCCGGGATCTCCGGCTTAAAGTAGATGTTGTGCGAGCGTTTGTGCGTGTGGGAATCGGCGTCCATGGTCGGTTGAATCTGCCGAGCGGCCAGTCCGACGTGTTCGTTCTGAATGAAGCCTTCAAGGCTGAACATGCCGTTGCGGGCCAGTTCGTCGCGCGCCTTGTCGACCAGCGCGTTCCATTCCTCGCTGCCGACGCGGTCGAGCGGGTAGCGTTGAAGATTGATGACGGTGTTCATATCGGCACTCCTTGTTGAAGGGCGGCCTGTTCGTGCAAGGCCGCTGAGGTATGGCCTAAAGCTAACGTGGGGAAATCTTCGCAACAACGGCAAAAATTGTTAGCCTCCCCCTAGAAAAACTTGGGGAAGACGCTCATGAAACGATTGCCACCCTTGAATGCCGTGCGCACCTTCGAAGTGGCAGCGCGGTTGGCGAGCTTCGTCGCAGCCGGGAAGGAGCTGGGGGTTTCCGCCGCAGCGGTGAGCCAACAGGTGCGCCATCTAGAGGAATACTTCGGCAAGAAGCTCTTCGTGCGCAGCGGTAATCGCCTGTCGTTAACCGACGCCGGGCTGGCCATTTTCCCGCAGACCTCACGGGCGCTGGACGACATCGCCGCCATGACCGTTCGCCTCCTGGAAGGGGAAATGCGCACACGGTTGATCGTCAGCGTGCCGTTCTCCCTGGCGGAGGTGTGGCTGGCGCCGAAGCTCGCGGCCTTGCTCGAAGGCTACCCGCAATTGTCGGTGGACGTGCGGGTCGAAGACGATCCCGTGGACCTGGCCCGGCACGACGTCGATATTCGCGTCAGCTATGGCGACTATCACTACCCCGGCCTCGAAGCGATCCCGCTGGTGCACGATCACGTCGTGCCACTGTGCGCGCCGGAATGGTGGTATCGCCACGGCAACAGCGAGTTCGACCTCACGCGGATTCACGAAAGCCTGTTCATTCACACGCAATGGGGGCCGAATTACGCGTCCCATCCGACGTGGAGCGACTGGTATGCCAGTGAGATCGGCCAGCCGTCGCCAGACCCGGCACTGGGCCGCCGCTCCGGGCTGTCGAGCCTGTCGATCACCTTGGCAAAGCTCGGATGCGGGATTGCGCTGGGGCAAAAGCTCATCGCCCAGCCTGATCTGGCGGCGGGGCGGTTGATCGTGTTGTCTGCGCGTTCGCTGCCGCTGGGGCACCCGTACTGCGCGTTTGTGCCGACCGAGAAACGCAAGCGAGCGAATGTGCAGAGTTTTCTGGGGCTCTTGTCTGACGCATGAGGTGATATCGAGACTACCCCGCAGGGCATCGCTTTGGCGATCCTACGTGTTACACCCCGACGCACTCCAATGGCGCCAGATGTTTCCCACCGCCCCAAACCGATGCGTCCTACGCGGCCTGAACAAAATACCCACATACCCCGCTACGGAACCTTATCCCCCTTCAAACGCCTGAACAGAGGGGTTGCAGCCCGATCGGCAACGACCCCAAACGATCTGGCAATCAAATTGCATATGCTTGTAAAGACAAGTATGTATGAGTTGGGGGTGTCGCCAGACACCGGACCTTGAACTGTTTGCGGCGGGAATGACGCTATGGATCTCTTACAGCTGCTCAGCTTCGGTAACGGCGGGTGGGGCGCGGCCTTGCTCAAGGCTGCGGGCATGACGGTGGTGCTGACATTGGCGGCGTTGCTGGTGGGGGCGGTGGCTGGCAGTGCCGTCGCGGCGGCCAAACTTTCGCGCCGCCGCTCGTTGCGTTACCTCGGCGACGCCTATTCGATCCTGTTTCGCGGGATTCCTGAATTGCTGGTCATCTACCTGTTCTACTTCGGCGGCGCCACCGTGATGGGGGCCATCAACCATTGGTTCGGCGGCGAAGGGTTCGTCGACACGCCACCGTTTCTGGTGGGCGCGCTGGCGGTCGGGCTAATCTCCGGCTCCTATCAGGCGGAAGTCTACCGGGGCGCCTACCTTGCCATTGTGAAGGGCGAACTTGAAGCCGCGCTGGCCATCGGCATGACCAAGGGCATGCGCATCCGTCGCGTGCTGATCCCGCAAGTGTGGCGTTACGCGCTGCCGGGGCTGGGCAACGTCTGGCAGATGACCCTCAAGGATTCGGCGCTGATTTCGGTGATCGGCCTCGTCGAACTGATGCGCGCCAGTCAGGTGGCAGCGGGTTCCACGCGCCAATACTTCACGTTCTATATCGTCGGCGGCGCGTGTTACCTGATCCTCACCGGGTTGTCAGGACGCCTGTTCAACATTGCCGAAAACCGCGTGCAGCGCACCCAGCGCCGCAACCCGAACGCCTGAGAGGGGAACCACGATGATCGATTTTGCCTTTCTCAGTGACACGATGCTCAAGCTGCTGGCGGCGTTGCCCACCACCCTGAGCCTGTTCTTCGCCAGCCTGTCCATCGGCCTGTTGCTCGCCGTGGGCGTGGTCTCGCTGCGCGTCAGCCGCTGGCCATTTCTGAGCTACCCGGCACGCTTCTACATCTGGCTGTTTCGCGGCACGCCGCTGCTGATCCAGATGTTCCTCATCTATTACGGCCTGGGCCAGTTCTCGGCCATCCGCAGCAGCTTCATGTGGGAAATCCTGCGCTCGCCCTATGGTTGCGCGGTGGTCTCGCTGGCGATGTGCACGGCGGGTTACACCGCTGAAATCCTGCGCGGCGGACTGCTCGCCGTGCCTCAGGGCCAGATCGAAGCGGGCAAGGCCGTTGGCATGAGCCGCTGGACCTTGCTGTACCGAGTAATTGGTCCGGTCACGTTGCGTCAGGCGTTGCCCGCCTATTCGACCGAAGCGGTGTTGATGGTCAAATCCACGGCCATTGCCAGCCTGGTGACGGTGTGGGACGTGACCGGCGTCGCCCAGCAAATCATTCAGCGCACCTACCGCACGATGGAAGTGTTCCTCTGCGCGGCGGTGATTTATCTGGTGCTGAACTTCCTCATCGTTCGCTTCATGTCGTGGATCGAGTACCAACTCTCGCCGCACCTGCGCGAACGCCCTGTACAGCCGGTGGCCACCCCGGCCGCTGAAACGCCTCCATCCCTTTGAACACTGCGGAGCCCGTCATGAATTCAACCATCGAGACCGCGCTGTCGGTCACCAACATCTGCAAATCGTTCGGCTCGGTTCAGGTGCTTAAGGGGATTTCGCTGGACGCCCACCGCGGCGACGTGATCTCCATTCTGGGGGCCAGCGGCTCGGGCAAGAGCACCTTCCTGCGCTGCATCAACCTGCTGGAGTCTCCCGATGAAGGCCGCATCGTGCTGGGCGGTGAAGTCATCGAAATGAAGCAGAACGGCAGCGGGCGACTGATGCCGAGCAACACCAAGCAGGTCGAGGCGATGCGCAGCAAACTGGGCATGGTCTTTCAGAGCTTCAACCTGTGGTCGCACATGACCGTGATGCAGAACATCATCGAAGGCCCGATGCGCGTGCTCAAACGCTCCCGCGCCGAGTGCGTCGAAGAGGCCGAACAACTGCTGCACAAGGTCGGCCTGTATGACCGCCGCGATTACTACCCGGCGCACCTGTCGGGCGGTCAGCAGCAACGGGTGGCGATTGCCCGCGCGCTGGCGATGAACCCGCAGGTGATGCTGTTCGACGAACCGACCTCGGCGCTGGACCCCGAATTGGTAGGCGAAGTGTTACGGGTCATGCGCTCGCTGGCGGAAGAGGGCCGCACCATGTTGGTGGTGACCCATGAAATGGGTTTCGCTCGGCACGTGTCGAATCGCGTGGTGTTCATGGCGCAGGGGCTGATCGACGCCCAAGGCACGCCGGATGAATTGTTCGAAGGCTTGCCCACCGAGCGTTTCCGCCAGTTCGTCGCCAGCCACAACCAGCGCGCCGCAGAGTGATCGCGGCCTGGCGCCCCATGCATTTGCTGGGGCGTAGGGAGCACCGTAAGCTAGCGCCTTTCCCACGAGAGGCCCGGCCATGGCGACGAACATCATAACCAGAGAAGGCCACACTGCCTTGAAGGCGGAGTTGGACCATCTGTGGCGGGTGTATCGCCCGGAAATCACGCAGAAAGTGGCCTGGGCGGCGTCCCTCGGCGACCGCAGTGAAAACGCCGATTACCAGTACAACAAAAAGCTGCTGCGCGAGATCGACCGCCGCGTGCGCTACCTGCGCAAGCGGCTTGAGGACGTCAAGGTCGTGGACTATTCGCCGGAGCAGGAGGGGCGAGTGTTCTTCGGCGCGTGGGTCGAGATCGAGAACGACGAAGGCGAAGCCAAACGCTTTCGCATCGTCGGGCATGACGAGATCTACGGGCGCCTGGATTACATCTCCATCGACGCGCCCATGGCCCGCGCGTTGTTGAAAAAGGAAGAGGGGGATGAAGTCACGGTTCAGACGCCGAGTGGCGAGGCGAACTGGTATGTGAGCGGGATCAGGTACGGCGCGGAGGGATAAAGCTGCGAACCCTTCTGACCGACTGCAGTTTGATAACGGGTGCGGCCGCTGGCTCTTCATCGCCTGACCCACCTTCGCGAATGAATTCGCTCCCACAGGAGTTAGTGTCGCCGGGGAGTTCTGGGCCTGGCTCCGGCTCAACTGTGGGAGCGAATTCATTCGCGAAGGGGCCAGTACAGGCTGTACATCTCCATCGCCTGACCCATTTTTCGCGAATAAATTCGCTCCCACAGGAGCTAGTGTCGCCGGGGAGTTCCGGGCCTGGCTCCGGCTCAACTGTAGGAGCGAATTCATTCGCGATGGGGGCCGTCCTGACGATACATCTCCAGCGTCTGGCCCCTTTTCGCGAATGAATTCGCTCCCACAGGAGTCAGTGTCGCCGGCGAGTTCCGGGCCTGGCTCCCACAGGTTCAATCTCGGCGCTCAGCCTGCAAAACCTCCCGCCGATACTGCCCCGGCGATTTCCCGTGCACTCGCCGAAACGCCACCCCGAATGCCGCGTCGGAAAGGTAACCCAAGGACGCCGCAACGGTGGCGACACTTCCGGTGCCAGTGGCCAATCGTGCAGCGGCCACGCGCATGCGCCAGCGGGTGGCATATTCCACGGGAGGCTGGCCGACCCGTGCCTTGAACAGGGCCGCGAAGCTCGAACGCGAAAGGCAGGCGATGTCGGCCATTTCGGCCAGTTTCCAGGGCTTTTCCGGGGCGCTGTGGATCGCGCGCATGACGTTGGCAACAGCCGGTTCCCGCAACCCCGCAAGCCAGGCGAGATCAGCAACGTTGGCGGTGCTGATGTGATGGCGCAGCGCGTGAACGAAGATCAGCCGCAGCAGGTCGTTGCACATCGTGTACGCCCCGGCTAGCGCCGATTGCCACTCCCGGTCCAGTTCATCCAGCAGCCAGGCGAAGGAAGATGCTCCCCCCGACTCGGCGCGGATGACGATCGCCGGTGGCAACAGCGCCAGCAAGTCGCTCGCACCGGGGCTGACCAGCGAGACGCTGCCACCTAACAGCTCCACCTCATCTCCGACGCCAAAACTCGCCGACGCACCCGACGGCCCGAAAACCTCGGACGCATTCACGGCTTCAAGTTCGGGGGCGCTCGCCAGCACGAACGGCGTGCGGGACACCACAAAACAATCCCCCGCCTGCAAGCGGCGGGGCGGCTGATCGGGCAGGCACAGCCAGCATTCGCCCCGACGCACCACGTTGAATTTCAGCTCGATGGGCCGGAAGCGCAACGCCCATTCGCCACCGGCTTGCAGCCGCACCGAACACGCGGCGCGCAGGCCCGCCAGGGAAAGGATGTCGGAGAGAGGATCGGAAACTGGGCTTTGGATGATCACGACAGAAAACCGGATGATATGAACTGGTTCGTCCCGGCAGCTTAAAGAAGAATCGAGCGCTCCGATACCCACCGAGAACATACCCATGACGACCCTTCAACAACCGCTTCCTTCACCGTTCAACGCCGCAAGCACCGCCGACGACGTGATGACAGGCATCAACCTGAGCGGGCGCCTTGCCATCGTCACCGGCGGGCATTCCGGACTGGGCCTGATCACCACGAAAAGTCTCGCGAACGCCGGGGCGCAAGTCATCGTGCCTGCCAGAGACGTCGAACGTGCCCAGGCTGCATTGGCGGGCATCAAGGGTGTCAGCGTTCAGCCCATGGACCTGATGGCCCCGGCGTCCATTCGGACCTTCTGCGAGCGCATCGTCCAGCAGGGCCACCCGCTTTCTCTGCTGATCAACTGCGCGGGCGTCATGGCATCGCCCCTTGCCCGAGACGCCGACGGTCATGAAAGCCAGTTCGCCACCAACCACCTCGGCCATTTCAGCCTGACCTGCGGCCTGTGGCCGGTGTTGAAGGCAGCAGGTTCAGCGCGGGTGGTGTCCGTTTCATCCCGAGGCCATCAGATCGCGGGCATCGATTTCGACGACCTCGATTTCAACCGTCGCCCGTATGACAAGTGGGTCGCCTACGGCCAGTCAAAAACCGCCAACGCGCTGTTCGCCCTGGCGCTGGACGCTCGCGGTCGTGATCTTGGCATTCGCGCGTTTTCGCTGCACCCGGGCCAGATTCTGACCGACCTCGGGCGCCATTTGAGCCGCGCCGAGATCGACGCATTTGACGTATTCGATGAAAACGGTCGGCAGAAAATCGCCCCTGAACGCGGCCTCAAAACCCTTGAACAGGGCGCGGCGACCGGCCTGTGGTGCGCGACCAGTTCGCTGCTGGACGGCAAGGGCGGTGTGTATTGCGAAGACTGCAACATCGCGCCGGTGAACGATCCCGCGTCAGGCCGCAAAGGCGTTGCACAATGGGCGGCCGATCCCGAACTCGCTGAGCGCTTGTGGCGCGTGTCGGAGCAGTGGACAGGTGTGACGCTCTGACGCCCGACACGCGCACCTCAACGCGATTCCGATGCCCCTCGGCCACTGTCATCCCGAGGCGTGCGGCCGAAAAACGCCTTGTACGCCCGGCTGAACGCGGCTTCGGATTCGTAGCCGATGGCGAAGCCGATTTCCCCGATGCGACTGTCGTGTCGGGCCAGCATGGTCTTGGCCAGCGTCAGCCGCCATTCGTTCTGATAACGCAGCGGTGAGCGGCCTACCAGCGCGGTGAAGCGGTCGCAGAAACTGGAGCGCGACATACCGGCCACGTCGGCCAGCGCGTCGATGCGCCACTGTTGACCGGGTTTTTCGTGAATCGCACGAAGGGCGCGGGCGATGCGTTCATCCGACAATCCGCCGAGCCAGCCCGACGCCAGGCCTTGTTGAACCCACGTGCGCAGGATGCGAATGACCACCAGGTCGATCAGGCGCGAGATCATCAAGGCGCCGCCCGGCTGGGTGTCGTTGGCCTCCAGCAGCATGAAATGCAGAATGCCTTCCGACCACGGCGCGGCGTCGGCGTGGCGGATGTGAATCAGCCACGGCATGGCGAACAGCATCGCCTGAAAGCTGCCCGCATCGAACCAGAACCGGCAAATGACCAGCGTCGCGGGGCCGTCCGTTGCCGTGATGGTCAACGGCGACGGATCATGGGGCAGCAGCAGAATGTCGCCCTGTTCGACGACGATGGCCTGTCGATCCGTCCCCTCGATGCGCAACTGCCCGGTTTGCAGCACGCAGACGTGGGCACTTTTTTCGTCCAGATCCAGACGTTCCCCCTGCGCCACGCTGGACGAATAGACCCGGTCCCCGGTGAGGCGAATCTGCGCCAATACCTGAGACAGCAAGTCACCTGCCGCCAACCCCTCCAGTTGCATTTCCGGAAGAATGATCAAATTTTCCAGTAAATCCGTCATGTCCGTTCGACCGCGCCTTCAATAACCTGAACGCCGGAATCATAACGCTTCAGCGCTGACAAACCGAAACGCTCTCGTCGTCTTTCGGTGTCGAGCCGTTGTGCACATCATCCAATAAAACAGGACGCACCCCATGTTCGGCATTTCTCCCCTCGGCTGGGTACACACCCTCGGCAGCCTGCCCGCCATTCCGCTGGCGGCGTACATGTTCATTAAGCACGGGCGCATCGTGCCGAGGTCAGGACCGGGCCTGGCGTACTTCCTCTTCATGCTGCTCGGCGGCAGCACGGTGTTCCTCGTGGCGAAACAGCCCATCAGCCCGGTGATTGGCGCAATCACGCTGGTGCTGCTGTTCGCGGGCTATGGCGTCGGATTCATCGGCGCACTGGGCCGGGCGCGGGTGTACCTGGAAACGGTCCTGCTGAGCCTGACGGCGTTTTTCCTCATGGTGCCCAGCGTCTCCGAGACCCTGCGCCGTGTGCCGGACGGCCATCCCATCGTCACCGACCCTGAGTCGCCGCTGCTGAAAGGCGCGCTGGGGTTCATCGCCCTTGCGTTGGTGGTGGGCGTCGTCGGGCAGATGATTCATCTGCGCCGGGAAGGCAAGCGAAATGCCCAGGCTGCTCAGGCAACTCCGGCGGGCGCCACCAAGGTGCTCTAAACGCGTTGCCATACACCGGGCGTACCCCCTGCGCCCGGTGAATAACATTTGGTTATGCACGGCGATATTTCTCTCATTTGACAGTATGGTCGCCACGTTCCAAATTGAGGCCACGACCACCGGCCACTTCGGCTGACACTGGAGCCTCGATTTGAACCCGCAGCCATCACCCGTAGTGCTCAGAGTCGATGCCCTGCACAAGCAATTTGGCGACGTGGCGGTGCTCAAGGGCATCGACCTGAAAGTCCGCCAAGGCGAAGTGCTCTCCCTGATCGGCTCCTCGGGCTCCGGCAAAAGCACGTTTCTGCGCTGCCTCAATTTCCTGGAAATGCCCACCTCGGGCGCCATCGAAGTCAATGGTCGCGGGCTGCACATCGAGACCCGCAGCAACGGCAGCGTGCACCTCAGCAACCCGCGTCTGGTAGATGATTTTCGCGCCGAACTGGGCATGGTGTTTCAGAGCTTCAACCTCTGGCCGCACCGCACGGTGCTGGAGAACGTCACCGAAGCGCTGATCTGGGTCAAGAAGCTGCGCCGCGACGAAGCCCGCGACCGTGCGATGCAGGTGCTGACCCGCGTCGGCATGGCCGAGAAGGCTGCGGCGTTTCCTTCGGCCTTGTCCGGGGGGCAGCAGCAACGGGTCGCGATTGCACGGGTGTTGGCCATGCAACCCCGCATCATGCTGTTCGATGAACCGACGTCTGCACTCGACCCCGAACTGGTGGGCGAAGTGCTGAGGGTCATCCGCGAGTTGGCGGAAGAGGGTAACACGATCTTGCTGGTAACCCACGAGATGCGTTTCGCCCGCGAAGTGTCCAGCCGGATCATTTTTTTGCACAAAGGGGGCATCGAGGACGACGGCACCCCCGAAGAAGTCTTCAATCACTCCACGTCCGAACGTGTCAGGGCTTTCCTGTCACACCCTTGAATCGCTGCTGCCGCCACTGAAATGATCTTAGGTATCTCTCGATGAAGAAGACTTTGCTCGCGTTCGTTTGTGGCTCTGCGTTGATCGGCCTCACCTCCGGGGTCAACGCAGCAGAAGATACCTTGACGGTCGGCACCGAGGGCGATGCCCCGCCGTACAGCATGGCCGACGTCAACGGCAACGTGACCGGCTATGACGCCGACATCGCCAATGCCGTGTGCAGTGAAATGAAGGTCAAATGCCGTTTCGTCGTGCAGTCGTTCAGCACGCTGATTCCCTCGCTGAGCACCGACCGTTTCGACGTGATCGTCTCGGGCCTGGGCATCACCGAAGCGCGCAAGAAACAGATCGATTATTCGATTCCCTACGGCGGCGTGCCGCAGTACTACGTGATCGCCAAGGACTCGCCGATTGCCTCCCTGGGTTCGATCACCGAGATCGAGAAGCAGCTCGACGGCAAGACGGTGGGCGTGGTCAACGGCACTACCTACGCCAAGTACGTGCAGAAGCACCTGCCCAAGTCCGAGGTGAAAACCTACGACGCCACGACGCAGATGCTGGCCGACCTGGAAGCGGGCCGGATCGATTCCGCCTACAGCGATTCGCCGACCTGGACCGACTTCTTCAAAACCCCCGGGGGCGCGAAGTTCACCCGCGTGAAAGTCGCCGTGCGCCAGGCAGATGACCCGACGGTGCTCGGTTATGGCATGGGCGTCGGCATCCGCAAGGGCAACAGCACGTTGCAGGCCAAGGTCGACAGCGCGTTGTGCGACCTGTCGAAGAAAGGCCAGCTCACTGCGATCAGCAAAAAATGGTTCGACGAAGACTACGCCATCCCCTGCAAACAGTAGAACGCCAAGGGGGACGCTTCACGCGTCTGAGGCAGGGGCAGCGTTCGCGCAGTATTGAATGAGTCGGGTGGTCAATGACGGACGTATGGCGGTTTTTATTCGAGCAGGGCTGGGCAGTTTCCTTGCTCAAGGGCAGTGCCGTAACACTGGGGTTGGGCCTGCTGGGCATGTGTGTGGGCCTGATCGTCGCACTGCCGCTGGCCATCGTCCGCTGGCGTGAGGTGTACCTGTTGGGCCGTCTGGTCGAGGCCTACACGATGCTGGTGCGCAGCATTCCGGGGTTGTTGATCATTTACCTGATCTTCTTCGGCTCGGTGCAGGTGGTGGATCAGATCGGCGCGTTCTTCGGGTTTCAGTCGGCGTTGCGCAACGCCTATCCGTTTCTGATGGGGGTGTTGGCGATCAGCATCATTTCCAGCGCGTATTCGGTGGAAGTGTTGCGCGGGGCGCTGGCGACGATTCCGGAAGGGCTGATCGAAGCATCGAAGTCATTGGCCATGCCGCGCAGGGCGATCTACTTGCGGATCGTCCTGCCGTTGATGCTGCGCAGCGCGTTGTCGGGCCTCAACAACGTCTGGCAGATGACCATCAAGGACACCTCGCTGGTGTCGGTGGTGGGCTTGGGGGAATTGATGCGCACGGCGGCGCTGGCGGCGGGTATTTCCCGCAGTCCGCTGGCGTTTTACCTCATCGCCGGGCTGGTGTTTCTGTTGATCACCTGGCTCAGCCAGCGACTGTTTCGGGTGTGTGAAGTGCACCTGAATCGCGGATTTCGGGGGGCGCGTTGATGGACATGGACTTGCTGCAAGAGGCCATTCCCTTTCTGCTCAAAGGGGCGCAGGTGACGTTGCTCATCGGCCTCTTCGGGGTGCTCGTGGGGTTGCCGTTCGGGGTGTTGCTGGCGCTGCTGCGCCTGTCGGGCCGGCCGTGGGTCGTGGCGTGTTGTTCGGCGTTCAGCGGTTTTTTTCGCGGCACGCCGCTGCTCGTCCAGCTGTTCATTCTCTATTACGGGTTTGGGCAACTGGAGTTCGTGCGGCACACCCCGATGCTGTGGTGGGTGGTCGGCAGCAGCCTCAACTGCGCGGTCCTGACTGTAGTGCTCAACACAGTGGCCTACACCTCGGAAATCTTTCGCGGAGGGTTTCAGTCAGTTCCCCACGGCCTGGTAGAAGCGGCGCAGGCGTGCGGCATGTCGAAGTGGGTGACGTTCCTGCGAGTGCGCTTTCCGCTGGCCTTGCGTCAGGCACTCCCCGCATACGGCAACGAGATTGCAATCATCGTGAAGGAATCGAGCCTGGCCTCCACCATCACGGTGCTGGAAATCACGGGCTACGCGAAACGGCTGATGAGCGAGACCTTCGCGATCATCGAGATCTTCGTCATCGCCTCCGTGTTTTACCTGGTGATCAACCTGGTGGCGATGCTGCTGGTGCGCCAGTTCGAGCAGTACCTGTCGGGCGGCGTGAAAGCCACCCGCAAAATTAGGATCTGATTCCCGCGTCCGCGGGATGTCATTAGTGCGCGCGGCGCCTGTCGCGCTCTGCTCAAGGGTCGGTTCATGAAACACATCATTGTCGTCGGCGCTGGCGCCGTCGGGCTTTCCTGCGCGCGTGCCGCACTGAAACGCGGGCATCGCGTCACGGTTCTGGAGCAGGGGGCCTTGCCCAATCCGCAAGCGGCCTCCTACGACCAGCACCGAATGATCCGCTACCAATACGGCGACGCCGAGGGCTACACGCGGATGGTGGGCGAGGCGTTCGGTGCCTGGGAGCGTCTCTGGCAAGACATCGGTGAACAGCACTTCGTGGCCACCGGCACCTTCGGCGTGTCGATGGAAGCGAATGACGAGATTCAACTGACGCTGCCGACCTTTCGCCGTCTGGGCATCCCTCATGAGGTGATGAGCAGCGACGCGGCCGAGCGGCTCTGCCCGCAACTGATGCTCCCGGCGTCCGCCCAAGGCTTGTATCAGGCCGACGGCGGCGTGCTGTTCGCCGATCGCATCGTGGACAGCCTGCTGGCCTGGGTGCGAACCCACGGCGCAACGCTGCTACCCCACTGCAAAGTCATGCACGTCAACACCGTTGCCAGTCGCGTGACCCTCGACGACGGCGAAGTCGTGCAGGGCGATGCGGTGATCGTGGCGGCCGGTGCCTGGTTGCCGGGCCTGATGCCGCAGATCGACGACCTGCCGATCTGGCGCCAGGCGGTCTGTTACGTCCAGGCCCCGCAGCAGCAGCAGGTCCATTGGGCCAACGGCCCTTGCCTGACGGATCTGGGCGTCGGCGACAACTACGCGCTGGCGCCCGCAGGCGGGACCGGGCTGAAGTTCGGTTCGGGCCTGCATCGCCGCGCCGGCTCGCCGGAGCTGACCGGGTTCAAGGCCGACGTGAGCGAAGGCTACGACGTCATCGCCCATTTCGCCCCTTACCTGCGCGATGCCGCCGAGTACCGGCCCCTGCGCATGGCGGTGGGGTATTACGTCAAGGACGCCACCGCCAAATTTCGCGTGCAGCAGGATGGCCAGGCCGTGGTGGTCACCAATTGCGATGGCCAGATGTTCAAGTTTTCTTCGTTGATGGGCGAGCGCGTGCTGGCCTGCATCGACGGAGAGCTGGCTGCCGATGCGCTGACCCGCTGGGCCGCCGGTGAGCTGTGATGCCGTTTTCAACACCCCAATTTCAATCCATTCAACCGACAGGGCACCGTCCATGAGCTATCTGACCCATTTCAATTTTTCCGACCTTGGCGAAGGCCGCAAAGGCGAGCCATTGCCGGATCGGTTGGTCGAGGGCAACCCGATATTCACCACCTGGGACATCGAAAAAAGCGCGGACGGCCGGGTCCGGACAGGCGTCTGGGAAGTGACCCCCGGCGCCTACTGGTCGATCAAGGGCGAGAGTTGGGAATACTGTGCGATCCTCTCGGGCGTCTCCGAGCTGGTGGAAGAAGGCCAGCCGGTCAAACGCATTCAGGCCGGTGACACCTTCATCATGCGCCCCGGCTTCAAAGGCATCTGGCGCGTGCTCGAAACCACCCGCAAAGTCTGGGTCCAACTGGATTGACGATCATGAGCTTTGTCTACAAGGCCGAGCCGGAACGCGGCGAAGAATGGCGCGCGCTGTTTCGACAGCTCGCGCCGGACATGCCGTTTTATGTCTGGCCTGAAACCGGCCCTGCCCACGAGGTGCGCTACCTGGCGGTGTGGGAGCCGCCTGACCGGCTGATGGAACGCTTTCCCAACCTGGAACTGTTGTTTTCGGTGGGCGCCGGGGTCGATCAACTGAAAGGCGCAGGCATTCCCGAACACGTTCCGGTGGTGCGCATGACCGAGCCGGGCATCGCTCAGGACATGGCCGAATACGTCACGCTGGCGGTCCTGGCGTTGCATCGGGACTGGCCTGTGTACCTGGAGCGACAGCGGCAGAAGGTCTGGCAGGAACAGCGCAACGTGCCCGCGTCCCGGCGCCGTGTCGGGGTGCTGGGGTTGGGCATGCTGGGCCGTCAGGCGTTGCGACAGTTGCAGCCGTTCGGCTTTCCGCTCGCAGGCTGGAGCCGTTCGGGAGGCGAGATCGAAGGCGTCGAGGTGTTCGCCGGTGAAGCGCAGTTGTCGGCATTTCTGGCGCGCACCGACATCCTTGTGTGCCTGCTGCCGCTGACCGATCAGACGCGAGGCTTGCTCAATCGTCAGCTGTTCGCGCAATTACCTCAAGGGGCCGCGTTGGTGAACGTGGGCCGAGGCGCGCACCTGATCAACGACGACCTGCGGGCGGCCTTGGACGACGGGCAGTTGCGCGCCGCCGTGCTGGACGTCTGCGACCCCGAGCCGCTGCCCGAAGACCACCCGTTCTGGCACGACCCGCGCATTCTCATCACCCCCCACGTCGCCAGCATGACCCGGCCCGAAACCGCCGTTGCGACCGTGCTGGAAGTGATCGGTCAGCACCGGGCCGGTCTGCCGCTCACTGGGCTGGTTGACCGACGCAAGGGTTACTGAGGCGGCGAGAGGTCCAGCCCGGTCTGTGCGATCAGGTCGTTGTGCCAGTCCATGAACTGTTTGCGGAACAGGTCAACGATGGCCGAACGGTTGCGCCCTGACTGACGAAGCTCGGCAAAACTGGCGTCGATGAAGACGCCGAATGGCCGGATGGTGATGCCTTTGTCGAGAAAATCGAGGGTAGCGGTGGGGTCCAGAATAGTGATCCCGGCCCCCGCCGCGACCATGATCAGCGCGGTGTGAGACAGCAATGCTTCGAGCGTGACGGTGCGCGGCACGCCCGCCAGCGCCACTTCGACGCGCATGGCGAACAGGCTGCCCGGCTCCAGCGCAATCATCTTTTCCCCGGCGAGATCGGCGGGGTAAATCACCTGTTTCTGCGTCAGCGGATGCCCGTCGGGCAATGCCACGACGGCGGCAATCGGCTGCATCGCCACGTCAAAACCGGAGCGGTCGATGGGGCCGTCGGCGTATCCCAGATCCGCCTGCCCGGACGCGACCGTTTCGATGACTTGCGGTGAACCGAGGCCCGTGACCGCGACGTACAGGTTCGGCTTGTCGAGGACGAACTGCGCGACGAAGCGCGGCAGGATGCCACTCGCCAACGCGGGCATGGCCGAGATGCGCAGCGAGCCAGCGGAGTGACGGCCAATGTCGGCCGCCACTTGGGTCAGTCGGTCGAGGCCGACAAACGAGCGGGTGACTTCCTTGATCAAGGTGAACGCCGCCTGGGTCGGAATGATCTGGTTGCCGTGGCGCTCGAACAGCAGCAAGCGAGTGGCGGCCTCGAAATCGCGAATCAGTCGGCTCACTGCGGGTTGGGTCACCGACATCAGTTCGGCGGCAGCGGTCATGCTGCCCGTGGTCATCACCGCCCGAAAGGCTTCGACCTGTCTGAAATTCATCCCACGGCTCCATCATATTGGCTTATGCACGAGGCGTTTTTCGGCATTTGACCGCATGCTCGGCGAATCGCACATTAAGCGCAACCCGCACATTCGGTGCAGTGAACTCAATCGGGAAGCGGTGTGGAAGAACGCGAAATAGTCATCATCGGCGGTGGCCTGATGGGCGCCGCGCTCGCCTGGGGGCTGGCGGGGCTGGGCCATGACGTGCTGGTACTGGACGGCGGCGACCTCGATCCCTGCGCCTCACGGGCCAACCTCGGTCTGGTGTGGGTCAGCGACAAGGGCCTGGACCAACCCGCTTATGCGCTGTGGTCCCGGGACGCGGCGTTGCAGTGGCCGGCCTTTGCCAAGATGCTGGAACAGGAAACCGGCATCGACCTGCAATTGCAGCAGCCGGGGGGCTATAACTTCGCGTTGTCCGAGCGTGAGCTACAGCAGCTCGACGCGAACATGGCGACCATCGCAGCCCAGACCCAAGGCGGTCTTGGCGACTACGAGATGCTTAGCCGGGATGAGCTGCGCGCCCGCTTGCCACACCTCGGCCCGGACGTCGTCGGCGCGTCGTTTTGCCGATACGACGGTCACGTCAATTCGCTTCGGCTGTTCAACGCCTTGCACTTGGGCATGACCCAGCGTGGTGCCGAATACCGCGCTCATCATCCAGTCGAGCGCGTGGAGCCGTTGAGCCAAGGCTTCAACGTGATCGGCACTTGGGGAGTGATTCGGGCACGCAAGGTCGTGCTGGCGGCGGGGCTGGACAACGCGCGTCTTGCGCCGATGCTGGGGATGTCGGCGCCGCTGGTGCGCTCCAAGGGGCAAGTCATCGTCACTGAAAAGTGTCAGCGGTTTTTCGATTCGGTCGCGGGCTCGTTGCGCCAGACCGGCGAAGGCAGTGTGTTGATCGGCGAGAGCCAGGAAACCCACACCGGCGCGATGGCGTTGAATCACGGCATCAGCGCGGTGCTCGCCGAACGGGCTGGGCAGATTTTCCCGATTATCAGGGACTTGAATGTCGTCCGCATCTGGACCGGGTTTCGGGTCAAGACACCGGACGGCATGCCGCTCTACGAACAGTCATCTCCGTATCCCGGCGCGTTCGTGATGCTGTGCCATTCCGGTGTGACCCTGACCGCGCTGCATGCGCTGCAGATCGCCCCGCAGATTGCGGCAGGAGCGCTGGACGACACCTTGCTGCCTTTTCATTCGCGGAGGTTCCATGTTTCGTAGACTCGCGCCGATTACGCAGGGCCTGTCCTTTGAATTTGAAGGCCGAACCCTCACCGCTGAACAAGGCGAAAGCGTTGCGCTGGCCTTGCTCGCCTCCGGCATCGAAAGCTGCCGCGACAGTGTCGTCCACGGCAAGCCCCGTGCGCCGTATTGCCTGATGGGCGCGTGCTTCGAATGCCTGGTGGTGATTGATGGCGTGCCCAGTCGCCAGGGCTGTCAGGTCGAGGTGCGAGAAGGCATGGTGATCGCCCGACAGCCCGGGGCTCGACCCGTGAACGGAGCGGTGCGGTCATGAGTGCAGTGTCGGTGGAACACGCGAAGGACCTGGCCGGGTTTTATGACGTGATCGTTGTGGGGGCGGGACCAGCGGGCATGAGCGCCGCCACACTGCTTGCCGTCGAGGGTGTGTCGGTGCTGGTGCTGGACGAAAATCCGGCGCCCGGTGGGCAGATCTATCGGGCGATCACCCTCAACACGCCTGCCCGTCGAGGGTATTTGGGCGAGGCGTATTGGGCTGGACAGCCGATCGCCGATGGGTTCCTGCGCAGCCCCTTAACCTACGCGGCGCGCTGCCGTGTCTGGAGTCTCGACAGCGCCAGCCCGGAAGCCGATGAGCCGTATGCGCGGGTGGGGGTGTCATTGGGTGGCGTGGCCCGGCACATTCAGGCGGCAAAAGTGATCCTGGCGACCGGCGCATTGGAGCGCCCGATGCCCCTGCCGGGCTGGACGCTGCCAGGTGTCATGACGGCTGGCGCCGCGCAAATCGCGTTGAAAACGTCGGGGCTGGTGCCAGCGGGACGGGTGGTGTTGGCGGGGTGTGGGCCGCTGCTCTATCAACTGGCGGTGCAGCTGCAGGACGCCGGGGCGAACATCGTCGCGTTGCTCGACAGCGGGGCTGGGCTGCGTTCGGCGTGGCGTTATTTGCCCGAGTTCGTGTTTTCTCCATATGCCTTGAAGGGCTTGGCGTTGCTGGCTCGGGCACGGCGCCACCTGCGGGTGATCAGTGGCGTGACGCGGTTGGACATCATTGGAGAAGACCGTGCCACGGGCATTCGTTACCAGACTGCGAAGACAGAAGACACGCTGGCGGCTGATCGGGTGTTGCTGCATCAGGGCGTGATTCCCGACACCGCGCTGGCAAATTCGGCCGGGTGTGCGCTGGTGTGGAACGAGGCGATTCGGGCGTTCCAGCCGCGTACCGATGCACAGGGCCGCAGCTCGCTGCCCGACGTTTTCATTGCGGGGGATGGGGCTGGAATTGCGGGCGCGCTGGCATCGGCGGAAGCGGGGCGTGCAGTGGCGTTGGCGGTGTTGCTCGATTCGACACGGGTTGATGCTCGGTCGCTCGAACAACGACGCCAACGCAGCCTGGACCTTTGCGCACGTTGGCAGCGTGGTCGGCGTTTCATCGACGCCGCCTACCTGCCGATGCGCTCGTTTTTAGTGCCGCAAGACGATTCGACCCTGGTCTGTCGCTGCGAAGAAGTCACGGTGGGCACTGTTCGCGATGCCGCCCGTCGCGGACTCACGGGGCCTAATCAATTGAAAGTCTTCACCCGCTGCGGCATGGGGCCGTGTCAGGGGCGTCTGTGCGGGCCAACGGTGGTCGAGATGCTCGCCGACGAGTGGAGCGCCGGGCCCGCTGAGGTCGGCACTTACCGCCTGCGTCCGCCGATCAAACCCCTGCGGCTGGGGGAAATCGCCGCGCTGTCTCATACCGACATTAATACTCACGCTGTGACCGGTCTGTGGCCGGAGTCCTCCGCTGCCAATTTCCCCCTCGAACGAGAAACCCTGAATGACCACTAGACACCTGCAAACCCCGATCATGCACCGCGTTGTCGAACACAACGGCGTCGTCTACCTCGGGGGCGTGACCGCTGATGACGAAAGCCTCGGCATGGAAGGGCAGACCCGTCAGGTGCTGAGCAAGATCGATGGCTACCTGGCGCAGGCGGGCACAGACAACACACGTTTGCTCAGCGCGACGATCTTCGTCACGGACCTCACGCAGAAACCGGCCATGGACACGGTCTGGAAGGCGTGGGTCGAGGGGCAGGATTTGCCCGCACGGGCGACGGTCGGGGTCGCTGATCTGGGCGGAAACGCCTTGATCGAAGTGGTGATCACGGCCGCTGTTTGAGGCTGGAGTCAGACCGATAAGGGCCATGAACGCCCCCTTGTCGGCCTGCCATCCGCGAGCGGAATCTACCCCTCGCGCAACACCGTCAACGGGCTGGCATTCAGCGCACGCCGGGTGCCGAACACGCCCGCGCCGCCGACCAGCAGGGCGCCAATCAGTGGCAACAGCAGCAGCCACGGATGTGGCGACCACTCAAGGCTGAACGCGTAGCGGTACAGGACGAAACTCACCAGCTCGCACCCCAGCGCCGCCAACACCCCGCTGACCGCACCCAGCAAGCCGAACTCGATGCGCCGCGCCTTGATCAGCAACGCCCGATTGGCTCCCAGCGCCCTCAGCAGCGCGCCTTGGCGAATGCGTTCGTCCAACGTGGCCTGCAAGCCCGAAAACAGCACCGACAAACCCGCCGCCAACACGAATAGCAGCACGTACTGCACCGCCAGCGTTACCTGGCCGAGGATGCTGCGCAGTTGCTCCAGCAACGCTTCCACTTGCAGGATCGTCACCGCCGGAAAGGCGCGGGACAGCTCGACAATCTGCTGATCGTGGCCGGGAGCGAGGTAGAAGCTGGTCAGGTAGGTGGTCGGCACATCTTCCAACGTGCCGGGCTGGAAGATCACGAAAAAGTTCGGCTGGAAGGTGTCCCAGTTGATGTCCCGCAAGCTCGTGACCTTCACATCGTGAGTGGCGCCGCCGATGACGAAACTCAGGGTATCGCCGAGTTTCATGTTCAGGCTCTTGGCCAGTTTGGCCTCCACCGACACGCCGGGAACGACGTCGGCAGCGGGCGGCTGATCGCCCCACCACTGGCCTTCGGTGATGCTGTTCCCTTCCGGGAGATTGGCCGACCACGTCAGGTTAAGGTCGCGCTGGGTGGCGTTTTCGCCGCGCGAGTCTTTGGTCACGAACTTGCTCACCGGCTCGCCGTTGATGCTCATCAGTCGCCCCGGAATCATCGGGTACAGCGGCGCGCTGTGGGTCGATAGCTGGCTCATGCGCTGGGCGAAGTTGTCGCGTTCGGTGGGCAGGATGTTCAGCGCGAAATAGTTCGGCGCGTCCTTGGGCAATTGGTTTTGCCACGTGTCGAGCAATTCGCCGCGCAGCAGCGCAATCAGCCCCATCGACAGCAGGATCAGACCGAACGCGAGGGACTGGCCAGCCGCTGCCATTGGATGGCGCAGTAGCTGACCCAACCCCAGCCGCCAAGGCAGCGAGGCATTGGCCAGCAAGCGACGCAGGCTTTGCAGCGCCAGCAACAGCACGCCGCCGAGGATCGCCGCGGCGATCAGCCCACCGCCGAGCAGGGCGAAAGTCAGCACCAGATCGAGGCTCAGGCGCCACATGATCAGGCCCAGCGCCAGCAGCGCGGCGCCGTAGACAAGCCAGGTGCTCGCGGGGATCGGCAGCATGTCGCGGCGCAACACCCGCAATGGTGGCACGCGACCCAGCGCAGCCAAAGGCGGCAGGGCGAAACCGGCCAGGGCGATCAGCCCGGTGCTGATCCCCGCCAACGCCGGTAGCCAGCCACCGGGCGGAACTTGCGCGGGCAGCAGGTTCTCCAGCAGGTAGAACAGGCCGAGTTGGGCGAACCAGCCGAGGAGGGCGCCCGTCACGCTGGCCACGATCCCGAGCATCGCCAATTGCAGGCTGAACAGCACCAGCGCTTCATTGCGCGAAAGACCCAGGCAGCGCAGCAAGGCACTGGCGTCGAAGCGCCGAACCGCAAAGCGCGCCGCCGACAGCGCCACCGCGACCCCGGCCAGCAGCACGGCGACCAGGCTCGCCATGTTCAGGTAACGCTCGGCTTTGCCCAGCGCGCCGCCGATCTGTTGATTGCCGTCCCGGGCGTCGTCGATTTTCTGGTTCGGTGCCAGGTCAGGCTCGATGGCCTTGCGGTACGCCGCCAGATTCTCGGGCGTGCCGCGCCACAGGTCACGGAAATTGACCCGGCTGCCCGGCTGCACGACTTTGGTGGCTTCCAGGTCGGCCATGTTGATCAGAACCCGAGGCGTCAGGCTGTAGAAATTCCCGGCGCGGTCCGGTTCGTAGGTCAGCACGCGAGTGAGTTTCAGTGTCGTGGAGCCGACATCGATGCTGTCGCCAACCTTGAGGTTCAGCGCCGCCAGGACCCGCGATTCTGCCCAGGCTTCACCTTGCTGCGGTTCGCCGCCGCTGACTTCAGGCTGATAGGGCGCTTCGGCGCTCTTCAGCTCGCCGCGCAACGGGTAGGCCGCGTCCACCGCCTTGACGCTCGCCAACTGGATGCCGTTGTCGGTGGCGACCACGCTGGAGAAGATCACGATCTGCGAATGATCCAGCTTGAGGGCAGTGCCCGCTTCGATCTGTTCGGGTTTGGCGGGGGTCGAGCCGATGAGAATCAAGTCCGCGCCAAGGAATTCGGTGGCCCGCAACAGCATCGCGCTATTCAGTCGCGACCCGAAGTAACCAATGGCGGTGCTGGCGGCAACCGCGATCACCAGGGCGAAAAACAGCACCCGCAATTCCCCGGCGCGGGCGTCGCGCATCAGTTGGCGGGCCGCGAGGCTCAGCAAACGGGCAAACGGCAAGCGTGCCATCAAGGCTCCATGGGGGTGACCAGTCGGCCACCTTCAAGACGGATCAGGCGCCGGCAGCGATGGGCCAGGCGTTCATCGTGGGTCACGAGTACCAGCGTGGTATTGCGTTCCTGGTTCAGTTCGAACAAAAGGTCGCTGATGCGCTCGCCAGTGTGGCTGTCGAGGTTGCCGGTGGGTTCGTCGGCGAATAGCACGTCCGGGTCGGCGGCAAAGGCGCGGGCGATGGCCACGCGTTGCTGTTCACCGCCGGACAGCTGTTTCGGCGTGTGGGTCAGGCGCTGGCCGAGACCGACCCGCTCCAGCAGGTGCCGCGCGCGTTCGCGAGCGTCTTTGCGGCCTTCGAGCTCCATCGGCAACATGACGTTTTCCAGGGCGTTGAGGCTGTCCAGCAATTGAAAGGACTGAAACACGAACCCGACGTGCTCGGCGCGGACGCGGGCGCGTTGGTCTTCATCCAGTTCGCTGAGGTTGCGCCCGGACAGCGTCACGGCGCCTGCGCTGGGCAGGTCGAGGCCGGCGAGCAGGCCGAGGAGGGTGGATTTGCCGGAACCGGACGCGCCAACGATGGCCAGGGTGTCGCCCTTGTTCAGTTCCAGAGAAAGTTCGTGCAGGATGGTCAAGTCACCTTCGGTGCTTGGGACCACTTTGCTGAGGTTCCGAGCACTGAGAATACTTTCGCTCATGGAGAATCCGATGCGTGCGTGGTTTTTAAGTGCTGGCCTGGGGTTGCTGCTGTTGTCTCAAGGAGCCATGGCAGGCACGGTGCTGATCGTGGGAGATAGTATCAGCGCGGCTTTCGGCCTGGATACCCGTGTAGGGTGGGTCAGCCTGCTGGAAAAGCGCCTGGCAGAGCAGGGCTACACAGATAAAGTGGTGAACGCGTCGGTCAGCGGCGACACCAGCGCCGGTGGCCAGGCACGGCTGCCGGCGCTGCTTGCGCAGCACAAGCCTGACCTGGTGATCCTCGAACTGGGCGGCAACGACGGCCTGCGCGGGCAGCCACCGGCTCAATTGCAACAAAATCTTGCATCGATGATCGACAGTTCCCGGGCGGCCGGGGCGAAAGTGCTGTTGCTGGGCATGCAGATTCCGCCGAATTACGGGGCGCGTTACACCGAAGCGTTCAAGGCGGTGTACGGCAATCTCGCGACCGAGAAGAAAGTGGCGCTGGTGCCGTTCATGCTGGAAGGCGTGGGTGGGGTGCCGGAGTTTACTCAGGCCGATGGGCTGCACCCGGCGGCGAATGCGCAGCCGCGGTTGCTGGAGAACGTCTGGGCAGAGTTGAAGCCGCTTTTGTAGTAGGCTCAAGCCCACCTCAAAAATCAACACGCATCCGCCAAAATTAAAGGCCTCCAGCCCTTTTCCGGACGAGGCCTTTCGGCTAATGTGGCGCCCCCGATTCGGAGCCCCCCGATGCGCCGCCCTGCCTGGTCCCTGTTTGCCTATCAACTGATCGAACCCGATGAGCAACTCGACCTGTTCGCGTGCCAGGAAGTGCGTGTGCACCTGGTCGCCCGGCAACTGGAGCTGGCCGGTTCCGCCGACCGTACCCTCTGCGGCACTTTGCTCCCGGCGCAGCCGCGCTGGTCCGACGTCCAGCAGGGGATCTACCAGGACGAACGTCTCTGCCCCCTGTGCCGGGCGATCATCGACGCCCAACGCCGGGGCTGGCACCCGATCTGGCCCGAGCTGGACCAGACTCTGTAAATTTCGCTTCATGTTGCACACCGTCGCGCCTACTCCCGAAGGCCGTGGGGTGGGTGTACAATCGCGGCCATTCAAGCCTCCCGTTTATCCAAGGACTTCCCGGATGTTGTCGCGCATTCCAGCTTTCGCCCGCTGTCTGTCGCTTGCTGCACTGTGTGCGGCCGGCCCTGTCTCCGCTCTGGAGTTTCCGTTGCCGCCGCCCGGTGAAGACATCATCGGCCAGGTGCAAACCGTCACCGCCAAGTACGAAGACACCTTCGCCGACCTCGGCACGAAGTACGATCTGGGCTATCTGGAAATGATCGCCGCCAACCCTGGCGTCGATGCATGGCTGCCGGGCGCGGGCACTCAGGTGATCCTGCCGACCCGCTTCATCCTGCCGCCCGGCCCGCGTGAAGGCATCGTCATCAACCTGGCCGAGTATCGTTTGTACTACTACCCGAAAGGCCGGAACGTCGTGTACACCTTCCCGCTGGGCATTGGCCGTGAAGGCTGGGGCTCGCCGGTGTCGACCACCAAAGTCACCGCCAAAACCCCGAACCCGACCTGGACCCCACCGGCGTCGGTCAAGGCCGAACACGCCGCCGACGGCGACATCCTGCCCAACGTCGTGCCGGCCGGTCCGGACAACCCGCTGGGGCCGTTCAAATTCGGTCTGGGCTTGCCGGGTTACCTGATCCACGGGTCGAACAAGAAGTTCGGCATCGGCATGCGCACCAGCCACGGCTGCTTCCGTATGTACAACAACAACGTGCTGGAAATGGCGGACATGGTCCCGGTCGGGACCACCGTGCGCATCATGAACGAGCCGTACAAGTTCGGCATCAGCGGTGGCAAGGTCTATCTGGAAGCGCACACGCCGCTGGATGAGAGCGGTAATCCGTCGGTGGTCGACAAGCACACGGCTGTGATCAATGCCTTGCTCAAGCGCGAAGACCTGGCCAACAACCTGCGGATTCAGTGGGATTCGGTGCGTGACGTGGTGGCGGCCGAAGATGGCATGCCGGTCGAGATCGCGGTGCCGGGCGTAGCAGCCCCTGCGGTGAGCCCTGCGCCGGTGACCATGCAGTAAGCCGGAGCGGTCTCTGATACCCGTTCACCGGGCCTCGCGAGGCAGGGTGAACGGGTTTTTTATTGCCTGAAACATCACCAGTGAGGGCGCCTCAAGGGACGTCAGGCAACAAAAAAGCCGATCCGAAACCGGACCGGCTTATCAATAATCCCGAGGGACTATTACTTGCGGCTTGCCTTGTCGAGCATGCGCAGAGCGCGCTCGTTGGCTTCGTCAGCAGTTTGCTGAGCTTTTTGAGCAGCAGCCAGAGCTTCATCAGCCTTGCGGTAGGCTTCGTCAGCACGGGCTTGGGAGCGAGCGGCTGCGTCTTCAGTTGCAGTCAGACGAGCTTCAGTTTCTTTGGATGCGCTGCTGCAACCGGTAGCCAGAACTGCGGCCAGGGCCAGAGCAGAGAATTTCAGAACGTTGTTCATCGTGTTCCCCTTAAAGGACTTCTATCAAAATTAGTCATCTCTCGAAAATGAGAAAATGACCGGCGTACATACTACCCATTGTTTGTAGTAAGTAAACGGACTATGCGCAAGAACCGCATAAAATTCTTTGGTTTGAACGTGTTCCGTGCAACTCCTCACGCTTTTTATACGCAAAAAATCCTTCACCGTCAGACGATTACGGTCGTGGGTGAGACCGGTTAAAACCTGCGAATCGGCGTAAGTTCATGCTCGTCAAACAGGGCGGTTTACCCTGGAACAACATGACGCCCGCTCGGACTCCCGCGCCTCTCAGCCTTTTTTGTATAGACGATGATTGGCAAGAGTGCTTGTTCTGACGTGCTTTAAGTGACTCAAGCGCACCGTTCGCGTCTCAATGGACATTCGTCGGCGGCGTCAGGTTCAACCCAAGTGGTGTCAGATGTGCGGCAGTGCATATTCTCCCCATTTCCTTGAGCGAATTCTGCAATCGAGCCTACTATCTGGGGGTGCTCATTTGTTTGAGAAGCCAAAGCCTTCTCGGTGTCCAAATCAGGCACGGGGTGCCGGATCAGGCGGTTTGAAACCGTAGCGAGCGAAGACAAGACAAGGCAAAAAACGGCGGGAAACGGCCGGGGTCGCGACCGACTCTAGGTTCTAAATGAGCATTTCCCGCCGTTTTTTAACGCCGTATTGTTGAGCGCAGTAGGTTTCACCCGCCTAATAGTTCCTTCGCCGGACAAACATGGGTAAGGTAGGGGTCAAATTTTAAGACCCGCGAGGAGTAGTGATGAGCGAGGCGTTGTCCATACACCATGACAAGACCGGTCACCAGTTCGAAATCAACATCGACGGTCACCGCGCTTATCTGACGTACATGGATCTGGGGAAGCAGACCCTGGACATTTATCGTACGTTCGTGCCGAACGCATTGCGGGGGCGGGGTATCGCTGCGGCGTTGACCGAAGTCGCGCTCGATTATGCCGAGAGCAACGGTTACACCGTCATTCCATCGTGCTCTTATGTCGAGCGCTACATGGAACGCAACCAGCGTCAGGCCGCGAAGATCTGATCGGTCTCAAAAACACAGCTGCAATAGAAAACGCCGAGCATTTGCTCGGCGTTGTCGTTTTCGGCCTTCGGATCAGCCGCGCTTGCGCTTCGGCAACACGTCCTTGAGCTTGGCATGCATGCTGCGCAGGGTCTTCTCGGTGGTTTCCCAGTCGATGCAGGCGTCGGTGATCGACACGCCGTATTCCAGGTCGGCGAGGTCTTTTGGAATCGACTGCGCGCCCCATTTCAAGTGGCTTTCCACCATCAGGCCGATGATCGATTCGTTGCCTTCCAGGATCTGGTTGGCGACGTTTTCCATGACCAGCGGTTGCAGCGCCGGGTCTTTGTTGGAGTTGGCGTGGCTGGCATCGACCATGATGTTCGGCTTGATCTTCGCCTTGTTCAGCGCTTGTTCACACAACGCAACGCTGACCGAATCATAGTTCGGCTTGCCGTTGCCGCCGCGCAGCACCACGTGACCGTAGGCGTTGCCTTTGGTGGTGACGATGGACACGCCACCTTCCTGGTTGATGCCCAGGAAACGGTGCGGGCTGGAGACCGATTGCAACGCGTTGATCGCCACGGTCAGGCCACCGTCGGTGCCGTTCTTGAAGCCGACTGCCGAGGACAGGCCGGAGGCCATTTCGCGGTGCGTCTGGGATTCGGTGGTGCGGGCGCCGATGGCCGACCAGCTGATCAGGTCCTGCAGGTATTGCGGGGAGATCGGGTCCAGCGCTTCGGTTGCGGTCGGCAGGCCTTTCTCGGCCAGGTCCAGCAACAGCTGACGGCCGATGTGCAGACCGTCCTGAATCTTGAAAGAGTCGTCCAGGTACGGGTCGTTGATCAGGCCTTTCCAGCCGACGGTGGTGCGCGGTTTTTCGAAATACACGCGCATCACCAGATACAGGGTGTCGGACAGCTCGGCCGACAGGGCCTTCAGGCGCTCGGCGTATTCGTGAGCCGCCTTGATGTCATGGATCGAGCACGGCCCGATCACGATGAACAGGCGGTGGTCCTTGCCATCGAGAATGTTGCGGATAACTTCGCGGCCCTTGCTCACGGTCGCCTGCGCAGCAGGGGTGAGGGGAATTTCGCGCTTGAGCTGATCCGGAGTGATCAGTGTCTCGTTGGAGGCAACGTTGAGGTCGTCAATCGGTAAATCAGCCATCGTGTTACTCATCAGGGGCACGGTGCCAGGCGCCAGGTGCGGCGGGCCCGGCAGTATTGAGGGCAGGGGGAGCGGAACCTTAGCGCGTTAACCCGTACTTCGACAATGGGTAAACGAGGCTTTTGTCCAACGGTTCCGGGATTGTGGGCCGGAAGTTTGGAAAGGGGCGCGCGGGTGCGGATATAGTGTGCGGCACACCTGGGGGAGATCGGCGTGGATCAACTGCAACTGACGGATTTTGACGTCGATCAGCAACTGCTGGCATTGCCCGGCGTCTCTTTATTGATCTTCACCAGCATCGGCTGCTCCAGCTGCCGCTGGGCGCGGCATCATTTGCCTGAATTGCTACTGCCCATCGACCGGCTGTGCTGGATCGACGCGGAAGAAAACGGCGGGGCCGTGCAGCGTTACGGCGTTTTTCATCTGCCAACGCTGTTCGTCATCCGCGACGGCGAGTTCTACGGGACATTGCGTGGCACGTTGTCCCTGGACGCCATCGTTGCCGGTCTCGAACAGGCGCTGGCGCAGGCACCGGACGATCTGCCCTGAGTGAGTCACGGACAGAAGCAGTCATGAACATGCAGCCATCGACGAGGAAAGCATGAGCGAAACCACACAAAAGCCCCGCATCGGGATCATTGGCACCGGCGCCATCGGCGGTTTCTACGGCGTTATGCTGGCCCGTGCCGGCTTCGACGTACATTTTTTACTGCGCAGCGAATTCAGCGCCGTGTCAGCAAACGGCCTGCGTATAGACAGCCAAGTGCACGGCCTCCTGACGCTGGACAACGTTCAGGCCTATTCCTCGGCCGCCGACATGCCGCTTTGCGACTGGCTGCTGGTAGGCGCGAAAAGCACCGGCACCCATGGCGTGGCGCCGGCGATCATTGAGGCGGCGGCACCTGGCGCCAAGGTGCTGATGCTGCAAAACGGCCTTGGGGTTGAAGAAGACTTACGGGCCGCGCTCCCGGACAGCCTGCACCTGCTAGGCGGGCTGTGTTTCATCTGCGTTCATCGCACGGCACCGGGCCAGATCGCCCATCAGGCGTTCGGCGCCGTCAACATCGGCTATCACAGCGGTCCGGCGCCCGACGCTAAAACCAGCCTCGCTATCGTGGAAGCAGGCGCAGCGCTGTTTCACGCTGCCGGGATAGAGTCGGTGCCCATGGACAATCTGCACAAGGCCCGCTGGCAGAAACTGGTCTGGAACGTGCCGTACAACGGTTTGTCGGTCTTGCTCAACGCGAGCACCACCCCATTGATGGCCGATCCTGACAGCCGCGTGCTGATTCAAGGGCTGATGGACGAGGTGGTCGAGGGCGCCAGGGCCTGTGGTCATGTGTTGCCGGAAGGTTACGCGCAGCAGTTGTTCAACGTGACAGGCGGGATGCCGGATTATCGCCCGAGCATGTACCACGATTTCATCGAGAAACGCCCGCTGGAGCTGGACGCGATCTACGCCAACCCGCTGGCTGCGGCGTTGGCGGCAGGGTGCGACATGCCGAAGATTCGGGCGCTGTATCACGCGCTAGGCTTCATTGACCGCGCCAACCGATAGGCTGTTTTGCCTGGCTTCGATCAGGCTAAACACTGGGTAACCTTCGATCACGCTTGGGGAACACGATGACCACCGACCTGACGCTGAAAAACGCGGGCAACAAGCTGGTCCTGGCGATTTCTTCGCGGGCGCTGTTCGACCTTCGGGAAAGCCATGCGATCTACATGACCGACGGGGTCGCCGCGTATCGCAAGTACCAGATCGATCACGAAGACGAAGTGCTGGAGCCTGGCGATGCCTTCCGCCTCGTCGAGAAACTCCTGAGCCTCAATACCCGCCTGACGCGATCGCGGGTCGAGGTGGTGCTGGTGTCGCGCAACAGTGCCGACACCGGCTTGCGTGTCTTCAACTCCATTCAGCATTACGGGCTGGACATCTCGCGGGCCGCGTTTGTCGGCGGCCGCAGCCCGTTTCCCTATCTGGCCGCCTTTGGCAGCCACCTGTTTCTTTCAACCCACGCCGAAGACGTGCGCAGCGCACTCGACGCGGGATTTGCCGCTGCGACCATTCTGTCCGGCGGTGCCCGACGCGCCGCCAGCGCCGAACTGCGCATCGCCTTCGACGGCGATGCCGTGCTGTTTTCCGACGAGTCCGAGCGCATCTATCAGTCGGGCGGGCTGCAAGCGTTTCAGGCCAGCGAGCGCGAGGCGGCGCGTTTGCCGCTGCCTGGCGGTCCCTTCAAGCCCTTTCTAGCCGCCTTGAATCTGTTGCAGCGGGAATTTCCCGAAGAGTCCTGCCCGATTCGCACGGCACTGGTCACTGCCCGGTCGGCCCCCGCCCATGAGCGGGTCATCCGCACCCTGCGCGAGTGGGACATCCGGCTGGACGAATCACTGTTTCTGGGCGGGCTGGAAAAAGCGGCCTTTCTGGAAGCCTTCGCCGCCGACGTGTTCTTCGACGACCAGCCGGGCCATTGCGAGAAGGCGAGGGAGGTGGTCGCCACTGGCCACGTGCCTCACGGCATCAGCAATGAGCTAAAACCGTGAACCTTTAGACCGGAAAGCTGTATAGAACCGGTCGAATTTCTCACGCGCTGCTACGCTGAATCATGTCTCCACCTGTCATGGTCGCCTGGAGGTCACATGATTCGCTCGATGCTGTATGCCACGGATCTCGGTCTTTACGCGCCCTACGTCCTGCAACATGCCTTGTCACTGGCGCGAACGTTTGAGGCGGAGTTGCACGTGATTCACGTCGTTGAGCCCATGGGGCTGTTCGCTGAGTCCGTTCTGCAAAGCTACCTCGCTGAGGACGTGCTCCGGGAATTGCACAGCGAAGGCGTCAACTCCGTGATCGAGGGCATCGAGCTACGGGTGCTGGCCGGTTTTCGTGACGAACTGGGGGAAGACAATCAGGACCTGGCGTTGATTCACAGTGTGCGGGTGGTGCAAGGCGATCCGTCCAACGTCATCCTCGAACAGGCCCAGCGTCTGGAAGTCGATCTGCTGGTGGTGGGCAGTCATAGCCACGGGGCCGAGGGGGACACACCGATCGGGCGCACGGCGGCGCGTGTGCTGCAACTGTCCGAAGTGCCCGTGTACATGGTGCCCATGCTGCAAAACCGCTCGGGGAGATGAGTGCGGCGTGAAATTCGTCGCGCCGATGCAAAAGCAGCGTGCCATTACCGAATAAAAGTGATAAAAAGTTCTAGCTTTGCCTTTGGGACCATTAATCCAGTTATATACCGTCGCTGATGCCCGTGGCGTCTTCCGGCTTTGAGGGATACATATGAAGCTTCAACAATTGCGCTACATCTGGGAAGTGGCGCACCACGACCTCAACGTCTCGGCGACGGCGCAGAGCCTGTACACATCGCAACCGGGCATCAGTAAGCAGATCCGGTTGCTGGAAGATGAATTGGGGGTCGAGGTCTTTGCCCGCAGCGGCAAGCACCTGACCCGCGTGACCCCGGCCGGGGAACGGATCATCACCACCGCAGGCGAGATTCTGCGCAAGGTCGAGAGCATCAAGCAGATCGCTCAGGAATTCTCCAACGAGAAGAAAGGCACCCTGTCCATCGCCACCACTCACACCCAGGCGCGATACGCCTTGCCGCCGGTGATCAGCAATTTCATCAAGCAATACCCGGATGTCGCGCTGCACATGCACCAGGGTTCGCCGATGCAGATCGCCGAGATGGCCGCTGACGGCACCGTCGATTTCGCCATTGCTACCGAAGCGCTTGAGCTGTTCGGCGATCTGGTGATGATGCCGTGCTACACGTGGAACCGCTGCGTGGTCGTGCCGCAAGGCCACCCGCTGACCAAACTGCCGAAGCTGACCCTGGAAATCCTCGCCGAATACCCGATCGTGACTTACGTGTTCGGTTTCACTGGTCGTTCCAAGCTCGATGAAGCCTTCAGCCATCGCGGCCTGACGCCGAAAGTGGTGTTCACCGCCGCCGACGCCGACGTGATCAAAACCTACGTTCGCTTGGGCCTGGGTGTCGGGATCGTCGCTAAAATGGCCGTCGACCCGAAACTGGACAGCGACCTGGTCGTGCTCGATGCCAGCGAACTGTTCGAGGCCAGCATCACTAAAATCGGCTTCCGTCGCGGCACGTTCCTGCGCGGCTTCATGTGCGACTTCATCGAAAAATTCGCCCCGCACCTGACGCGCGACGTCATGGCCAAGGCGATCCAGTGCCACAACAAGCAGGAGCTGGAAGAGCTGTTTGAAGGGGTCGTGCTTCCCGAGCATTGAGGGCAGCGTCAAGCTGCGAGCTTCAAGCTACAAGAGAAAGCAGTCCGAGTGAGGGCTGCTTTTTTCTTGGGGCTTTAGGAACAGCGTTAACCTCAGATTGCAAAGAAAAGTGGCTTCAGTGAGGTCTGGCTTTTTCTTGCAGCTTGAGGCTTGCGGCTTTTCTTGCTTAAGACTCGCGGCTGCTCTTGATAAGGTTGCCCGAATGCAACCCGCATTCTTTCTGCGTCGCTTCTTCCCACCACCAACGACCTTCGCGTTCGTGCTGATTCGGCAGGACAGGGCGGGTGCACGGTTCGCAGCCGATGCTGATGAAGCCGCGCTCGTGCAAGCTGTTGTAAGGCAGTTCAAGCATGCGGATGTAGTTCCAGATGTCCGCGCTGCTCATCTGTGCCAGCGGGTTGAATTTGTAGAGCGGGCGTTCGGGGGTGGAGAAGGCACTGTCGATTTCCACCACCGCCACGCTGTTGCGCGTGCTCGGGCTCTGGTCGCGACGCTGGCCGGTGGCCCAGGCTTTGACGTCGTTCAGTTTGCGGCGCAGCGGCTCGATCTTGCGCACGCCGCAGCATTCGCCATGGCCGTCTTTATAGAAGCTGAACAGGCCCTTTTCCTTGACGAATGGCTCCAGTTTTTCCCGGTCCGGCGACACGATGTCGATGGCGATGTTGTACTGCTCGCGCACCTGATCGATGAAGCGGTAGGTCTCTGGGTGCAGACGACCGGTGTCGAGGCTGAATACTTTGACGTTCTTGTTGATCTTCCACGCCATGTCCACCAGCACCACGTCTTCGGCACCGCTGAAGGAAATCCACAGCTCGTCACCGAAATGCTGGAAGGCGAATTTGAGAATGTCCTGGGCGGACTTGTTGGCGTAGGTCGCGGCGATATCGGCGACGTCGAACGGATGGCTCATCGGGCGGTTTCCTGATCAGGGAGTGGCGCTAGGGCGCTCTTGATGGCGCGAATGTTACCAAAAAGCATCGCGCAATGGCCTGAAACCTGTGTTTGCGCCGCCCTCGACATATTGGGTCATAGGCTGTGATAGACGCCGGCGTGGCTTCGGCGGCGCTGAGTCACAGTGCTTCCAGGGTCTGGAGCAGGACCCGCACCTTGGTCATGGATTCCTGATATTCGGCCTCCCAGTCCGAGTCGGCCACGATGCCGCCGCCGCCCCAGCAGGCGATCTGGCCATCTTGCGCCAGCAGGCTGCGGATGGCGATGGAGCTGTCCATCTCGCCGCGAACGTCGAGGTATAGCAGTGATCCGCAATACAGCGCCCGACGGGTGGGCTCCAGCTCATCAATGATTTGCATCGAGCGAATTTTCGGTGCACCGGTAATCGAACCTCCAGGGAAACTGCCGCCGATCAGGTCCAGCGCGTCCCGGTCGTCCGCCAGCTCGCCAGTGACCGCGCTCACCAAGTGGTGCACGTTCGGGTAGCTTTCGAGGCTGAACAACTCCGGAACCCGCACTGAACCAATGCGGCAGGTGCGCCCCAGATCGTTACGCAGCAGGTCAACGATCATCAGGTTTTCAGCACGGTCCTTCGGGCTGGCCAGCAATTCTTCGGCGTAGGCCTTATCTTGGGCCGCGTCTTTGCCCCGAGGCCTCGTGCCTTTGATGGGCCGGGTTTCAACCTGACGCTGGCTGACCTTGACGAAGCGCTCAGGGGACAGACTCAGCACGGCGTGACCGCCGGGCAGGCTCAGATAACCGGCGAAGGGCGTGGGGCAGGCAACGCGCAGCGCTTGATAGGCGGCCCAGGGATCGCCGCTGTACGGGGCACGAAAGCGTTGGGCGAAGTTCACTTGGTAGCAATCCCCGGCCTCGATGTACGCGTGAATGTTGGCGATGGCCTGCTGATACTGGTCTGCGCGGGTGTCGGCGCTGAACGGGCGGGTCAGTCGAAAGAGGGCGTGGTCGTTGACCGATGGCTGTTCGAACAGGTCGATCAGACGCTGGCGTTCTTCTTCATTCAACGATGGATGGATCACCAGTTGGGTGGTGCGTTGCTGGTGATCGCTGATCAGTGCCCAGCCGTAGAGGCCCAATCGCGCCGACGGTAAATGAAGGTCATCGACCGCCAGGCTCGGCAAAGGCTCCAGCAAACGACCAAAATCGTAGGCCAGATAACCGATCAGTCCGCCCGCGAATGGCAATGGACTGTTTTCCGGCAACTGTGCCTCGCCAAGCGCGGCGAGTCTGTCGCGCAAGCGTTGAAGAAACGCCGTTCCACTTTCGTCCATTTCTGGCGAAAGGGTTTCGACGGGCCAGGCACTCAGGATGTCGAACCGGCCGCGATCCGCTTCGGGGCGCCCGCTGTCGAGCAGTACGGCGCCGGGGGCGTGGCGAACGAGAGAAAAGTACCCGGTCGGGTCAACGTGATAGGCGAGCGGGTGTACAGAACAGATTGGCATGAGAGCAGAAAACAGTCGTGGCGCGCGGACGGCGATTGTAGTCCTCCGGTGATCTGGCTCCTAGGGGGGTGTCGGAATTGGATGAGTGCGCGCCGTTGCCGTGTCGGCGACCGACCTGTAGGCGCGAATTCAGTCAGAGCATTCGGTGCGAAGGTGTTTCGGTACGACACCGGACCTATATGGGAGCGAATTCATTCGCGAGAAATCGATCAGGCGATGCAGGTGTGTCGTCTGGAACACCATCGCGAATGAATTCGCTCCCACATAAAATCACATTCGCGGGATGTCAGCGGTTGCCGTCAAACGTGCCCGAACAGTTCCTGCACGAACTTCACGCGTTCTTGAGGGCTGTCATGCCGCCCCTCAGCCGCCAACGTTTCCAGTCGTTGTTCCACGGCCAGGGTGCGATGGGTCAGGCCGCAGTCGTTGGCGATCTGGATGTTCAGGCCGGGGCGGGCATTGAGTTCGAGGATCAACGGGCCGCGATCCTGGTCCAGCACCATGTCCACACCGATGTAGCCCAACCCGCACAGCTCGTAGCATTCCGCCGCCAGGTGCATGAAGCCGTCCCAGTTTGGCAGTTGCACCCCGTCCACGGCGTTGGCGGTGTCAGGGTGTTTGCTGATGATGTTGTTCAGCCAGGTGCCGTGCAGGGTCATGCCGGTGGCGAGGTCGACGCCGACGCCAATGGCGCCCTGGTGCAGGTTGGCCTTGCCACCAGACTGCCGCGTCGGCAGGCGCAGCATGGCCATCACCGGATAGCCCATCAGCACAATGACGCGGATGTCCGGCACGCCTTCATAGCTGATGCTTTTGAAAATCGGGTCCGGCGTGACCCGGTATTCGATCAGCGCCCGGTCGCGATGACCACCCAGGGAATACAGGCCGGTGAGGATGCTGGAAATCTGGTGCTCGATTTCATCGCGACTGATGATGCGCCCCGAAATGGTCCGGAAACGCCCCTCGAAACGGTCGGCAATCACCAGAATGCCGTCACCCCCGGCCCCTTGTGCAGGTTTGATCACGAAGTCGTCGCGGCCGCCAATGATATCGTCGAGGCGGCTGATTTCCTTTTCGGTGGAAATGATCCCGTACATTTCCGGCACATGAATGCCGGCCGCGATAGCCCGTTCCTTGGTGATGATCTTGTCATCGACGATGGGGTACAGGCTGCGCTTGTTGTACTTGAGCACGTAATCGGCGTTACGCCGGTTGATGCCCATGATCCCTTTGGCTTCGAGGGCCTTCCAGGTTTTCCACCAGCCGATCATTTGGCGTTTTCCCGTTCGGCATCTTCCTTGATGAAGGCCTTGAAGCGGATCAGCTCGGTGAGGCGATAGCCGCGATAACGGCCCATCGCCAGCATGAAGCCCACCAGAATCAGCAGGATCGCCGGGAAGGTGAACACGAAGTAGATGAACTCCGGCACGCTCATGATGATGTGGGCCAGCGACGCAGCGAAGAGCGTGCCGATGGCGACTTTCATGGCGTGGCCGCCGCCGCGTTCTTCCCAGGTGATCGACAGCCGTTCGATGGTCATGGTCAGGATCACCATCGGGAACAGTGCAACCGACAGGCCGCGTTCCAGGCCAAGCTTGTGGCTCAGCAGGCTGATCGCGGCGATCAGCACCACGACGAACGTCAGCACCACGGACAACCGGGGCAGCATTTGCAATTTCAGGTGTTCGAGGTAAGAGCGCAGCGAAAGGCCCAGTGCCGTGATGATCGTGAACAGCACGATGCCGAATCCCAGCTGCGTCTCGCGAAACGCCAGTGCGATCAACACCGGCGTAAATGTGCCGAGTGTCTGCAGGCCAATCAGGTTGCGCAGGATCAGGATCACCAGCACGCCAATCGGGATCATCACCATGATCATGAACGTCTGCTGGGTTTGCAGGGGCAGGCCGTAGAGCGAGTATTCGAGGAAATCGGCGTCGGTGTTCTCGTCGGTCAGCTTGGCCAGGCGGATGGCATTCATCTCGCTGTTGTTCAGGCTGAAATTCACGGTGGCCTTTTTGCCGCCCTCGACAGTAATCAGGTTGTCATCCCCCACCCACCACAACAGGCGGTCCTGGGGCAACCCGGCTTCACCGGTTTCCGGGTTGAAATACAGCCAGTCCTTGCCGTTGAAGCTGCGCAGCCAGAGTTCCGGCATCTGCGGCTGATCGGCCACCAGGCGAATGGTGTGGACCTTTTCCACCGGGACGTGGGCGACCGACAGCAGGATTTCGGTGATGCGGGCCTTGTTCTGGACTGACGTGTCACCGGCCAGCAGCAGCTTGACGTTGTCGTCGCTCAGATTGTTGACACGCCGAATGGCTTCGCTGACGAAGGTTTCGACATCGGCCGAGTGTTGGCGAATGGGGGCGAGCAGGGCGTCGGCGGCGATCTTTTCCGGGCCTTCCACGGCAATGCTGTCACGGAAGATCGGGCCTTTGACCTTGGCTTTCTCACCGCTGTAGCGCTTGGTCAGCACCAGCCGGTAATACAGCGTCTGATTGCCGGTGGCGCGGCGGGCGGACCAGGTGACCTTGCGGTTGCCGTCGGCGCGGTTGACGTTCACGCCGTAATTGTTGGAGATAAAACTTTCGTTGAGGCTGATGTAATCCCGCGACAGCGGCGGCACGTACATCTGCACCTTGACCGAGTCTTTCGGGTTGGCGACGAATTCGACCTTGGCGTCGATGTTCCACAGGTCGTCGGTTTCGTCTTCGGTCACCGGGATGCCGAGCACCAATATCTGATAAGCCGTGATGGCGATGCCCAGGGTGACCAGGGTCGCGATCAGGATTTTCAGATGGAGGGTAAGAGAGCGCATGTCATTACTCTGCGGTTTGAGCATCGGTGATGCAGCCGGGTTTGCCCGCTGCATATTTAAGGCTTGGATCGACCAGCGCATCGAAGTGCTTGAGGGCTTCGGAGCCAATCAGAAGCGGGTATTGGAATGCACTTCGGTCGGTCAAGTTCACTTCTATGGTTCGCGATGCATTACCCATGCACACGTCGAGGCTGATGACGGGGCGTGAGGTGTATTTCTTTTCGTCGTCAGGGTCGACGTCACCCGCCCGGCGCTTGATCTTGCTGAGCCGTGCCAGCGGCCGTTCGATGGGGTGTTCGTGGGCGTCGTCAATGGCCAGGTAAAAGCGCACCCAGGATTCGCCGTCGCGCTTGAAACGCTTGATGTCGCGGGCACTGAGGGAGGCGGTTTTCGCGCCGGTGTCCAGTTTCGCCGCCACTTGCAGGTCGATCCCCGCCAGTTCGGCATACTCGTTCAGGCCATAGACGGTCTTGCCGGCCGCCATGCACAGATCGCTCAGGAACAGCCCCGGCAGGTACAGGCATAAAAGAAAGAGGAGAGGGTGGCGGCTCATAGGTCCTGGCGCGGTGAGGGAAAACAGGAGCGATTTGACGTCGGCTCGGGGTATGAGTGGATTGCGGGCCGCGGCCAGCAGGGACGTCCATGTAGCCCGAGACGACGGGCAGATGCGGTCGGCATTCTAGCATGAAGGTTTTATGGCGCCAGCGAAGGGCGCGCCGACAATGATCGTAGGAGCGATCTTCATACCCGTCGGTTATGAGAGGATTGTCGACAGTCCTGAAAATGTCTTTGACGAATTTGCGTGTTTTGGTTAGCTTTGGCGTCATTGAGATGAAAGGTGTCGACAATGCTGGATGCCGCTGAAGTAAACATTGCCAGTCCCGTGGATTCGGAAACGCTTTCCGAAAACGTGTTTCGCCGGATTCAGGCCGCCATCGTCAAGGGCGACATCGCCCCCGGCAGCAAGATTTCAGAGCCGGAACTCGCCCGGACGTACGGCATCAGCCGTGGCCCGTTGCGCGAAGCGATCCATCGTCTGGAGGGCCAGCGTCTGCTGGTGCGGGTGCCGCACGTCGGCGCGCGCGTCGTGTCTTTGAGCCATGCCGAACTGGTCGAACTCTATGAAATCCGCGAATCACTGGAAGGCATGGCCTGCCGTCTGGCGGCTGAGCGCATGACTGCCGAGGAAGTCGATGAGTTGCGCCGGGTGCTGGAGACCCACGAGCGCGATCCGGCGTTTCAGGCGGGCGTCGGCTATTACCAGCAGGAAGGCGACTTCGACTTCCATTACCGGATCATTCAGGGGGCGCGCAACAGCACGCTGACCCAGATGCTCTGCGGCGAGCTGTATCAACTGGTGCGCATGTACCGCATTCAGTTCTCGACCACGCCCAATCGCCCCCGCCATGCCTTCACCGAACACCACCGCATTCTCGACGCCATCGCCGACCGTGATGGCGAGCTGGCCGAACTGTTGATGCGTCGCCATATCGGCGCATCGAAACGCAACATCGAACAGCGTTATCAAGAACACGCTCATCAAGCGACTACTGCCCGAGGTGAACAATGACTTCAAGAACGACTCCCGGCCAACGTTTCCGCGATGCCGTGGCGAACGAGCATCCATTGCAGGTGGTGGGCGCGATCAACGCCAATCACGCGCTGCTCGCGCAACGTGCCGGTTTCAAGGCGATTTATCTGTCCGGTGGCGGCGTGGCCGCTGGCTCGCTGGGCATTCCGGACCTGGGCATCACCGGGCTGGATGACGTGCTGACGGACGTACGCCGCATCACCGACGTCTGTGACCTCCCGCTGCTGGTGGACGTGGACACCGGTTTCGGCGCCTCGGCGTTCAACGTGGCGCGTACCGTGAAGTCGATGATCAAGTTCGGTGCGGCGGCTATGCACATTGAGGATCAGGTGGGCGCCAAGCGCTGCGGCCATCGTCCGGGCAAGGAAATCGTTTCGCAGCAGGAAATGGTCGATCGCATCAAGGCCGCCGTCGATGCGCGCACCGACGACAGCTTCGTGATCATGGCGCGCACCGACGCACTGGCGGTCGAGGGGCTGGAATCGGCACTGGATCGCGCCGCAGCGTGCATCGAGGCGGGGGCTGACATGGTGTTCCCGGAAGCCATCACCGAACTGGACATGTACAGGCTCTTCGCCTCTCGCGTGAAAGCGCCGATCCTGGCGAACATTACCGAATTCGGCGCTACGCCCCTGTTCACCACAGACGAGCTGGCCTCCGCCGAGGTGGCGCTGGTGCTGTACCCGCTGTCGGCGTTCCGCGCCATGAACAAGGCGGCGGAAAACGTCTACACCGCGATCCGCCGCGACGGCACGCAGAAGAACGTGGTCGACACCATGCAGACCCGCATGGAGCTGTATGAACGCATTGATTACCACGCTTTCGAACAGAAACTGGACGCGCTGTTTGCGCAGAAGAAGGGCTGAGGTCGTTCGCCGGGTTTGCGGATGAACGCTGACACTCTGTGGGAGCGAGTGCATTCGCGAGAGGCCCGTACACCCGATATGAATGTTCCGGATGTACCACGGCATCGCGAATGAATTCGCTCCTACAGAATGGGCATCGCCGCAGGATCAGGTGACCACACAATAAATTGCCGATTCCCTTAAAACGACAAGATTTGGAGAGAGCAATGGCTGAAGGAAAAGTATTGAGCGGCGCTGGCCTGCGTGGCCAGGTGGCCGGACAGACTGCCCTGTCCACCGTGGGTCAGGCCGGTGCCGGTCTGACGTACCGTGGTTATGACGTACGCGAACTGGCGGCCGACGCCCGTTTCGAAGAAGTCGCCTACCTGCTGCTGTACGGCGAGCTGCCGACCCAGAGCCAGCTCGACGGCTACCTGAGCAAACTCAAGGGCCTGCGCGATCTGCCCCAGGCGCTGAAAGAAGTGCTGGAGCGCATCCCTGCCGACGCCCACCCGATGGACGTGATGCGCACCGGTTGCTCGATGCTCGGCAACCTGGAACCGGAAACCAGCTTTGAACACCAGGTCGATTCAACTGACCGCCTACTCGCCGCGTTCCCGGCGATCATGTGCTACTGGTACCGCTTCAGCCACGAAGGCAAACGCATCAACTGCGTAACCGACGAGCCTTCCATTGGTGGCCATTTCCTCAAGCTGCTGCTGGACAAGACCCCAAGCGAATTGCATCGCAAGGTGATGGACGTGTCGCTGATCCTCTACGCAGAGCACGAATTCAACGCCTCGACGTTCACCGCCCGGGTCTGTGCGTCGACCCTGTCGGACCTGTTCTCCTGCATCACCGCCGCCATCGGCACCCTGCGCGGCCCGTTGCATGGCGGCGCCAACGAGGCGGCGATGGACATGATCGAGAAGTTCTCGTCTGCCGAAGATGCGGTTCAGGGCACGTTGGGCATGCTGGCGCGCAAGGACAAGATCATGGGCTTTGGCCACGCGATCTATAAGGACAACGACCCGCGTAACGAGGTGATCAAGGGCTGGTCGAAAAAACTCGCCGATGAAGTGGGTGACAAGGTGCTTTTTCCGGTCTCCGAAGCCATCGACAAGACCATGTGGGAACAGAAAAAGCTCTTCCCCAATGCCGACTTTTACCATGCTTCGGCGTACCACTTCATGGGCATCCCGACCAAGCTGTTCACGCCGATTTTCGTCTGTTCGCGCCTGACGGGCTGGGCCTCTCACGTGTTCGAACAGCGTGGCAACAACCGCATCATCCGTCCGAGCGCCGAATACATCGGCGTCGAACAGCGCAAGTTCGTGCCAATCGAACAACGCTGATGGGAGAGGGCGAGCCCACGGGTTCGCCACCCTCGAAACCTACCGTGATTGAGTCCCGCGCATGAACACTGAATTCCGCAAATCGCTGCCCGGCACTTCGCTGGATTACTTCGACGCCCGTGAGGCAGTCGATGGGATCAAGCCGGGGGCCTACGCCACACTGCCGTACACCTCTCGTGTTTTGGCGGAAAACCTGGTGCGCCGCTGCGACCCGGCTACCCTCAAGGCCTCGCTGACGCAACTGATCGAACGCAAGCGCGACCTTGACTTCCCCTGGTTCCCGGCCCGCGTGGTCTGTCACGACATTCTTGGCCAGACCGCGCTGGTGGACCTCGCCGGTCTGCGCGACGCGATCGCCGACATGGGCGGCGACCCGGCGCAAGTCAACCCGGTGGTGCCGGTGCAGTTGATCGTCGACCACTCGCTGGCCGTCGAATGCGGCGGGTATGACCCGGATGCGTTCAACAAGAACCGCGCCATCGAAGACCGTCGCAACGAAGACCGTTTTCACTTCATCAACTGGACCAAGCAGGCGTTCAAGAACGTCGAGGTGATCCCGCCGGGCAACGGCATCATGCACCAGATCAACCTGGAGCGGATGTCGCCGGTGATCCAGACGCTGAATGGCGTGGCGTTCCCGGACACCCTGGTGGGTACCGACAGCCATACCCCCCACGTCGACGCGCTGGGCGTGATCGCCATCGGTGTCGGCGGGCTGGAAGCTGAGAACGTGATGCTGGGCCGCGCCTCGTGGATGCGCCTGCCGGACATCATCGGCGTCGAGCTGACTGGCCGCCCGCAACCGGGCATCACCGCCACCGACGTGGTGCTGGCACTGACCGAATACCTGCGCAAACAGAAAGTCGTTGGCGCGTACCTGGAGTTCTACGGCGAAGGCGCCCGCGCCCTGACCCTGGGTGACCGGGCGACCATCTCCAACATGGCCCCGGAGTACGGCGCCACCGCTGCGATGTTCGCCATTGATCAGCAGACCATCGATTACCTGACCCTGACCGGGCGCGACGACCAGCAGGTGAAGCTGGTCGAAATCTTTGCCAGACACACCGGCCTGTGGGGCGACAGCCTCGCCACCGCCGAATACGAGCGCGTGCTGAGCTTCGATCTGTCGAGCGTCGTGCGCAACATGGCCGGGCCTTCGAACCCCCATGCGCGGGTCGCGACGTCCGATCTGGCGGCCAAAGGTATCGCCAGCGCCTGGGAGGAAACCCCGGGCCTGATGCCGGATGGCGCGGTGATCATTGCGGCCATCACCAGTTGCACCAACACCAGCAACCCGCGCAACGTCATCGCGGCGGGGCTACTGGCGCGCAACGCCAACAAGCTCGGCCTGACCCGCAAGCCGTGGGTCAAATCCTCGCTGGCACCCGGCTCGAAAACCGTCGCGCTGTATCTCGACGAAGCGGGTCTGACCTCCGAACTCGAACAACTGGGTTTCGGCGTTGTGGCCTTCGCTTGCACCACCTGCAACGGCATGTCCGGCGCGCTGGACCCGGTGATTCAGCAGGAAATCATTGATCGCGACCTGTACGCCACCGCCGTCCTGTCGGGCAACCGCAACTTCGACGGGCGCATCCATCCCTACGCCAAACAGGCCTTTCTCGCCTCGCCGCCGCTGGTGGTGGCCTACGCCATCGCAGGCACTATCCGATTCGACATCGAAAAAGATGTGTTGGGTGTGGGCGCCAATGGCGAAAAAATCCGCCTGAAAGACATCTGGCCGACCGACGAGGAGATCGACGCGGTGGTCAAGGCGTCGGTCAAGCCGGAGCAGTTCCGTCAGGTCTACATTCCGATGTTCGCGATCCATGAAGATACCGGCCCCAAAGTCGATCCGCTGTACAACTGGCGCCCGGCGAGCACCTATATCCGCCGCCCGCCGTACTGGGAAGGCGTGCTGGCCGGGGAGCGCACGCTCAAGGGCATGCGTCCGCTGGCCGTGTTGCCGGACAACATCACCACCGATCACCTGTCGCCGTCCAACGCGATCATGCTCGACAGCGCGGCGGGCGAATACCTGGCGCGCATGGGCCTGCCGGAAGAGGACTTCAACTCCTACGCCACGCACCGGGGTGACCACCTGACGGCCCAGCGGGCAACGTTCGCCAACCCGAAACTGTTCAACGAAATGGTCCAGGAAAACGGCAAGGTCAAGCAGGGTTCGCTGGCGCGGATCGAGCCGGAAGGCCAGGTGACCCGCATGTGGGAGGCGATCGAGACTTACATGGACCGCAAGCAGCCGTTGATCATTATCGCGGGGGCCGACTACGGCCAGGGTTCGTCCCGCGATTGGGCGGCGAAAGGCGTGCGTCTGGCGGGTGTCGAGGCCATCGTCGCCGAAGGCTTCGAGCGCATCCACCGCACCAATCTGGTGGGCATGGGCGTGCTGCCGCTGGAATTCAAACCCGGCACCAACCGCACCACGCTGGGCATCGACGGCACTGAAACCTTCGACGTGATCGGCGAGCGTACGCCGCGCGCCACGCTGACCTTGGTCATCCTGCGCAAGAATGGCGAACGCGTGGAAGTGCCGGTCACCTGCCGACTCGATACCGGCGAAGAAGCGTCGATCTACGAGGCAGGCGGCGTGTTGCAGCGCTTTGCTCAGGACTTCCTCGAATCGTCCGCAGTGGCGTGACGACCTCCGGGCGCGACCTGTGGGTCGCGCCGGGGCTTCTATAAAGGAAAGCGATTTCATGGCTCATACCGCACAAATCAAAATCCCCGCAACCTACATGCGCGGCGGTACCAGTAAAGGCGTGTTTTTCCGCCTGCAAGACCTGCCTGAAGCAGCGCAGGTCCCAGGCCCGGCCCGCGACGCACTGCTGCTGCGCGTCATCGGCAGCCCCGATCCCTACGCCAAGCAGATCGACGGCATGGGCGGTGCGACGTCGAGCACCAGCAAGACCGTAATCCTTTCGAAAAGCATCAAGGCTGATCACGACGTCGATTACCTCTTCGGCCAGGTGTCCATCGATACGCCGTTCGTGGACTGGAGCGGCAACTGCGGCAACCTGTCAGCGGCGGTCGGTCCGTTTGCGATCAGCAATGGTTTGATTGATGTCAGCCGAGTGCCGCAGAACGGCGTGGCAGTAGTGCGCATCTGGCAGGCTAACATTGGCAAGACCATCATCGCCCACGTGCCCATCACTAATGGGTTGGTGCAGGAAACCGGCGACTTCGAACTGGATGGCGTGACCTTTCCCGCCGCAGAAGTGCAGTTGGAGTTCATGGACCCGGCGGCAGAGGAAGAGGGCGCGGGTGGTTCGATGTTCCCCACTGGCAATTTGGTGGACGATCTGGAGGTGCCGGGTGTTGGCACGTTCAAGGCGACCCTGATCAACGCGGGCATCCCGACGATTTTCGTCAATGCCAGCGACATCGGCTACACCGGCACCGAGCTGCAGGACGCGATCAATGGCGACCCGCAGGCGCTGAGCCGTTTCGAAACCATCCGTGCCTACGGTGCCGTGCGCATGGGCTTGATCGCCACGGTGGAAGAAGCCGCCAAGCGTCAGCACACGCCGAAGGTCGCTTTTGTCGCAAAACCGAGCGAGTACGTATCGTCCAGCGGCAAGCGCGTGTCGGTGGGCGACACCGATTTGCTGGTCCGGGCCATGTCCATGGGCAAGCTGCACCACGCCATGATGGGCACGGCGGCCGTGGCGATTGGCACGGCGGCGGCGATCCCGGGAACGCTGGTGAACCTGGCTGCCGGTGGTGGCGAGCGCAGTGCTGTCAGGTTCGGGCATCCGTCCGGGACGTTGCGTGTAGGGGCTGAGGCTGAAGTTGTCGGCGGGGAGTGGTCGGTCAAAAAAGCCATCATGAGCCGCAGCGCGCGGGTCTTGATGGAAGGCTTCGTAAGGGTGCCGGGAGAGCTTTAAGCTACAAGCTGCAAGCTACAAGCCAGACCGCGTCGTTGCGGACACCGCGATCTGCTCTGGCTTGCAGCTTGCAGCTCGCCGCTGCTTCTCCTATTTAAACCGCCGCTCGACCCCTTTCTCCACCAGCACTTTCGCCGAGATCTCTTCCACCGAAAAATGCGTGGAGTTGATGTTCGGAATGTTCTCTTTGCGGAACAGGTTTTCGACTTCCCGCACCTCGAACTCGCACTGGGCAAAGCTCGAATAACGGCTGTTGGGCTTGCGCTCGTGGCGAATGGCGGTGAGGCGGTCCGGGTCGATGGTCAGGCCGAACAGCTTGGCGCGGTGCTGTTTCAGCGCGGCGGGCAGGGTCAGCCGCTCCATGTCGTCTTCGGTCAGCGGGTAGTTGGCCGCGCGGATGCCGAATTGCATGGCCATGTATAGACAGGTAGGCGTCTTCCCACAGCGCGAAACCCCCACCAGAATGATGTCGGCCTTGTCGTAGTAATGGGTGCGAGCGCCGTCGTCGTTGTCCAGCGCGAAGTTCACCGCCTCGATCCGCTCCATGTAGTTGGAGTTGTGGCCGATGGAGTGCGATTTGCCCACCGAGTAGGAAGAGTGTGAACTAAGCTCCTGCTCCAGCGGGGCCAGGAAGGTCGAGAAGATGTCGATCATGAACCCGTCGGACGTCGCCAGGATCTCGCGAATGTCCTGGTTGACGATGGTGTCGAAGATGATCGGACGGACCTCGTCCTTCTCGGCCGCCTTGTTGATTTGCGCGACCATGGCCCGGGCTTTCTCGACGCTGTCGATGTAGGGGCGCGTGAACTTGTTGAACGTAATGTTTTCAAATTGCGCTAGCAGGCTCTGGCCAAGGGTTTCGGCAGTGATGCCGGTGCCGTCGGAGATAAAGAAAGCGGATCGTTTCATTTGCGCCTTGGGCCTTAAGCTGGTGACGATTCTTGGATATGATAGGCGGGCTTGCGTGCCTTCACTGGCCGCATTCTAACTATTTTCAGGGTCCAGACCACAAGCGCACAGGATCCGTTTCACCTGTGGTTCCAGCGCCAACGCTTTTCCCAACAACAAATCGGTTAGTGGAGAGATCACCTTGGTAGAGTACGTAGTTTCCCTCGATAAGCTCGGCAAGCATGATGTTGAGCATGTGGGGGGCAAGAACGCATCCCTCGGCGAGATGATCAGCAACCTGGCGGGCGCAGGCGTTTCCGTCCCCGGTGGCTTCGCCACTACAGCTCAGGCCTATCGTGATTTTCTTGAGCAGAGTGGTCTGAACGATCAGATTCACGCGGCACTCGATGCCCTCGACGTCGACGACGTCAACGCACTGGCGAAAACCGGTGCGCAGATTCGTCAGTGGATCATGGAGGCTGAATTCCCCGAGAAACTCAACGCTGAAATCCGCACTGCCTTCGCTGCCCTGTCGGCAGGCAATCCGGACATCGCCGTTGCCGTGCGTTCTTCCGCCACCGCAGAAGACCTGCCTGACGCGTCCTTCGCCGGTCAGCAGGAAACTTTCCTCAACATTCGCGGCGTCGACAACGTGATCCGCGCTGCGAAAGAAGTCTTCGCGTCGCTGTTCAACGACCGCGCCATTTCCTACCGCGTCCACCAGGGTTTCGACCACAAGCTCGTGGCCTTGTCGGCTGGCGTTCAGCGCATGGTCCGTTCCGAAACCGGCACCGCCGGGGTGATGTTCACCCTGGACACCGAATCCGGTTTCCGTGACGTCGTGTTCATCACCGGCGCCTACGGCCTGGGCGAAACCGTCGTACAAGGCGCGGTCAACCCGGACGAGTTCTACGTTCACAAAGGCACCCTCGAAGCCGGTCGTCCTGCGATCCTGCGCCGCAACCTGGGCAGCAAGGCCATCAAGATGATTTACGGCGAAGAAGCCAAGGCCGGGAAATCGGTCAAGGTCATCGACGTCGACGCGGCAGATCGCGCGCGCTTCTGCCTCAGCGATGAAGAAGTGAGCAACCTGGCGCGCCAGGCGATGATCATCGAGAAGCACTACCAGTGCCCGATGGACATCGAGTGGGCCAAGGACGGTGACGACGGCAAGCTCTACATCGTTCAGGCCCGTCCTGAAACCGTGAAGAGCCGCACCTCGGCCAATGTCATGGAACGCTACCTGCTGAAAGAGAAGGGCACCGTGCTCGCCGAAGGCCGTGCCATCGGCCAGCGCATCGGCGCGGGCAAGGTGCGAATCATCAAGGACGTGTCCGAGATGGACAAGGTCCAGGCCGGCGACGTGCTGGTCTCCGACATGACCGACCCGGACTGGGAACCGGTCATGAAACGCGCCAGTGCCATCGTCACCAACCGTGGCGGCCGTACCTGTCACGCGGCGATCATCGCCCGTGAGCTGGGCATCCCGGCGGTCGTCGGTTGCGGCAACGCCACCGAACTGCTGAAAGACGGCCAGGGCGTGACCGTTTCCTGCGCTGAGGGCGACACGGGTTATATCTTCGAAGGCGAGCTGGGCTTCGACATCAAGCAGAACTCCGTGGATGCCATGCCGGAACTGCCGTTCAAGATCATGATGAACGTCGGTAACCCTGATCGTGCGTTCGATTTCGCCCAGCTGCCGAACGCCGGTATCGGTCTGGCGCGTCTGGAATTCATCATCAACCGCATGATTGGCGTGCACCCAAAGGCGCTGTTGAACTACCCGAACCTGCCGCTCGACATCAAGGAAAGCGTCGACAAGCGCATCGCCGGTTACAGCGATCCGGTCGGTTTCTATGTCGAGAAGCTGGTCGAGGGCATCAGTACGCTGGCGGCGGCTTTCTACCCGAAAAAGGTCATCGTGCGTCTGTCGGACTTCAAGTCCAACGAATACGCCAACCTGATCGGCGGCAAGCTGTACGAGCCTGAAGAAGAAAACCCGATGCTGGGCTTCCGTGGTGCTTCGCGTTACATCAGCGAAAACTTCCGCGACTGCTTCGAGCTGGAATGCCGTGCCCTCAAGCGCGTGCGCAACGAGATGGGCCTGACCAACGTGGAAATCATGGTGCCGTTCGTGCGCACTTTGGGCGAAGCGAGCCAGGTGGTCGATCTACTGGCCGAGAACGGTCTGGCCCGTGGTCAGAACGGTCTGCGCGTGATCATGATGTGCGAGCTGCCGTCCAACGCTTTGCTGGCGGACGAATTCCTCGAATTCTTCGACGGCTTCTCTATCGGCTCCAACGACCTGACCCAGTTGACGCTCGGTCTGGACCGTGACTCCGGGATCATCGCTCACCTGTTCGACGAGCGTAACCCGGCGGTCAAGAAACTGCTTTCCAATGCCATTCAAGCCTGTAACAAGGCCGGTAAGTACATCGGCATCTGCGGTCAGGGCCCGTCCGATCACCCGGACCTGGCGCGCTGGCTGATGGAGCAGGGCATCGAAAGCGTTTCGCTGAACCCGGATTCGGTGCTGGAGACCTGGTTCTTCCTGTCCGAAGAAGAAGCACCAAAATGAGGTAAGATGCGGGCCCGTTTCGGCGGGCCGGTCCACATGAAGAAGGGCGGTCTCGATGATTCCGCCCTTTTTTCATGACATTTTTTTCATTCGGGATTCTTCCCGGAACTTCAGCGCCGCGACAGTCTCAGCATGCTATCCCTGATGCGGCGCCATTTTTCGAGTCAAGCAAACGCAATATGCAAAGCAGCAGTCTTCTCTTTCCTGTGGCCTTGATCAGTGCCGAGCGACGTGGCGATCTGATCGAGGACGTGTACCGCCTCAAACCCGGCAACAGCCTGGATTTCACGGTCGAATTGGCCGTGACGCGCCTTGGTCGGGTGGTAACGCCCGATGTGCGCGGCGTGCCGGTCATCCTGCTGCATGGCAGCTTTTCCAACCGCCGCTTCTGGTATTCCCCGAAAGGCATCGGCCTGGGCGCTTATCTGGCTCGCGCCGGGTTCGACGTGTGGATTCCGGAAATGCGCGGCCATGGCTTGTCGGCCCGCAACGAGGCGTATCGCCACAACCGCGTGGCTGACTACGCTCGCCACGATCTGCCAGCCATCGCCGCCTTCGTCGCCGAACAAAGCGGTCAAGTGCCACACTGGATCGGGCACTCGCTCGGGGGCACCACGCTGGCGGCAGCCCTCGGCGGCCATTACATGGACAGCAGCCATGCCGCGTCGGTCGCATTGTTCGGCAGCCAGATCACCCGCAATTACTGGCCGCTAAAGGTCCCGCCGCTGACGTGGAGCGCGCGCTTGCTGCTCAAGCGCTTCGAGCATGTGTCCGGTCCCCGCTTCAAGCGCGGTCCTGAAGACGAGCCCATGGGCGTCATACTTGAAAGCCTGCGCTGGCACGGTCTTTTCGGCCGCTTTGGCGACAAAAAGGACGACTGGTGGTCAGGCCTTCGTCATGTCGATGTGCCGACCTTGTGCGTGGCCGCCGTGGGTGATCATCAAGACCCCGAGTGGGCCTGCCGCGAGTTGTTCGAGCAGTTCGGTTCAGTGGACAAGGCGTTTCTCCTTCTGGGCCGCGAGCAAGGGTTCACCGAGGACTTCGGCCATGTGCAAATGTTAGTGAGCAAGGCTGCCCAGGCGCAGGTCTGGCCCCGGGTCGTTGAGTGGCTGAATCGTCGAATCGATGCCGTACAGCCTGAATCAACGCTGAACATGACGGCAACTTCTTGATGAAGGGGGCGTAAGGCATTTCTATGTCGGGCGTCTGCGGCTAAGCTACACGCGGTTGAGTGGATGACCGAGGCGATGCGGTACACAGCACTCGTCGGTCAGGTTTTTGTTCTATATAAGGAAGCATTGTGATGGCGGGCGCGGTCAGACGTGCGAGCCATCCGGATCTGCCTCGGCGGGTCACCCTTGGAAACGATGCCTTCACTGACAGGAGCTTCTCATGCACTACATCACACCGGATTTGTGCGACGCCTACCCTGAGCTGGTTCAGGTGGTCGAGCCGATGTTCAGCAACTTTGGCGGTCGCGACTCTTTCGGGGGCCAAATCGTGACCCTCAAGTGCTTCGAGGATAATTCGCTGGTGCGTGAGCAGGCCGAACAGGATGGCAAAGGCAAGGTGCTGGTGGTCGATGGCGGTGGTTCGCTACGACGCGCTTTGCTGGGTGATCTGCTGGCAGAAAAAGCCGCGAAAAACGGCTGGGAAGGCATGGTCATCTACGGCTGCGTACGTGATGTCGATGTCCTGGCACAGACCGATCTCGGTGTGCAGGCATTGGCCAGCCACCCGCTGAAGACCGACAAGCGCGGCCTCGGTGATCTGAATGTCGTCGTGAGCTTCGGCGGTGTGACGTTCCGCCCTGGTGAATATGTGTATGCCGACAACAACGGCATCATCGTCTCGCCAAGCCCGCTGACAATGCCGGACTGATCGAATTTTGATGCAGTCCACCCATGCAAGGATTGGAATGTTCGACGAAGACAACGCGCAATGGGGGCTGGTACATGCCCTGGTGCTGGACGGGAAAGGCGGTGCGCGTTCAATCGCTCGGACCGATCTGGATGGCCTGCAGTTGGAGCCTCACGAAAGCGTGTGGCTCCACTGGGATCGCAGCCATCCGCAGACTCAGACGTGGTTGCGCACGGCCAGCGGCCTCACGCCGTTCGTCTGCGACCTCATGCTTGAAGAGAACACACGGCCGCGACTCCTGCCATTGCCGGACAACGAATTACTGCTGTTTTTAAGGGGCGTCAATCTGAACCCCGGGGCTGAGCCCGAGGACATGGTGTCGGTGCGCATCTTTGCCGAAGCGCAACGGGTCATTTCCCTGCGCCTTCGGTCGTTGCGCGCCACCGACGAAATGATCGACTTGCTCAGAGAAGGGAAGGGGCCGAAGACCGCGTCCGAACTGCTGGTGTATTTGGCTCAGTTACTCACTGACAAAGTGCAAGCGGTGGTCAGCGAGTTGACCGAATTGGTCGATGACATGGAAGAACGCATAGACGCCGACGAACGGTACATGCCCGAACACGGCAACATGGTGCACATCCGCCGAAGGGCTGCGGGCATGCGTCGTTTTCTCGCGCCGCAGCGTGAAATCTACGCACAGTTGACCCGCAGCAAGATGCCCTGGTTTGTCGAGGACGATGCTGATTACTGGAACGAGTTGAACAACAGCCTGACCCGGTATCTGGAAGAACTCGAATTGACCCGCGAGCGCGTGGGGCTGGTGCTGGAGGCCGAAGATAGACGCCTTAACGAGCGCATGAACCGCACCATGTACCGCTTCGGGATCGTCACCGGGATCTTTTTGCCGATGAGCTTTCTCACCGGTTTGTTGGGGATCAACGTGGGGGGTATTCCCGGGTCGGAGAACCCCCACGGCTTTATGCTGGCATGCGGCCTGATGGTCGTGGTCGCGGTGGGGCAAATGTGGTTGTTCAAGCGTCTGCGCTGGGTATGAGAGGGCAAAAAAAGGAGTTGATCCGGTTTCGTCGTGTGACTCGTGCAAAACTGCCTGCGTCTTCCAGTGACATCACGTGAGGTGCCCATGCACGACCCGTTTGAAGAATCACTGAGAGACATGCTCAATTCTTCGTCCTCCAGCCGGGACGATGACGCAGTGCTGGGGCGAGTCTTGAAGACGGCGAATCGCCAGGTCGGTGCAGGTGATCTGTTTGGCCTGCTCGGCCGTTGCACGCAAGCCCTGATGATTGCCGTGAACAACGGTTCGGCTCACGTTTCACCTGTTTCCCGTCGCAAGGCGACGATTGCCGGCACCCCGTTTGACGGTGCTCAAGACAAGGCTGATTGAATATGGAATTGGATCTCTGGACACAGAGCCTGGTCACCGCAATGACTGCGTTGTGGACCAAAGTCGCGAACTTCATCCCGAACCTGTTCGGGGCTCTGGTGGTTGTTCTGCTGGGTTTCGTGGTCGCCAAGCTGCTCGACACCCTGCTGTCCAAGTTGTTGGCAAAACTGGGGCTGGATCGCCTGATGGGCGGCACCGGCCTGACCAAACTGATCAGCCGCGCAGGGATTCAAGTCCCGATTTCGACGCTGATCGGAAAGATTGTGTATTGGTTCGTGCTGTTGATTTTTCTGGTGTCGGCGGCAGAATCCCTCGGCCTTGAGCGGGTCTCGGCGACACTGGACATGCTGGCGCTGTATCTGCCGAAAGTGTTTGGCGCGGCGCTGGTGCTGCTGGTGGGTGTCCTGCTGGCTCAGTTGGTGAACGGTATCGTCCGTGGCGCAGCGGAAGGCGTCGGTCTGGATTACGCGGCAGGGCTGGGGCGTATCGCCCAATGGCTGGTGATCATCATCAGCATTTCGGTGGCGATCAGCCAGTTGGAGGTGAAAACCGACCTGCTGAACCACGTCATCGTGATCGGATTGATTACCGTTGGTCTGGCCGTTGCGCTGGCGATGGGGCTGGGAAGTCGCGAAATTGCGAGCCAGATCCTGGCAGGAATTTATGTGAGAGAGTTGTATCAGGTAGGGCAACAAGTGCGTGTTGGAGAGGTCGAAGGGCAGATCGAAGAGATTGGCACGGTGAAAACCACGCTGCTGACCGAGGAAGGTGAACTGGTGTCGTTGTCGAACCGAATCCTTCTCGAACAGCGGGTGAGCAGCCGCTGAACCGGCAAATCTGCTAATGTATGCCGCCGCAAAATCCCGGAGAACCGAGACGCGGTGGACATTTACCTGACTGTCGGCACGGCCTGTTTTGAATAAACCCCAACCGCTCTCACAGCGATACGACCCCCGCGAGCTCTCCGATGAGGAGCTGGTGGCGCGCTCGCACGCCGAGTTGTTTCACGTGACTCGGGCCTACGAGGAGCTGATGCGGCGCTACCAACGGACACTTTTTAACGTCTGTGCGCGATATTTGGGGAACGATCGCGATGCTGACGATGTCTGTCAGGAGGTGATGCTTAAGGTGTTGTATGGATTGAAAAATTTCGAGGGAAAATCGAAATTCAAAACCTGGCTCTACAGCATCACGTATAACGAATGCATTACGCAGTACAGAAAGGAGCGTCGGAAGCGTCGGTTGATGGACGCTTTGAGTCTCGACCCACTCGAGGAAGCGTCTGAAGACAAGACGCCAAAACCAGAAGAAAAGGGCGGGCTCGATCGATGGCTGGTGCACGTGAACCCGATTGACCGGGAAATCCTGGTGCTGCGATTCGTCGCAGAGCTGGAATTTCAGGAGATCGCAGACATAATGCACATGGGCCTGAGTGCGACGAAAATGCGCTACAAACGAGCACTTGATAAATTACGCGAGAAATTTGCAGGCGTGACCGAAACTTAACTCGGAGCAAATATCTCTAACGAGCAGGCAAGTTCTGATAGACTTGCCGATGAGTTGTCTCCTGATAAGGGAGACCGCTTTACAATCACCAGATGGGGATTTAACGGATGAAACTGAAAAACACCTTGGGCTTGGCCATTGGTACTATTGTTGCCGCAACTTCGTTCGGCGCGCTGGCACAAGGCCAAGGCGCAGTCGAAATCGAAGGCTTCGCCAAGAAAGAACAGTTCGACAGCGCTCGTAATTTCAAAAATAACGGCAACCTGTTCGGCGGTTCTGTTGGCTACTTCCTGACCGACGACGTTGAATTGCGTCTGGGCTACGACGAAGTGCACAACGTGCGCAGCGACGATGGCAAGAACATCAAGGGCGCGAACACCGCTCTGGACGCTCTGTACCACTTCAACAATCCGGGCGACATGCTGCGCCCATACGTCTCGGCTGGTTTCTCCGATCAGAGCATCGGTCAGAACGGCAGCGGCGGTCGTAACCGTTCCACCTTCGCCAACATCGGCGGCGGTGCCAAGCTGTACTTCACTGACAACTTCTACGCCCGTGCTGGCGTTGAAGCTCAGTACAACATCGACCAGGGTGACACCGAGTGGGCGCCAAGCGTCGGTATCGGTGTGAACTTCGGCGGCGGCTCGAAGAAAGTTGAAGCAGCACCGGCTCCAGTAGCTGAAGTGTGCTCCGACAGCGACAACGACGGCGTGTGCGACAACGTCGACAAGTGCCCAGACACCCCGGCCAACGTTACCGTTGACGCCAACGGTTGCCCGGCAGTTGCTGAAGTCGTACGTGTTGAGCTGGACGTGAAATTCGACTTCGACAAGTCGGTCGTCAAGCCAAACAGCTACGGTGACATCAAAAACCTGGCTGACTTCATGAAGCAATACCCACAAACCACCACCACTGTTGAAGGTCACACTGACTCCGTCGGTCCTGACGCTTACAACCAGAAACTGTCCGAGCGTCGTGCAAACGCCGTTAAGCAAGTTCTGGTTAACCAGTACGGTGTTGGCGCTAACCGCGTGAACTCGGTTGGCTACGGCGAATCCCGTCCAGTTGCCGACAACGCAACCGAGGCTGGCCGCGCTGTTAACCGTCGCGTAGAAGCACAAGTCGAAGCTCAAGCTAAGTAATTAGCCCCGCTTTGCAGAAGAACCCGGCCTCGGCCGGGTTTTTCTTTTTCTGAGGGTTTTAAAGGTTTGATATGTGGCGAATTGTCGCACCCATGTATCGGTATTGAGGCCAATGAACTGACTGGTTAGTGGCAATTTAATAGCGGGTATTGTTGGCAAACTTTGAAAGACACCACAGTGGAAACGGCAGTGTCACCAGCAATAACAACCACACCAATGCATACACCGCGTCAACGCCATCATTCTGCAAATTGACAAAGAGCTTCACCGGGATACCCTGCGGGAAATAGGCGAACACCATCACAATGCCGAACTCGCCAATCACCCGACCCCAAGCGATAGCAAGCCCCGTTGCCAAGGCTCGCCGCGCCGACGGCAAGGTCACGCGGCAGAACGTTTCCCACCCTGTGCAGCCCAGACTGCGCGCCGCTTCTTCCAGTGTTCGAGGCACGCCTTCAAAGGCAGAAGTGGCCGATAACACGAAATACGCCAAGCCCCCATACACCTGAGCCAGCACGAACGCGCCGACGTTGTTCGACAGCGCGATCCCCAGGCGCGCCAGGCCTTCGCCCAGCGACCCGTAAGGTCCGAATGCCGACACGAGCAGAATGCCCATGGCCAGTGGCGGCGTGAGCAGGGCAACCAACACCATGCATTGAACCCCACGCTTCCAGATCGACCCGCTGCGCGCCAGCCAATAGGCCAATGGCAACCCAAGCCCAATCATCAGCAGCATCGACAGGCTGGTCAGGCCCAGTGAGGTGAAGATTGCCTGCCAGTCGCCGTAGGCCAACCGGGCGTCATGCCACGACGTCTCGTTGATCAATGTCAGGAACGGCACCGCCAGCACCGCGCAGGCCGGAACGCTCAACCAGGCGACCCGGCCTGGCGCCGGTCCATGGGCCGTCATGGGTGCAGCGCTTCGCCTTTAGGCTGGCCATATCCGTTTTGCGTGAACAGGGCCTGGCCTTGGCTGGATTGCAAATACGCGACGAAAGCCTCGCCACGTTTGTGGTCAGGGGCGTTCTTCAGGACGGCTGCGTAGAACACCAGTGGCTGCGGGCTGAGGGTTTGAGGCTGGCCCTTGCTGTCGGTCAGGTTCAGGCTGACGGTGTCGTACCAGCTTTTGGCAAATGTCGGGTTGCTGAGGTTGATCTCGTCCGGTAGCGCGACGTAAGGCAATTTGGCCGACAGCGTTGCGCTTTCGTAACCTGAAGCCGCATCCAGTTGGCCTGCTTGCAGGCGCGTCAGCAGGCCGCCTTCGCCGTAGACTTGCGCAGGGTTTTGTACGTCGCCGAGCACGGCATTGCTCAGGCCGGGCTGTTTATAGAACTTCTCAGCGAGCATCAGGCTGAAGATGATGTTCTGGCCCTGAGGATCGACACGGGCATCGGTGCGACCGAACTTGAGGCCAGGCGCTTTCAATACCTGCCACCACGGCGTCTTGGCACCGGGTTGATTGCTGGCCGCGAGGGCGGCGGCAAAGGTGCTTTTCGGGTTGTAGGCAATGACCATGCGGGTGCTGGCGACGGGTATCACTTCGTCCACGAGTCCGGCTTTTTGCAGAATTTCGACCGGGCCAGGGGTGATGGAGACGAATACGTCTGCCGTGGCTTTGCCCGACGCCAGCAGGCGCGCAAGCCCGTAGGCGCCTTCGCCCTGGCCCTGATAGTTGACGTGCTGTTGCGTGGCAAATGCGGGGCCGAGGAATTTGTCCATGACCACGCCCATCGATCCGGCGTAGGCCACCCGGAAATCGTCAGCAGCGAATGCCGACGACGCACCCGCCCACATCAGGCTGCTCAAGGCGACGGCCAGGCCCAATTGATGTCTCATACGGTTACCACCTCATCACGGTATGTAAAACTTTATACAGCGCGCGATGGTAGCCCAATGATTGCTCGCCGCGCTTGCGTGCGGCGATCCCTTCTCGCAGATTGGGAGTTGATCGCCTAAGGCTGTCCGTTGAGCGACATTAGATCGCCCTCAATGCTTGATCACCCAGATCCACAGCAACAGGTTCAGGAGCAGCGAGACGAGCGCGACCCCGCGCCAGACTTTCAATGGCTCGCGCTCCAGCAGGGGCTTGGGGCGAGCGTCCAGCAGGCTCAGTTCTCCTCGTTCAAGTTCCAACAGCCACTGTTCGGCGGTTTCGAAACGTTTGGCTGGGTCGGCTTGCAGAGCCTTGTCCAAGTGACGTTCGAGCCACTCGGGGGTGTCAGGACGATAACGGTTTGCCGGGACGGGCTGTCCGAAACGATGGCGCTGAAAGGCTTCGATTTCGCCGTGGGGGTAATGTCCGGTGAGCAGGAAATACAGCGTGACGCTGGCGGCGTACAGGTCCAGAGAAGGGGCCGGGGGCGCACCGTTGAAGGCTTCCGGGGCAATGAAACTCGGCGTGCCGGGCACATCGCCCGCGGCATCGACGGACAGGCCGGGACAGAACGCGAGGCCGAAATCCAGCACCCGCAGCTCGCCGTTCTCATCGATCAGCAGGTTTTCCGGTTTGATGTCGCGATGGAAAATATTGCGCCGATGCAGCAGGCCCAGGGCGCTTATCAAGTCCCGGGCGAGCGTGTGCCACTGCGCCCAGTCCATTGGGCCGTGTTGGGCAAAAGTGTGAGCGAGCGTCTGGCCGGAGTATTCGCGCATCACGTAATACAGGTGCTGCCGTTCGGGCAACGGATGCACGTCGGGAAAGAAGCGCCCGGCGACGCGCCGTACAAACCACTCCTCAAGCAACAGCGCCTGCGCGGCACCGTTTTCGTCCTGGCGGGAGGTGGGTAACGTTTTCAACAGCCAAGGGCGATCGTGCGCGTCCCTCAGCCGATACAAGAGCGACTGACGCGAGTCGCCCAATGCCGCTTCAACGCGCCAGCCCTCGAATGATTGCCCGGCACGCAGATTGGGTGGCAAAGGCCATTGTTGCAGCTGAATCAGCGCATCGCCCAGAGAGTCAGCTCCCAACTGGTCCACCTGAATCAACAGCGCGGTGGCGTTGTCCTGACTGCCCGCCAAATGCGCCGCCGTGACCAACGCATTGACTGCGGCATCCAGGTCATCCTGCTCGCTGAGTATCGAGCGGACAGTGCTGTCGCTCAACACCCCCCACACGCCGTCGCTGATCAGCAGCAGCCGCTCTCCCTGCCGCAGTTCACCGTCGAGGTAATCCATGACCACGTACTGATCCAGTCCCAACGCCCGTTTCAGCACATGCCGCATGTCCGGTTGTTCCCAGACGTGGTCCTCGCTGATCCGTTGCAGCGTGCCGTCGAGCCATCGATACACCCGACAATCGCCGATGTGGGCGAGGGTGAAACGACGTCCCCGCAGGACCAGTGCGCTGAGGGTGGTCAGCAGCCCGTTGGCTTGCAACCAGCGGTTCTGCGCCGACAGTAAGCGATCCAGGGCTTGCGCCACGCCCCAGGTTTCCGGCGTGGCGTAGTAATCCAGCGCCAGGGCCTGAAGCGTTGAGCGCGAGGCCAGCCCGCCATCGGTGCACTGACTGACGCCATCGGCCACTGCAAAGAGATAGCCCTTGCTGGCGGCCAGTGACGGAACCGGGGTCACCGTTCGCGTGGCGTCCTGATTCTCCGCACGAGGGCCGCAAGCGCTGAACTCGGCAAAGCGCAGTTGCAGGCCGGTGGGCACGGCGGGTGGCGGCATCGCGGGCTGATTCATCGTCCGTTCCTTTTAGCCCGTCAAACGCGCGCCGCCGTAACAGCTGCCGACCCCCAGGTGGTTCTCCAGCGGCGTTTGACATTCATCAGGCCGAACCAGGCGAGGACGCCCAACAGTGCGAACAGCCACAGGCCCAATTGGTAATCCCCGGTGTTCTGTTTGATCGCACCCAGGCCCGCTGCCAACAGAAAACCACCGATGCCACCCGCCATGCCGATCAAGCCGGTCATCACGCCGATCTCTTTGCGGAAACGTTGCGGCACCAGTTGGAACACCGCGCCGTTGCCTGCCCCGAGACCGAGCATGGCCGCGACGAACAGGCCCAGCGCTGCCCATGAGCTTGGCAGGTTGAAGCCCACTGCAGCGATGCAAATGGCTGCCACGGCGTACATGCCGGACAACGTGCGGATGCCGCCGAAACGGTCCGCCAGCGCGCCACCCAGCGGACGCATCAGGCTGCCACCGAACACGCAGGCGGCGGTGTAGTAACCGGCCGTGACCGGGCTCAGGCCGTACTGGTCGTTGAAGTAGCCGGGCAGGGCGCTGGCCAGGCCAATGAACCCGCCGAAAGTGACGCTGTAGAAAAACATGAACCACCAGCTGTCGCGGTCGCCCAGCGCCTTGAAATAGTCCGCCATGGCTTTGCGAGGTGGACGCTCTGGCGCATTGCGGGCCATGAACGAGAAGGCCACCAGCGTCAGCACCAGCGGTATGGCGGCAAAGCCAAACACGTTGCTCCAGCCGAAGCTCGCAGCCAATACCGGGGCGATCAGCGCCGCGAAAACGGTCCCGGAGTTGCCAGCGCCGGCGATGCCCATCGCCTTGCCTTGGTGTTGTGGCGGATACCACTGCGACGCCAGCGGCAGGGCGACGGCGAACGACGCGCCCGCCATGCCCAGCGCGATGCCGAGGAACAGCGCCTGTTCATAGCTGTGGATGCCCAGTTGCCAGGCACAGAGCAGGGCAACGATGACGATGACCTGGCCGATGATGCCTGCGGTCTTGGGCGACAGTTGATCCGCCAGCATGCCCATCAGGAAGCGCAGAATCGCCCCGGCGAGAATCGGCGTGGCGACCATGAGCCCGCGTTGCTGAGTGGTCAGGTGCAGATCAGCGGCGATCTGCACCGCCAACGGGCCGAGCAGATACCAGACCATGAAGCTCAGGTCGAAATAAAGAAACGCTGCGAACAGCGTGGGTTTGTGTCCGGCTTTCCAGAAGCTTGTCGTCATCTCACACCTCATCTGCGGAAATCGTCGCCGGTGCGCGTGTCGTTCGCACCGCTGCGGGGTTGGTTGCGGGAAAAGCGTGTCTGGCGCTTCACCGTTTTTTTTTGAGCCCAAACGAAAAAACGCCGCCACCCTGTCCGCGTTGTGCGAAGGGGTGAGCGACGTCTTTGTCGAGTGTGTGGGCAACCGCCGTTGGCTACCTGTGGGATTGACTTAGCAAGACGTGGGCCATCGCCTGTTCGGTCGATGTTTCGCGGGAATCGTGGCGGGCGTCGGAGGTTTTTGTTCCGCTTTGGTGCGCCGGCGAGGGTGTCGTGCCTCAGCTGTGATCATTCCGCAGGCTTTTGCGCCGTCCCGTGCAAAGTTCGCGACATGCCTCGCGCTGGCCCCCTGTGGACGTTTATAATCCGCGGCTGACTTCAGCCTCAAACGAGCCGCGCCCGCCCATGTATAACCTGGCCCGCCAGTTACTGTTCAAACTCTCCCCGGAAGCTTCCCACGACCTGTCCATCGACCTGATCGGCGCGGGAGGGCGTCTGGGGCTCAATGGCCTGTTCAACAAGGCGCCCGCGCGGTTGCCGGTGACGGTCATGGGCTTGCAGTTCCCGAACCCGGTGGGCCTGGCGGCCGGTCTGGACAAGAACGGTGCAGCCATCGACGGCTTCGCCCAGCTGGGTTTCGGTTTCGTCGAAATCGGCACCGTGACCCCGCGTCCGCAGCCCGGCAACCCGAAGCCAAGGATTTTCCGTCTGCCCCACGCTGAAGCCATCATCAACCGCATGGGCTTCAACAACCTGGGCGTCGACAACCTCGTCAGCCGCGTGCAGGCCGCCAAATACACCGGCGTACTGGGCATCAACATCGGCAAGAACTTCGATACGCCGGTCGAGCGCGCCGTGGACGATTACCTGATCTGTCTGGACAAGGTTTACGCCCACGCCAGTTACATCACCGTCAATGTAAGCTCGCCGAACACGCCGGGCCTGCGCAGCCTGCAATTCGGCGATTCCCTCAAGCAACTCCTCGAAGCGTTGCGCGTTCGCCAGGACGCACTGACCCAGATTCACGGCAAACGTGTGCCGTTGGCGATCAAGATCGCGCCGGACATGAGCGATGAAGAAACCGTGCTGGTGGCCCGTGCGCTGCTGGAGTCGGGCATGGACGCTGTGATCGCGACCAATACCACGCTGAGCCGTCAGGGTGTCGAAGGGCTGCCACATGGCGACGAGGCGGGCGGTCTGTCCGGCGCGCCGGTGCGCGAAAAGAGCACTCACATCGTCAAGGTGCTGGCCGGTGAGTTGGGCGGGAAGCTGCCGATCATCGCGGCGGGGGGGATCACCGAAGGCAAGCACGCCGCTGAAAAGATCGCGGCCGGTGCGAGTCTGGTGCAGGTCTATTCGGGCTTCATTTATAAAGGCCCGACGTTGATTCGCGAATCGGTGGACGCCATCGCGGCGATGACTCGCTAAGCATTCGGTACACAATGCGGCTTCAAATAAAGAGGGGCTCCGTAATGGAGCCCCTCTTGGGCCTGAGCCCGCCGCCCGGATGGGGCGTGCATGGTTAGGTGTTTAAGACGCAGATTGTCGATTCTTTCGAAGAAATTCTGATGAGTCGAAGTGTACCTTTGGTAATTTGAGTGTCAGCCGACCGCGTGAAGTTCGTTGAGTCTGTGTATACCCGCAGTGCCGGTCATACCGTCCCAGTTGTCGCCGCGTCCTTCCCGCCAGCCATTGATCCAGGCTTGGCGCACCGACGGTAGAGTAAATGGGCAAAGCTCACGGGATTTACCAGTTACGCCGTATTGATATCCGCGCGAAAAAGCTCTTTCCAACGGATCACGCTTAAGTCTTCTCATAGGGTGTTGCCCTCGTTTGTTGACTGTTATGTCCCTGGAGACCTCATGTCGAGGTCGGGCAGAATCTTCTGCCTTTGCATGCCCGCTGCCGGCGTCGCGGGCGATGGTGCCCTCGTCGTTGCGACGAAGGCCTGAGGTGAGTTCTAACCAATGGTTCGGATGCTGTGAATGACCGTTTTGTCATAAGAACGTAACCATTGAGGCGTTAAGACCATAAGCACTGAATCGTTTCGAGTGTGTTTTTTTCGCGAAGCCCCCTGAACCGAGGGGCTTGATGAAATTTGCGACTCATTCTCATGGACAGCTGATGGCTGTTTGACGTCAGATTTAAAACGACGAAGGGTCAAGGATGTGACTTTTTATTACTGCCGTCGTCGGGCTGAATAGCGGTTTTTTAAGAACAAACATGCTTGTTGGACGTTCTGACGGGCATAACTGCCGTACTCGAAATCATTCGACGCGGCGGAGCGGCACAACCGTGTGCCACCCGGACGTCTCCACGAAAGACGTCTGTTGAATCGGGCCGGACGATGCGTTGTCCCGCCACATAGCCGAAGGCTCTGGAAATCTCATGTCGGACCAATACGAACTCTTCCTCACCTGTCCCAAAGGTCTTGAGGGCCTGCTCGCCGAGGAAGCCACCGCACTTGGCCTCCAGGACACCCGCGAACACACCTCGACGATTCGGGGCAGCGCCGACATGGAAACCGCCTACCGGCTGTGCCTGTGGTCGCGTCTGGCCAACCGCGTGCTGCTGGTCCTCAAACGCTTCCCGATGAAAGATGCCGAAGATCTGTACCACGGCGTGCATGACATCGAATGGGCCGACCATCTGGAACCGGATGGCACCCTGGCCGTGGAATTCAGTGGGCATGGTTCGGGCATCGACAATACCCACTTCGGCGCGTTGAAGGTCAAGGACGCCATCGTCGACCGCCTGCGCACCCCGGAAGGCCTGCGTCCGTCGATCGACAAACTCAACCCTGACCTGCGCGTCCACCTGCGGCTGGACCGTGGCGAAGCGATTCTTTCGTTGGACCTGTCCGGCCACAGCCTGCACCAGCGCGGCTATCGCTTGCAGCAGGGCGCGGCGCCGCTGAAGGAAAACCTCGCGGCGGCCATTCTCATTCGTTCCGGCTGGCCGCGTATTGCGGCGGACGGCGGCGCGCTGGCCGACCCCATGTGCGGCGTGGGGACCTTCCTGGTCGAAGCGGCAATGATCGCTGCCGATATTGCACCGAACCTCAAGCGTGAGCGTTGGGGTTTTTCCGCGTGGCTGGGCCATGTCCCGGCGTTGTGGCGCAAGCTGCATGACGAAGCCCAGGCCCGCGCCGAGGCCGGTCTGGCCAAGCCGCCGCTGTGGATTCGCGGCTACGAAGCCGATCCTCGACTGATCCAGCCGGGTCGCAACAACGTCGAGCGCGCCGGACTGTCGGACTGGATCAAGATTTATCAAGGCGAAGTCGCGACCTTCGAGCCGCGTCCGGACCAGAATCAAAAAGGGCTGGTGATCTGCAACCCGCCGTATGGCGAACGTCTGGGCGACGAAGCGAGCCTGCTGTACCTCTACCAGAATCTGGGCGAGCGTCTGCGTCAGGCCTGTCTGAACTGGGAAGCGGCCGTGTTCACCGGCGCGCCGGACCTGGGCAAGCGCATGGGCATCCGCAGCCACAAGCAATACGCGTTCTGGAACGGCGCCTTGCCGTGCAAGCTGCTGCTGATCAAGGTGTTGCCGGATCAGTTCGTCACCGGCGAGCGTCGCACCCCCGAGCAGCGTCAGGCCGAGCGCGAACAGGCGGCCTACGACCAGACCCCGGATGAGCCGCAAGAGCGTAAATTCAACAAGAACGGCAACCCGATCAAACCGGCGCCAGCGCCCGCGCCGGTGATCGAGCAGCCACGCCTGAGCGAAGGCGGGCAGATGTTCGCCAATCGCCTGCAAAAGAACCTCAAGGCCATGGGCAAGTGGGTCAAGCGCGAAGGCATCGACTGCTACCGCGTGTACGACGCCGATATGCCCGAGTACGCGATGGCTATCGACCTGTACCACGACTGGGTCCACGTCCAGGAATACGCCGCGCCGAAGTCCATCGACCCGGATAAGGCGTCGATCCGCATGTTCGATGCCTTGGCGGCCATTCCCCAAGCGTTGAACATCGATAAGAGCCGCGTCATCGTCAAACGCCGTGAGCGTCAGAGTGGGACCAGGCAGTACGAGCGTCAGAGCGCCCAAGGCAAGTTCAACGAGGTTAACGAAGGCGGCGTCAAGCTGTTGGTCAACCTGACCGACTACCTCGACACCGGTCTGTTCCTCGATCACCGCCCGATGCGGATGCGCATCCAGCGCGAATCGGCGGGCAAGCGTTTCCTGAACCTGTTCTGCTACACCGCGACTGCCAGCGTGCATGCGGCCAAAGGCGGCGCGCGCAGTACCACCAGCGTCGACCTGTCAAAAACCTACCTGGACTGGGCGCGCCGCAACCTGTCGCTCAACGGCTTTTCTGACAAGAACCGTCTGGAACAGGGCGACGTGATGGCCTGGCTGGAAGCGAGTCGCGACGAATACGACCTGATCTTCATCGACCCGCCGACCTTCTCCAACTCCAAGCGCATGGAAGGGGTGTTCGACGTGCAGCGCGATCAGGTGCAACTGATTGACCTGGCGATGGCGCGTCTGGCCAGCGGCGGCGTGCTGTATTTTTCCAACAACTTCCGCAAGTTCCAGCTGGAAGAAAACCTCGCCGAACGGTACGCGGTCGAGGAAATCACTCAGCAAACCATCGATCCGGACTTCACGCGAAACGGCAAGATCCACCGCGCCTGGAAGATCACCGCGCGCTGAATCGATACCGCATCGGCTCCGGCACCCGCTGCAACGGCGGGCATCCGGGGTCGCGAGATGCTGACGGACACGCAGCACTAGGCAAACTAATGGCGAATAGCTATAAGTTAACTCTGGCCACGTGCCACGGCAGCACGTGGCGCCATGAGTTCAGCCTATGTCGTCTAACCGGTCCAGCGCGAAGATCCTTGGCTTCATTAATGAAGACACGTCGTCGTGGGCGGTTGCCGGGCTTGTTTTCTCTGCCGGTGCCGTACTGACCGCGCTCCTGGCGTTGGCCAACGTCGAGGTGTATCAGCGTCAGTTGCGTCAACGCTTCGACTTGCTGGCCGCCGAGCGAGTGAGCCGCATTCAGGACCGTTTAGAGGGGCAACTGCGACGACTGGACAGCCTGCGCCGGTTCTTCGTGTACTCCGATGACGTTTCCGAAGAGGAGTACAACGGCTTCGCCCGCCCTCTGTTGACCTTCACCCAAGCGTATTCATGGGCGCCCAAAGTCCTGGACAGTGATCGCGAGGCGTTTGAGAAGAGCGCTCGGGATGCCGGGGTGCGCAACTATTCCATTCGAGAGTTGGATGGGGGCAGCAGCTTGGCGGTCGCGAACAGGCGCCCGGTTTATTACCCGGTGCGTTTCTCTCAAAGCCGAAGTACCCTCGAATTGCCGTTGGGTTTTGACGTGAATTCCGAGCGTGTGCGGCAGGAGACCCTTGAGCGGGCGATCTGGACCGGCGAAATGGCTGCTTCACCGCACATGAACCTGGTAGGTCTCGAAACGGAAAACAGCAAAGGCATCCTGCTAGTGGCCCCCGTTCAGTCCCGCCCGCACCCCGAAACCTCTTCGCTGGGGGCATTGCAGGGATTTTTGGTAGCGGTCATCAGCCTTCATAAAATGATGACTGAAGGCTTGCCGTTGAGTGCCGAAGACAACCTGAACCTCAGGCTCGAAGACATCACGGGAGCGCCGGAATCCGACGTGCTGTATCAGTCAGCCGCCAACGCAGCGGTCAGCGACCTCTCCATCACCAAAACCCTGAATTTTGCGGGCCGCATCTATCAGTTGAAAGTGCGACCGACCTCCGTCTTCATCGGTGCCAACCCTTCGTCCAACGACAGCCTGGTGATCCTCGGCGCGCTGCTCAGTTTCATGCTGAGTGCCTTGCTGTACGTGCTGATCAGCCAGCGTCAGCGCGCCTTGCGGATGGTGGAGCAAAGCACGACGCAGCTGCGCCAGCGCGAACAGCAACTGCGCACCGCCCACAGTCAGTTACGCAATGTGCTGGACGCGGCCACCCAGGTGGCAATCATTGCCACGGACATGAACGGCCTGATCACCACCTTCAACATCGGCGCCGAAAAAATGCTCGGTTACGACAGCTCGGACATCTGCGGCGTCCGGACCTTGTGTGAGCTGCACCTGCCTTCCGAGCTGGCGGCCCATGTCAATGAATTGAGCCAGCGCTATGACCGGGTGGTCGACACCGTGGAAGTCATGCTGATCGAAGCGGTGCAAGAGCACGGCCATCAGGCCAATGACTGGACGCTGGTGCGCCATGACGGCAGCCATTTGCAGGTCAACATGCAGGTCAGCCCGGTCCTCGACGAGCACGATCAATGGATCGGCTACCTGGCCGTGTGCCTGGACATCACCGAGCGCAAACGGGTAGAGGAAGAACTGCGCACGATGTCCGTGACGGATGCGCTGACGGGCGTCTACAACCGGCGTTATTTTCAGGAGCGTCTACAGGCCGAGGTGTTCCGTGTCGAACAGTACGGTGGCATGTTCTCCGTGGTCATGCTGGACATCGACCACTTTAAGGCCATCAACGATCAACTGGGCCATGCCGTGGGCGATCATGTGCTGCAAGCCATCTGCGAGCGGTTGTGTCATCGGTTGCGGCGCAGTGACGTCTTTTGCCGGCTTGGTGGGGAAGAATTCATGGTCCTGTGCCCCGACACCGATAGCGATCAGGCCTACGGGTTGGCGGTGGAGCTGTGGTCCGCCCTGCGCACGCAGCCAGTCGATGGCGTGGGACGGGTTACCGCAAGTTTCGGCATTGCCAGCTGGCGCGAAGGCGAGGGCGCCGACGCGCTGCTGTTGAGGGCGGATTCCGGGGTGTATGCCGCGAAGATGGCGGGGCGCGACCGGATACAGCCGGAGTCGAGCTGATCCGCTGCTTTTGATCCTGCTCGTAGGCTCCCGTGGGAGCTGAATCACACCGCTGAACCTGTAGGAGCGAATTCATTCGCGAGGCATTCGTACATCCGAAGCATGTGTGCCGAATGTACGATTTTTCGCGAATGAATTCGCTCCCACAGGAACAGTGGCATCCCGGATTATTGCGGATGGCACAACCTTGCTTTACGCACTCAGGGTCGGTGGTAACTCCATCAGCTTGTCCAGGGTGATCGGCAAATCACGAATCCGCTTGCCGGTGGCATGGGCCACGGCATTCGCCACCGCAGCGGCCAGGCCCGTGATGCCGATCTCGCCAATCCCCCGTGCCCCGAACTCGTTCAGTTCATAGTCCGGGTAGTCGAGCAGAATCACGTCGATCTCCGGCTGGTCCGCATGCACCGGCACCACGTACTCGGCGTAGTTGTTGTTCACCGGCATGCCGTTGCGCTCATCGAAGTCCGTGCCTTCGAACAGCGCCATGCCGACGCCCATCACAATCGCTCCTTCGACCTGATTGAGCGCAGTCTTGTGGTTGATCACCTTGCCGACGTCGATCGCACTGACGACCCGCGCCACACGCAAGCGGGAAATCCCCGGGTCCCAACGCACCTCGACGAAGTGCACCCCGAACGATCGAAACGAATGCTTGCTGGTGTCATTCATGCCGGTCTTGGCCTCGCCAAAGGCGCTGGATTGTTTCTGTGCCTTGAGCACGTCAGCAATCGCGAAGGTCTTGTCGCCGCTCTTCAACTGACCCTGCTCGAAGCTGACCTGATCGGCCTTGGCCCCGGCAAACACGCCTTTCGGCGCCGTGGAGAGGGCCTTCAATTGCTCGACCGCCTGACGCGTCGCTTCGGCAATCGCGGGGAGCACGCTGGCCGTTGCCCAGGAACCGCCGGACACCGGGGCAGGCGGGAACGACGAGTTGCCCAATTCGACCTCGATCTTGTCCAGCGGGATGCCCGTGATGCTGCTCACCACCTGCGCGACGATGGTGTAGGTGCCGGTGCCGATGTCCTGCACGCCGCAGATCGCATAGGCCGTGCCGTCGGCGCGCAACGACACTTGCGCCTCCGCAGGCGTGCGGTAGGCGTCCCAGTTACAAGCCGCCATGCCGTAGCCGATGATCTCGTGACCGTCTTTCATCGAGCCCGGCTTCGGATCGCGCTTGCTCCAGCCAAAGCGCTCGCCGGCCTGATCGATGCACGCCTGCAAATGGTTGCTCGACCACGGCAAGTTCTGGCTTTCGTCGCGTTCGGAGACATTCAGCTTGCGGAACGCCAGCGGGTCCATGCCGATTTTGTCGGCCATCTCGTCCATCGCCGACTCCAGCGCGAACAGACCCGGCGCGGCCCCCGGCGCACGCATCGATGTCGGCGTGCCGCGATTGACCTCAATGATCTTGTGGCTGGTCAGCACGTTGGCGCAGCTGTAGAGGCTTTTGGTCGAGGTCCCGCAGTTTTCCTTGTATGGGTCGGTAAACGACGTGGTGTTGATCGATTCGTGACGCACCGACACCAACTTGCCCTTGTCATCCGTGGCGAGGCGCAGGCGTTGACGGGTTTCCGGCCGGTGGCCAGTGGTGGTGAACATCTGCTCGCGGGGCACGACCAGTTGCACCGGGCGATTGAGCACTTTCGCCGCGCCACTGGCGGCGACGGAGTGGGGCCAGATCCACAGCTTGCTGCCGAAGCCCGAGCCAATGAACGGCGCACGGACTTCGACCTTTTCCGGGATCAGACCGAAGATTTTCGCCAGCGAATTGCGATGCGCAACGACGCCCTGGCTGGCTTCGTAAACGATCAACCGGCCGTCTTCCCAACTGGCGACGGTCGCGTGCATTTCCATCGGGTTGTGGGTTTCGACGGGAGTGGTGTAGGTCGCATCAATGCTGTGGGCGGCGCTGTCGAATGCCGCACCCGCGTCGCCACGACTGTGGCCGGGGCTGCCGTCCTGCAGCTTGCCCGCCTTCATGCCCTGTTCGAGGTTGGCCACGGCGTCGCTCTTGCTGTAGCTGACCTTGACCTTATAGGCCGCGGCTCTTGCGTGTTCGAAGGTGTCGGCCACCACCAGCGCGACGAACTGCCCGGCGTAGTAAACCGTGTCGTCTTCGAACGGCAGACGGCTTTCATCGGACTTGGCGGCCTTGAGGATCTGCGCGAACGACATCGGCAATGTCGAGTTGTGGTACAGCTCAGGGAAATTGCCATGGTGAAAGATGTCCAGCACGCCGGGGGATTGGCGCGCGGCGTCCAGGTCCAGCCCGGTCACCTTGCCACTGGCAATGGTGCTGAACACGCCGTAGCCGTAGGCCATGTTTTTCAGGTGATGGTCAGAGGCATACATCGCGGTGCCGGTGACCTTGCGTCGGCCGTCGATGCGCCGGGGCGCCGCGCCGATCATGTTTGAATCCGTCATGTCTCGATCCTCCCGATCAGGCCGTCAGCGTGCTGAGGTTGCGCACGATCGCCTGCTGCCCGAGGGCAATCTTGTAGGCGTTGTGGCGGTACGGTTTGGCGCCCTGCAACGCAAGGGCGGCGGCTTTTTCCATGTTCTGCGGGGTCAACGTCGCGCCTTTCAAGGCGCGCTCCGCTTCCTGGGCACGCCACGGCTTGGTGCCGACGCCGCCCATCGCGATGCGCGCTTCACGCACGGTGTTGCCATCCATCACCAGAATCACCGCGCTGGAGGCGAGGGCGAACTGGTACGAAGCACGGTCACGCAATTTCAGGTAACCGGACTTGCTGTTCGCCAGCGGCGCATCCAGCACCACGTGGGTGATCAACTCGTCATCCTGCAAGGCGTGCTCTTTCCACGGGGTCGAACCCGGCAGCAAATGGAAGTCGAGAAAGTCGACGCTGCGTGAACCCTTCGGCCCTTGCACCTCGACCTTCGCGCCAATCGCCGCCATCGCCACGCACATGTCCGACGGGTGGGTCGCGATGCATTGATCGCTGGTGCCCAGCACCGCGTGCACGCTGCGGTTATGGCCGTCGATGGCGGCACAGCCCGAACCCGGTTCGCGTTTATTGCAGGCCGAATGGCCGTCGCGGAAGTAATTGCAGCGCACCCGCTGCATGACGTTGCCCGCCGTGGTGGCCTTGTTGCGCAACTGCGTGGTGGCGCCGGATAGCAACGCCTGGGACAGCACCGGGTAGTGCTCAAGAATGTAAGGGTGGTGGGCGAGGGCGGTGTTGGTCACCAACGCGCCGACGCGCACGCTGCCGTCTTTCTGCACCTCGACCTGCTTGAGGGACAGGTGATTGACGTCGATGACCTGGTCGGCGGGCATCACGTCCAGCTTCACCAGGTCCAGCAGGGTGGTGCCGCCCGCGAGAAAGAAGGCGGTCTGGCTTTTCGAGTGGGCCGCCACGGCCTGCTCAACGCTGCTGGCGCGCACATAATCGAGGGCTCTCATCAGGTCACCTCCTGCAATTTGATCCGCGCACTTTGAATGGCCGCCAGGATGTTCTTGTAGGCGCCACATCGGCAGATATTGCCGCTCATGGCTTCGCGCACGCTGTGGTCGTCGCTGCCAATGTTTTTGTCTTGCAACACCGCCACGGCGCTCATGATCTGGCCGCTGGTGCAGTAACCGCACTGGTAGGCGTCGTGTTCCCAGAACGCTTCCTGCACCGGGTGCAGTTTGCCGTCCTTCGCCAGACCTTCGACGGTGGTGATCTCGTCGCCTTCGTGCATGGCCGCCAGCGACAAGCACGAATTGATGGCCGTGCCGTTGACGTGAACGGTGCACGCACCGCACTGGCCGTGGTCGCAGCCTTTCTTGGTGCCGGTCAGCTGCAGGCGATCACGCAGTACGTCCAGCAATGCGGCATTGGCCGGGAGGTTGAGCGTGTGGGCCTGGCCGTTGACCTTGAGAGTCATGCGCCGTTCGTCTTTGGCGGGCGGATCGACGTCGTCGGCCACGGCGGCCTGGGCTTCGAGGGCTTGGGTCCACATCGGAGCCGTGGCTGCCGCGAGGCCGGACACGCCAATGGATTTCAGGAAATTTCGTCGCGACGGCACGGTGAAGGCCGTGAGGTCGGACACAGGTTCTTTGTGATCAGGCTGATCGGTCATGGACAGGTTCCTCGTCAGCATTGAGTCAGGCCCGGCGCTGACGGTTGAGCAGCGAACGGGCATCTGCGGCAGTGAAAGCGTCAAGTCACCCACGATAAACAATGAGCGAACCGAGCATTCATTCGAATAACTGCATGCACTGTTGAAGATTTCTCGCCAATCCCCCGACGTACTCGTTGCGTTCGGCATCGACGTCTTGCGGAGAAAGCGTTGCCACTGGGGGGAGCAGCATCACCCCAGAGTTAATGACCTGAGGCAATGGGGTTGGTTGCGGATAATTGGCAAGGATTTAGACAGGCGAGAACCTCGAAAGGTCAGCAGTCGAAAGACGATCATATGATGTAGGTCGATCTGACCGGCGTGCGCGGAAAATCTTTCATTTCAACGGTTGGCTGCCGATATAGAACTGAGACTCAGGCAACTGTCACGTGAAATGTCGTGAAATCGCGTTTTTTTCGTCGTTTATAGGCAGCTGGAACGAATATGGCGCTTGCATCCCTCAGTCAGACCCCATGAAGATAGCTCAGTCCCACGCTGGCAATGGAGCGCCTATGAATTCCCACGTCACGAATCCCGTTCAGCGCTCGCCGGCGACCGAGGAAACAGCGTGTCTGGCAGATGATGTTTCGGAAAATGCGACATCGATGATCGACGAAAACTCTCTCGAAGCAGTGCTGAAAGCTGCGACCAGCGCGACCCCCGGATTGAGCTGGGCCGCCTACCGTGCCAACCGGCACATGCATTTGTTGGGGCAGGGCGATGCCGCGACCGAGTGGCCGTCACTCATTCCCCGTGAAGGCTTCGACGCTTTCTGTCGTGATCATGGATTACACCGCTGGGTGACCGGGCATGGCGAAAGCCCGCTGGGCTGGTTACTGACCCCCGAACGCGAGTCGAGCAATCCGTTTTTACTGGCCCTGGCAAGCAAACTGGGACTGCGGTTGCAGACCGATGCTCTGACTCGGGCCCAAGCCACTCAACGGGTGCTGTACGAAATCACCTATCTGGCCAGTTCGACCCGTGACCGCCCGGCGTTTCTGCAAGGCGTGCACCGGCAGCTGTCGACCCTGATCGACGCCGAGAACTTCTATCTGGCGTTGTACGAAGGCCACAGCGGCAAGATCACCTATCCCTATTACATCGACATCACCGATGTCGACGCGCTGGAAGCCGAGACCCAGGAGTTTCTCGATCCGGAACGGCTGTCCATGACCGGTTATGTGCTGACCACCGAGCAGCCGTTGTTTGTAGACGCGGCCGGAATCGAACGCGCCCAGTCTCAGGAGCGGTTTTACTGCGTCGGGCATCGGCCCGAATTCTGGATGGGGGCGCCGCTGAAGAACGCTTCCGACGACGTGTTCGGCATGCTGGCGATGCAAGTCTACGACCTGTCACGGGTCTACAGCGTCGAGGATCAAGAGCTGTTTCTGGTGGTCGCGCGTCACGTGGCCATGGCGCTGGACCGCATCCTGCACCGTGCGCACCTGGAAGAAACCGTGGTGCGCCGCACGCTGGAGCTGTCGCGGCTCAACGACGCCCTGCGCAATGAAGTCGCCGACCGCGAGCGGGCCGAGCATTTGCAGAGCGCGCTGTTCCAGATCACCGAATTGTCCAGTCAGCCGGGGGACATGACCGACCTGTTCAAGAGCCTGCACGGGATTGTCGGCGAACTGCTGTTTGCCCTGAACTTCTACATTGCGCTCTACGACGACGCCACGGACGAGGTGACCTTTCCGTACTACGTCGACGAACGGCTGACCCGCCGCCCGGACCCCCGTCGCGGCGAGCGCGGTTTCACTGAGTACGTGATTCGCCAGCGTCGCCCGTGCCTGATCGACAGTGCCGAGGCGCGACGTCTGGAAGGCAATGGCGAAATCACGATTCAGAACGAGATCAATCGCTCCTGTTCCTGGCTGGGCATTCCGCTGTTTGACGGCGACACCGTGCGCGGCGTGCTGGCGGTGCAGAGTTATTCGCCCCATGTCAGCTATTCGCTGCGTGATCAGGATTTGCTGACGTTCGTCTCGCGACACATCGACACGGCGCTGTCCCGTCGTAGCGCGGCGGAGGCCATTCACACGGCCAACGTACGACTGGAAGCCCGGGTGCAGGACCGCACCCGAGAGCTGGACTACGCCAACGCCAAGTTGCAGCACGAAAACGCTCACGATTCCCTGACCGGGTTGCCTAATCGCAGCCACTTGCAGCACCGTCTGCAAGGCGCGTGGCAGGATTTTTGCGCTCACGGTCAGGACCTCGCGGTTATGTTCATCGACCTGGATCGCTTCAAAATGGTCAACGACAGCCTTGGGCATCATTCGGGGGATCTGTTGCTGATTCAAGCGGCTGACCGGCTGCGCAGTTGCATGCGCGAGAGTGACCTGCTGGCGCGCTTGGGTGGCGATGAGTTTGCGGTACTGGCCTACTCCGCGCCGCCTGACGTCACGGTGGCGATTGCCGAGCGCATCCTGCTGGCATTCGATGTGCCGTTCTACATCGACGGACATGCGGTGTTTTCGTCGTGCAGCATTGGGGTGGTCGGCGCTGATCTGCAATTCCACAAAGAGCCGGCCGACCTGTTGCGAGATGCCGACACGGCGATGTACCGGGTCAAGAACGCCGGGCGCGACAGTTACGCCGTGTTCAACCAGGAAGTGCGGCGCGAGGTGTCCGACCAGATGGAGCAGGAGGGTGCGTTGCGTAACGCCCTCAAGCGCACTGACGAATTGCTGCCGTATTTTCAGCCGATCATCGACGTTGCCACGGGCAAAATTCTGGCGTTGGAAGCGCTCATCCGCTGGCGTCAGGCCGATGGCCGAGTGATCGCGCCGGGGCTGTTCCTGCCCGCGCTGGAAGGCCTGCGCCTGATTGGACGGCTGGACTATTACATGCTGCAACAGGTGGTGGCGATGTTGGCGCAGCCCAGTCATGCCCATTGGCCGACCGTGCACGTCAACTGTTCGAGCTACAGCATCAGCCGACCGGAATTCGCTGGCGAAGTGCTGGGGCTGCTCGCGCAACATGGCGTGGCGCCGTCGCGCATCTGTCTGGAATTGACCGAAGGGGCGCTGGTGGCCGAACCGGAACTGGCGCGTCAGGCCATGAAGCACTTGGCGGACAACGGCGTCTCGACGGTGCTTGACGACTTCGGCGCGGGATTCTCGTCGCTCAGTTACGTGCACCAGTACCATTTCAGCGGCCTGAAGATCGACAAGTCCTTCACCCTCGAACTGACCACCAGCTCCCGCAGCCGCGCCATCGTCCGCGCCATCGTGCGCATGGCCGAATCGCTGGGGCTGACGGTGGTCGCCGAGGGGGTAGAAGACGCCGATACGTTGCAATTGCTGCGTGAAATGGGGGCAGGGCAGGCGCAGGGGTATTACTTCTCGATGCCAGTGCCACAGGAGAAACTGGATTTGAGTGAGTTGCTCTGACCCATAGGTTCATGACCCCTGCGGCCGCTCAGCAGTCCGGCTTGCCGGCGGTGACTCTGTAATATCGCCACCGTTGGCAAGCCATGCAGATACGAGGATGGCACACAGTTAACCCAGGCTTTCCAGCTCAATACGCCCTTGCTAGACTCGCGCCCATGTCCGAATCCGATCCCGATAACCGTCCAGCCTTTCCCGACTACGCCTTTTGCCCGGTGATCACCGCGCTGGAGGTGATCGGCGAGCGCTGGGTGATCCTCATCCTGCGCGACCTGCTGCGTAACCCCTCGCGACGTTTTCAGGATTTGCAGGACTCGCTCAAGGGGTGCGCCCCGAGCACGCTGTCCACCCGGCTCAAGGCCCTGGAAGCCAACGGTCTGATCGAGCGTCGTCTGTACGAGCAGCATCCGCCGCGGCTCGAATACCTGCTGACCGCCAAGGGCCGGGAAGTCGGGCCCGTGGTGGCCTCCCTGCGTGACTGGGGCCTGCGTTTGCAGGACCAACAGCCGCCGCGCTGAGCGGCCAGAGCGGCGAAGGCCTGCCGTTCCCGGCAAGGCAGCGCCGACATTGCCGCTTCCTTCGAAACCTTCTATCCCTTGCACCCCGCGTAGGGCGGGCCTTTCAGCATATGTATCAGCATGTGGCATTGCTTTTGCTGCTGTCGAGGGTGCATCGATAACCTGATAAGGAGGTGAAAGATGATCATTGATAACAGTACGATCCAGCACTTCGTGTCGAAGGCCGTGGCTCACACGCACTACGACACGACAGACAAGGATGCGTACACCGCTGCGACGGCCAGCGCTTCCGCGCCGGTTGCCGCACTGGCGGGCAGTACCGACAGCTCCACCCAAAGCAGCGCGGATCAGGGCTACAACGAGTCTTTCGCCAAAATGATGGTGAACCTCAAAGCCTCCCTGGCCAACGCCACGTCCAAGGTGTCGGATGAAGACAAAGCGGCTGCGGCAGCTGCGTTCGCGGCCACCGGTGACAAACAGATCGCGTCGACGGACAGCGTGAGCAAAACCGTCGATACCGAAATGGCGGCGGTCGATAACAGCGACACCAGCACCAGTAGCAGTTCTTCGGCCAAGGCCGATTTCCTGGCGTACATGAACCAGACCGATGCCGAGAAGGTGCGTCAGCAGCTGACCGGCGTGAGCAAGGAACAGTACGACGCCATGACGCCGGAGCAACAAGCGGCGGTGGACAAGAAAGTGGCTGACCTGCAGAAACAGAAAACCGAGCTGCAAACCGCTGAGCAAGAGGTCAAGGCCAAGATCGCCATGGCGAAGGCGGAAATGGCCTGAGTCTTGGGTGTTGGCGGAGTGGGGGATGAATGAAGAAGGGGCAGCGGTGATCACCGGCTGCCCCTTTTTTTGATTGAACCTCAGCCAATTCGCGGCGAATTCAGTGGTGTCTTCCTACATCTCCCGTCTCCGATAAGTTGAATCGCGTAGTCCATCGAATGCGAAGGGTTGCGGTATAGTCCTGCCTATGTTCAGTCAACCGCCTCTACTCAAGGAGTGAGTCATGTCTCGATTCAATGCACAGATAGTGTCCATGGCTGCCGAGCGTGAAGCTCAGCGCGTCAAGAAAGCTTTCCTGCAACTCGTGCAAGCAGATCTGACGGACAGGCCCGATGACATCAAGCCGATTCCAGCGTCATTGCTCTCCCGAATGGAGCGTCTGAGAGCGAAGGCGAACGCCAACCGCGAGAACGATCACCTGTTGGAGGGGTGATCCATGCAGGCAGGGACGACAGTAATCAATGGTTGGGCGCTCTTCGGCCATCCGCTTTTTCTGAACCGCCTCAAATCACTGATTGAAGAGGTTGAGTCGCTTGTCGACCGCGACCCCAGCGGATTTCACCATCATCCCCACTACAAATTTTTCGAGAAGGTCGACACTTCCGTTCGAGAGCGTGTTCCCGAGAACCCGGCTGCGCAGGGGTACGTACTAGGGAATACCTTGGGAAAAGACTGCCGTCATTGGCGCAGGGTCAAATCAGGGCTTCCTCATCGCTACCGACTGTTCTTTCAATTCAGGAACGACGCCTCACGTCGAATCGTTTATGCATGGCTGAACGACGAAACAACGTTACGTAAGGATGGCGCGAGAACAGATGTCTACGCCACATTCAAAGCTTTGTTGCGCAACGGCGGCATGCCTAAGACCTTTGCGGACCTGCTGGACGTTTCGGACCCGGTATTTTGGCGGGCGTGAGTTCAAGACGTAAAAACCGGCATTACGCCGGTTTTTTTCGCATGTTAGAAAAGGGTGGTGCGTCAAACCACCTGATCCCGATACGGCAAATCCGGCCCCACCCGCGTGCACGTCACCGCCGCCGCAGCCACGGCGAAATTGAGCATGTCGGTCAGCGTCTCGCGGCTCAATCCTGGCAGGCTCGCCGGGGTGTCGAGGTGACGTTCGGTCAGAAAGGTAATGAGCGCGGCCTGGAAGGTGTCACCGGCGCCGACGGTATCCGCCGTCTTGACGTCGCGGGCCGGGACGGACCAGTGGCCGAGCTCGCGGGTGAAGACGGTGGCGCCTTGACGGCCACGGGTCATGATCACCAGTTGGCAGTTGTGTTGCAGCCAGCCCTTGGCCTCGGTTTCCGCGTCGGTGTCGGGGTAGAGCAGATGCAGGTCTTCGTCGCTGACTTTGATGATGTGCGCGTGCTCGGCGAATTGGGCCACCTGGGTACGCCACAGCTCGATGCTCGGTGCCGGGTTCAAGCGCACGTTGGGGTCGAAGGTGATCAGGCGCTGGCCGCTTTCGCGTCGCACCAATGCCAGCAGCGTATCGGCTACCGGCTGGACGACCAACGAGAATGATCCCACGTGCAAGCCGCGAACGCTGGTGTCCAGCACCGGGAGTTGATCGGTCGTCAGCAAGCGGTCGGCGCAGCCTTCACCCCGGAAGCTGTATTGCGGCGAGCCATCGGCGCCCACTGCGACCATCGACAGGGTGGTCGGGGCGTCGAAATGAATCAGAAAATCATCCCGCACGCCTTCTTCTTTCAGTACCGCCGCCAGGCGTTTGCCCAGATAGTCCGTGGAAATACCGGCGAAGAAACCGGCGTCCACGCCCAATCGACGCAGGCCGACTGCGACGTTGAACGGCGAGCCGCCCGCGATGGCCTGGTAGCCGATTTTGTTGAGTTGGGCGCTGTCCGGCTGACTGAAAAAGTCGAACAGTGCTTCGCCACAGACCAGATACATAGGTGCTCCATTAAGGGCAGTCGTCAGATGCCCTGCAATTGATTGCGGTAGTGCTGATAAACCGTATGGTACGCGGCCACGTGTTCAGGCAGCGGTTTCGTTTCACTGCTGGCGTCGAGGCTGACGCAACGTTCGCACAGCGCCTGCAATGCCTCGTTGCCGCCGCTGGCGTGTGAATGGCACCAGGCGGCCTGAATCGCCGCGCCCAGGGCGGCCGCTTCAGTGCCGGTGGTGCAGACGACCGGGGTGTCCATGATGTCGGCGACGATCTGCCGCCAGATCGCGCTTTTCGCGCCGCCGCCGATCAGCCGGATGTTGGCGCTTTTGATCCCGCTCTCACGCAACAGATCCAGCCCGTAACGCAGGCCGAAGGTGGTGCCCTCGACCACGGCGCGGCACAGGTTGGCCTGGGTCAGGTTGGTGCTGTCCAGTCCGAGGATGCTGCCGGTGGCGTGGGGCAGGGCGGGAACGCGTTCGCCGTTGAGGAACGGCAGCATCAGCACGCCTTGGGCACCGATGGGCGACGAGGCGATGGCGGCGTTGAACGCACCGATGTCCAACGCGAACAGCTCGCGGATGGCGCTGGTAGCGTTGGTCAGGTTCATGGTGCAGATCAGCGGCAGCCAGCCGCCGGACGACGAACAGAAGGTCGCGACCGAAGGCTGTGCGCTGACGTTGCCCGCATCAGCGAAGGCATAAACGGTGCCAGACGAACCGAGGCTCATGGTGATCGAACCCGGCGTGATGTTGCCGGTGCCGATGGCGCCCATCATGTTGTCACCGCCACCGCTGGAAACGATGGCCTCAGGGTTGAGGCCCAGACGTTCGGCGATGGCGGGCAGGATCTTGCCCACGGGTTCATGGGCGTCGAGCAGGGTCGGCAGCGCCTTGACCAACCGGCCCGTCTGGTCGATGTGGTTGAGGATGTCGACGTCCCATTCTCGGGTGCGCACGTTGAAATAGCCGGTGCCGGATGCGTCGCCGAATTCGCTGCAGCAGCGCCCGGTCAGCCAGTAATTGAGGAAGTCGTGGGGCAGCAGGATCTTGTCGATCCGGGCGAACAGTTCCGGGAACTGCTCTTTGGTCCAGAGCAGCTTGGAAACGGTGTAGCCCGGCGCGATGGCGATGCCCAGGCGTTCCAGTGAGCCGGATTCGCCCCCCAGATACTCCAGCAGACGATCGTTCTCGGGCGCCGATTCGGTATCGCACCAGAGCTTGGCCGGGCGCAACACGTGGCCCAGTTCGTCGATCATCACCAGGCCGTGTTGCTGGCCGGACACCCCGATGCCTTGAATTTCGGCACCGCTGATCCCCGCTTGCGCCAACGCCGCAGCCGTTGCCTCTTCGAAGGCGGTCAGCCATTCCTGCACGTCCTGTTCACGACGCCCGTTGGCGCCGCTGATCATGTGGTGCGCGCCTGAGCCTTCGCCCAGAACCTTGCCGCTGGCCGCATCAAGCACGATGGCCTTGGTGCCTTGGGTGCCGCAATCGATGCCGAGAAACATGTTCACCTCTTTACCTCTGACGCTCAGAGGGTTTTCGCCAACAGGTTTTCCAGGGTTTTGCTGACACCGAGCTGCTTCAGGCTGTTCAGGTTTTTCTCGAACGAGGCCACGAATTCAGCGGATTTCGGAATCGCTGCGCCGAAGATTTCCTCGACTTCCAGCAGGCGTTGCGTCACCAGCACGTCATCGGCCACCAGCGCTTTGCAGAAGTCAGCGCGTGGATCGACAACCTTGTACTCGACGCCGTTTTCACCCTTGAAATCGCCGGTTCTGTTGCCTTGCAGGTACAAGGCCCAGGCAGCCACCACGAGAGAGGCGCGGTCCATGTTGCCGTTGTCGACGATCAGGCGGTTGATGGTTGGCACCGTGAATTTCGGGAATTTCGATGAGCCATCCGAGCACACACGCTCCAGTTGGTCAGCGATGGCCTGATTGGAAAAACGGTCGATCAGCGTCTGTTTGTAATTGGTCAGATCGATGCCAGGCACGGGCGCGAGTTGCGGCGTGACGTCCAGGTCCATGTAAGTGCGGATGTAGTCGACAAACAGCGGGTCGTTCATGGTTTCGTGAACGAAGCGGTAGCCTTTCAGCGCGCCGAGGTAGGTCAGGGCCAAATGGCTACCGTTAAGCAGCTTGATCTTCATTTCTTCGTACGGCGTAACGTCGTCGGTGAACTGCACGCCGACTTTTTCCCACGCCGGACGGCCGTTGACGAATTTGTCTTCCAGCACCCACTGCACGAACGGTTCGCAGACCACCGGCCAGGCGTCATCAATCCCTTTTGCATCGTGCAATTGCAGGCGGTGGGCGGTGCTGGTCATCGGCGTGATGCGGTCAACCATGGCGTTGGGGAAGCTGACATTGTTGGCGATCCAGTCGTGCAGCTCGGCGTCGCGCAGTTTGGCGAAGGCCAGCAGCGCCTTGCGGGTCACGGCGCCGTTGTGCGGCAGGTTATCGCACGACATCAGGGTGAACGCAGGCGTGCCCTCGGCGCGGCGTTTGGCCAGCGCGGCGCACAGATAGCCGAACACAGTTTTCGGTGTGGCGGGATGCGCGAGGTCGTGCTGGATCTGCGGCAGGTGGCTCATGAACTCGCCGGTGCTGTCGTCGATGCAATAGCCGCCTTCGGTGATGGTCAGCGAGACGATGCGAATCTCGGGGCTGGCGAGCTTGTCGATCAGCGCGAGGTCATTGTCGGTGGACATCAGCATCTGGCTCATGGCGCCGATGATGCGGGTCTCTGTGTCGGGCGTGTCGCCCAGTTCGAACAGGGTGTAGAGGAAGTCCTGGTCTTTGAGCGCTTCGAAGTTGTTACGGTCTTCTTCACGCAGGCTGACGCCGCAGATGGCCCAGTCCAGACCTTCGCCGCTTTGGTCCTTGGCACCGAGAGACATCAGAGCGTCGGTGTAGAACGCCTGATGCGCGCGGTGAAAGCCACCGACGCCAATGTGGGCGATGCCCTGACGGCGGTCTTCGAGGGCGTAGGCGGGCAGATTTATGCCAACACCCAGGTTCGACAGGTTCTGTTTGTTCAGTTTCATGACTGCATTCCCGATTCTGTGAGGGCCGCCGGCTTAGGCAGCGGCCTGCAAGGCTTTACGGATGACCTGGCCCTGTGCGTCGAACAGGTGGCAGTGGGCGCTGTCCAGGTGCAGGTTCAGGGTTTCGCCGTACTGGCTGGCGAGGTCCCCGCGAATGCGCATGGTCAGCGCTTCGCCGGACTGCGTGCGGACGTGGCAATAGGTGTCGCTGCCCAGGCGTTCGCTGACGTCGGCGACGACTTGCAACTGGCAGTCACCCGCATTGGCCAGCTCCAGATGCTCCGGACGAATGCCCAGGGTCACGGCGTCGCCAACACTTTGTTGCGCATTGGTGAAGGGCAGATTGATCTTGGTGCCGGCGTCCAGAGTGACTTCACAGCCGCTGGCATCCACGCGACTGACTTTGCCTTTGAGGAAGCCCATTTTCGGCGTGCCGAGGAAGCCTGCCACGAACAGGTTCGCCGGGTGGTGATACAGCTCAAGAGGGGAGCCGACCTGTTCCACGCGGCCGCCGTTCAGCACGACCACCTTGTCAGCCAGGGTCATGGCTTCGACCTGATCGTGGGTCACGTAGATCATGGTCGCTTCCAGCTCTTTGTGCAGGCGCGAGAGCTCCAGACGGGTCTGCACGCGCAGCGCGGCGTCGAGGTTGGACAGCGGTTCGTCAAACAGGAAGATTTTCGGGTTGCGCACGATGGCGCGACCGATGGCCACACGCTGACGCTGGCCGCCCGACAGTTGCTTGGGTTTGCGTTCCAGCAGCGGGCCGAGTTCCAGAATGCGTGCAGCTTCGGCGACTTTCTTCTCGACTTCGGCTTTTGGCGTACCCGCCAGGTCCAGCGCGAAAGAGAGGTTTTTGCCCACGGTCATGTGCGGGTACAGGGCGTAAGTCTGGAACACCATCGCCAGGTCGCGCTTGGCCGGGGTGACTTGGGTGATCTCGCGGCCATCGAGTTCGATGCTGCCGCTGGTGACGTCTTCGAGGCCAGCGATCAGGCGCAGCAGCGTGGATTTGCCGCAGCCCGACGGGCCGACGAACACCACGAATTCGCGGTCTTTGACGTCCAGGTCGATGCCTTTGATGATCTGGTGGCCGTCGAAGCCTTTTTGTAGATTTCTGATTGTCAGGTTAGCCATGTGGGGCTCCAGTTTTATTCTTCAAATTCATCAGTTGTAGGAGTGAGCTTGCTCGCGATTGCGTGATGTCAGGCGATATATTCGTTTCAGATATACCGCGATCGCGAGCAAGCTCACTCCTACAGGGGTCTTGTTACTTGACTGCACCAAACGACAGGCCACGAACCAGTTGTTTCTGGCTGATCCAGCCGAAGATCAGGATCGGCGCGCAGGCCAGGGTCGAGACCGCAGACAACTTGGCCCAGAACAGCCCCTCGGGACTTGAATACGAGGCGATCAGCGCGGTGAGCGGAGCGGCGTTGGACGAGGTAAGGTTCAGCGACCAGAACGCCTCGTTCCAGCACAGGATCAGCGACAGCAGCGCCGTCGAGGCCAAGCCGCCTTTGCAGATCGGGATCAGCACCTTGAAAATTTCCTGGCGCGTGGTGGCGCCGTCCAGCCGCGAGGCTTCGAGGATTTCTCCCGGAATGTCCTTGAAGTAGGTGTAAATCATCCAGACCACGATCGGCAGGTTGATCAGCGTGTAGATCGCGATCAGTGCCAGGCGCGAATCCAGCAGGCCGAATGTCTTGGCGAGCAGGTAAATCGGCATCAGCACACCCACCGGTGGCAGCATCTTGGTGGAGAGCATCCACAGCAGCGTGCTCTTGGTGCGTTTGGTCTCGAAGAACGCCATGGAGTAGGCGGCCGGGACCGAAATCAGCAGGCAGAGAATCGTCGCGCTAAAGGAAATCAGGATCGAGTTCCAGGCGAAGTGGAAGTAGTCGCTGCGCTCCTGGATGTGCAGGTAATTTTCCAGGGTCGGCGTGAAAAAGAACTGCGGCGGGGTGGCGAACGCGTCGATCTCGGTCTTGAAGCTGGTCAGCACCATCCAGAAGATCGGGAAGAAAATCAGCGCCGCGATCACCCACGACAAGGTGCCAAGCAGCACGCTTTGCAGGCGACGGGATTGTTTGAGCGTCATCATGACCTTGCCCTCAAGTCTTGTCGGTGAGGTTTTTGCCGATCATCCGGATCAGGATGATGGCGGCAATGTTGGCAATGACCACGGCAATCAAGCCGCCTGCCGATGCCATGCCCACGTCGAATTGCAACAGCGCCTGGTTGTAGATCAGGTACGCGAGGTTGGTCGAAGCGAAGCCCGGACCGCCGTTGGTGGTGGTGAAGATTTCCGCGAACACCGACAGCAGGAAGATGGTTTCGATCATCACGACGACAGCGATGGGGCGCGCGAGGTGGGGCAGGGTCAGGTGCCAGAAGATCGCGATGGGGCCCGCGCCGTCGAGACGCGCGGCTTCTTTCTGTTCCTGGTCCAGCGACTGCATGGCGGTCATCAGGATCAGGATGGCGAACGGCAGCCATTGCCACGACACGATGATGATGATCGACAGCATCGGGTAATTGGCGAGCCAGTCCACAGGCTGCGCGCCGAACAGCTTCCAGACCGCGGCGAGAATCCCCGAGACCGGGTGGAAAATCAGGTTCTTCCAGATCAGCGCACTGACGGTGGGCATGATGAAGAACGGCGAGATCAGCAGCACGCGCACGATGCCGCGACCGAGGAATTCAGTGGCTTCCAGCAGCGCGGAAATCAGCACGCCGAGGATCACGCTGATAGCCAGCACACTGCCGACCAGCAACAGGGTGTTCATCGCGCCGGGGAAAAAGCCCGAGTCGGTGACGAAGTACTGAAAGTTCTCAAGACCGACGAATTCATTCTCGCCGGGGTTGAGCAGGTTGTAGCGGATCAGCGAGAAATAGATGGTCATGCCCAGCGGGACGATCATCCAGACCAGCAGCAACAGCACCGATGGGCTGACCAGAAACCAGCCAGGCTTGGTAACGCTGCCTTTCTGTTGGTCTTTATCGCCAGCCGTGGCCGTGCGAGGGGGAAGGGTTGAGGTGTTCATGATGACTCCGAACCGGGGCAGTAGCTAAGCGGGGCAGCAGGGAGAAAATCCCCGCTGCTGCCTTGAAACAGACGGGATCAACCCTTTTTCGGGTAGCCCGCGCGTTTCATGTCACGCTCGGTCGCGCTTTGTGCCTGGGTCAGCGCAGCGTCCACGGTGGTCGAACCCACCAGTGCCGCCGAGAATTGCTGACCGACGTTGGTACCGATCTGCTGGAACTCGGGGATGGTCACCAGTTGAATGCCCACGTACGGAACCGGCTTCAGGGTCGGCGTTTTTGGCGTCACGGCCTTGAGGGATTCCAGGGTGATGTTGGCGAACGGCGCCGCTTTCTTGTAATCGTCGGTGTAGGTCGAGGCGCGAGTGCCTGGCGGTACGTTGGACACACCGTCAGTCTTCGCGACGAGTGCCGCGTACTCTTTCGACGTTGCCCACTCGGTGAACGCGCGAGCGTCCTTGTCGTTCTTGGCGCTGGTTGGAATCGCCAGGGCCCACGAGTACAGCCATGCCGAGCCTTTGTCGGTGACTTCGTGCGGCGCGTACGTGAAGCCGACGCTGTCCGCGACCTTGCTCTGGGATTTGTCGGTCACGAAGGAGCCGGCGACGCTGGCGTCGACCCAGATGGCGCACTTGCCGCTGTTGAACAGCGCCAGGTTTTCGTTGAAACCGTTACTGGAGGCGCCGGGAGGGCCGTCTTTCTTCATCACGTTGGTGTAGAAGGTCAGCGCGTTTTTCCACTCAGGCTGGTCGAACTGTGGTTTCCACTGCTCGTCGAACCAGCGCGCGCCAAAGGAGTTGGCGACGGTGCTGATCAGCGCCATGTTCTCACCCCAGCCGGCCTTGCCACGCAGGCAGATGCCGTACTGTTCTTTCGATTTGTCAGTGAGCTTGTCGGCGAATTCGGAAATCTGGGTCCAGGTCGGACGTTCCGGCATGGTCAGGCCAGCGGCCTGGAACAGGTCTTTGCGGTAATAGGTGATCGAACTTTCGGCGTAGAACGGCAGGGCGAACAGTTTGCCATCGACGGACAGGCCGTCACGCACCGATGGGAAAACGTCATCCAGCGCGTAGGACGCTGGCAGATCATTCATCTCTTTGAGCCAGCCCTTGGCGCCCCAGAGTGAGGCTTCGTACATGCCGATGGTCAACACGTCGAACTGGCCGCCCTTGGTGGCGATGTCCGTGGTCAGGCGTTGACGCAGCACGTTCTCTTCGAGGACGACCCATTTCAGTTTGATGTCGGGATGCTGTTCTTCGAAGGTTTTGGACAGCCGCTGCATGCGGATCATGTCGCTGTTGTTGACGGTGGCGATGGTGACGTCGCCCGCCGTTGCGCTGTTGCAGAGGGTCAAGCCGAGAGTGAGACAGGTGCCAGCGAGCAGAACGTTTGCAGAGGTCTTCATGTATCTCTCCTCTTCTGCGCCCAATGAACGACAGAAGCTTGGTTATTGTTGTTGTTCCTTCCGGAGTCTGGAGGAAGTCAGTTGATTACAACGGTCCGCACGGCCAATGACAAATCCTGCGGCGCACTTGAACTGATACTTTCTTGCACTGAGAGTTCAGGCAGCAATACACCAAAACTGCGTTCCGGCAGGGTGCGGCGCAGTTCCAGCGTAGTCGACGGGGGCGTAGAGGGGGCGAATCAGTACAGGTTTTGTTCGGTCAGGCGCTGCACGGCGAGGCGGCGATAGTGCGAGGGCGTCATGCCTTTGAGCTGCTGGAAGCGTCGGTTGAAGTTGGAAATATTATTGAAACCGGATTCGAAACACACGTCGGTGACCGGCTTGTCGCCGTCCGCCAACAATTCGCAGGACTTGCTGATCCGCAGCCGATTGACGAACTCGACGAACGTCCGGCCCGTGGCTTGCTTGAACACACGGGAGAAATAGGTGGGCTTCATGCCCAGGTAGTCCGCCACTTCTTCCAGGGTCAGTTCCCGGGCGTAATGGGTAAAAATGTAGTCCACGGCCTTGTTGGTGCGCTCGACGGCATGATCGTCCGACAGCTGTGAGGCCGTCGTTCCGGACAGCAGCTGGAAATCATCACTGGCCGCCAGCAGCTCGAACAGAATGAAGAAATGGCCCAGCCGGGTCATGCCGCTGGAATCGGCAATCTTCTGCATCAGCTTCATCGCCTGACGGATCGTGCGCTTGTCGCGAAACTCGATCCCGTACTGCGCGCGCTCCAGCAGCGGCGTCAGGGTTTTCAGCTCGGCAAACACCTGATTGCCGGTCTCCAGCAACTCTTCCGTGAAGTTCACCAGCATGTCGCGCTTGGGCACGACTTCGTCTTCTTCGACCTGGCTGATCCAGTTGTGCGGAAGATTGGGGCCGGTGAGAAACAGCGTGCCGGGGTAAAAATTGCCGATGTAATCCCCGACGAACACCTTGCCGGAACTCGCCACGATCAGGTGCAGCTCGTATTCCTTGTGAAAATGCCAGCGCACCAACGGGCACGGAAAACCATGCTCGCGGTAGATGATCGACAGGCCATTGTGATCGTCCATCAACTCATAGGACGGATCGGTGATTCTTGTTGTTTTGGTCATGCGGTTGCCGGAGTTCGGGGACGTGCGTGGGGGTAATGTGCACTATTTGCCCTCAGGAATACAGCCATGAGCACAGGCCGCGCTTTGCAACGACAGCCCAGGCGGTCACTATCCTGAGCGACAGCCTCAAGCGCCAATCCGGAACTGTTACCCCATGAAAAAAATCCTTGTCATCGGCATCGGCGCGGGCAATCCCGAGCACGTCACGGTTCAGGCGATCAAGGCGTTGAATCGGGCAACGGTGTTTTTCATTCTCGACAAGGGCTATGCCGACGAGGCGTTGTTGCGGCTGCGGCGGGAGATTTGCGAGCGCTATATCGAGGGTGACGCGTATCGACTGGTGCAGGTACAGGACCCTCGGCGTGAGGACGATCCTGTTTCGTATCAGAACGGTATTGAGCATTGGCATGAGCAGCGCGCGGCGTTGTTCGAGCGCTTGATCGCTGATGAGGTGAAGGCGGGCGAGACCGGCGGTTTCCTGGTGTGGGGCGACCCTGGGCTGTACGACAGCACGCTGCGGATTCTCGACCGGGTGCTGGCGCGGGGGAACGAGGTGTTCGGTGTCGAGGTGATTCCGGGGATCACCAGCGTGCAGGCGCTGGTGGCGCAGCATGGGATTCCCTTGAACCGGATCGGCGAGCCCATTCAGATCACCACAGGGCGCCGGCTGGCCCAGGCATCAGGTGATGACATTGATAACGTGGTGGTGATGCTCGATGCCCACTGTTCGTTCGAGCGCTTCGTCGCGCAGGACCTTTACATCTACTGGGGCGCGTACCTTGGGACCGAGGACGAGGTCCTGATTTCAGGGCCGTTGAGAGACGTGAGCGAGCGGATCAAGCAGACGCGGGAAGCGGCGAGGGCAAGAAAGGGGTGGATCATGGACACCTATCTGCTGCGGCGTCACATGCGCTGACTTTGCCACGGGCACAGTGCTAACTGTGGGAGCGAATTCATTCGCGAACAGATCGTGCAGGCGACAGAGATGTATCGTCTGTTCTATCGATTCGCGAATGAGTTCGCTCCCACCGTAAATCTCTAGCGTGCATCCAATCGCGGCAGACCCGAAGAAAATGCTGTCGTCTGATCCACCCTAACCGACGGCATCCGCGTAACGAAAGGGGCTCACTCCCTGCGATTCTTCGCTTCGATCCACTGCGACATGTACTGCGTGCTTTTGTGCTGATGATGTCGGAGCATCGCGCCAGTGAAGTTGGCGGCACGATGGGCTGTCAGATCGCTTAGCAGCTGCAGGATGCGCTCAATCAGCGTCTTGCAATGCACCTCGAACCGAAAGCGCGCGTCCAGCACCTGCCAGCCCGCCGACTGCGCCTGATCCCAGGCGGCCCGATCGGTATACAGTCGAACGGCTTCAGCGGCCAACCCTTGAGCATCCCACGCCACGGCACCGGGAAACGGCAGCTCGCCATGCATCCCCTCGGCCCCGATGGGGGTGGTCACCGTCGGCGTGCCGCAGGCCATCGCGTCCATCACCTTGCCCTTGATGCCGGCGCCAAATCGCAGCGGAGCGAGGGACACCCGCGCCGCTGACATCACCTCAAGCGCATCCTCGGCCCAATTCTTGATGTGAAACCCTTGTGCCGCATTGTGCAATGCCGTGGCCTTGGGCGGCGTGTACGCGCCATACACATGCAGCTGCGCGCTTGGCAGGCGTTGGCGAATCAGCGGCCAGATCGCGTTCTTTAGCCACAAAACGGCATCCCAGTTGGGCGCATGGCGGAAGTTGCCGATGGTCAGGAAGTGTTCGCGCTCGTCATAACCCCGTCCACGGGAGGGCACGTCGCGGAGCATCAACGGGCAAAGGTGCAGCAATTCGGCGGGCGCCCGGAAATGCCCGGTCAGCAGATCGATTTCGACCTCGGACACCACCAGATTCAGGTCGCAGCGATAAAACGAGGCAACTTCCCGCTGGGCCAGATCGGACACCGCCATGCGCTTGAACATCTCGGCGTCGGGCTCAGCCAACAGGGCGTCGGAACAGTCCTCGCCCGCCTTGATCACGTCCTTGAGCATCTGGTGCCGGGCATGGCGCAAACTCTGCAAATCGCAGGTTTCCATCACGCGCAGCGCGTTGGGCGCGTGTTTCTCGACTCGCCAGCCGAACTGCTCCTCCATCAGGAACTGATCGAACAGCACCACCTCAGGTTGAAGTTCGGCGACGAAGCTGTCGAAGCGGCTGTCGTTCACGGCGATGGCCACTTCATTGATGCCCAGGCTCGCCAGATCAGCGCGGCGCTCACCCTCGGTGGCCGCGCTGGCAAACGTGATGCGCCAGCCCTGTTCGAGAAAGCAGTCGATCAGTTGCATGACATGGCCGCTGGCGGCCGAAGAGCGTGGCTCCGGCCACACGTAACCGATGATCAGGACATGAAGGGCGCGCGTGGCCGGGGAGGGAAGGTCACTTGCCAAGGATGCCGTTGACCTTGTCACGCAGTTGATCGATGGAGAACGGCTTGCCGATCAGGTGCATCCCGGGCGGCACGTCGATGTTTTCCGCATAGCCACTGGCGAACAGCACCGGCAGCGTCGGGCGCAGCACGGCCGCCTGTTTTGCCAGTTCGGTGCCGTCCATGTCCGGCAGGCCCTTGTCCGTCATCATCAAATCAATGACGTTGCCGCTGTCCTTCAGGAAGGCCAACGCTTCGCTGCCATCGGCCGCTTCGAGCACGGTGTACTCAAGCTCTTCGAGCACGTCGACGATCAACATCCGGACGATGTCATCATCTTCAACCACCAGAATCGTGCTGGTTGGGTCGGACATGAAAATTTCCTTCAAATGGCGAGAGACGGACCGGGCGACTTTCGCCCGGTCTGCTAAAAAATAAAGCCAGTGATTGTGACAAGTTCCAGGCGCCAAAAACACAATTCAGTTGAGTGTGATAGCGCGAGGGAATCACTCGAACGTATAGTACGCCGACTTTTGCCTTCTGACTAAAGTCAGAAAATTCAGCCGTGTATGTCAGAAACTGGAGTCTTTTTCTGAACATTGCGGCAAACTCCGTGGTTTAGCCGAATCCGCCCTGGGCCCTTGCGATGATCCAAACCTCTGCAGTCGATGAGCAACGTTTCCGCAAACTTTTAAGCCGCAACGTCAGTTTGCCCCTGGCTGTCGGGGTGCTCAGTGCCGCTTTCTTCGTCATTCTGATCACTTACCTGCTCTCGGCCATCCAGTGGGTCGAGCACACGGACCGGGTGATTAACAACATCAACCGGTCGTTGAAACTGTCGGTGGACATGGAAACCGGCATGCGCGGTTTCCTGCTGACGGGCGACGAGCGTTTCCTGGACCCCTACGAGGTGGCCAAGCCGAGCATTATCGCCGAGCTCAATGGCCTGGAGGAGCTGGTCGCCGATAACCCGGATCAGGTCGACCGCTTCAAGCGCCTGTCGGCCATGCAGGAGTCCTGGAACCAGTTCGCCCTCGAGATGATTTCCTTGCGTCGCAACGGCGGGGATTACTCTACCCCTATCCAGAATCGACGGGGCAAGCGCCTCACCGACGAGATTCGTGATCAATACGATCAGGCCGCGAACATCGAGCACCAGTTGCGTCTGACCCGGAATACTGAAGTCACCCGCACCACGATCATTTCGGTCTCGCTGTACATCGCCTTCATCCTGATCGTCAGCGGCATCCTGGCGTGGGTCGGTCGCCGCGACATGACGGCGCTCTCGACCAATTACGCCGATAACCTCAAGGCCCAGCAGGAAGATGCCGAGCGTCTGGCCCACGTGGCCTGGCTGCGCAACGGTCAGAGCGAACTGGCCGAGCAGGTGATTGGCCAACTGACCCTGAACCTGTTAGGGCGCAACGTGTTGCAATTCTTCGCTCAATACCTGGGCGCGGTGGTGGCGGCGGTTTACGTGCGTCAGGAGCACGGTGGACTGGTCCGCGTGGCGTCTCATGGCTTCTCTCGCCAGCAAGAATTGCAGGAACAATCGATTTACAGCGGCGAAGGCGTTGTCGGTAAGTCCGCCGAACAGGATGAAATCATCACCCTCAACAACGTGCCGATGGACTATTTCAAGGTCTCGTCGGGTCTGGGCGAAGGCTCGCCACGCAGCGTGATCGTTGTGCCGACCAGCAACGATGATCAGGTCAACGGCGTGATCGAACTGGGCTTCTTGCGTGAGCTGACCGAGCGCGACGTCGAGTTCCTCGAACTGGTGGCCGACAACGTTGGCACGTCCATCGAGGCCGCGCGTTATCGTCAGCGTCTCCAAGAAGTGCTGGCCGAGACCCAACAGCTCAACGAAGAACTGCAAGTGCAGCAAGAAGAGCTGCGCACCGCCAACGAAGAGCTGGAAGAGCAGTCGCGGATTCTGAAGGAGTCCCAGGCGCACCTTGAAACCCAGCAAGCCGAGCTGGAGCAGACCAACGAGCAACTGGCTGAGCAGAGCAAAGCCCTGGCCGATCAACGCGATGCGCTGGACCGCAACAACGAAGAGCTCAATATCGCGCAGGTCGAGCTGGAAGCCCGCGCCGATGAATTGCAGCGTTCGAGCAAGTACAAATCCGAATTCCTCGCCAACATGTCCCACGAACTGCGCACGCCGCTGAACAGTTCGTTGATTTTGGCGAAGCTGCTGGCCGAGAACCCCCAAGACAACCTGACCGACGAGCAAGTGACCTTCGCCGAGTCGATCTACTCGGCGGGCAATGATCTGCTGAACCTGATCAACGACATCCTCGACATCTCCAAGGTCGAAGCCGGCAAGCTCGACATGCGCCCGGAAAACAGCAGCGTCAGCCGCCTGGTGGACAGCCTGCGCATGACCTTTCAGCCGATTGCCGCCGACAAGCAGTTGCAGTTCACCGTCGAGGTTCAGCCGGGCGCGCCGGTGTCGCTGTACACCGACCGCCAGCGTCTGGAGCAGATCCTCAAAAACCTGCTGTCCAACGCCATCAAGTTCACTGAAACCGGTTCGGTCAGCCTGACCGTGTCCCGTCAGCCAGGTGAAGGCATTGCCTTCACGGTGCGCGATTCCGGCATCGGCATCGCCCCGGATCAGCAGGAAAGCATCTTCGAGGCCTTCCGTCAGGCGGACGGCACCACCAACCGGCGCTACGGCGGCACCGGCCTGGGGCTGTCGATTTCCCGGGATCTGGCGCGTCTATTGGGCGGTTCGATTTCGGTCACCAGTGAGCCGGGGCAAGGCAGTATTTTCACCCTGGTGCTGCCGGAGGAATACGTCGAGCACGGGCAATTCGTCGAAGAGCCGCCAGCCGCTGCCCACGCGGCACCGGCTTCCGCGCCAGCGCCCACGATCGCCGCCAAGTCCGCACCGCCTGCCGAGGCCGTGCCACGCTTCGCCGACGACCGCGACAAAGCGCCGTTCAGCAAACGCTGCATTCTGGTCATCGAGGACGAAGTGCGCTTCGCCCACATCCTCTACGACCTGGCCCACGAGCTGGGCTACCACTGCCTGGTGGCTCACGCTGCCGACGAAGGTTTCGACCTGGCGTCGAATTATCTGCCGGACGCCATCCTCCTGGACATGCGCCTGCCAGACCATTCGGGTCTGACCGTGCTGCAACGTTTGAAAGAGATGCCGACCACGCGCCACATTCCGGTCCACGTGATTTCCGTCGAAGACCGTCAGGAAGCGGCGTTGCAAATGGGCGCCATCGGTTACGCCGTCAAGCCGACCACCCGCGAAGAACTCAAGGACGTGTTCGCCCGTCTGGAAGCCAAGCTCACCCAGAAAGTGAAGCGCGTGCTGCTGGTGGAAGACGACGCCCTACAACGCGACAGCATTGCCCGTCTGATCGGCGACGACGACATCGAAATCACCGCCGTCGGCTTTGCCCAGGACGCGCTGGAGCTGCTGCGCGACAACGCCTACGACTGCATGATCATCGACCTGAAACTGCCGGACATGCTCGGCAACGACCTGCTCAAGCGCATGTCCACCGATGAAATCTGCGCGTTCCCGCCGGTCATCGTTTACACCGGGCGCAACCTGACCCGCGACGAAGAAGCCGAGCTGCTCAAGTATTCGCGCACCATCATCATCAAGGGCGCGCGTTCCCCCGAGCGCCTGCTGGACGAGGTCACGCTGTTCCTGCACAAGGTCGAATCGCAGCTATCGAACGAACGGCAGAAGATGCTCAAGACCGCCCGCAGCCGAGACCGGGTGTTCGAAGGCCGCAAGATCCTGGTGGTGGACGACGACGTGCGCAACATCTTCGCCCTCACCAGCGCGCTGGAACACAAGGGCGCCATCGTCGAGGTGGGCCGCAACGGCTTCGAAGCGATCGAAAAGCTCAACACGGTGGATGACATCGACCTGGTGCTGATGGACGTGATGATGCCCGAGATGGATGGCTTCGAGGCAACCACGCAGATTCGCAAGGACCCCCGCTGGCGCAAGCTGCCCATCATCGCCGTGACAGCCAAAGCCATGAAGGACGATCAGGAGCGCTGCCTGCAAGCGGGCTCCAACGACTACCTGGCCAAGCCGATCGACCTTGATCGTCTGTTCTCATTGATCCGCGTGTGGCTGCCGAAAATGGAACGTATCTGAATGGATTGGATCAATTGACCACGCCCGTAGAAAGACCAGGTTTGACCGATGGCCCATGAGCGAAACACCGAGATCGAGCTGCGTTTGCTCATCGAGGCGATTTACCTGAAGTACAGCTATGATTTTCGCGATTACTCGGGCGCGTCGGTCAAACGACGCGTTGCTCATGCGTTGCGTCATTTTGAGTTGAACACCATTTCCGCGCTGCAGGAGCGCGTGCTGCATGACCCGTCGGCGTTCATGCAGCTCCTGCAATTCCTGACGATCCCGGTCAGCGAGATGTTTCGCGACCCGTCGCACTTTCTGGCAATCCGTCAGGAAGTCGTGCCGCTGCTCAAGACCTATCCCTCGCTGAAAATCTGGATTGCAGGGTGCAGCACGGGGGAAGAGGTGTATTCGATGGCGATCCTGCTGCGTGAGGAAGGGCTGCTGGACCGCACGATCATCTACGCCACCGACATCAACCCCAGCTCGCTGGAAAAGGCCAAGCAGGGGATTTTTTCCATGGAGAACGTTCGCGGCTACAACGAGAATTACCTGAAAGCGGGCGGCAAGCGGGTGTTTTCCGAGTACTACACGGCCGCCTACGATTACGCGATTTTCGACAAGACCCTGCGGGAGAACGTGACCTTCGCCGACCACAGCCTGGCCACTGACAGCGTGTTTTCCGAGACGCACCTGATATCCTGTCGCAATGTGCTGATCTACTTCAACAAGAAGCTGCAGGACCGGGCGTTCGGGCTGTTTCACGAATCCCTGTGTCATCGCGGCTTTCTGGTGCTGGGCAGCAAGGAAACTCTGGAGTTTTCCGGTTTCAAGGATCAATTCGAACCCTTGGTCAAACAAGAGCGGATTTATCGAAAATCATGAGAACGACGTTTTCGGGCGCCCAGTTGGACTTGCCAGCGTTACCCAGGGTCGATGCGATTGTCATCGGCGCTTCCGCGGGTGGGGTCGAGGCGCTGTTGAAGATATTCAGGCCGCTGCGCAAAGGCTTCAAGCTGCCAATCGTAGCGGTGCTGCATTTGCCCGATGAGCGCCGCAGCCTGTTGGCCGAAGTGTTCGCGGCGCAATTGGCGATTCCGGTCAAGGAAGCCGATGACAAGGAAAGCATCGCGCCCGGCACGCTGTATTTCGCCGGGCCCGGTTACCACCTGTCTGTGGAAGCAGACAAAACGTTTTCGTTCAGCCAGGAAGAACGGGTGTATCACTCACGCCCCAGCATCGACATTCTCTTCGAATCCGCTGCGGACGCTTATGATGCGCGGCTTGCCGGGGTGTTGTTGACCGGTGCCAACAACGATGGTGCCAAGGGAATGGCACGAATCAAGGAATACGGTGGTCTTACCGTGGTCCAGGACCCTGCCGACGCGTTGGCGCGAACGATGCCCGACGCTGCGCTGGCCCTGCACACACCGGACTTTCTCCTGCCTTTGCCCGACATTGGCCTGTTGCTTGTCGAGCTGGAACGAATTGCATGCTGAGTGAAATAAAAGCCAAGTTGCTGATCGTCGACGATCTGCCGGAAAACCTCCTGGCGCTCGAAGCATTGATCAAGCGCGAAGACCGCCAGGTGTTCAAGGCGCTGTCCGCCGACGAAGCGTTGTCGCTGTTGTTGGAGCATGAATTCGCCATGGCGATCCTCGACGTGCAGATGCCGGGCATGAACGGGTTCGAGCTGGCCGAGATGATGCGCGGCACCGAAAAGACCAAAAGCATTCCCATCGTGTTCGTCAGCGCCGCTGGCCGCGAACTGAACTACGCGTTCAAGGGTTACGAGAGCGGCGCGGTGGACTTCCTGCACAAGCCGCTGGATATCCACGCGGTAAAGAGCAAGGTCAACGTCTTCGTCGACCTGTATCGCCAGCGCAAGGCGATGAAACAGCAGGTCGATGAGCTGGAGCGCAGCCGTCAGGAGCAGGAAGCGCTGCTGCGCGAATTGAAATCCACCCAGAACGAGCTGGAACACGCGATTCGCATGCGCGACGACTTCATGTCGATCGTGTCCCACGAAGTGCGCACACCGCTCAACGGGCTGATCCTGGAAACCCAGCTGCGCAAGTTGCACCTGGCCAAGGACAACGCGTCGGCGTTCAGCATGGACAAGCTCAAAGCCATGGTCGAGCGCGACGAGCGGCAGATTCAGAGCCTCATCCGCCTGATCGAGGACATGCTCGACGTGTCGCGCATTCGCACCGGCAAACTGTCGATCCGCACCAGCGCGTTCGACCTGTCCGAGCTGGTGGTCAATCTGGTGGAAAGCTACTCGGCGCAGATCGCAGCGGCGGAAAGTGTGGTCACGTTGCACGCTGCCACACCGGTGATCGGCATCTGGGACGAATTCCGCATCGAGCAGGTGATGGCCAATCTGCTGACCAATGCCCTGCGCTACGGCGCGCACAAGCCTATCGAGGTGCGGGTGTACAGCGAAGGCGGCGAGGCGCGGGTCGAGGTCAAGGATCAGGGCATCGGCATCAGCGTTGAAAACCAGAAGCGCATCTTTCAGCAGTTCGAGCGCGTCTCGGCCAGCCATGCGGTCAACGGGCTGGGGTTGGGCCTGTTCATATCCGACCAGATTGTCGCGGCCCACAACGGTACGATCACCGTGGAAAGCGAAGAGGGCTGCGGCTCGACCTTCCGCGTCAGCCTGCCGTTGTAAACGCCCGTTTGGCCCGCCAGCCGCGGGCCAGAGCGATGTGTTGAGGGATGTTGACGCTTGCGTTGAAACAGCGACGACCGTCCGGGTAAATATCTGATTTTTCTGCGCAACCTCCAGAGCGGGCCATGGTCGTAATGGCAGCTATTTATAAGATTGAAGGCGTTCCAATGAGCTCTGATGCTGAAAATGTCGTACTGATCGTCGAAGACGAGCCGCTGATCCTGATGCTGCTGTCCGACTATCTGTCAGGGGAGGGTTATCGGGTGTTGCAGGCGGAAAACGGCGAACAGGCCTTCGAAATCCTCGCCACCAAGCCGCACCTGGACCTGATGATCACCGACTATCGCCTGCCAGGCGGTGTGTCAGGGGTGATGATCGCCGAGCCTGCGGTCAAGCTGCGACCGGAACTGAAGGTCATTTTCATCAGCGGCTACCCGGCGGAAATCATCGAGACTGGCAGCCCCATCGTCGGCAAGGTGCCCATTCTGGCCAAGCCGTTCACCATGGAAACGCTGCATTCGAAGATTCAGAGTTTGTTGAATTGAAGCTCAGCGCAATCCTGCTTCTGCCCTAATGTGATCGCACCACTGTCCGGCTTATGCCCGAAGGGCGTGGGAGTGCCGGGGTGGCGCTCCACCTTGCCTGCGATCTGTTGCGAAGCGACAGCAAATCTTGTTTGTGAGGTTCGTCTGACACAGCGGGGTATCCGGTTTTACTGCCGGTGCCCTGCAGATCGTAGGCAAGCCAACTCCCACGGCCTTCGGCCAGAATCAACCGCTTGACCGCGGTTCAGCATGAAGCCGATCACCCCTCGATCATTTCCCGCACCTTCGCCGTCAACTGATCAAACGCAAACGGCTTGGTGATCATCTGCATTCCGTCTTCCAGAAACCCGGCCCGCGTGCCGGCGTTTTCCGCATAGCCGGTGATGAACAGCACCCTGAGCTCAGGCCGTAACTGCCGTCCAATGTCCGCCAATTGACGGCCGTTCATACCAGGCAGGCCGACGTCGCTGATCATCAAGTCGATGCGCTGGCCGGATTCGAGAATCGGCACGGCGCCCACCGCATCCGCGGCTTCCAGATACCCGTAACCTAATTCACTCAGCACCTGGCTGACCAATGCGCGCACGGCGGGGTCGTCTTCCACGATGAGAATGGTCTCGCCTTCGCGGGCTTCCACGGCCTTCTGATCCGCGCCAAGGTCTTCCGCGTCCTTGTCGCCATGAAAGCGCGGCAGAAACAGTTGCACGGTGGTGCCGTGGCCCACTTGGCTTTCGATCGACACATGGCCGCGAGACTGCTTGGTGAATCCGTAGATCATCGACAGGCCCAACCCGGTGCCCTGACCGATCGGCTTGGTGGTGAAGAACGGGTCGAATGCCCGGCTGATCACGTTTTCGGGCATGCCGCAGCCGGTGTCGGTCACGCTGAGCACCACGTAATCACCGGGCAGCAGGTTTTCGTAGGCGTTGGTGAAGGTGCGGTCGAGCTTGCGGTTGAAGGTCTCGATCATCAGCATGCCGCCGTTGGGCATGGCATCCCGGGCGTTGAGCACAAGATTGAGCAGCGCGCTTTCGAGCTGGTTCGGGTCGGCCTCGGCGGTCCAGAGGGCCGGTTCAAGGCACATGTCCAGGCGCACGCTCTCGTTAACGCTGCGGTGCAATAACTCGCCCATGGAATTGACCAGCCCGTTCATCTCCACCGGCTTCGAATCCAGCGACTGTCGACGAGAGAATGCCAGAAGACGATGGGTCAGGGCGGCGGCGCGGTTGGCCGAGGTCACGCCCAGGTCGATCAGTCCGTCGAGGTCGTCGATCCGGCCCTTGGCGATGCGGCGCCGCAACAATTCAAGGCTGCCGATGATGCCGGTGAGCATGTTGTTGAAGTCGTGGGCAATGCCGCCGGTGAGTTGGCCAACGGCCTCCATCTTCTGCGATTGGCGCAACACCTCCTCGTTGTGGCGCAACTGGGAGGTGCGTTCTTCGACTTGCTGTTCGAGGGTTTCATTGAGTTGGCGCAGCTGGGTCTCGGCGAGCTTGCGCTCGGTAATGTCCGACGTCACGCCTGCCAGCAGGCTGACCCGACCGTTGCGTGCGCGGAGGGCGCGGGCACGCACATCGACCCAGTGAAGCGAGCCGTCCGGCCAGACGTTACGGTATTCGATGATGAAGTCGTCGCCGGTGTCCAGGCTGCGCTGCAATGCCGACTGCATGCGCGGCTGGTCGGCGGCGTACACCGACTCCAGCCACTCGTGATACGAGAAGGGCGCGTGTTCGTCGCGGCCAAAGTGACTTTTGCTGATGTCCGAGCAGTCCAGCCCTAGAAACTCGGCCTCCAGTTGCCACGACCCCAGGCGTCCGGCCTTGAGCGCGTGTTGCAAGCGTTGCTCGCTTTCCAGCAGGTCTTCCATGCGGCTGCGGGCGTCGTACTGGCGACGGCGTCCGCGCACGGCGGTGGTGACCAGACTGACCAGCGTCGCCGGGTGAAACGGGCGCTCCAGAAACGTGACGTTGCCGAGCAGCTTGCCGAGGCGCGATGAGGGGTTTTGTTCCGGACCGCCGTGGTGGGTGAGCAGCACGATGGGCAGGTCCGACCACGGCGCCTGATTACTCAACAGGCTCAGCAAGGGGTTCAGATCGACCCCGCGCAGCGCCTCATCGGCGACGATGGCCAGGCCCGCGCCGGAAATCATCTCCTTGCACAGACCGGCCAGATCATGGGTGATGAGCGCCGGGAACCCTGCTTCTTGCAGGATTCTCAAGGCGATCTGACTGTCCCGACCCCGAGGGGCCAGGATAATGGCGCGTTCCGACAGCTGTCCCGGTGTACTCACACGTCCTCGTCCCGTAACAGCGGATTGCTCTCGCCATAGTAATGGGGCACGCCGCGCAGCACGCCTTGAAAGGCTTCCAGCGGTGCGCCGATGGTCATGCCAGAGCCACTGATGCGGTATTCGCGAATGGTTGACTCATGGGTGCCCGTGCGTTTCTTGATGATCGAAATGGCGCGACGGACTTTGCCAAGCGCTTCGAAATAACGCAACAGAATCACGGTGTCGGCGAGGTAGGTAATGTCTACCGGCGCACGCATGTCGCCCACCAGACCGTGTTGGGCCACCGTCATGAACGTCGAGGCGCCTTGGCGATTGAGGTAGAGCAGCAGCTCGTGCATGTGCAGCACCAGCGCATTTTCTTCCGGCATCGCGGCCTGATAGCCGTTGAGGCTGTCGATCACCACCGTGCGAATGCCTTTCTCGTCCACGCTGCGGCGCACCCGATGAGAGAACTCGCCTGGCGAGAGTTCGGCGGCGTCCACCTGCTCGATCAGCAGGTTCCCGGTTGCTTGCAATGCCTTCAGATCGATGCCCATCTTCCTCATGCGTTCGAACAGCAGGCCCATTTCTTCATCGAAAATGAACAGCCCGACTTTTTCACCACGGGCCACGGCGGCCGCTGCGAACACCAGCGCGATCAGCGATTTGCCGGTCCCGGCCGGGCCAAGAATCAGCGTGCTGGAACCGCTGTCGATGCCGCCGCCCAGCAAGGCGTCCAGTTCGGAAATGCCGCTGCCGAGTTGCGAACTCAGGTAACTGTTGCGGTGTTCAGCCGCGACCAGGCGCGGGAAGACGTGGATGCCGTCGGCCATGATGTTGAAGTCGTGATAGCCGCCACGGTACTTCTGCCCGCGATACTTGACCACCCGCAGGCGGCGACGCTCGGCGCCATAGGACGGGGTCAGCTCTTCCAGGCGGATGACGCCGTGGGCCACGCTGTGCACGGTCTTGTCCAGGGATTCGGTGGTCAGGTCGTCGAGCAGGATCACCGTCGCGTCGTAGCGGGCGAAGTAGTGCTTGATCGCCAGAATCTGCCGACGGTAACGCAACGAGCTTTGCGCCAGCAGACGGATTTCAGACAGGCTGTCGATGACCACCCGCGACGGCCGTACGCGCTCGACCACTTCGAAAATCTGCTTGGTGGCTTCGCCCAGCTCAAGGTCTGACGAGTACAGCAGGCTCTGCTGATGCTCGGCGTTGAGCAAGTCTTCCGGAGGTGTGAGCTCGAACACCTCAATGTGTTCATCAAGTTCCCAGGCATGGGAGCGGGCGCCTTCGCGCAACTCACGCTCGGTCTCGGACAGCGTGATGTAAAGACAGCGTTCACCCGCCATTGCGCCTGCCAACAGAAATTGCAGCGCCACGGTGGTCTTGCCGGTTCCGGGTTCTCCTTCGAGAAGAAAGACATGGCTGCGCGAAAGACCACCCGCAAGGATGTCGTCCAGGCCCACGATGCCGGTTGCCGCTTTTGATGTAGTCAAGAATCGCCCTCTTGCGACCTAAAAAAGAGTGGGGGTCGATCAGTGATCGATGACCCTGGGCAACGGCAAACACTGCGTGATTGCGGTGCTTGGCTGCCATGTCTCTGGACCATGGCTGTACTTGGCGGTTCACTTTTTCTGGATGGCAGCATGATGTTGCGCAACGCCGGGGAGCCTGCGCCGTCCACTTTCGAGTCCGGCAAATGGCGCAACCGTAGCCTGTTGCGTCCTGATCGTCTTGATATAGTCCGGCGTCTGGAGCTTTCACCCATCGCAGGCCATTCAAGGATCATCGCCGTGTCCGACTACAGCGCTTTCAAGGTCGAGTTGACCGACCATATCGCCCACGTGCAAATCAATCGCCCGGAAAAGATCAACGCCATGAATGCGGCATTCTGGAGCGAAATCATCGACATTTTCCAGTGGGTCGAGGACACCGATGACGTGCGTGTGGTGGTCCTCAGTGGCGCCGGCAAGCATTTCTCGTCGGGCATCGATTTGATGATGCTCGCCTCGGTGGCCAACGAGTTGGGCAAGGATGTGGGTCGCAACGCGCGCTTGCTGCGGCGCAAGATTCTGCAGATGCAGGAATCCTTCAGTGTGGTGGACCGTTGCAGCAAGCCGGTGCTGGCGGCCGTTCAGGGTTACTGCATCGGTGGCGCCATCGACCTGATCAGCGCCTGTGACATGCGCTATGCGGCGGACGACGCGCTGTTCTCCATTCGCGAGATCGACATGGGCATGGCCGCTGACGTCGGCACCCTGCAACGCCTGCCGCGCCTGATCGGTGACGGCATGATGCGGGAAATGGCCTACACCGGACGCAACGTCAAAGCGGACGAAGCGCTCCGCATCGGTCTGGTCAATCGCACGTACGTCGATCAGGCGCAATTATTGGACGGTGTGTTCACCATCGCCCGCGAAATCGCCGCCAAATCCCCGATTGCCGTCAGCGGCAGCAAGCGCATGATCGGCTATATGCGCGATCACAGTGTCGATGACGGGCTTGAATACGTTGCCACCTGGAACGCTGCCATGTTGCAATCGGCAGACTTGAAGCTGGCGATGGTCGCCCACATGGGCAAGCAGAAGCCGGTTTTCGACAATTGACCGTGATTTTCAACAGGCAGGCTCCTGCCGCCTCTGGGCCCTGATTCTCTACGCTGAATCGGGCTGAGGGTGGCGCAGGTCGCTGGCCAGAGGAGTGTTTTCATGACGCGCCCCAGGCGTTGGACCACCGCTGTGCTCGATACTCAGGCAGCCGGCGGGTGGGCCGTGATCCACAGTGATCAGGGTTTTCTGCTCGACGACAACGGTGCGATGTTTCCCCGGGAATGGCTCAAGCGTCAGGAACTGCCATTGATCAGCGAGCACGGTATCGGCCATTTCGATGGCGAGCCGGTCTACGTTTACGTGCTTGAACACCCGGTTGAGTTGGAAGGCACACGTTGGCAGACGCTGCGCCAATTCATGCTGGGGGACGATGCTGACCTGTTTCAGGTGCTGGGCTATGCGGCGCAAATCAGCACCTGGGCCAAAGAACATCGCTTTTGCGGAAACTGTGGCAGCCCGAACCTGCAGATTCCTGGCGAACGCGCGATGCATTGCTCGCGGTGCGACCTGCGGGCCTATCCGCGCATTTCGCCGAGCATGATCGTGCTGATCACCCGGGGCGACGAAGTTCTGCTCGCCCGTTCGCCGCGCTTCGTGACGGGGGTCTACAGCACCTTGGCGGGGTTTGCGGAGCCCGGTGAGTCGGCCGAAGATTGCGTGCGTCGCGAAGTCATGGAAGAGGTGCAGATCAAGGTCAAGAACATCGAGTACAAGGGCAGCCAATGCTGGCCGTTCCCGCACTCGATGATGCTGGGCTTCCACGCCGAATACGACAGCGGCGAGATCGTGCCCCAGGTTGATGAGATCGAAGACGCGCAATGGTTCAGCATCCACGACATGCCGCCGTTGCCGGCCAGTCGTTCCATTGCGCGGTATCTGATCGATCTCTATCTGGCCAAGCGTTTGGGCCTAGTGGAACCAGTGTTGCCAGGCCAGGCGGACAGTCAGTCCTAACACAACGGTGATGAAGACAGGGCGGATGAATTTGGCGCCGCCCTGAATCGCCGTTCTTGCCCCGAGAAACGCTCCTACCATCAGCGCCGATCCCATCACCAGCCCGATGGCCCAGTCCACCGAGCCGTTGATGGCGAAGATGCTCAGCGCCGCTGCGTTGCTGACGAAGTTCATGCTGCGCGCCACGCCGCTGGCTTTCACCAGGTCCACCGGATACATCAGCAACGTGCTGACCGTCCAGAACGCGCCGGTGCCGGGGCCAGCCACGCCGTCGTAGAAGCCCAGCCCCAAACCTTGGGGAAGCTGCCACTTGGTTTTGATCGGCGCGTTGCTGTCCAAGGGTGCCTTGGGCGTGCCGCCGAACAGCAGGTAAAGGCCGCAGCCGAAGACGATCACCGGCAGCATCTGATTCAGCAGCTCGGCGGGCAGGTAGTGAGCGATCACGGCACCCACCAGCGCACCCATGGCCGTGCCGATCAGCGCGCGGGTCCACTGTCTGGGGTGGAACAGTTTACGACGATAAAACGTGAACCCGGCAGTGGCGGAGCCGAAGGTCGAGCTGAGCTTGTTGGTGCCCAGCACCAGATGCGGCGGCAGGCCAGCGGTGAGCAGAGCAGGGGTGGTCAACAGACCCCCACCCCCGGCAATGGCATCGATGAACCCTGCCACAAAAGCGACCAGGGCAAGCACCACGAGGGTGGTGGCATCTACGGAAAGTTCGAACGGCATGGACAGGGCTTACTGGGCAGACGGGCAGAATGGCTGCCCGGAAGCGCGGCATTCTACCGGTAAGCCAAGCGAGGTGCAGGCCGATTCCTTTGTGTCCGCCCGAATATCGGCTCTGAAATGCCGAACCTGTCGGAACTGGCTTGCCTGCGATCTGACGCGAAGCTGCAGCAAATCGGGCATCTGCGGTGGGTCAGGTGTATGAAGTCGCCGGGGTTCGCTACTGCTTCGCAGTAGATCGTAGGCAAGCCAACTCCCACGGCCTTCGGCCAGAATCAACAGCTTGGACCTCACCAGGCACGTGCTTCTGCCGAAGGCGTGGGTGTGCCGGGGTGGCGTTCCACCTTGCTCGCGATCTGTTTCTGCCGCGTAGCGGCAGCAAAACCGGGCACCTGGGTGGTGTCAGGCATATCGCGTCCGTCGGATCAGCGACTGCTGCGCAACCGATCGTCTGATCGCAGCCCGGAGCAAGCTTGCTCCTACGCCTTCGGCAGGAGCGCGCTAGCGTGAGGTGTGTAGAAGCAGGGGTGGCGGACGCAGCATGGCTTTTGATTCTGGCCGGAGGCCGTGGGAGCTGGCTTGCCTGCGATCTGGCGCGAAGCGGCGGCAAGATCGGACGCCTTGGTCGTAACAGGCAAACCGTGCAATCAGGTTTTGCTGCTGCTTCGCAACAGATCGTCTGATCGCAGCCCGGAGCAAGCTTGCTCCTACGCCTCCGGCAGAAGCGCGCCAGCGTGAGGCATGCAACCTTGCCTCCGACAGAAGCAGGCCGGCAGTGCGATCCGAATTTTAAGTCCGGCCGCAAATGGAAGCGGCCATCCACATCGTCAAATATCCGAAACCTTCACCCAACGCATCTCCTTCGCCGCCACGCGAATCGCCGTGGCCAGGCGCTCCACTTCCAGCGCCTCGGCAAAATCCGGTCCTTCATTGCCTTTGCCCGTCAGCGCTTGAATCAGCGCGTGGACTTCCAGTGTCTTCAATTCGTTGTATCCCAGCTGATGCCCCGGTGCAGGGCAGAACGCTGCGTAGCCGGGTTGCGTGGGGCCCGCCAGAATTCGCTGAAATCCATCCCGCCCCGGCGCGCCTGCCCGGTACAGGCGCAGCTCATTGAGACGCTCCTGATCGAACGACAGCGTGCCCAACGTGCCGCTGATCTCGAAACTCAGATGGTTCTTGTAGCCGTGCTTGAGCCAGCTCGTGCCAAATGTACCCCGTGCGCCATTGGCGAAGCGCAGCAAGGCATAGGTCTGGTCGTCAATGACAATGGGGCGCTGTTCCTGACTCCCTTGTGTCGCTGGCCGTTGCGCGTGGACGGTCTGCGAATCTGCGGTCACGGCTTCGACATCGCCCAACAGGTACCGCGCCATCGCCAGCAAATGGCTGCCGAGGTCCGCCAGGGCACCGCCAGCGTGGGCCTGCTCACAGCGCCACGACCATGGCTGCTGCGGGTTGCCCATGAAGTCTTCGCTGAATTCGCCCTGAAAACTCACGATCTGACCCAATTCGCCGCTCTGAATCATTTCGCGGGCCAAGCCGATGATGGGGTTGTGCTGGTAGTTGTAGCCGACGCGGGTCACGACCCCGGCCTTCTGCGCCGCGCTCTGCATCTCGCGGGCCTGCTCCAGACTCACCGCCAGCGGCTTCTCGCAATACACCGCCTTACCGGCTTCGAGCGCCGCCATGGCCATGGGGAAATGCAGGTGATTGGGCGTGGTGATCGCCACGAGATCGACGGCGGGGTCGCTGATCAGCTGCTGCCAGTCGGCATGGCTGCGGTCGAACCCCCAGGACCGCGCGCACTGCTCGGCGCGGGTCGCATCGGCGTCGGCCAGTGCGGCGAGTTTGAGGTTGACGGGCAGGTCGAAGGTGGTGCGGGCATTGTGAAAGGCCAGAGCGTGTGCTCGCCCCATGAAACCTGTACCGATCAAGCCTACGCCCAGATCCGGAAGCGACGATTCGCGCATGACAGCGTCCTTGAAGGAATGTTGTTGTGCGGAAAATGTATTCGCTGAGGGGGATTGATGGAATCTTTATTCCATCAAATACACCTCAGATTCGCCTCAGTGAGGAGTGACTGGCCTGACGCAAGCTCAACTGTGGGAGCGAATTCATTCGCGAAGGCGGTTCATCCGACGCAGGTGCATCGTCTGGACGACCATTCGCGAATGAATTCGCTCCTACAGGGGATCACCGACAGGGCCGAAGGCGATGGTCAGGACAAAAAACCGCCATCGACATTCAACGCCACGCCCGTGGTGTAGCTCGACGCATCGCTGGCCAGGTACAACACGGTCCCGGCCATCTCGCTCGGGGCGGCCACGCGCTTGAGCGGGATCTGCGCCAATGCGGTTTTCAAAATGGCTTCGTTGCTCACCAGCGCCGAGGCGAACTTGGTGTCGGTCAGGCCCGGCAGCAACGCGTTGCAGCGAATCCCGAACTGCGCGCATTCCTTGGCGAAGACCTTGGTCATGTTGATCACGGCTGCCTTGGTCACCGAATAGATGCCCTGGAACACCCCCGGTGAAACGCCGTTGATCGAGGCCACGTTGATAATGCTGCCACTCCCGTGTTCGCGCATCAGCTTGCCCGCTTCCACCGACATGAAGAAGTAACCGCGAATGTTCACGTCCACGGTTTTCTGGAAGGCTCCGAGGTCGGTGTCCAGTACGTTGCAGAATTGCGGGTTGGTGGCCGCGTTGTTGACCAGAATGTCGAGGCGTCCAAACTCTTCACGAATACGTGCAAAGACCCCGCTGATCTGTTCCATCTCGCCAATGTGGCAGGCAATCGCCGTGGCCTTGCCGCCGTCGGCGATGATTGCGTCAGCCACGTGCTGGCAACCGTCAAGCTTGCGACTGGAGACGATGACGTGGGCGCCTTGCTGAGCCAGCAGTTTGGCGATGGCTTCGCCGATGCCACGGCTGGCGCCGGACACAAAGGCGATCTTGCCGTCGAGGTCGAACAGTTGAGTCTTGGACATGTTGTCTTCCTTATCCTGTCGCGAAAGGGTTAAGCGCCGTCAGAGGCTAGAGCGGTCAATCACCTGCAAGGCCATGTGTTCCAGCAGTTTGTTCATGTGAATGAACTGGGCGAAACGCTTGTCCTGAGTCTGGCCGTGGAAAAACCGGTAATAGATTTGCTGGACGATGCCTGCCAGACGGAAAAGCCCGTAGGTGTAGTAAAAGTCGAAGTTATCGATGCGAATCCCGGAGCGTTCGGCGTAATACGCGACGATTTGCTCGCGGGTCAGCATGCCGGGTGCGTGGCTCGGCTGGCGGCGCATCAACTGAACTGGGGCGGGGTCATCGGCCTGAATCCAGTAGGCCAGGCTGTTGCCCAGGTCCATCAGCGGGTCGCCCAGCGTGGTCAGCTCCCAGTCGAGCACGCCGATGATCTGCATCGGGTTGTTCGGGTCGAGGATTACGTTGTCGAAGCGGTAATCGTTGTGCACCAGGCTTGAGGTCGGGTGATCAGCGGGCTTTTTGTCGTCGAGCCAGCGCGCGACTTTTTCCCAGCTCGGCGCATCCGGGGTGCGGGCCTTTTCATAGCGCTCGGCCCAGCCACGAATCTGTCGCTCGACATAGCCCTGCGGTTTGCCCAGATCGCCAAGGCCGCACGCCGTGTAATCCACCTGATGCAAGTCCACCAGTTTGTCGATGAAGCTTTTGCACAGCGCTTCGGTCTGCGCGGCATTGAAATTCAGTTCGGCAGGCAGCTCGGCGCGCAAAATGATGCCCTTGACCCGCTCCATGACATAAAACTCGGCACCAATCACCGAGTCGTCGGTGCAGTGCACGTAAGCCTTGGGGCAATAGGGGAAGGCGTCTTTGAGCTGGTTGAGAATGCGGAATTCGCGACCCATGTCGTGGGCGCTTTTCGCTTTGTGGCCGAACGGCGGGCGACGCAAGACGAATTCCCGCTCGGGGTATTTCAGCAGGTAGGTCAGGTTGGACGCGCCACCGGGAAACTGGCTGATCTGCGCGGTGCCGCTCAGGCCCGGAATATGGGTCTTGAGGTACGGATCGATCAACGCGGCGTCGAGTTCTTCGCCGGATCGAACCTGGGTGGACTGGTCGGTGAGCGCCATGCTTATCCCTGTTGTTTATTTTGGAGGGTCATGATCATTGACTAATCTAATGCGCGCGCCGCCTGCCGGACAAGCCGTGCCGGGCCTTATTGGCGAGCGTGTTACGGGTCAATCAGCCGCTTTGATCCGGGTATCCGGAAACCATGGAGCAAAAAAAACCGAAGCCCGGAAGCTTCGGTTTTCAGGATTCACATCGCAGCTCGTGGTGAAACCTGAGTTTTATGACGGGAACAGCTCGCTCAATTTCATCGCCAGCATCATGTCGCCCTCGGCGCGCAGTTTGCCGCCCATGAAGGCCTGCATGCCGTCGGTCTCGCCGCTGACGATGCCTTCCAGGGTCTCGCCGTCCATGACCAGGGTCACTTGGGCGTCAGGGTTTTCGCCTTCCTGCAGCTCGCAGGTCTTGTCCTTAACGATCAGCGAAAAGTTCTTGGTTTCGTCGATACGGAAACCGAACACCAGGTCCAGGCCCGCAGCGGCTTCCGGGTTGAACTTGGCTTTCATGGCTTGTACGGCGTCGGCTACGGAGGTCATGGGGTCATCCTTTTATATGAGTGATTGCTGGCACCTTGCGGGTGCGATTGGCCGGGCTCAGCGGTAGGTGATGAGCTCCGGCGCCTTCATCAGTTGCAGGTGCGCAAGACTGTTGAAGGAAGCCAGGGACACCTCGCGACCCCGAAATTTCAGGTGGTTGAGCGAGGTGTTGACGATTTGCCAGTTGAGTTCGAATGCCTGAGTTGCAGGCATCTGGGTGATCAGGTGGAGCAGGGCGGTGATGGTGCCCCCGGAGGTGAACACGGCGATGCGGTCGTTGTGGCTGGCGCTGTCGAGAATCCGGTCGAGGCCTGCCTTCACCTGTTCAACGAACGCCAACCAGCTCTGCAGCGCCGGGGTGTCGTGCTCGCCGCCGAGCCAGCGACCGACGATCAGCGCAAACAGGCGCTGAAACTCAGCGCGGTTGTGCGCCGCATTGCGCATGATCTCCAGCGCTTGCGGCTCGTCGCTCATCATCGCGGGGAGCAGGGCGCGGATCACCGCTTCGGCGTCGAATTCGTTGAAGGCGGTGTCGGTTTCCAGCGGGGGCGTGGTCAGGCCTGCGGCATCCATTTGCGCCAGCGCCGTTTCGGCGGTGTGGCGTTGACGAAACAGGTTGCCCGATAGGCAGCGATCAAACGTCAGACCCAACTGGGCCAGGTGCGCGCCGAGGACTTCGGCCTGGCGATAACCGGTCGGCGACAGAACGTCATAATCGTCCGCACCAAAGGAAGCCTGGCCATGTCGTATCAGATAGATGCTGCCCACGTCCGCGTCGTCCCGGTACGTTGAAAGTGATGGGAGGTTATGAGGACGGTGCAGGGTCTGTCAATGAAAAAACATACGCTTGTTTGAATTGTTCGATTGTCTCGGTCTTTGACGGTTGTGCGACTGGCTCGGCGCAAGGCACGCCGGTATGCTGGGCTCATTCGCGATCCTGTCCCGGATCAGACGTACAGGTAAGGAGTTTCTGTGGAGTTCATGTTCGATTACGCCAGCTTTCTGGCAAAGACCGTCACGGTGGTGGTCGCGATTGTCGTGGTGCTGGTCGTCATCGCGTCCATGCGCGGGCGCGGTCGTCGTGGCGGCGGGGGTCAGTTGCACGTGACCAAGCTCAATGATTTCTACAAGGGCTTGCGCGACCGCCTTGAAGGCTCGTTGCTGGACAAGGCCCGCCTCAAGGCGCTGCGCAAGGCTCAGGCCAAGGAGCAGAAGAAGGACAAGAAACAGCCGGTGGTCAAGCCGCGCGTCTATGTTCTGGATTTCGACGGCGACATCAAGGCCTCGGCCACCGAGAGCATGCGCCACGAGATCACCGCACTGTTGACCCTCGCCACTGACAAGGACGAAGTGGTGCTGCGCCTCGAAAGCGGCGGCGGCATGGTGCACAGCTACGGCCTGGCGTCGTCGCAACTGGCGCGGATTCGTCAGGCGGGCATCCCGCTGACCATCTGCATCGACAAGGTCGCGGCCAGCGGCGGCTACATGATGGCCTGCATCGGCAACCGCATCATCAGCGCGCCGTTCGCCGTGCTGGGCTCGATTGGCGTGGTGGCGCAATTGCCGAACGTCAATCGCCTGCTTAAAAAGCACGACATTGACTTCGAGGTGCTGACTGCCGGCGAATACAAACGCACGCTGACCGTGTTTGGCGAAAACACCGAGAAGGGCCGCGAGAAGTTCCAGCAGGACCTGGACATCACCCACGAGCTGTTCAAGAACTTCGTCGCCAGCTACCGCCCGCAATTGCAGATCGATGAAGTGGCCACCGGCGAAGTCTGGCTGGGCATGGCCGCCAAGGACAAACAGTTGGTGGATGAGCTGAAGACCAGCGACGAGTACTTGGCCGACAAGGCCAAGACTGCCGAGGTGTTCCATTTGCACTATGCCGAGCGCAAGAGTTTGCAAGAGCGTGTTGGGCTGGCGGCGAGTGGCTCGGTGGATCGTCTGGTGACAGGTTGGTGGAGCCGGTTGATGCAGCAGCGGTTTTGGTAAGGAAATTTCGGGCGTTCGTTTAACCCTGTGGGAGCGAATTCATTCGCGAGAGGTCGTTATGATCGACATGTCTCTGTCAGATGTACCCTCGCATCGCGAATGAATTCGCTCCCACAGATTCTTCACATACCTTCAGATAGGCTGCGTCCGCCCCAAAAAAAGCCCCGGCTTCTCTCGAAGTCGGGGCTTTTTGTTGCTCGCCTTTCAGCGTCGAATCAACGACGACGGAACAGCGGCAAAGGCTCGTCAGTGGCAGCCTGATAGGTCACGGAGAAGTCTTTGAGGCTTTCCAGCGCCTCATACGGGTCTTTGTCCGCGCGAATGGCGAAGGCGTCGAAGCCGCAACGGCGCAGGTAGAACAGCTGATCGCGCAACACGTCGCCGATCGCCCGCAGTTCGCCCTTGAAGCCGTAGCGGTCGCGCAGCAGGCGCGCATTGGAGTAGCTGCGGCCGTCGGTGAATGCCGGAAAGTTCAGGGCAATGACCTGGAACTGGCTGGCGTCCTCACCGATTTCCTCGGCTTCCTCGTCGGCGTCCAGCCACACGCCAAGGCCACCATCGCGGGCCTTGAGCGCATGGCCGTGGTCACGCCACAGCGCCAGCGGCACGATCAGGTCGTCGCAGTTGGACAAGCCGTCAAGGGTGGTGTCCTTCGGCAGCAGGTGCCAGGTCTCGTCGATGACTTCGTTGTTCTTAATGATTCGCTGCATAGACGCGCTCCTTGAAAGGGTCGATGCCGATACGCTGGTACGTGTCGATGAAACGCTCGTCTTCGTTGCGTTTTTCGACGTAGACGTTGATCAGCTTCTCGATTACGTCCGGCATGGCGTCCTGTGCGAACGACGGGCCAAGAATCTTGCCCAGGCTTGCATCCCGGCTGGCGCTGCCGCCCAGGGAAACCTGATAGAACTCTTCGCCTTTCTTGTCCACGCCCAGAATGCCGATATGGCCGACGTGGTGGTGGCCGCAAGCGTTCATGCAGCCGGAGATGTTCAGGTCCAGCTCACCGATGTCGAACAGGTAGTCCAGGTCGTCGAAACGGCGCTGGATGGATTCGGCGATCGGGATCGACTTGGCGTTGGCCAGTGAGCAGAAATCACCGCCAGGGCAGCAAATAATGTCGGTCAGCAGGCCGATGTTCGGGGTCGCGAAGCCTTGCTCACGCAGCTCGCCCCACATCGCGAACAGTTGGCTCTGCTCGACGTCGGCCAGAATCACGTTCTGCTCGTGAGAGGTGCGCAATTGGCCAAAGCTGTAGCGGTCGGCCAGGTCGGCGATACCGTCCAGCTGCTTGTCGGTGACGTCGCCCGGTGCCACGCCGGTGGGTTTCAGCGACAGGGTCACGGCCGCGTAGCCCGGCTTTTTATGGGCCAGGACGTTACGGGTGCGCCAGCGGGCGAAACCAGGGTGTTCTTTGTCGAGCTGAGCCAGTTCCGCGCTGTGGTCAGCGAGGGCCTTGTACTCGGGGTCGACGAAGTGCTTGGCGATGCGGTGCACTTCAGCTTCGGTCAGGGTGGTCTGGCCGCCGCGCAGGTGAGCCATTTCGGCCTCGACCTTTTCAGCGAAGACTTCAGGCGTCAGGGCCTTGACCAGAATCTTGATGCGAGCCTTGTACTTGTTGTCACGACGGCCATAGCGGTTGTACACGCGCAGGATGGCGTCGAGGTAGCTCAACAGGTCTTGCCACGGCAGGAATTCGTTGATGAACGCACCCACCACCGGCGTACGACCGAGGCCACCACCGACCAGCACGCGGAAGCCCAGCTCGCCTGCGGCGTTCTTGATCGGCTCCAGGCCAATGTCGTGCACTTCGATGGCGGCGCGGTCGGACGTCGAACCGTTGATCGCGATCTTGAACTTGCGCGGCAGGTAGGCGAATTCCGGGTGGAAGGTCGTCCACTGACGCACGATCTCGCACCATGGGCGCGGGTCAACCAGTTCATCGGCAGCGACGCCAGCGAATTGGTCCGTGGTGACGTTGCGCAGGCAGTTGCCGCTGGTCTGTATCGCGTGCATCTGCACGGTGGCCAGTTCGGCGAGGATGTCGGGGATGTCTTCCAGCGCGGGCCAGTTGAACTGCACGTTCTGGCGGGTGCTGATGTGCGCGTAGCCTTTGTCGTAGTCGCGGGCGAGTTTCGCCAGCATCCGTGTCTGACGCGAGGTCAGTTGTCCGTAAGGCACCGCCACGCGCAGCATCGGGGCGAAGCGCTGGATGTAGAGGCCGTTTTGCAGGCGGAGCGGGCGGAACTCTTCTTCGCTGAGTTCGCCGGCCAGATAGCGGCGGGTCTGGTCGCGGAACTGCTTGACGCGGTCCTCGACGATCCGCTGATCGTACTCGTCGTATACGTACATGGTGGTCCTGTTCTCAGGCGGTTCACTGCTGTCCGGACGATCTGAGAGGCGATGCGATGCCGCCTGCATTCAGGATGTCCCGACAAATCTGCGCGCACGGTCGCGCAGCCTCAACGAGGCCGGGCGGAGGTTACCAGTTTGTGGATATGCGCAAAAGTGATGTTTGAATATAAGCAAAGAACCGAACGTGCTAAGCGCTTCGTCAGCTGCTCATGCCCCCACTTGTGATAAGGGCACGCCTCAACTTTACTCACGAGACAGCCGGGGTCAACCGTCTCCGGCGGGCTGGATCTGCAATCACCCATAAGACCGACAAGAGGCGATGCAATGAGCAACCACCACCCTAAAACTGCCAAGTCCGACAGTCATGTAGATGCCTGGGCGATTTTCTTTCTCATCGTACTCGTCGTGGGGGCCGCCGTTTTCTGGGTCAGTCACCAGTAGCTCGGACACCGGGCTGACGAGGGGTACAACTTACCCGGCCGCTGCCGATAAGGTATAAGCAGACCTGTGCAAGGTCGTCTGCATACTTTATGGCGTTGAGGCTCGGTGTCCATGATCAGGTTTTTCAGTGGCTGCCTCATTGGCGTCGTGGGCTGGCTGTGGCTGGGCGGTGCCTGGGCCGCGTCGGTTGTGTTTCTCAATCCGGGTTCGGCGCCTGATCCGTACTGGAACAGCTATTCCCGATTCATGGAGGCGGCTGCCAGCCGCCTTGGGATGGACCTGACCGTCTATTACACCGACCGCGATACGCGGACTTTGCTGACCCTCGCGCGCAACGCGTTGCAGGGCAGCCCGCGTCCGGATTATCTGGTGTTTTCCAATGAGCTGAATGTGGCGCCGGAGGTGCTCCGTCTGTCCGTGGGCAGCGGCGTGAAACTGCTGGCAGTGAATAACACGTTCACAGACGACCAACTGGCCATTCTCGGCGACCTGCACAGTCGCTACCCGGATTTCCTCGGCAGTGTGGTGGCCAACGACGAGGAGGGCGGGTATCTCGTCGCCAAACGTTTGATTGACTCGCATCCTCCGGTGCTGCCCGGCCAGACCATCGACATGCTGGCGTTTTCCGGCACCAACAGCACGCCGGTGTCGTTGCAGCGCGAGCGCGGCCTTTATCGCGCCTTGGCCGAACACCCGGAGATACGTCTTCGGCAGATCGTCCTTGGGGGCTGGCGCCGAGACCGGGCGTATGAGCAGGCGCAAGTGTTGCTCAAGCGTTACCCGAACGTGCACCTCATCTGGACCGCCAGCGATCAGATGGCGTTTGGCGTCATCGATGCCGTGCGCGAGGCCGGCAAGCAGCCGGGGAAGGACGTCTGGCTCGGCACCATCAACGACTCCACCGCCGCCTTGCAGGCTTTGCTGGAAGGCCGACTGACCGTCGTGGCGGGCGGGCATTTCACCTTGGGCGGCTGGGCGCTGGTGCTGCTGAATGATTATGACCATACCGATCCCAAGGCCCGTCAGGCCATCGGCTCGTGGATCGTGCGCGCGATGCAGGTCAGGGAGCGCAAAGACAGTGTGCACTTCATGCAGGCCAATGCCCGCGACGACTACGACATCGACGTGAGGGATTTTGTCGGTGGCCACAGCCCGGCAGGCGTGACGTACCCCTTCGTGCGGCTGGAAACGTCCAACTGAGCGGTGTAGTCAGTTCAGCGCGAAATACAACGCCAGTTGCACGATGCCCAGAAGTGCCAAGGCGAATATCGCCGTGAATGCCACGCCCAGGATCACGAAATGCGACGGCTTGCCATGGGTAAAGTCCCGCGCCCGGTTCTTGTGGCTTTGCACGCCAAAGGCTGCCGCCATGACGCTGTGCAGCATCTGCCAGAAAGTGGGTGGTTTGGGATCTTCGGGGTGTTGAGGGGAATCGTTGGATGAGGGTTCCATGACATCCTCCATGAGACTTATCTGGAGAATAGACCGGGTGTTCGCTGCACGCTTTCGATTCTGGCCGCAGGCCGTAGGAGCTGGCTTGCCTGCGATCTGGCGCGCAGCGGCAGCAAACCTGATAGCCCGGTCTTCCTGACACACCGTGGTGGCCGTATTGACGACTGCTGCGCAGCCGATCGCAGGCAAGCCAGCTCCTACGCCTTCGGCAGAAGCAGGCTTGCGCGGGAGCGACTTTACTCGTCATACCCCAAGTTCGGCGCCAGCCAGCGCTCGGTCACGCGCATTTCCTGGCCTTTGCGGGCGTTGTAGCTTTCGACTTGATCCTTGTCGACCTTGCCCACCGCAAAATACTGCGCCTGCGGGTGAGCGAAGTACCAGCCGCTGACCGCTGCTGCCGGGAACATCGCGTAATGCTCGGTCAGGAACACACCGCTGATGCCCGGTTTACCCTCACCCTGGGTCGGGTCGAGCAGGTCGAACAGCACGCCTTTCTCGGTATGGTCCGGGCACGCCGGGTAGCCGGGGGCAGGGCGGATGCCGACGTATTTCTCTTTGATCAGGTCTTCGTTGTCCAACTGCTCTTCAGAGGCGTAACCCCAATACTCTTTACGCACTTGCTGGTGCAGCCACTCCGCGCAGGCTTCGGCCAGACGGTCCGCCAGTGCCTTGACCATGATCGCGTTGTAGTCGTCGCCTTTGTCCTGATACGCCTTGGACACCTCTTCCGCGCCAATGCCCGCCGTGGTGATGAAGCCGCCCACGTAGTCGGTTACGCCGCTGTCCTTCGGCGCCACGAAGTCGGCCAGCGAGAAGTTCGGCTTGCCGTCGGTCTTGATGATCTGCTGACGCAGGTGGTGCAGCTTGGCCAGTGGCTTACCATTGTCGTCGAGCAGTTGAATGTCGTCGTGGTCCACCTGATTCGCAGGCCAGAAACCGAACACTGCGCGGCTGCGGATCAGCTTCTCGTCGATCAGCTTGCGCAGCAATTCCTGAGCGTCGTTGAACAACGAGGTCGCGGCTTCACCCACCACTTCGTCGGTAAGGATGCGCGGGTATTTGCCCGCCAGGTCCCAGGAGATGAAGAACGGCGTCCAGTCGATGTAATCCACCAGCACGTTCAGGTCGATGTCTTCCAGCACCTTGACCCCGGTGAAGGTCGGCGTGTGTGGCTGGTAGGCCGCCCAGTCGAACTGCGGCTTCTTGGCGATGGCCGCGCTGTAGCTCAGGCGCTCGGTGCGGGCGCTGCGGGCCGAGGTGCGTTCGCGGACTTCGACGTATTCGGCGCGAGTCTTTTCGATGAAGCCGGCTTTCAGCTCCTTCGACAGCAACTGCGTCGCCACGCCAACGGCGCGTGAAGCATCGGTGACGTAAATCACGGCGTCATTGCTGTACTTCGGTTCGATCTTCACCGCCGTGTGCGCCTTGGACGTGGTCGCGCCGCCGATCATCAGCGGCAGGCTGAAGTTCTGACGCTGCATTTCACGGGCGACGTGGACCATTTCGTCAAGCGACGGGGTGATCAGACCGGACAGGCCGATGATGTCGCACTTCTGTTCCTTGGCAACTTGGAGGATTTTTTCCGCAGGCACCATCACGCCAAGGTCGACGATGTCGTAGCCGTTACAGCCCAGCACCACGCCGACGATGTTCTTGCCAATGTCGTGCACGTCGCCTTTCACCGTGGCCATGAGGATTTTGCCCTTGGCCTCCGGCTTGTCGCCTTTCTCTTCTTCGATGAACGGGATCAGGTGCGCGACTGCCTGCTTCATCACGCGGGCGGATTTCACCACCTGCGGCAGGAACATTTTGCCCGAGCCGAACAGGTCGCCGACCACGTTCATGCCTGCCATCAGCGGGCCTTCGATCACTTCGATCGGGCGTGCAAACGACTGGCGCGACAGCTCGGTGTCTTCGACGATGTGGGTGGTGATGCCCTTGACCAGCGCGTGCTTGAGGCGTTCGTTGACCTCCCAGCCGCGCCACTCTTCGGTCTCGGCTTCCTTCACCGAACCGTCGCCCTTGAACTCGTCGGCGATGGCCAGCAGCTTCTCAGTGCCTTCTTCATCAGCGTTGAGCACCACGTTTTCCACCGCTTCACGCAGCTTGGCCGGGATCTCGTCGTAGATCTCCAATTGGCCCGCGTTAACGATGCCCATGGTCAGACCGTTGCGGATTGCGTGCAGCAGGAACACCGAGTGAATCGCCTCGCGCACCGGGTTGTTGCCCCGGAACGAGAACGACACGTTGGACACGCCACCCGAGGTCAACGCATACGGCAGCTCGTCGCGGATGTAGGCGCAGGCATTGATGAAATCGACCGCGTAGTTGTTGTGCTCTTCGATGCCGGTGGCGATGGCGAAGATGTTTGGGTCGAAGATGATGTCTTCCGGCGGGAAGCCCACTTCGTTGACCAGGATGTCGTAGGAGCGTTTGCAGATTTCTTTCTTGCGCGCCTCGGTGTCGGCCTGACCCGCTTCGTCGAACGCCATCACCACCACAGCGGCGCCATAGCGCTTGCACAGCTTGGCGTGGTGGATGAACTGCTCGACGCCTTCTTTCATGCTGATTGAGTTGACGATGCCCTTGCCCTGAATGCACTTCAGGCCAGCCTCGATCACTTCCCATTTCGAGGAGTCGATCATGATCGGCACGCGGGAGATGTCCGGCTCGCCTGCGATCAGGTTGAGGAAGGTCACCATGGCCTTCTTCGAGTCCAGCATGCCTTCGTCCATGTTGATGTCGATCACCTGGGCACCGGCTTCGACCTGTTGCAGGGCGACTTCCAGCGCTTCGGTGTAGTTGTCTTCACGGATCAGGCGGGCGAAACGGGCGGAACCAGTGATGTTGGTACGCTCGCCGACGTTGACGAACAGCGAGCTGCGATCAATGGTGAACGGCTCCAGGCCCGAGAGGCGACAGGCTTTGGGGATCTCCGGAATGACACGCGGCGGGTACTTGGACACCGCGCTGGCAATGGCCTTGATGTGCGCCGGGGTGGTGCCGCAGCAGCCGCCAACGATGTTGAGGAAACCGCTCTGGGCGAACTCTTCGACGACCTTGGCCATCTCGGCAGGCGACTCGTCGTACTCGCCGAATTCGTTTGGCAGGCCAGCGTTCGGGTGCGCGGAAACCTGGGTTTCGGCCTTGTTCGACAGCTCTTCCAGGTACGGGCGCAGTTCGCTGGCGCCCAACGCGCAGTTCAGGCCTACGGAAATCGGCTTGGCGTGGCGCACCGAGTTCCAGAACGCTTCAGTGGTCTGGCCCGACAGGGTGCGGCCCGAGGCGTCGGTGATGGTGCCGGAAATCATGATCGGCAGTTCGAAGCCGATCTCATCGAACACGCCTTGCACGGCAAAGATCGCGGCCTTGGCGTTCAGGGTGTCGAAGATGGTTTCGATGAGGATCAGGTCTGCGCCGCCTTCGATCAGGCCTTTGGTGGCCTCGGTGTAGTTCTCCACCAGTTCATCGAAGGTGACGTTGCGGTAGCCGGGGTTGTTGACGTCGGGCGACAGCGAGCAGGTGCGGCTGGTCGGGCCAAGCACGCCCGCGACGAAGCGCGGCTTGTCCGGGGTTTCCAGGGTCTTGGCGTCGGCGACCTTGCGCGCCAGGCGTGCGCCTTCGACGTTCAGCTCGTAGACCAGCGCTTCCATGCCGTAGTCGGCCTGGGACACTTGGGTGGCGTTGAAGGTGTTGGTTTCGAGAATGTCCGCGCCAGCATCGAGGTATTCCTTCTCGATGGCGCCGATGACGTCCGGCCGGGTCAAAACCAGCAGGTCGTTGTTGCCCTTGACGTCGCTCGGCCAGTCAGCGAAGCGCTTGCCCCGGTAGTCTTCTTCCTCCAGGCGATAGCTCTGGATCATGGTGCCCATGCCGCCATCGAGAATCAGAATGCGTTCCTTGAGAGCTTGTTGAAGTGCTTGAAGACGCGCGATGCGATCTGACATTGGCTTACCCGGACGAAGAAATACAAAAAAAGGGGACGCTGAAAGGTGCGAAATAATAGCAAACCTGTACGGTTTTAAACCGTCGCAGGATTTAGATGAATTCTGTTCATGTTGATGGCGGCTCGCCACGGGTAGAATCGTCGCAGGTTTTTTCTATCAGGACGTCCGTTCCATGTTGCATCGCGTGTTCGCCACGGTGTTGGCCCTTCTGTTATGCGGTGCAGCGTTCGCGCAATCACCTCTTCCGCCGTCCTCTGTTCCCCATCCCGCCATTTCCTACAGCCGGGACATCCAACCGATCTTCACCGAGAAATGTGTAGCCTGCCATGCCTGCAACGACGCGGCCTGTCAGTTGAACCTGGGCAGCGGGGAAGGCGTGTTGCGCGGGGCGTCCAAGGTGCCGGTGTATCAGGGCGAACGCAGCCAGGCGATTGCGCCGACACGGATCTTCTACGACGCCGAAGGCCCTGAAGCCTGGCGCAAGAAAGGCTTTTATTCGGTGCTGGACGGCCAGAGCAATCAGGCGGCGCTGATGGCCAAGATGCTGGAGTTCGGCCACAGCGCGCCGCTGGTGCCTAACGCCAAGCTGCCGGACGACATCGTGCTGGGGCTCAACCGCGAGAACATGTGCCCGTTGCCGCAGGAGTTCGACGGCTACGCCAAGTCGCACCCTGGGCAGGGCATGCCATTGGCGGTCACCGGTCTGAGCGACGCGCAGTACACCACGCTGCAAACCTGGCTGGCCCAGGGCGCGCCGGTCGAGCAAACACCGGTGCAGCCGAGCGCGGGGGAAGCGGCGGAAATCACCGAGTGGGAAAACCTGTTCAACCGGCCCGGTTCGACCGAGGCGCTGGTGGCCCGCTGGCTGTACGAGCACCTGTTCCTGGCACACGTCTATTTCACTGACGGTGAGCAGGGGCATTTCTTCCAGTGGGTGCGTTCACGGACGCCAAGCGGCCAGCCGGTGGACCTCATCGCTACCCGCCGTCCCGATGACGATCCGGGCACCACCTTCTATTACCGCCTGATGCCCATTCAGGGCGTCATCGTGCACAAGACCCACATCATCTACCCGATGGGGCCGCAGAAACTGGCGCGGGTGAAGCAGCTGTTTTACAGCGGCGACTGGCATGCCACGCAGCTGCCGGGATATGGCCCTCAGCGTCGGGCCAACCCCTTCGACACGTTCAAGGAAATCCCCGCCGTGGCGCGTTACCAGTTCATGCTGGATAACGCCGAATACTTCGTGCGCACCTTCATTCGCGGGCCAGTCTGCCGAGGCCAGATCGCCACCGACGTGATCCGCGACCATTTCTGGGCGCTGTTCCAGGAGCCCGCCCATGACCGCTACATCACCGACGCGGTGTATCGCGGCAAGGCCACGCCGTTGCTGGCGATGCCGGGGCAGAACGACGACGTCGGCAGCGTCCTGAGCCTGTGGCACAACTACCGCGACAAGCGTAACGCCTATGAAGACCTGCGCAGCGATGCCTACGCGCACATGCCGCCACCGGGCTGGGCGACGCTGTGGGCGGGCAACGACAATGCCTTGCTCACGATTTTCCGTCACTTCGACAGCGCCACCGTCAACAAGGGCCTGATCGGGGACCTGCCGACCACGGTCTGGCTGTTCGACTACCCGCTGCTGGAACGCACCTATTACCAGTTGGTGGTGAACTTCGACGTCTATGGCAACGTGTCCCATCAGGTGCAGACCCGTCTGTATTTCGACCTGATCCGCAACGGCGCAGAGGTTAACTTCCTACGTCTGATGCCGGCCGACAAGCGCGACGACATCCTCGGCAGTTGGTATCAGGACAGCGGCAAAGTGAAGATGTGGCTGGATTATCAGGCCATCGACGACGACACGCCGACCGGCCTGAAGCTGGACGAAAAAGATCCCAAGCGTGATTTCGAACGCAAGTTGATCGAGCGCGCCGGAACACTGAACGCAGCCCCTGACCCGATCAACCGCTGCACCGGCGCGTACTGCTCGCGTCCGGGTGTAGGGTCGGTATTCAGCGATGTGGAGCAGTCGTTGAGTCGTCTGGTGTCGCGCCCGGCGGCGGGCTTGCGCGTTATTGACCAGCTGCCGGAAGCGACGATGCTGCGGATTCAGGACGGCAACGGAAAACGCGTCGTCTACAGCCTGCTGCGCAACCGCGCCCACAGCAACGTCGCCTTCCTGCTCGGCGAGGCGTACCGCTACCAGCCGGGGCTGGACACGCTGACGATCTACCCGGGTGTGTTGAGCAGCTACCCGAATTTCATCTTCAACGTCCCGGCTAACGAAGTGAACGCCTTCGTCGACGCAATGGAGCAGGCCCGCGAGCACAGGGCAGCTTTCGAGAAGATCGTCGAGCGTTGGGGCGTGCGCCGCAGCCATCCGCTGTTCTGGACCTACTTCCATGACCTGGACCGCTACATTCAGGAGACCGAGCCGCGAGAAGCGGGGGTGTTGGATATGAACCGGTATGAGAATCTGTGATACGCGGAATGTAGGCAGAACCTGACACCCCGCGATCACCTGTGGGAGCGAATTCATTCGCGAGGCGATGTTTCAGGCGATAGAGATGTATCGCCTGTCTCAGTCATTCGTCCGTGCGCCCGGAATGAATTCGTTCCTACATTTTTGTGCCTGACGCAATTCCCGCCTCGTCCCCATGAGTGCGGGATGAAACCCGAAAACCCTTATAAAACATGGCCTGCAGCCATTATGCAGCCCGTCAGTCCTGCCGAACCTTTTTGCAAAACACGCAGTCGGACCCCGTAAGCCGTTCCTTCATCGTGGGCGTTTTTGATGTCCAGGGGCGTGGGTCAAACCCGAGCAAGCAAGAGGTTACAGATGTTGATTTCGGTTCAAGCCCTGCGGGCACTCGCCGCGTGGGTCGTTGTGTGTCACCACTTCATGCAGATTTTTTTCGACTTTCATCCCAGCGGCCCGATCGGCCGGTTTTTCACTGAAAAAGGCGCCGTCGGCGTCGACATCTTCTTCGTCATCAGCGGTCTGGTGATTTACCTCTCGACGGTGGACAAAGACATTCCCGTCCGCCGCTTCATGCTTAACCGTATCATCCGCATCGTCCCTGCTTATTGGCTCTACACGCTGGTCATGGGCCTGCTAGTGGTGGTCGCGCATCCGCTGCTGCCGCATCAAGTGGTCGACTGGCAGAGCTTCATTCTGTCGCTGATGTTCATCCCCTCGGAAAACCCCGGCGGCTACGGGCTGTATCCGACGCTGAACGTGGGTTGGACGCTGAATTACGAGATGCTGTTTTACGTGCTGTTCTCGATGGTGTTCCTGTTCCAGCAGCGCCTGCGCCCGCTGATCATCGCCGCCGCACTGTTTGCCTTCACCGATGTGCTGGGCCGATCTGGTCTGATCAGCCGGTTCTACGCCAACGACATCGTGTACGAATTCCTGCTCGGGATCGGCATTGGCGTCATCTACCGCCGGGGCTGGATCACCGAGCGTCTGTGGTTGCCGTTGATGGCGATTGGCGGGGCGCTGTTGACGATCAAGCAGTTGCCACCGGACGTGCGCATCATCAATTGGGGCCTGCCGAGCGCGGTGATCGTCGTGGCGTGCATTTCCCTGGAGCCGTACCTGCGTGGCAGCCGATTGCTGAAAACCATGGGCGATTGCTCGTATTCGGTGTACCTGCTGCACGTGCTGGTGCTGTACGGCGGCTGGCTGGCGACCGAGCGTTTCGGGCTGAACCCGTACGTGGCGTTCGCGGTGTGCGTGCCGGTCATCGCGCTGGGTGCGTGGCTCAGCTATGAGTGGATCGAGAAGGGTCTGTATCGCCGCATGAAGGGCTGGCTGGACAGTCGCCGGGCGCTCAAGGAGGCGGCTGCGCTGTCGTGAAGGGCGGGGTGAAAGGCGGGATGAAAGTGGCTCGCACTTGCATTACCTGACCGATTTACTAGGACTTTGTCAGTTGCCGTGGAATGGCGTAAACTCCGTCCCACGTCTGCGAGGAATTTTCATGACCGCTATTACTATTACCGATGCCGCCCACGATTATCTGGCCGATCTGCTGCAAAAGCAGAACACCCCCGGCATCGGCATCCGCGTGTTTATTACCCAGCCTGGCACCCAATACGCTGAAACCTGCATCGCCTACTGCAAACCGGGCGAAGAGAAGCCTGAAGACAAGGCCATTGGCCTGAAGAGCTTCACGGCGTGGATCGACTCTTTCAGCGAAGCGTTTCTGGACGACGCCGTGGTCGATTATGCGACCGACCGCATGGGTGGCCAGCTGACGATCAAGGCGCCGAATGCAAAGGTGCCGATGGTCAATGCTGACAGTCCGATCAACGAGCGCATCAATTATTACTTGCAGACGGAGATCAATCCGGGACTGGCGAGTCACGGCGGGCAGGTTACGCTGATTGATGTGGTTGAGGAAGATGAGGCGAACATTGCTGTGTTGCAGTTCGGTGGCGGTTGCCAGGGCTGTGGGCAGGCGGATGTGACGTTGAAGGAAGGGATTGAGCGTACGTTGCTGGAGCGGATTCCCGAGTTGTCGGGTGTGCGTGATGTGACGGACCATACTCAGAAAGAGAATGCTTACTACTGAGTGGTCTTCGCGGTAGTCGAAAGCTCCGATTCGGTCGGGGCTTTTTTTATGCGTGGCGTTTGGGGGATTGAGGTGGGGTACGGTAAGGGCGGGTGTGTTGTGTTCTTGGGTATGGGGGCATATCCGGTTTTTCCGTCGCGGCTGGCTAAGGTTCCGCCCTTACGGCGGGTCACTTTTGGCAAGAGCGCCCCAAAAGTAACCAAAAACGCTTTGCTCCTGGTTTGGCCCTGACTTCGTCAGGGTTCCCTCACTCCGGCGACGCTCCGTGGGCCCGCCGCGAAGGGCCATCCATGGCCCAGCGCGGCTCTCGCGGCATCCATGCCGCTCGACCCACTCCGCGCCGCCTGCGTTCGGCCTGCACCCAAGTCGCGTTCTGCGGCGTCTGGACTGGCGCGCAAAAGAGCTTTTCTGGCTGGAGCTAACGCTCATCGCGGGATAAGGGTGTATGCACGGCTTCGCTCCTTGCACGATCTTCAAACTGTGGGAGCGAATTCATTCGCGAAGAAGGTTCAGACGATGGAGATGGGGTGGCTGTACCGGCCCATTCGCGAATGAATTCGCTCCCACAGGACTGGCTTCTTCCATCCGGCCGCGGCACACGTTGATCCTTGTAGGAGACGCCGGAGGTTACGACGGCAGCGAAGGCGGACGATCAGACGACCCCCGTTTCGCAGGCCTCAGATGAAATCTCATGGCCTGTACACGTGCGCATGCCCTGCGCGGTACAGCGATGATTCGCCAAAGGTGTCGTTGCCGAGCACGCGTCCCACGAGGATCAGTGCCGTTCGGCGAAAGCCTTTAGCGGCGACTTTGGCTTCGATGTCGGCGAGGGTGCCGGTGACCCAGTCCTGATCCGGCCAGCTGGCGCGGTGGACGACGGCGATGGGGCAGTCTTTGCCGTAGTGGGGGGTGAGTTCAGCGACGATTTTGTCGAGGTTGTTCACGCCCAGGTGGATGGCCATGGTGGCAGTGTGTCGCGCCAGTTCGCCCAGTTCTTCGCCTTCAGGCATGGCGGTTTTGTCGCCGTAGCGGGTGAGGATGACGCTTTGCGAGATGTCCGGCAGGGTCAGTTCGGTGCCGAGCAACGCGGCGCAGGCGGCGGTCGCGGTGACGCCGGGGATGATTTCGAACGGAATGTTCAGCTCGCGCAGGCAGCGAATCTGCTCACCGATGGCGCCATAGAGGCTGGGGTCGCCGGAGTGGACGCGGGCGACGTCCTGGCCTTGTGCATGAGCAGATTTCATCAAGGCGATGATCTGTTCGAGGTGTAATTCGGCGCTGTTGGTCACTTGGACGGCTTGATGGCCGTCCAGGACGGCTTCTGGCACCAGCGATCCAGCGTAGACGATCACCGGGCACGTGCGGATCAGGCGCTGCCCCTTGACCGTGATCAGGTCGGGGTCTCCGGGGCCTGCGCCGATGAAGTAAACGGTCATGGAATCTCCAACGTATAGCGGGGTTGATCCTCTGTGGGAGCAAATTCATTCGCGAAGGGTCGGTACAGCCAATACATCTTTAGCGCCCGAACCGCTTCGCGAATGAATTCGCTCCTACAGAGACTGCATTGCCAAATGCGTCATGGACTGGCGGCCAACGCAAACGTGGCCCGTGAGCTGTTTCGCCGTTCGATCACCAATCTTGCCGACGACCCGCCCAACCGCGCCGCCATCGCCAGTGCCGCACTTTCAGCCACGCCGTAGCAGCCGGTGCTGTCGAACGCGATCTGCGAATGATGACTCAGCTGCGGCTCGAACGCTGTCAGTTCTTCGGCGCTGAAGAACGCCAGCGGCAGGTCCAGCCGTTCAGCCAGTTCCAGCAACCCCGCCTCTGACGCTTTGCTGTCGATAGAGGCGAGGGCGGTGATGTCGGACAGCGACAAGCGATGTTCCAGCAGGCTGACTTCGATCAACCCTTGCAGCACCGACGCCGGGCAATCGCGCTGGCAGCCGAGGCCGATCACACGAATGCCCGGGTTCATCAGGCGTGACTCAGCTCGGTTGCGGTCAGTTGCGCGTTGTGACGACGGAACAGCCAGGCGCTGATCAGGCCCATCGCGACCCAGAATGCCGCGTTGGTCAGCAGCGAAGCGATCTTGAACTGCGCCTCCAGCGCTTCAGGGGCCAAGGCCGAATGAACCTCCGGCTGCGGCGCGCCGATCACGTGGGGCACGACCAGGATCGCCGCGCCCAGCACTTTCAACAGCCAATGGCGGGCGAAGACGATTAGCGCCAGGCCGACGGCCGTCGAGGCCGCTGTGCTCACCCACCAGGTCTGGCGCAGGGTCAGGTCGGCGGCGGCGGTGCCCGGTAATTCAGGCGGCAGGCCCAAGGTCGGCGCGAGAACAAACACCGCGAACCCGGCCAGCCCCCACAGCGCGCCTTCACGAACGCTGTTTGGCGTGCGCAGTGTGTACAGCGCCGCGAGCATCAGGGCGAAACCGACCGCGACCACCAGGTTGCCGCCGGTCGTCGACAGCACACGCTGCCAGCCGTCTTCCGGCTCCCAGGCTTCTTCGTCGTGAACGTGGGCCGCAATGGCGCCGTCGCCATGCGCGTGCTCATGCACTTCTGCAGCGGCAGGGGCGTGTTCGTAGGTTTCCGCTTCGAGGATCAGCGGCGCGACCCAGAAGCTTTGCAGCAAGGTCAGCAACAGGGCGGCGAGCAGTCCGGTGAAACCGGCCGTTTGAGCGATTCGCTTGAACATGGCGGCAGGTCTCAGTGGCAAGGGAAGGCGGAACTGTGACGGGTGTCGTGGGCAGCGTTGTGCACGGCGGCGATGTGCGAGAAACCGGCGAAGTAGACCAGGCAAGCGCCGAGAATCATCGCGCTGATGGCGGCGGTGAGGCGTTGGCTTTGGGTGCTGGCAGTGCTTGCGGATTGGGATGTGGTGCTGATCGACATGGCGCTTCCCTCTAAGGTGTCGGCGAAGGGAAGGCGCAAAGCAAACCACTGACCAACGTCAGTAGCCAACTCAACAGCGCCCGCCCACCGCGGGTTTGTTATATGAATGTGTCGGGCCGGTCTCCGGGCTTGCGAGGGGCAGTGGACCTGCCGTCAAGAATCGCCTTCCCGTGCCGCAATGGCACAGTGGATCTGATTCTTCGCTCGCTTACCGTTGCGGGGGCAGCGCCGGACTTGCACAGACAAGAGGTCTGCACGCACCGGTTTCCCGTTTCACCCTGTGAAGGGCACCCGTAACAAGGCGTGTAGGAGACCACGGCACAGGGCGTCAGTCAATTGCGCAGGATGAGGGTGGCGTCCCTCCTGTGGGCGCGAATTTGTTCGCGAGACGTCAGTACATCCGACCTATCTCTGTCGGCTACACGATTTTTCGCGAATGAATTCGCTCCCGCAGGATTTTCGTAAGCCGGAAGGCCTATCGAACATCGATACCTCGCCGCCCGTTTCACGACCCCAACATCCCGGAAACGACACCGCTCGCCATCGTGACTTGCGCATTCGTCCATATCAAATATAAATAGAAACATATCGAATATCGATACAGGTGAATCTTGAAAGCCACGATCGATCCATTCAGCTGTCTTTGGCAGGCGCAGCATTCGGCACATAGCTTCGCGGTGGCCCTGCCGCCTCGGGCTCATGTGGTGGTGATCGGCGCGGGCTACACCGGCCTCTCCACCGCGCTTCAATTGGCCGAAGCGGGCCGCGACGTGGTGGCGCTCGACGCCATGAGCATCGGTGACGGCGCTTCGGGTCGTAACGGCGGGCAGGTGATTCCTGGCCTCAAGCTCAACCCCGACGAACTCGAACACCGCTTCGGCGAGAAAAAGGGCCGGGTGCTGGCGGATCTGGTGGGCAGCGCAGCCGGTTATGTGTTCGACCTCATCCAGCGGTTGAGCATCGACTGCGATGCCCGCCAGGCCGGCTGGATTCAAGCGGCCCATCACGAAGCGGCGCTGGATGGGCTGCGTGACCGGGCAGGGCAGTGGCGATCCCGGGGCGCAGATGTGCAGATACTCGACAAGGCCCAGACCCGCCAACTGCTGGGCACCTCGATTTATCAGGGTGCGCTGCTCGACCGTCGTGCCGGGCAGTTGCAGCCTTACCAATACGTTCATGGCCTGGCCGCAGCCGTGCGTCAGCGCGGGGTGAGGATTTTCGAGCGTTGTGCGGCGTTGCAACTGCGCCGCAGCGAAGGCGGGTGGACCGTGGTAACGGCGAACGGCGAGGTGCGCGCCGATCAGGTGGTGATCGCCACTAATGCCTATTCTTCCCCCTTGTTGCCTGCGCTGCCGCACACCTACGTCACGCTCTGGAGTTTGCAGGCTGCGACCGCGCCGCTTTCTGACGATCTGTTGGCGCACGTTCTGCCAGGCGGACTGCCGGTGTCCGACACCTTTCGGGTGCTTCGTTATTTTCGGCGCACTCAGGATGGACGCTTCGTCCTCGGCACGCGCGGGGCGTTTCGCGATGCCCTGAACCACGGTGATATCGCCCGGGTGCGCGCCGAAATGCTCGACATTTACCCGATGCTGGAAAACGTGCCGATCACCCATTGCTGGTGCGGTCGCGTGGCAGTGCCGGCGGCCAGCATCCCGATGCTCAGCCAGCCCGAGCCGGGGCTGACCGTCGCCTTGGGGTATTACGGCCGTGGTGTGGCGATGGCGACGCGGATGGGGGCGCTGGTCGCCGATCTGGTTCAGGGCTTGCCCGCCGAAGAAAGCGCCTATCCAGTAACGCCGTTCAAAGCGATGCCCGCCGCGCCTTTGCACCGCAACGTGGCCCGAGTTGCAGCCAACGTCATGCGGTTTCAGGACTTGTTCGAACGCCGAGTCAGGGGAGCCAGACGATGAGCCGCTTACACGCTGAGGCCCGTGCGTCGATGACCGCGCCCGACACCTCGCCGCCGCGCCGCTCCCGCGCCAGGGTGTTCGACGCGTTGCTCAACCTGCCGGGCGGGCTGATCACCTGCACGCTGATTCTGTTCGCGCTGGGTTTGCTGCTGTACATGAGCGTGCGCGTGAACGACGGGCAGATCATCGGCTCGGCGTTCAGCCTCGATAATCTCTGGTCGGCATTGACCGATCCGTTGACCCGTCTGGTCCTGCTGCGCTCCATCGTGCTGTCGGCCATCGTCACGATCGCCACGGTGGTGCTGGCGTTCCCGGTGGCGTATTTCCTGGCATTTCGCGCCGGTCGCTGGCGCCATCTGCTGCTGTTTCTGGTGACGCTGCCGTTCTGGACCAGCTACCTGCTGCGGGTCTTCGCCTGGAAAATCGTGCTGGCCTATAACGGCGTGCTGAACTCGGCGCTGATGCAACTGGGCCTGATCGACGCGCCGCTGAACGGCCTGCTCAATACGCCAGCCACGGTGGTCGTCACCCTGGCCCACGCCTACGCGGCCTTTGCGGTGCTGCCGCTGTACATCTGTTTGCAAGGGCTGCCCAAAAACCTGTTCGAAGCGGCGGCCGACCTCGGCGCCAAACCGTATCAAGGGTTTTTTCGGGTGGTGCTGCCGCTGTCGGTGCCGGGAATTCTCTCGGCAGCGCTGGTGGTGTTCGTGCCCACGGTGGGCGATTACGTGACCCCGGCGCTGGTGGGCGGCCCGAACAGTTCGATGATCGGCACGCTGATTCAAGCCCAGTTCGGCAAGGCCAACGACTGGCCAGCCGGTGCGGCGCTGGCGGTGATCAGCATGATTGCCATCGCCATCGTCGTGGTGGCCGCTCGCTGGATCATCACCCGCTGGAGTACCCGCACATGACCCGCTACCTGTCGCGCAACTGGCTGGTGGCGTACGTCGCGGCCTATCTGGTGTTCCTGTACCTGCCGACGCTGCTGATCCCGGTGTTTTCGTTCAACGACTCCATCGCGCCCGCGTTCCCGCTCAAGGGTTTCACGGTGCAGTGGTATCAGAGCCTGCTGGACGATCCGCGCCTGCGCAACGCCGCACTCAACAGCCTGATCGTGGCGAGTTCAGCGGCGGCCATCGCCACGGCAGCGGGATGCCTGATCGCATACGCCGATTTGCGTCGCAGCTCACCCCTGGCCCGAAGCATTTCATTGCTGGCGCGGTTGCCGATTTTGCTGCCCGGCGTGGTACTGGGGATCGCTTTGTTGGTGGGCGTCAACCTGATCGGGCCGGGACCGTCGCTGGGCGCCATCGTGGTCGGGCACGTGTGTTTCTGCCTGCCGACCACCGTGGTGGTGATGCGCAGTCGTTTTGCGGCGTTTCCCCGCAGCCTCGAAGACGCGGCGATGGACCTCGGCGCCGATGAGTGGATCACCTTCCGCCGCGTGGCCTTGCCGCTGGCGATGCCGGGGCTGGTGTCGGCGTTCATGCTGGCGTTCATCACATCGTTCGACGAGTTCATCGTTGCGTTCTTTCTGGTCGGCACCGAACCCACGTTGCCGATTTACATCTGGAGTCAACTGCGTTTTCCCAAGCAACTGCCGAGCGTGATGGCGCTCGGTACGGTGATCCTCGTGGTCTCCGTGATCCTTGCCGCGATTGCCGAACATCTGCGTCGTCGCGGCACCCGTTCCTCTGCCAATTCCATAACGAAATAGCTCGGAGGTCTCATGAAAATCCGCATGACTGAATCACGCTCCTGGGTAATGGGGCTCGGCGCTTTCGCCCTCGGTGTCACGCTGTTGCAGCAAGGGGCGCAGGCGGCCGACAGCGGCAAGTTGACGTATTTCACCTGGTCCGGCTACGAGTTGCCTCAGTTCCACGGCGACTTCGAAAAAGCCCACGCCGGGCAGGTCGACATCTCGGTGTTCGGCGATGACGACGACGCGCTGTCGAAGGCCCGTGCGGGGTTTCATCCGGACCTGGCGCACCCGTGCTACGACAAGCTGGATCGTTGGAAACAGGCCGGGTTGATTCAGCCCCTCGATCCAAAGCGGCTGAAGAATTGGGACCAGATCTTTCCGGTCTTGCAAAAGCTGCCGGGCATCGTCGATGCGGACGGCAAGGTGTGGATGGTGCCGTGGGACTGGGGCAATACGTCGATCCTGTACCGCACGGACCTGGTCAAGAACCCGGAGCCGACCTGGAAAATGTTCTTCGACCCGAACTCGCCGTACGCCGGGAAGATGGCGACCATCGACGCCGTGCATGACACGCCGCTGGTGGCTGCGGTGGTCGCCGGGGTCGATCCGTTCAAGAAGATGGACGAGGGCCAGTTGGAGAAGGTCGGCGCGATGTTGCGTCAGCAACGGCCATTGATGTCCTCGTACACCACCGACATGACCTCGGTCGAGCAGAGTCTGGCCAGCGGTGAACTGGTGGCCGCCATGGCCTGGAACGCCTCGGCCACGGCGCTGAAGAAACAGAACGTGCCGGTGGCGTTCATGAAGCCCAAGGAAGGCATGCTGACTTGGGTCTGCGGCATGGTGATGCTCAAGGACGCCAAGCATGTCGACTTGGCCTATGACTTCATCAACGCGCGCATGAACCCGGATTCCGGCGCGAGTTTGATCAATGAATACGGCTATGGCAGCGCCAGCCAGGCGGCCTTCAAGAAAGTCCCGGCGGCCAAGCTCGAAGAACTGTCGTTGCCCAACGATCCCGAAACCATGCTGCGCGACACCGTGCTGACCAAGCCGATTCCGAGCAATGATGAATTGGCGAAGTTGTTCGAGCGGGTGAAGGCGGGCGGGTGAGTCGCTTTGGGTTTTGGCCAGTTGCGGGGTGTCGAGCGCTTTTGATGCTGGCCGCAGGCCGCAGGAGTGCCGGGGTGGCGCTCCACCTTGCCTGCGATCTGCCGAGCAGCGGCAGCAAAACCGGTGAACGCGGTCCGTCAGACGCCCCGCGTCAATCAGTTTCAACCGTATCCAACAGAGGATTTCGCCCGTGACAGACACCAGCGTGGTCAGCCTCCGAGGCGTCAGCAAGCGGTACACCGAGAGCATTCTCAGTGTCGATAACATCGATCTGGACATTGCCAGCGGTGAGTTCATCAGCCTGTTGGGGCCGTCGGGGTGTGGCAAGACCACGACGCTGCGCCTGATTGCCGGGTTCGAGGGGCCGACGTCCGGGCAGATTTTCATCGACGGGCGCGACCTCACCGACGCGCCCCCGTTCGGTCGTCCGGTCAACACGGTCTTTCAGGATTACGCCCTGTTCCCGCACCTCAACGTCAGCGACAACGTCGGGTTCGGCCTCAGCCTGGCCGGGGTCGGAGGAGCCGAGGCGCGCACGCGGATTCGCGAGATGCTGGATCTGGTCGGCCTGGCCGACAAAGCCAAGGCGCGGGTCCAGGACCTGTCCGGCGGCCAGCAACAGCGCATCGCCATGGCTCGGGCGCTGGTCTGCCGGCCTAGGGTGTTGCTGCTCGACGAACCGCTGTCCGCCCTCGACGCCCACCTGCGGCAGCACATGCAAGTCGAACTCAAACGCCTGCAATCGCAACTCGGCACGACCTTCGTGATGGTCACCCACGACCAGACCGAAGCCCTGTCGATTTCCGACCGCATCGCCGTCATGCGCAACGGCCGGATCGAGCAAGTCGCAGGCCCCGCCGAACTCTACGACCAGCCCGCGACCACCTTCGTCGCCGGGTTCATCGGCGCGAGCAACTTGCTGCCCGGCGAGGTGACCGGTGCTGACAGCAACCTGTTCCGAGTCAAGGTCGGCGCGCTGCAGATGATGGCCCGCAGCGACCAACCGTTGCGCACCGGGGATCAGGTGACGATCTCCCTGCGCCCCGAAGACCTGCGGCTGGAAACCGGCCCGATCAGTGCCGACCCTGCCAAGACCCAGGCCACCGTGGTGCAGACCCTGTTCCACGGCCGCTCGCTCCGAATTCAGGTGCGGGTGCCGGGTGTCGATGCCCTGACCCTTGATCTGCCCCGCGACGGCAACGCCCAGCACAACCAAACCTTGCGCCCTGGCGACGGCGTTTATCTCAGCGTCGCGCCGGGCGTCGCCCGCGCGTTCCCCACACCCCCAATCTGACCCTCAAGCCAGACAGGAGACCTTTATGACGACCCTCTACCAAACCCTGTCCCAACGCAGCGCCGCCGATTGGCAGCAGCGGCTTGGGCAGTTCAACTACCGCATCAGCAACTTCATCGACGGCGAATACCGCGACGCCCTCAGCGGCGAGACCTTCGAAGTCGTCAACCCGGCCACCGGCAAGGTCCACGGCCACGCGCCGCGCAGCAACGCCCAGGATGTCGATGTGGCGGTGAAGTCCGCTCGTCGCGCCTTCAAATCCGGCAGTTGGTCGCGCCTGACGCCCCGTGATCGCATGGCGGTGCTTTACCGGTTCGTGGCGTTGATCGAAGAGCAGGCCGAAGCCTTCGCCATGCTCGACGTGCTGGACATGGGCAAGCCGATCACCGACATGCTCGAAGTGGACGTGCCGTACTCGGCGCTGTCCTTTCAGTTCTTCGCCGAGACCATCGACAAGCTCGAAGGCTCGGTCACCAGCACCACGCCTGAAGCCTTGCACTACATCCTGCGCCAGCCGCTGGGCGTGGTCGGCCTGATTGTGCCGTGGAACTACCCGCTGTTGATGGCCGCGTGGAAGCTGGCCCCGGCACTGTCGATGGGCAACTCGGTGGTGCTCAAACCGGCTGAACAGTCGCCGTCGAGCGCGGTATTGCTGGCGGACCTGTTCATTCAGGCGGGTGGGCCGCCGGGGGTGTTCAACGTCGTTCAGGGCTTTGGTCGCGAAGCGGGCGAGGCGCTGGCGCTGCACATGAACGTGGACAAGATCGGCTTTACCGGTTCGGTGGAGGTGGGCAAGAAAATGTTCATCTACGCCGGGCAATCCAACATGAAGCGCGTGACCACCGAGTGCGGCGGCAAAAGCCCGCAGATCATTCTGGCGGACGTCGGTGATCTGGACCGCGCCGTGAGTTACGCGGTGAACGGCATCTATGCGAATCAGGGTGAAGTCTGCAACGCCGGTTCGCGGCTGTTGGTGCAGGACAGTCTCTATGACGATTTCATCGAGCGTTTCACCGCCGTGGCACAGGGACGCTATTTGCCGGGCAATCCGTTCGACCCGGCCACGCGCATGGGGTCGATGGTGTCGTTCCAACAACAGAAAAGAGTGTTGGGCTATATCGACAAGGCCAATGCCGAGGGTGGGCGGCTGGTGTTTGGCGGCGGTGTGCCTCAAGGCCTGGAGCACGGCGCGTTCGTCAGCCCGACGCTGTACGCCGATATCGCCCCGGAGATGACGCTCGCTCGCGAAGAGGTCTTCGGACCGGTGGCCGCGGCGATTCGCATCAAGGACCTGGGGCACGCGCTGGACATTGCCAATGACTCGATCTACGGCCTCGCCGCCTCGGTGTGGACGCAGAACATCGACAAAGCGCTGACCTTCGCCCGGGACGTAGAAGCGGGCATCGTGTGGGTCAACTGCTTCGACCACGGCGACATGACCCAGCCGTGGGGCGGCTTCAAACAGTCGGGCAATGGCCGGGACCGCTGCCTGGAAGCGCTGACCCAGTATTCCCAGACGAAATCGGTGTGGGTGCACCTGGGCGGTTGACGCCCCGGACACGTCGGGTACAGTCGCGGTCTTTTGGATGCCCGCGCTGTATCAGCGTGAGTACGGCCCTTTTTTGAACGACACGCCATGATTCGCGAGCGCTCATGAACCAAGATTCCCTGCCTGAAGAAAAACGGCCCGCTGACAAGGTCGCCCCCGAGGATTCACCGCTCTTCGCCAGCACCCTGGCCCGCGGGCTTGAGGTGATCATGGCGTTCCGCGCGGGCAATCCGAGCATGAACCTGCCGGAAATCGCCGCCGCCACCGGCATCACTAAAAGCGCGGCGCAGCGGTTTGCTTTCACCCTGGAAGCCCTTGGCTATTTGCGCAAGGACCCGCAAAGCAAACGCTATCAACTCACACCCCGGGCGCTGTCCCTGGGGTTTGGCTATTTGCAGACCGACAGCCTGATCGACCGGGCGTCGCCGTACCTCCACCAGCTCAACCGCGAATGCCACGAAAGCTGCAACCTGTCCGAGCCGGATGGCCATGAGATGGTCTTTGTGGCGCGTTTCCCCAGTCACAATCAGGTGATGATTCCGATGCCGCTCGGCCTGAGCCTGCCGATGTACTGCACGGCGTCGGGCCGGGCGTATCTGTCGCGCCTCGAACCCCAGGCCTGCGCCGACCTGCTCAGGGCAATGCCACGCCCGGCGCAGACCCACGCCACCATCACCGACCTGGAAACCCTACAGGACAAGATCGCCGAAGCCCGGTCCGAAGGATTCAGCAGCATTGAGGGCGAGTATTTTCTCGGCGACATCAGCCTTGCAGCACCCATCGTCGATGCCGGGGGGATGCCGTTGGGCGCGATCAACATTTCGGTCCCGGCCAGCCGCTGGGGCCACGAAGACGCCCGCAAGGCCTTTGGTCCTGCGTTGATCCACACCGCTCATGCGATTTCCAGCGCAGGGTGGAGTCAGCGGGCGGGTGGGTTTCGGTAGCGACGGGCGCCGACGCCTGACTCCTACAATAGAGCGTGGGTATCCACAACAAATCGTGAGATCCACCCATCCCGACACGACGCAGGCTCTGTGGGAGACGCCGGAGGTTACGACGGCAGCGATGGCGGTCTGGCGGATGATTCATCATTGACTGATCCACTGCTTCGTCCGGCGGGCTGGGAGTGAATGGGTTTGCGCCGTTTCCTCGTTGACCTTCCCCTAACCACTGCGTAGCCTTGCGCACTTGAGGTTCGCTGCTCTGCTTGAGTCGGACGCGGCGCTAAGAAGGGAATGTGGTGCAAGCCACAGCTGCCCCCGCAACTGTAAACGGTCATGTTCATTGCACAGCCACTGCGCGAGCGGGAAGGCGCGATGAATGCGTCTGATCTGGCAAAACTGCCAGCCATTCGCCGCCGTGAGCCAGGAGACCTGCCTCAAACACGGGCCTGTTTTTCAGACAGCCCGACGCATTCTCAACACAACCGGGCGGGGTGATCCGGTGGCGAATCGAACGGCGGGCCTGTCTTCTGCGACGGCAATGCGGTTCTCGTCCTGTTTGCCCGCCGCTGCGCCTGAGGGCAACCATGAAAACACTGGCCAAACTACCCGTCACCATCGTCACCGGCTTTCTCGGCTCGGGCAAAACCACGCTGCTGCGCCACATGCTCGACAACGCCGAAGGCCGTCGCATTGCGGTGATCGTCAACGAATTCGGCGAGCTGGGCATCGACGGTGAAATCCTCAAGCAATGCACCATCGGTTGCACCGAAGAAGAAGCCAACGGCCGCGTCTACGAACTGGCCAACGGCTGCCTGTGCTGCACCGTTCAGGAAGAATTCTTCCCGGTGATGCAGGAACTGGTTGCCCGTCGCGGCGATCTGGACCACATCCTCATCGAAACCTCCGGCCTGGCGCTGCCAAAGCCGCTGGTCCAGGCTTTCCAGTGGCCGGAAATCCGCAACGCCTGCACCGTTGACGCCGTGATCACCGTGGTCGACAGCCCGGCCGTGATCGCCGGCACCTTCGCCGCCTTCCCGGATCAGGTCGATGCCCAGCGCAAACTCGACCCGAACCTGGACCACGAATCGCCGCTGCACGAACTGTTCGCCGACCAACTGGCCAGCGCTGACCTTGTCATCCTTAATAAGGCCGACATGCTCGACGCTGCAGCCTTGGCCGCCGTGCGCGCCGAAGTCGCCGAAGAACTGCCGCCTGCGGTGAAAGTCATCGAAGCCAGTAACGGCCAGCTGCCGATCAGCGTGCTGTTGGGTCTGGGTGCCGAGTCCGAGCTGCACATCGATGGCCGCAAGACCCACCACGATCATCATGACGGCGATGACCACGACGACCACGATCACGACGCTTTCGATTCGATTTCCATCTCGCTGCCCCAGGCCGACGAAGCGCTGTTGCTCGACGCGCTGACCCAGGCCGTCGTGCAGCACGGCATCCTGCGTGTCAAAGGCTTCGCGGCAATCCCCGGCAAGCCGATGCGCCTGCTGGTGCAAGGCGTCGGCACCCGTTTCGACAAACACTTCGACCGCGCGTGGAAAGCCGATGAAGCGCGCGTCAGCCACTTCGTGCTGATCGGTCAGGAACTGGACGCTGCCGTGCTGGAAGCCCAGTTGCGCGCTGCGCTTGAGATCAAAGGCTAACCATGCACCTGCTGCGCACCCAGCCCGGCGGCTTCGTCCCCGACGACAGCATCGCTGACCTCGGCCAGACCGCCGCCGATCTGGTGATCCTGTGCAGCGGTGACTCCCATCTGGCGTTGCTCGCGGAGACCGCGCAGCAACTGCCGGACGATTACCCCAGCCTGCGCCTGGCCAACCCCATGCAGGTGCAGAACCACGCCTCGGTCGACCTTTACGTCGAAGAGGTGTTGCAGCACGCCAAGGTCATTCTGATCTCATTGCACGGCGGCATCGGCTACTGGCGCTACGGTGTCGAGCGGCTGGTGGAGCTGGCCTCTCGAAAGCGCGGCGGGGTGAAGCTGATTCTGGTGCCCGGCGATGACCGTCCCGACCCGGAACTCAGCGACCTCAGCACCGAACCTGCCGAGGACCGCGACCGGCTTTGGCACTACCTGCGCCAAGGCGGAAAACACAACGCCTTGCAGCTGTTCAATTGCCTGGCCAATCGTTGGCTGGACCGCGATTACCCCTGGGACGAGCCGCAGACACTGCCCCGCGTGGCGATCTATCACCCGCGCAAGGCCAGCGCCGACCTCGCTGACTGGCAAGCCGACTGGCAGATCGATCAACCGGTGGCGGCGGTGCTGTTCTATCGCTCGCACTTGCAGGCGGCCAACACCGGGTTCATCGATGTGTTCTGTGAGCGGCTGTTGGCCCAGGGCCTTAACCCGCTGCCCATTGCGGTGGCCAGCCTGAAGGAACCGGCGTGCCTCAGCGCTGTGCAGGACTGGCTCGACGAGACCGATTGCGAGGTCATCCTCAACACCACCGGTTTCGCCCAATCCAGTCCGGAGGCGCCGCACTTGCGACCGTTTCGTCGCAACATCCCGGTGATTCAGGCGATCTGCGCCCAAGACAACGAACCCGCGTGGCGAGCCAGCGAACAGGGCCTCGGCGCTCGGGATCTGGCCATGCACATCGCGCTGCCAGAACTGGACGGGCGCATCATCAGTCGGCCCATCAGCTTCAAGGACCTGGCCTGGCACAGCGAGCGCAGTCAGTCCGATGTGGTCTGCTACCGCGCCCAGCCTGAGCGCATGGATTTCGTCGCCGAACTGGCGCGACGCTGGGTGTTGCTGGCGCGCACCGCCAACGCCGACAAGCGCGTGGCGCTGATTCTGGCCAACTACCCGACCCGCGACGGGCGCATCGGCAATGGCGTCGGACTCGACACTCCGGCAGCAGCGCTGAACATCCTCAAGGCCCTGCAAGACGAGGGCTATCCCGTCGAAGGCTTGCCGCAATCGGGCACCGCGCTGATTCATGCCTTGCTGGGCGGCGTCACCAACGACCCGGACAGTCTCGATCAGCGCCCTTGCCACCAGAGCATGGCAATGGACGACTACCTGGCGGCCTTTGATGCGCTACCTGAGGCCAATCGCGACGCCGTGATCGAGCGCTGGGGTTCACCGCAGAGCGACCCGATGTGTCGCAACGGCCGAATGATGATCGCCGGGCTGCGTTTCGGCCTGACCTTCGTCGGCATTCAGCCGGCCCGGGGCTACAACGTCGATCACAGCGCGGTTTATCACGATCCGGACCTCGTTCCGCCCCATGGCTACCTGGCCTTCTATTTCTGGCTGCGCAAGGCGTATGGCGCACACGCGGTCATTCACGTCGGCAAACACGGCAATCTGGAATGGCTGCCGGGCAAGGGCGTCGGCCTGTCCGAACAGTGCTGGCCGGACGCGATCCTCGGGCCGATGCCGAACATTTATCCGTTCATCGTCAACGACCCGGGTGAGGGCGCCCAGGCCAAGCGTCGCACGCAGGCCGTCATCATCGATCACCTGATGCCGCCCCTGACCCGCGCCGAAACCTACGGCCCATTGCGCGATCTGGAATTGCTCGCGGACGAGTATTACGAAGCGCAGCTGCTCGATCCGCGCCGCGCCCGTGAGTTGCAAAAGGACATTCTCAGGCTGGTGCGCGAAACCCACATCGACCGGGAACTGGCGCTGAGCGAAGACCTCAACAGCGATGCCGATGCGGCGATCTGGTTGCCCCGGCTGGACACCTACCTGTGCGATCTGAAGGAGTCGCAGATCCGTGACGGGCTGCACGTGTTTGGCGAATCCCCGAGCGGGCGACTGCGTATTGATACCTTGCTGGCGATCCTGCGAGTGCCCCGTGGCGATGGCCGGGGGGCGAACGCCAGTCTGCTGCGGGCCTTGAGCAACGCGCTGGCGCTGGGTTTTGACCCGTTGGACTGCGAGTTGGGTGCGCCGTGGGCGGGGCCGACACCTCAGGTTTTACATGAAGTCAGTGACGATCCGTGGCGCACAGTGGGTGATACACGGGAACGGCTGGAGCTGTATGCAGCGCGTTTAATTGAGCGGATCGCGAGTGGTATCCAAGAGATTAATTCGTTTGAAAACAATGAATTAACCGAAGTTGTTAATGCAATTAGACAGGTCGTGATGCCGCGTCTCGACGGCTGTGGGCCTGCTGAACTTCAAGGCTTGCTGGATGCGCTGAATGGCCGTTTCGTCCCGGCAGGCCCCAGTGGCGCCCCGAGCCGCGGGCGGCTGGACGTGTTGCCGACAGGGCGCAACTTCTTCTCGGTGGACGTGCGCAACCTGCCGACCATGACCGCGTGGCGCATCGGCTTCCAATCTGCAAATCTCTTGCTGGAAAGGCACTTACAAGACAATGGTGACTATTTACGTCAAATGGGCTTGTCGGTCTGGGGCACGGCGACCATGCGCACCGGAGGCGACGACATTGCCCAGGCCCTGGCGCTGATGGGCGTGCGTCCGGTATGGGCGACGGGGAGTCAGCGGGTTGACGATTTCGAGATTTTGCCCCTCAGTTTGCTGGACCGGCCACGGGTGGATGTCACGCTGAGGGTGTCGGGATTCTTCCGCGATGCTTTCGCCAACCTCATTCGCTTGTTTGACGCCGCCGTGCAAGCCGTCGCCGCGCTGGATGAGCCGGACGACATGAACCCGCTAGCCGCCCGTGTTCGTCAGGAACGAGCGCAGTTGGAGCACGAAGGCCTGAGCGCCGAACAGGCCGCCAAACAGGCTGGCTGGCGGATCTTCGGCGCGAAGCCGGGGGCCTATGGCGCAGGGGTGCAGAACGCCATTGATGGCCGTCTGTGGCAGACGCGAGAAGACCTGGCCGAGGTGTACCTGAACTGGGGCGGCTACGCGTACGGCGCCGCCGATGAAGGCACGCCCGCCCGCGAGGACTTCGCTAAACGGCTGAGCCAGGTGCAAGCCGTGGTGCAGAATCAGGACAACCGCGAGCACGACCTGCTCGATTCCAACGACTATTACCAGTTTCAGGGCGGCATGCTCGCGGCGGTGGAAAGCCTCAGCGGCGAGAAAGTCGCGAGCTACCATGGCGACCACAGCCAGCCGGACCTGCCGAAAATCCGCACGTTAAAAGAAGAGCTGAACCGGGTGGTGCGTTCGCGGGCGGCGAACCCGAAATGGATCGAAGGGGTCAAGCGGCACGGCTACAAGGGCGCGTTCGAGATGGCGGCTACCGTGGATTTTTTGTTCGCCTTCGATGCGACCACCGAGCTGATCGACGATCACCAATACGCGCTGCTGGCCGACGCCTACCTGCTCGACGCCTCGACGCGGGACTTCATCCAGCAGCACAACCCCGATGCCTTGCGGGACATGACCGAGCGCATGCTCGAAGCGCAGCAGCGTGGGTTGTGGCAGGAGCCGGGCGAGTACCGCGCGGCGCTGGAAAATCTGTTGCTGGATATAGAAGAAAGCTGAGAGCTGTTTCTGTTTTTCTGATTCTGGCCGAAGGCGCTGAGTGGCGTCCGAAATACCTGCGGTGCTGCGACAATTTGGAAGCCTTTGATTATGGCCGAAGGCCTTGATGGGCGTTGAAGGGCTTGTAGGGTTGCAGCAGATTGATGACTTTTGATTCTGGCCGAAGGCCGTAGGAGCTGGCTTGCCTGCGATCTGCTGCGAAGCAGTAGTAAACCCTGATTGCTCGATGTGCCTGACACATCGGGTGCACCGGATTTGCTGCCGCTTCGCGCCAGATCGCAGGCAAGCCAGCTCCTACGCCTATCGGCAGAAGCAGGATGGCGGCGTTATGGCCCTCCGGCAGAAGCAGCACCGCGGTATTTGTCCGCTCTTTGGGAAAAACGAACCGTGTGAACACTAATTTTGATGCATGAACTGAGCCCTACCATGACCGACACCCCTCATTTCCCCCTGGCCGCCGTCGTGGGCGCCGACGCGCTGAAACTGGCGCTGTGCCTGACCGCCATTGACCCGAAAATCGGCGGGGTGTTGATCGAGGGGCCGCGGGGTATGGCCAAGTCCACCCTGGCCCGTGGGCTCGCTGACCTGTTGGCCAGCGGTCAGTTCGTCACGCTGCCGTTGGGCGCGACCGAGGAGCGGCTGGTGGGCACCCTGGACCTGGACGCGGCGCTGGGGGAAGGGCGGGCGCGTTTTTCGCCGGGGGTCTTGGCCAAGGCTGATGGCGGCGTGCTCTATGTCGATGAAGTCAACCTGTTGCCGGATCACCTGGTCGACCTGCTGCTGGACGTGGCGGCCAGCGGGGTCAACCAGGTGGAGCGCGACGGTATTTCCCATCGTCACCCGGCGCGCTTCGTGCTCATCGGCACGATGAACCCGGAGGAAGGCGAATTGCGCCCGCAGTTGCTCGACCGCTTCGGCCTGAACGTCGCGTTGAGCGGCCAGACCTTGCCCGAGCAGCGTGGCCAGATCATTCGCCGTCGGCTGGACTTCGACGCGGACCCTGAAAGCTTTTGTCAGCAATGGGCGACCCCACAGCAACAGCTGAAAGACCGTTGCGAAACCGCCCGAGGGCTGCTGTCGGGCATCGAACTGGACGATGCCAGCCTCGCTGCCATCACCGAGCGCTGTTTTGCGGCGGGGGTCGATGGCCTGCGGGCGGACCTCGTCTGGCTGCGCGCTGCCCGTGCCCATGCGGCATGGCGGGGCGCTTCGGCCATTACGGACGAAGACATCGATGCCGTGGCCGAATTCGCCTTGCGCCATCGACGTCGTGAGGCTCCGCCACCCCAGTCGCCAGCGGCCTCGCAACCGGACGCGCCCGCGCACGCTCCCCACACGCAAAATGAGCAGGGGGATGGCCAATGGGGTGAACTGCCGGCCCAGACAGTCGCCACCGGTGCTCGCCGAGAAGTGCCCAACTGGCCAAAAAAGCCCTAGGCATTCGTCCTCGCCCTAAGACGGGGGCGGATGCCAGCCCCCGACCGGGTCGACTCAGCGGCGGCAAAAGCGGTGCTGCCCGCTCCGGGACCGAGGGCGCCATTGCCTGGCTGCCGACGCTGTTGAAAGGCCGCCCCCAGCGCCGCGCCGATCTGGTTCGTCAGCCGCGAACCCGGCGTGAGCACGCACTGTGGCTGGTGATTGTCGACGCCTCGGCCTCGACCCGACGCCATCAAGCGTTGAGCGTCGCCAAAGGCGTTCTCGCGCAACTGTTCGATGACGCGTATCGCCAGCGGGCGAGGTTGGCGTTGTTGACCGCCAGCGGTGTGCAGGCGCGCTGGCAGCATCACGGCCTGAAAGCAGGCTCGGCGTTGCAGCCGTGGCTGGAAACGTTGGGGGCGGGGGGTGGGACGCCGTTGTTCGAGGCCATCGAAGAGGCAGGGCAGTGGCTGGGGAAACGCCAGCAACGTCATCCGGGCGAATCGCAACGGGTGCTGATCCTGACAGATGGCCGCGTGAAGGACATTCCGCCTCTCACGGGCTTCCACTGCCCGAGCCTGTTGATCGACATCGAGCGTGGGCCCATCCGGCTCGGAAGGGCCGTCGAACTCGCCCGTCAATTGAACGCCGAATACCGGCATATCGATGCATTGACGGACGCTTGAAGCTGCTTCCTATAAAAAGCAGCTAAAGGACGGCCCGTATAGCGCCGCGTTCGATGATCAGGCGGGCATGGTCCAGGGTTCGAGGCAGTAGCCTTCGTCGCTGATTTCTGCACGGGCCTGTTCGAGAAATTGCGCCAGTTGCTTCGGATCGGAGTAGGCGCTGCTTGGAATCTGTTTGCGGCCAATACGGGTGCTGGTGCGATCGACCACGGTCAGGCTCAACTCGCCGTTACCGTCCTGTGGTGCCCAGGCGACGCAACGGAAAGGTTCGAAGGCGTGACCGGCGATCAAGAGAGCATCGTTAAAGCGCAAAGGGGCGTTCATGGAAAGTCCTCAAAGTGCCCGTATCAGTTCAATCACCGTTGGCGGGCGTCCCAAGCGGTGCGTACTTGTACTGATGACCTTCGCGGGGGGTTGAGTCACACGATGTGCCGCTTTTTTTCAAATTATTTCATAAGAGCCGATTTATTTTTCGGCGCATGTCCGTGTTTCGTGGCATTTACGAGTGTTAAAGGCCTGATTCAGTCGGCTGATAGCCCTTTTAGTGCCATTTCGCCAAGGCTAATCGCGTTTAGTTCTTAGGCTTATAGATAAACAATCCAAGCGAGTGTCAAATATTTGCTAATGTAACAACCGAGGTCGCCAAGACACTGTTTCTAAAACTCTTTTTATTCTGAAATGTTATTTAAATCCTGGCGCCAAGGAATCTCCCATGCATGAAATGGCATCGATCCGCCGCCTGTTAATTGTCGAACCCTGCGAGGAATGTTTGCGTCTGATTCCCGGTTTACGTACAGCCGGCTGGGAAGTGGACAGTTGCACCCTCGCGTCCGCCGCGTCCCGCCAATGCGACGTCGGCCTCATTCGCTTGATGCCTCAGCATTTCGAGCAGCCTCAGCTCATCAAGGACCTGATTACCCGCAGCCATACGGAATGGATCGCTGTGCTGACCGCCGATGACTTGCGTCGGGAGTTGATCGGGGATTTCGTCTGCGAATGGTTTTTTGATTTCCACACCTTGCCGTTCGACGTCGCCCGCGTGCAGGTGACCCTGGGTCGCGCTTATGGCATGGCCCGTCTCAGGGCTCAAGGCGCCCGATACGGGAATGGGGCCGAGCACGAAATGCTCGGGGAAAGTCGGCCGATTCGCGAGCTGCGTCGCCTGCTGACCAAGTTGGCGCCGACCGAATCGCCGGTGTTGATCCGCGGCGAAACCGGCACCGGCAAGGAATTGGTGGCGCGCACGCTGCACATGCAATCCCAGCGGCGGCTACAGCCGTTCATCTCGATCAACTGTGGCGCCATCGCCGAGCATCAATTGCAGGCGGAGCTGTTTGGCTACGAATCCGAAGGCCCCAACGGCAACGTGCAACGCAAGCCCGGTCGGATCGAGGCCGCGAATGGGGGAACCCTGTTTCTCGACGAGATCGGTGACCTGCCGCTGGACGTCCAGGCCAATCTGCTGCGTTTTTTGCAGGAGCGTCATGTCGAAGCGGGAGGCGAGCGGATTCCGGTGGACGTGCGGATTCTGGCCGCGACCCATGTGGACCTTGAGGCCGCGATTCGCAAGAAGCGGTTTCGTGAAGACCTGTATTACCGGCTGAATGTGCTGCAAGTCGGCACGGCGCCACTGCGGGAGCGGCATGGCGATCTGGCGCTGCTGGCCAACCATTTTGCGCATTTCTACAGCCAGGAAACCGGTCGACGTCCGCGTAATTTCAGCCAGGACGCGTTGGTCGCCATGGGCAAGCATGATTGGCCCGGCAACGTTCGCGAGCTGGAAAACCGCGTGCGACGCGGGCTGGTGCTGGCGGAAGGGCGGCAGATCGAAGCGTTCGACCTCGGGTTGCTGGGGGAAGAGGAAATCAGCTCCAGCATGGGCACGCTGGACGAATACAAATGCCGGGCGGAGCGTCAGGCGCTGTGTGATGTGCTGACCCGCCACAGCGACAACCTCAGCGTCGCGGCGAAAGTCCTGGGGATTTCACGACCGACGTTTTATCGGTTGTTGCATAAGCATCAGATTCGATGAGTGGCCTGACTGGGGAGTGCGGGCCGGACCGTGCTTAACCGTATGAGCGTCCGGCCTATAGGTGAAGGCGATCACGAAGTCCTGTGGGAGCGAATTCATTCGCGAAAGCGGTGGTACGGACGACGCATCTGTGTTGAATGTACCGCCGTCTCGCGAATGAATTCGCTCCCACAGGTGGGAGGGCGTTCGACTTGGTAACTCAGGTTGCTGCCACCACCGGAATCAGCCGTTCAACAACCGCTCCACCGTCGCAATCGCCCTGTCCCTGCGGTAGCTCCAACTGCCGCCGATCGCTTCATAGCGTTGGCCGTGCCGGTCCAGCCATTCCCGGCTGGCGTCGAAGAAGGCTTGACGCTCGGCCAGCGAGGGCTGGCAACGCTGGCCGTCGCCGATCCACTCCACGCCTTCGGGGGAGAGCAGCACGTGCAGGTCGTAGTGCCGGTCAAGCAGGGCCTGGTCCAGCCATGGCGGGCAGTCGCCGAACAACGTGCGACTCCACAGGATGTTGCTCAGCAAATGCGTGTCGAGAATCAGCAGTTCAGGCGCACGTGCCCGGGCCGCGTCTTCCTGGGCCAGTTGACCCCGTGCGATCGCCGGGATGTCGGCGTAACAGGTGTCACGTTGTTCCTCATCGATGAACTGGCGCACGTATTCGCCCACCAGTTCGCCGCCGAAGCGCTGTTGAAGATGGTCGGCCAGCCAGCTCTTGCCGCTGGATTCGGGGCCTGCCAATACCAGAACTTTCATGATGATCAGCGCACCAGCGCCGGGTCGGCTCGCCAGTCGCGCCACCCTTGCACAGCCAGCAAGGTGAACAACGCGTACAACGCTGCTGTCAGGTACAGCGCCTTGTAAAGGAACAGCCCGACGAAAATGACATCCAGCACGATCCACAGCGGCCAGCATTGCACGCGCTTCTGGGCCATCCACACCTGCGCCACCAGGCTGAAGCCGGTAAGGGCGGCGTCGAGCCACGGCTGCGCCGCGTCTGTGAAGTGCGCCATCGCGGCCCCCAATGCAAGGCTGACTACTGCGCCGATGGCCAGGCTCAGGGCCAACGCGCTGCCGCTCAGTGCCGTCACCTGGCGGCCTTCGGCGACGGCGCCGCGACGGGTCCATTGCCACCAGCCATACAATTGCAACACGGCATAGACACCCTGCAACAGCATGTCGGAATACAGCTTCACGTCGAAGAAGATCCAGACGTACAGCAGCACCATCACCAGCCCGATCGGCCAGCACCAGGGGTTTTGTTTGACTGTCAACCAGACGGCAATGACACCGAGTGCTGCGGCGAACAGTTCAAGCCCGGACATGGAGACTCCTGCGAAGGGGAAGGGGAAGAGAGAAAAAAGGCCTGCGATTGTAAGCGGTTTGAGGACCGTTGTGGCGCGCAGATTTCAAGGCGGGCAAAGACCCGCCAGCAACCGGTCAGATGCACTTTACTGCCCCTCTACATGAAAGATTGCGCACCCGTATCCGGGCTAGAGCGTTCGTCGTGAAGGTCTGTTAGGATCGCGCCGCTCGCGTGTTCGAGCCGCGATCTTGACTGTTCATGCTGTTTTTACATCGGACCGTTTATCGTGTCCTGAACAGTGCTGGAAACATATCAAGAGAGCCCTGCCACGAGCAGGCTCCACTCTGGGGGAATGATGGATCTTTGGACCGCCGCACAGGCGTTAATACTGGGTGTCGTGGAAGGGTTGACGGAGTTCTTGCCGATCTCCAGCACCGGGCACCAGATCATCGTCGCTGACCTGATCGGCTTCGGCGGCGAACGGGCAATGGCCTTCAACATCATCATCCAGCTAGGTGCGATCCTGGCGGTGATGTGGGAGTTTCGGCACAAGATTTTCCAGGTCGTCACCGGCCTGCCGACCCAGCCCCAGGCCCGACGTTTCACGGTGAACCTGATCATCGGCGTCCTGCCCGCGGTGGTGTTGGGCGTGTTGTTTTCCGACCTGATCCACGAATACCTGTTCAACCCGATCACCGTGGCAGCCGCCTTGGTCATCGGCGGTTTCATCATGCTGTGGGCCGAGCGCCGTCAGCACGAAGTGCACGCTGAAACTGTTGATGAAATGACATGGTCCGACGCGCTCAAGGTGGGTTTCGCACAGTGTCTGGCGATGATTCCCGGCACCTCGCGTTCTGGCTCGACGATCATCGGTGGCCTGCTGTTCGGCCTGTCGCGCAAAACGGCGACGGAGTTTTCGTTCTTCCTCGCCATGCCGACGATGATCGCTGCGTCGCTGTACTCCGGTTACAAATACCGCAACCTGTTCCAGCCCGATGACTTCGCGGTATTCGCCGTCGGATTCATCACCTCGTTCATCTTCGCGATGATCGCGGTGCGTGCCTTGCTGAAGTTCATCGCGACCCACAGTTATGCGGTGTTTGCCTGGTACCGGATCGCGTTTGGTTTGCTGATTCTGGCGACCTGGGTATTCGGTTGGGTCGATTGGTCCAGCGTGCAGGGCTGATGCGGTGAATCAACGCGTCAAACCCGACGTCTCCCGTCGCAACGACAACAGCCCGGTTCGCGGGCTGAAATTCAAGCTGCTGGTTCTGGCCGTGCTATGCGCGTTGCCACTGTACGGCTTGATCGCGACAGGCGTGCGAGGCGGTTCATGGTGGCCGTTGGCGGTCTATCCGTTCATGAGCCTGCTGGCGGTCGGGCTGTACGGCTACGACAAGAAACAGGCCCGCACTCAGGGCCAGCGCACCCCGGAAAAAGTCCTGCACGCCGTCGAGCTGCTGGGCGGCTGGCCGGGCGCATTGGTCGCCCAGCAACTGTTCCGCCACAAAACACGCAAAGTGTCCTATCAGGCGGTGTTCTGGCTGATCGTGCTGCTGCACGAATTGTTCTGGGTCGACCGGGTGCTGATGGGCGGGCGTTTTTTGGTCCGGCACCTGTACTGACAACGCGGTCCAGGGCATTCAGAGCTTGAGCGCGACCTGCCGCCGTTTCGGCAGTTTGCTCACCACCAGTTGGTGAGAGCGGGTCAATAATTCACGCAATTCTTCATCACCCATGGCGTAGGGATGCGACAGGGTGATCCAGTGCGCGCGTGCGAGGTAGGGCGCAGGGCGCACGCCGGGTCGGTCGACGTAACCCAAAAACAGGTCCGGCCCGACCTTGAACGCCAGATCGTTCCCCGCCAGCCCCATGACCGCGAACATCTTGGTCTCGGCGATGGAGAACACCCGCACGCCACCCCATTTGTAGTCCTCCCTTGCGCCGGGCAATGCCAGGCAAAGGGCGGCAACGTCTTCGATATCCATAGGCTTCCTGTAGAAAAACTTCTGCCGGTGCACGTTTTAACAGAATCAGTGTGAATTTGGGGGATACCGCAATGCCTCTTACACGTCGTGGGTTTCTGATGGGTGGCGCAGCGCTGTGCCTGCCGGGCGCGGCCAGTGCCGCAGTGGGTTTTAACTGGACGACATGGCCGGAGCTGCTGGCGGGTGTCGACGGCCACGCTCAAGCTGCCGGGCTGCCGGATGCGGCCATCGAACACATTCTTGAACGAGGGGGCTGGTCGCCGTCGGCGGACGACAACATTCAGGGGGAAACCCTGGACGTCGGGTTCGTCAAAACGCTGATGCTCGATTATCGCGATAACCCTCAGAATTCCGCGGCGCAACAAGGATTGGGGCTGATTGCCTTGACCCTTGGCGTCGCGCAATGGGGCATCGACGATCCCTCGGGCCTGCCCCCCGACCCGGTGCAGAATGACTGGAAGTCACAGACCAGCGCCAACACCGGCAAGCACCTCATGAGCTATGGCGTAGGTGGGGTGGGCATTGCTCACATGGATCAGGGCGATCTGTTGGAGTTCATCACCTACGTCGCCCAGTCCGGGCTGGTGCCCGCCGAACACAAGGCCGCGTTCCTGCGCCTGGCGGACCCCGCGCTGTACCCGGCCGAAGGGGTCGGCGTTTATGGTCAGCTTCGAGCGGCGGGTTTATGTGCGCCGGTACAGATCGAGGCGGACCTGGAAGGCGCCGCGTTCAAGCACTTTTCAAACCCCCATTACCCCAGCTATTGCGACAAGTACCGCAACCCTTCGCTGACGTCGCTGGACTGGCAAACGTTCCGGACGTTCATCCGCGCGGCGCTGCGCACCAAGGCCGGGCAACGCTGGCTGTTTCAGAGCTGGCTGGAAAAGTACTGGTCCAGAAGCCTTGCTGCCGTGCCTGCAGGCGAGGGCGCTGCGGAAGAGCTGTTGGTCAACGTGCGCCTGCGCAACTCCCTGCCGGCCTGCGCCGATCGTGCCGTGAAAACCCCGGCCACTGACGTCGAGGGTCGGGTGCGACGTGAGCTGGAGGAATACGCCAAGTGCGCGCCCAGTGCCTATGAGCGCCGGGCGACGGTGATGCTCCGTTCTGTCGTGCTGTACCGACATTTCACCGGCGCCGCGCCGCTGAATCTGACGTGACCCGCCAGAAACGTCAGGATTGGCTCATGGGCACGCTGAGGCGAACTGGCTGAAACCCTCGGTCACGTGGTCGAGCCATGCGCGCACGGCGGGCAACGCGCCCCGTCGCTGGGTGTAGGCCGCCTGCAGGTTGCCGGTGGACATCGACCAATCCGGCAGCAATCGCACCAGCGTTCCGTCGGCCAGGGCGTCCTTGCAATTCATCATCGGCAGCATGGTCATGCCCAGCCCCGCCAGTGCGCCCGCCTTGCGGATGTTGAAATCGTCCACGGCCAGTCGCGCGTCGAGCACCACTTCCTGGCGACGGCCGTCTTCGTGAATCAACAGGAAGTGCACCTTGCGGTCGGCCTCGATGGCGCCCAGCACTGGCAGGGCGCTCAAGTCGTCGGGGGTGCGGATGTCCATTCCAGCGATCAGCGAAGGAGAGGCGACCAGCGCTGCGAACGCCGGTACCAATTGGCGGACGATGAGGTTCGGGTCTTCATCACCGATGTCGCGCACGCGCAGGGCGACGTCGATGCCTTCATTGACCAGATCGACCCGACGGTTCACCAGCAGCAGTTCCAGCTGGACCTGGGGGTAGCGCGCCAAAAACTCCGTGACCACGTGGCTCAGGTTCCAGTGAGTCATGCCGACCGGGCAGGACACCCGCAGGCGCCCCCTCGGTTCGGCCGACAGCGACGCCACGGCCTCATCGGCCATTTCAGCCTCCAGCAGCATCGCCTGGCAGTGTTGCAGATATCGTTCGCCCACCGCCGTGAGCGCCAGTTTGCGGGTGGTGCGCTGCAGCAGGCTGGCGTTGAGGCGCATTTCCAGCTCGGCAATCCGCCGTGACAAGCGCGACTTGGGAATACCCAGCGCACGCCCGGCCGCCGCGAAACCGCCGCATTCGACCACCTTGGCGAAGTAATAAAGGTCGTTGAGATCTTGCATGGTGAACTCGATTGTCCTGTGAGTGGGACGAACTATCGCATTTTTGCCGACTAATCAGCCATTGGCTTACCGGGTAGGATTATCGTCACTTGATCGCCAAGCGGCGATTCCCACTCAGGAAGCACATTCATGACTCTTTTGCACATCGATTCCAGCATCCTCGGCGATCACTCCGCTTCGCGCCAATTGAGCCGCAGCGTCGTTCAATCCTACGTCGCCGCTCACCCTGGCACCGACGTGGTCTATCGCGATCTGGCGAGCGAAGCACTGGGTCACTTCTCCGGCGCGGCGCTGGCCGCTGCGGGCACACCGGCTGAGGGCCGCGACGCCGCTCAGAACCTGGAAGTGGACACCAACGAAGCGACCCTGCAGCAATTCCTGGCGGCTGACGTCGTGGTCATTGGCGCGCCGATGTACAACTTCACCATCCCAAGCCAACTGAAAGCCTGGATCGACCGTATCACTGTCGCCGGCCGCACGTTCCGTTACACCGAAGCCGGTCCGGAAGGTCTGTGCAAAGGTAAGAAAGTCATCATCGTTTCCACGTCGGGCGGCCTGCACGTGGGTCAACCTACCGGTGTTGGCCATGACGCGCTGCTCAAGGTGCTGTTCGGCTTCCTGGGCGTTGCTGACCTGGAATTCGTCACCGCTCACGGTCTGGCCTATGGCGACGAGCCTCGTGCCGCCGCACTGACTGCCGCCCAGAAGCACATCGACGAAACACTGTTCGCGTAAGTCCTCGATAGCGGCCGCCGCTCGTCCGCTTTCGCAACGCTGTCGAAAGCCCCGTCATCCCGCCGATGCCGGGGCTTTCGTCGTTTCAGGCCCGGTTGAAACACGCGCGTTCAGCCGGGCGACAGACTTTGCGATTTCTTTGCGGGTAAGCTTCCCCGGATAGCGCTAAAATTGCCGTAACCGGCCGCTTATTGATTACAAATGGCCAGCTTTTCTCATATTTCCGAGCTTGGCCCGCCTTGTGCAATATCGATCTAAGCACTGCACCGAATGTTATCGATCTTTACCGGTCAGATAGCGACAGGCTGCGGTTTACAAGGAGTTCAGGCCCATCGGGTCTGATTCGACGGGCACGGATTGAGAAGGTGAGGGGCATTGCGATGATGCGTCTTTGTGCAGTGATGGTGATTAGCCTGTTCAGCGGCCTGATTTCAGTGCAGGCCAGTGAATCGGAAAACTGGAGCGTCGGCTTTCATGAGCTGACGTTTCTCGATCCGCTGGATTCCCAGCCGATGCACGCCTACGCCTTTTACCCGTCCACCGACCCGGACAGCGTGACCCGTGTTCAGGGTTATCCGATCCGGGCCACCGAGGACGCGACCATCGCCATGGGCCGCTTCCCGATGCTCATGCTGTCCCACGGCAACACCGGCACTCCACTCGCTCAACACGACCTGGCCACGTCTTTGGCCCGTAAAGGCTTCGTGGTGGTGGCTGTCTTTCACCCCGGCGATAACTACCTCGATCACAGCCGCCTCGGCAGCTTGAGCAATCTGTATGGTCGACCGTTGCAGATATCGGAAGCGATCAGCGCGGCGTTGCTCGACCCGATGCTCTCGCCTTACATCAGTGCCCGCCGCGTGGGCGTCATCGGCTATTCCGCCGGGGGCGAGACCGCGTTGATTCTCGCGGGCGCCAAACCTGATCTCAAACGCCTTCGCCAATACTGCGTCGAGCGTCCCCAAGACATCGACGCCTGCAAAACCCAAGGCGAGTTGCTGGTGGATCGCGAAGACCTTCATGCGCAGGCTGACCCTCGCGTCAGCGCGCTGATGTTAATGGCGCCACTGGGCATCATGTTCGGGCGTCAGACACTGGCGGATGTGCACGTGCCGGTGTTGCTGTACAGCGGCGATGGCGACGAGCTGCTGGCCATCGACAAAAATGCCGAAGCGCTCGCGCGCAAGTTGCCGGACGTGTCGAACTTCAAGCTGTTGGCCGGGGCAGGGCACTTCGTGTTCATGGCGCCGTGTGACGACATGCAACGCGCCACCCAACCGGGGCTGTGCACCGACGCCGTGGGCGTGGACCGCGAAGACATTCACCGCAATTTGAGCAGCGAGGCGGTGGAGTTCTTCGGTTCGACCCTGGGCACGCCGTTGAGCACGGCAGGCATGCAGCAGGCGGCGGTGCATTAATGCCCACTTGCGCGCCCAAAGGGTTCCTGTGGGAGCGAATTCATTCGCGAAAGATTGACCAGACGCTGAAGATGCATCGTCTGTGAGCGCCATTCGCGAATAAATTCGCTCCCACAGATGTATCCCTGCGCCGCGAAATGCGAGCCAGACGAAGACTTTACTGTGGGAGCGAATTCATTCGCGAAAGATTGGCCAGACGCTGATGATGCATCGTCTGTGAGGGCCATTCGCGAATAAATTCGCTCCTACAGTTGGATCGCGTACAGCCGCTATCTCGCTCTGATCACCTTCCCCTGACGCTCCCCAATCTTCCTCGCTTGACCGTCCCGCTGCTTCCCCGTGCGTGCCTCGCTGATCAATGCCGGGATCAACGGGCCTTCGGGCAGGTTTTTCCAGAAGCGGGCAGGGAGGTGGCCCTGCATGACCTTGGGGTTGAGCCGCGCGGGGTTGAAGATGTGGCTGTAATAGGTCAGCCACAGCTCGCCGTGGGGGTCGTCGGCGTTGCGCGCCAACGCTTGCCAGGCGTCGGGGCATTGGCGCTTGTGGATCAGTTGCTGACCGTCGTAGAACACGCCGTCCTGGGGCGTCGCAATCATCCAGCGATGACGGCCCAGACGCCCGATGAAATGCTCGCTGGCGGTGCGCAAGATGTCGTGTGCGGGCTCGTGCCAGGCCACGTATTCCGGCAATGACCGGGTTTCCAGCAGTGCTGCCTTGACGGCCAGGTCCTTCGGGTTCGGATCGACGGGCAAGGCGATGAAGCGCAGAAACGCATGCAGGTGATGGGCTTCGCGGCTGACCTGCTTCAGTCTCCGGTGAAGCTCGCTGCCCAGTTTGTCGCCTGCGAGCATCGCCGTGCGGTCGCCATGAACGACGCGCCACAACACCTCATACAACACACTCCAGCGCTGTTCGCCGCGATATTGCGCTGCGTTTTGCAGCAGTTCGATCAGCTCCAACGGCACCCGCGCCTGAAACGGGCCGGGGTGATCGGGGTAGTCGTGTTCGCTGGCAAACAGGTCCGCGTCTTCGCATACGGTCCAACTGACCTGATCCGGATTGATCTGATGACTGAGCAACCAGCGCGCTTGCTGTCGCCAGGTCTCGAACAGATCGTCGCAGTCGAGAATGATCATGCCCACAGCGCCATCTGTTGAGGCTGCGGGCGGTCGCGCAATTGCTCGCGCAGCATGATGCTAGAGCTTTCTGCCTGTCGGGGGTGGTAATCGCTGGTGATGATGAAAGGCTTGGCCTTGGCCAGGACGCAGCGCAGGCGGGTCAAGTCTTCGTAGCGAATCCGCCGTTGGCGACGGAGTTCGACGAGGCGCTTGGTGGTGCGGATACCGATGCCGGGAATCCGGGCGATCATCGCCGGTTCCGCGCGGTTCAGGTCCAGCGGGAACACATCGCGGTGTTCCAGGGCCCAGGCCAGCTTCGGGTCGATGTCGAGCGCCAGGTGCCCCGGTCCGCTCAACAGCTCGTTGGCGCTATAGCCGTAACCCCGGAGCAGAAAATCCGCTTGGTACAACCGGTGTTCGCGCATCAGCGGCGGGGCCGCCAGAGGCACGCTTTTCGGGCTGTTGGGGATCGGGCTGAAGGCCGAGTAATAGACGCGTTTGAGCCGGTAATCGCCGTATAGCGATTCAGCAGTGTGCAGCAGGGTGCTGTCGTCAGTGTCATCGGCGCCGACAATCATCTGGGTGCTTTGCCCGGCCGGGGTGAAACGCGGGGCCTTGGGCTCGTTAAGGATGGTCTGCTGGCCGGTGTAAATGGTCTGCATCGCCTGCTTGATCGAGCCCATTTCCTTCTCGGGGGCCAGTGTCTGCAAGCCGAGTTGAGTGGGCAGCTCAATGTTCACGCTCAAGCGGTCGGCATAACGCCCGGCTTCCTCGATCAGGGCAGGGTCGGCTTCGGGAATGGTCTTGAGGTGGATGTAGCCGCGAAACTCGTGTTCCTCGCGCAGCAGTTTGGCGACGCGCACCAGTTGCTCCATCGTGTAGTCCGCCGAGCGAATGATGCCGGAGCTGAGGAACAGCCCGCTCACGCAGTTGCGGCGGTAAAAATCCAGGGTGAGGGTCACGACCTCTTCCGGGCTGAACCGCGCGCGGGGCACGTCGCTGGAGCGGCGATTGACGCAATACTGGCAGTCGTAGAGGCAGAAGTTGGTCAGGAGGATTTTCAGCAGCGAGACGCAGCGCCCGTCAGGCGTGTAGCTGTGGCAAATGCCCATGCCGGTGCTGGAACCGATCCCGGATTTGCCCTCGGAACTGCGCTTGGGCGCGGCACTGCTGGCGCAGGAAGCGTCATATTTGGCGGCGTCAGCGAGGATGCTGAGCTTGTCGATCAGCTGCATGGGATTTCTCGATACTGGTTTTATGTACAGTATCGAGTTCCGCGACAATCAACAAGGGCCGATTGAAGGGATGAGGGGGGGCTGACTCATTCAGACGACCGAAAAGCCCGGACCACAAATATTATTTACGACGCCGAGCGCTCTGTAGGAGCGAAGTCATTCGCGAGAGGCCGGCATTGCTGACGCATCTCTATCGCCTGAACCAGCGCTTCGCGAATGAATTCGCTCCTACAGGGGTTGAGTTCGTGCCGTCTACAAAAGCGCTTAGCTGATCCGCTGCACCAATTCCCGCAGCTCACCGAAGTTTTTCACCGGGTGAAAATTGACGTGGTCTTCGAAGTCGGAAAAGTCGGTGTCGCCATACCCGGCCACTTGAGCCCCCGCGCCGAGCCCTGCCATGACGCCGGGGATGCTGTCTTCCACCAACAGGCATTCCTCCGGTTTCAGGCCTAGCAAATCGGCCGCATGCTCGATAAGAATGGGCGACGGTTTCCACGCATCCACTTCATACGCGCTGACGATCAGGCCATGAAACACGTCCAGCAGGCCGACCGTGCTCAGGCAGGTTTCGATCTTGCTGCGCGGGCCGTTCGATGCCACGCATTTGGGCAGGGACAGGCTGCGTACGAAGTCCACCGCACCGGGCATTTCTTCGAGTTCAGCCTGCAACAGCGGGAGGGTGCGCGCCCGGAAACTGTTGACGATTTCGAGGTTGGGCAGCCACGGGTAATCGCGGCACAGGCCTTCCATGCACAGCGCGAATTGCACGCCACGGAAGCGTTCCAGCACTTCATCAAGGGTCAGGGTGACCCGGTGTTCCTGCAATATGTCGCGCAAAAGCCCCGCAGCCAGCCGTTCGCTGTCCACCAGGGTTCCGTCGCAGTCGAAAATGACGCCTGCAATGTTCAAACAGGATTCTCCCGTGTTCATGTTCGGGGCGATTGGACCGGCATTATCCAGAAAAGTTGGCGGGGAGGGGGGAAGACTGACCTACGGTCGTAAAGGCATTGGCCTACAGACCAAGGCGAATATGATCACGCCCTGGGCTGTCGGCCTTGAAGCAACAGCGGCCGGTTTACAGGGAAACCGGGGTCACGAGCTTACCTTCGTCGAAGAAGCCGCTGACGTTGGCGAACACCAGATCGGCCATGGCTTGACGGGTTTCGTGGGTGCCGCTGCCGATGTGCGGCGTCAGGACCACGTTGTCGAGGGTCAACAGTTCGGCCGGTACGTTGGGCTCGTCTTCGAACACGTCGAGACCTGCACCCGCGATGCCCGACTCCAGCAACGACGCGACCAGCGCCTTCTCATCGACCACCGAGCCACGGGCCACGTTGATCAGGAAGGATTTCGGTCCGAGGGCTTTCAAGACTTCGGCGTTGACCATGTGCTGCGTGTCAGCCCCGCCCGGCACGATCAGGATCAGGTAATCCGATGCCTTGGCCAGCTCGATGAGATCGCCGTAGTGAGTGTAGGAAACATCCGGATAGGCCTGACCACGACGGTAATAGGCGATGTCCATGTCGAACGCAGCGGCGCGTTTGGCGATGGTCTTGCCGATCTTGCCGAGGCCGACAATGCCGCAGGTCTTGCCGTTGAGACTGTTGCCCAGCGGCAGTTTGGCGTTTAGCCATTTGCCGGCCCGCACGAAGCGTTCGGCTTCACCGATACGACGGGACACGGCCAGCATCAGGGCCAGGGCGGTTTCGGCCACGGCATTGTTCAGGACATCGGGGGTATTGCTCAGTGGGATGCCGCGTTTCGCCAGGTAGGCGGTGTCGATGGGGTCGTACCCCACGCCGAAGCTGTTGACCACTTGCAGGTTTGGCAGCTTGTCGAGCAACGCGTTGTCGGTGCCGTAGACGCCGCTGGTGACCACGCCGCGAATCTTGGCGCCATGTTCGGCGGCCCAGGCGTCAATGTCCTTGATCTCCCAGCGGTTGTGCACGGTGAAGTCACGTTCCAGGTTTTGCGTCAGTGCGGCATGCACCGGACCCCAGACCAGCACATCGGCTTTCTTGTCGCTCATTGTTTCCTCCTTGCGGCGCGCCCTCTGACCGAGGCGCGCCTGGGTGACAGCATCGAAAAACGTTTCAGCCGTTCTTGTTTAACACAGGTTGCGGTTCGGAACGCCCGGTTTTGAGCAGTTCGGCGATGGCCATCGTCAGCAGCGGGGCGAAAAGCGCGAAGTATGAACTGTCGATGCCGTATGGATTGCCCGCCAGAAACCAGCCGATGGTCGAGAACACCGACAGGATCACGCCTGCCAGTGCGCCGCGGCCGCTGCCGAATTTTGGCGCGTAGAAGCACATCAGCACGATCACCGCGAGCGTGGCCCGCAGGGCTTTGCCGAGGAAGGCGATCAGCAGAATCTTGTCGGCGAACAGCGCCAGGATCAACGGCAGAAAGCCGATGACGATGATTGCCAGGCGAATGAACACCACCGATTTGCGGTCGTTTTTCTCTTTGTTGAAAAACGGGTCGTAGAAGTCCTTCATCGCCAGTGTTGCGGAGGCGAGGGTGTTGGCCGAAATACCACCGAACAGCGCGCCCGCCAGACCGATCACCACCAGGCTCGCCGAGAAGGTCGGCATGTGGGCGATGAGCACGGGGAAGGCGTCGATGGATTTGATGCCAGGGTACAAGTAGGCGCTGCACATGCCGATGAGCGCCGCCATCAGGCCGAACGGAATCATCAATGAGGACACATAGAAGCAGGCGCGCTTGGCGGTCTTTTCGTCCTTGGTGCTGACCAGCGCTTGAATCACGTATTGGGTGGCGAAGATCGAGCCGACGCCGCCGATCATCCACGCGAAGATCTGGCCCCAGCCCACGCCGGTGAAATCGAACATGGTCGCAGGCAGCTTGGCTTGCAGCGCGCCGATGCCACCGCTGGCGCTCAGCGCGAACGCCAGGGCGAGGGCGATGCCGATGTATTTGATCACGGCGTGCACGAAGTTGGTGTAGACCACCGAGCGCATGCCGCCGACGCTGACATAGAACACGGTGATCACGCCCACCAGCAGGATCGCGAGGGTCTTGTCGATGTTCAGCACCGCCGCCAACACCGCGCCGCCGCTGGCGTAAAGCGCCACGGAAACGATGCTCAGCGCACAGATGGTCAGCACCGAAGCGGCGTAGCGTGTGCCTTGGCCGTAGTTCTGCGCGAGGATGCCGGAGATCGTATTCAGGCCGGTCTCGCGGTATTTCTTCGCCAGTACCAAGGCCAGCAATAGAAAGCCGAGGGACAGCGCGACCAGGTTCCAGGCCGCGGAAATCCCGGCTTCAAAGCCCTTTTGTGCTGTACCGATGCTCACCGAACTGCCGATGAACTCGGAGAGCAGCAGGGCACCGATCAAAAAGGGTGGAAAGCTGCGGCCGCCACCGGTGAAACCGTCGCTGCTTTTCGCGTGTTTGCGAACGCTGTAGCCGATGTAGGACATGACCATGAAGTAGCCGGCGGTCAAGCACAGGATGATTGTTATTCTTGGGTCCATGTTCTCTCCGTTCCCCTTTTTCAGGGCGCGTGGAAGGTAATGCGGGCGTGGGTGGGCTGCACAGCCTCAAGTCGTTGTAGGACGACATGGCTGATTCAAAGCCGAATGTAGAAGAGGCAGATTCAACCTGCCGAGGGCTATGCTGTGCCGGGAGACGGATTGGGAGACTGATTGGGAGAAGAGCAGTCGGGCGTAAAGGCCCAGTCAGCGCGGGATGCAAGGCGGAAAATCGTGTGTGTATTCATTTTTATTAGAGGCTCGTGATTTACGTTGGAAGGCAACTCAATACGAAGCGTTCGTTATACGTCATCGTACAACGTCATGCAATCGTACCGTTGTGCTCCGGTGAATCAAGGGCTGTTTGTCGTCGGTGCAGGTGAGTGTGACGTGCCTGCACCATCCGTTTCGCTGCCGTCGTGACCTCCGGCGTCTTCCACCGGTTCTGCGTCGAATTTGCATGTTCGGTCTGACGCTGTTTTGCCATTCAGCGTCGATCACACATGTTGAGTTCGACATTGATCTCGTAGGAGACGCCGGAGGTTACGACGGCAGCGAAAAGGCCTACCGCCTCAGCCTAAAAACGCCTCAGTCGAAATGACCTCTGCATACGCAAACCCCAACGCCGACATGAACGCTGCATGCACCTGTGCAGCAGGAACAGTCGTGCCATTGAATTCCAGGTCGCGGGTCGCGCAGGCGTCATGGATGACGTTGACCTTGTAACCCAGGTCCGCTGCTGCGCGAACCGTGGCGTCGATGCACATGTGGCTCATCGAGCCGATCACCACCAGATTCTTGATGCCCTGTTCGTCCAGCAGCGCCTTCAGGCCGGTTTCGCGAAAGGCATTGGGAAAATGCTTGAGCACCACTGACTCCTCCCCCCGATTCGCCACTTTGGAGTGCAACTGCGCGCCCTCCGAGCCCGGCACGAAAAACGGGGCGTCGGTGCTGGTGAATTCGTGCCGCACGAAGATCACCGGGTGGCCTGCATCACGGCTCGCCTGAACGACACGGGCGGCGTTGTCGACGGCGGCGTCGGCCCCGGTCAACGGCCATTTGCCGCCGGGGAAGTAATCATTCTGGATGTCGACGACGATGAGTGCTGTGTGGGACATGTCTGTTTCCTCGGTGGGATGTGTGTGGTGTGGCGTTCAGTATTGACCTCTCTGCCGCGCAGGAGGATTGTCAGCACCGACATATGGCGAGGGAAAACTGACAATGAGCGTTGAACGGGCGGTGGCCGACATCGGGGTGCTGATATACCCCGGCGCGCAAATGGCGGCGGTGCATGGGCTGACTGACCTGTTCGAAGTCGCCAACCGCATGGCCGACGAACAGCAGTCGTCGCAACTGCCACGGCTGCGGGTCAGTCACTGGCAGGTTGATGCGCAATGCGAACCGCAGCGGGTGTTCGAGACGTTTGCCTCGGACGGGCAGGGACCGTTGGCCGCCGTGCTGATTCCGCCCTCGTTGATGGGGTTACCGGGAACGGAGGCCATGGACGGCCTTTCGCGCTGGGTGCTGGCCCAGCATGGGGCCGGGTCGACCATCGGCACGGTGTGCCTGGGCGCTTTTGTCCTCGCGCAGACGGGGCTGCTCGACGGTCGTGCCGCGACCACCCACTGGAGTCAGGCGAGTCCTTTGAGTGAACGCTTTCCCAACATCAAGGTGAATGTCGACAAACCCATCATCGACGACGGCGACATCATCACCACGGCGGGGCTGATGGCCTGGTCCGACCTGGGGTTGCGTCTGGTGAGCCGCTTGCTCGGCCCCGGGATCGCCTCCCGGACGGCACGTTTTCTGGTGATCGAACACAGCGAAAGCGCGCAGGAATACGGCAGCAACTTTGCGCCCATTCTGAACCACGGCGATGCCCCGGTGTTGAAGGTCCAGCATTGGCTGCAAAGCGTCGGTGCGGTGGACGTGTCGGTCGATGAGATGGCGCGGCGCGCCGGGCTGGAGGAGCGCACCTTTCTGCGACGCTTTCGGGCCGCGACGGGCCTGAGACCCACCGAGTATTGCCAGCATCTGCGAGTGGGCAAGGCACGGGAGATGCTGGAATTCACCACGTCCACGGTCGACCACATCGCCTGGACCGTGGGCTATCAGGACCCTGCGGCTTTCCGCTCGACCTTCAGAAAAATCACAGGACTGGCCCCCAGCGAATACCGCACCAAATACGGCGTTGGCTCGCAGGGGGTGTCATCCCGTGGTTGAATCATGAGTCACTCGACGCCCCGCGCTGTCCAACGCGACAGCTCTCTTCTGGAAGACCGACATTTCATGCTCACGAACGGACTCGCTCGCCACGCCCATGCCCTTGCCGCTGCGCTGCTGCTGGCATTGCTGGCCGGGTGCGGCTCGCAGCGCACGCAGGCGCCGCCACCCCCGCCCGACGTGGTGCGCAGCGAAATCATGCGGCTGTTGCCCGCCAGCGTCCCTGATCGCAAAGGCTGGGCGACCGACATCTACACCGCCTTCGATGCGCAGAAAATCGACCCCACTGTCGAAAACCTCTGTTCGGTGCTGGCGGTGGCAGAGCAAGAATCCAACTATCAGGTCGACCCGGCCGTGCCCGGCATGGGCAAGATCGCCCAGGACGAAATTGACCGTCGCGCCAGCAAGGCCCACATCCCCAATCTGCTGGTGCGCAGCGCGCTGGACATCCGCTCGCCCACCGGCAAAACCTATAACGAACGCCTCAGCGCGGCCCGCACCGAAAAAGACCTTAGCGCGATCTTCGACGACTTCATTGGCATGGTGCCTTTGGGTCGCACGCTGTTCGGCAACTTTAACCCTGTGCACACGGCGGGGCCGATGCAGGTCAGCATTGAGTTCGCCGAACAGCAGGCGCGGGGCTATCCGTACCCGGTTGAGGGTTCGATTCGCCATGAAGTGTTCAGCCGTCGTGGCGGGGTGTATTTCGGCATCGCGCATTTGCTCGGCTACCCGGTCAGCTACGACAAGCCGATTTACCGTTTCGCCGACTTCAACGCCGGTTGGTACGCCAGCCGCAACGCTGCGTTCCAAAGTGCAGTCGCGCGCTTGACCGGCAAGCGCCTGGCGCTGGATGGCGACCTGATCAGCTACGGTTTCGGCCCTTCGCTGGGGCAGACCGAACTGGCCGTGCGCAGCCTGCACGCGCAATTGGGCATGCGCAATCCGACCATTCGCAGCGCGCTGGAAAAAGGCGAGACGCTTGAGTTCGAAGACACCGATCTCTACAAACAGGTGTTCGCCATGGCGGACAAGGCGGCAGGCAAGCCGCTGCCGCGGGCGATTTTGCCGGGCATCGTGCTGGAAAGCCCGAAGATCACCCGCAAGCTGACCACAGCTTGGTTTGCGCAACGGGTCGAAGAGCGTCGAGTGCGCTGCATGGCGCGGGCATCGGGCGCGTTGAAATGAAGGCGACGGCCGCAGAGACGACCGCTGGTCATATTCGTGGCACCTCTGGGCGTCCCCTGCTTCGAACCTGAGACAGCCCGTTCGTTGGGCTCAGCCGAGAGAGGTGCTTATGTCAGTCGATCCCACCACGCCGATCACCCGCCCCGAAGAGCTGCCGACCGCGGATCAGGACCTCGATCCGGATGCCAAGGATGACGAGGACTTCGAGGAGGAAAAGGCCAACGAACGTCCGGAGGACTGGAACGAGCCGCCGGCCGCCACTCCGGTGCCTCCGCCCGATGAGCCGACGCCCCTGTCCGATGATCTGCGTTAACCAACCCGTATCTGCGCCGGAGCGAACATGATGTCCGCTCCGGCTTTCTATCGTTGTGAATCAGGGAGCTTTGGGCTGTGAAGCGTGAAACCGTGTCACCCGGCATTATCACCAGCAGCGTGCCGATTTCCGACGTCGAAACCGCCGAGACGATGCTGTTCGGCACCCCCAAGGAACGGCTGGATTTCTACCGAAAGGAAATCCAGTACGAGACCGCTATCTTGTCCAACCGCACCAACGCCTATTTGTCGGCCCAGTCATTTCTGGTGATCGCGTTTGCCTCGTCGATGGCGAACTTGAACCCAGAGTGGGGCAAGCTGTTCACCCTGGTCGTGCCGCCGTTTCTGACGCTCTTGGGGCTGATCAGCTCGATGCACGCCTGGCCGGGGATTCGCGCGGCCTACGAGATCATCGATCATTGGCACTTCAAGCAAAGTCAGCTGCTGCACAGCCAGCCCGCCATGGGCTTGGCCTATGACGATTCGCCGTTGTTCAGTGAGCACGAGTCGAGCGAGAAGGGGTATCGGAAGTCGCTAATGTTCTCGATGCGCACGCCGTGGCTGTTCAGTGGGTTCTGGTTTTTGCTGGGGGCGTTTTCGATTTATGCGCAGACGACGGACATGGCGTTTTGAACGGGCCGAGTATTGTGCAAAACCTGTAGGCGCGAATCATCCGCGAAAGCATTTGGGAGGCAACACATCTGTGTCGGATGTACTACCTTCGCGAATGAATTCGCTCCCACAGTTGCAAAGTGTGTTTGCCCTTGGACGCGTGCGTGAGGCTATATACGCATGTGCTGCCTATCAGAGCCAAGGTCAATCTGTGATCAAGCCCGCAATTCCCGCTGGGCGAGCCGGGCCCTCGCCAATCCAGACCTACACTCCATCATCGGCCCGGAAAGGCAGGCACATCGGTGCCCGGCCCCGATCAACATGGAGGTGGTGCGATGCTGTTTACCCCGGAACTGCGCAGGACCCTGGAAAGCGCGTTTCTGCCCCTGGCCTGCGAATGCACCCTCATGCCCGGCGGCGGCCTGCTGGTGAAAATCTTCGACGCCACCACCGGTACCGTTGCCATGCAGGTCGAGAACGTGTCCATTTCCAATATCACCACCATGCGCGCCGTGGCCGAACTGGTTGCCGAATTGCGCTACGACCTGCGCACCACCCGCACGCCCTTCGGCTCGACCCCGACACGCTTCGCCGCTGCCAGCGGGAGGCTCTGAAAAGCGCCACACGCAGCGTGGTCTATTATCTTCACCGGCCACGGAACCTTTCGTGTACGGTGATGTTACCTTGACACCAAGCGGGCGGCGGGTTATTCGTCGCACCCGCTCGCCGTAGTAAAAGCGCTTTATATTGAACCAGTTAGGCCCCGATTCGGTTGCCGAATCCGCGCCTGACTCATTTTCGTGTGTCCGCCCGTCGTCGTGTCCTCACTCTATCGGACCCGACGAGCGCACCTTCAGGAGCCAACCTCATGGCAGTACTGCAGCAAACCACCGTGGAATCCTTCAAAAGTGCCGAAGCCGAGTTGTCCGCCAGCTGGCGTGCCGACCTGGAGGCCAGTGGTGCCGCGCGCAATCTGAAAGCGGACGACGTCGATCAACAGACCCGGGAATTCCTGCGCCTGTTGACCGCTGTTCTGGAAAAAGGCGGCTCGCAGAACATCACCACCGCCGACTGGGACGAAGCCCGTCAATTCCTCGAAAAGCTGTCCCATCAGCGTGCGCTGGCAGGGCAGGATTCCCAGCAGACCGCCAATTTCATTTTTGCCCTCAAGGGCCCCGTGTTCGCGTTGCTGCAAAAGCAGTACGCCGATAGCCCGGCGACACTGGCCGAGCAGCTGTGGGAAATCTCCCAACTGCTTGACGTGCTGGGCATGCACACCATCCGCACCTATCAGAAATCCCGCGAGTCGGTGATCAAGCGTCAGCAAGAAGAACTGCTGGAACTGTCCACCCCCGTGGTCAAACTGTGGGACGGCGTGCTGGCCCTGCCGATGATCGGCACCCTGGATTCCCAGCGCACCCAAGTGGTCATGGAGTCCCTGCTGCAACGCATCGTCGACACCGGTTCCGAAATCGCGATCATCGACATCACCGGCGTGCCGACCGTCGACACCCTGGTCGCCCAGCACCTGCTGAAAACCGTGACCGCGATTCGCTTGATGGGCGCCGATTGCATCATCAGCGGCGTGCGTCCGCAGATCGCCCAGACCATCGTCCATCTGGGTCTGGACCTGCAAGGCGTCGTCACCAAGGCCAACCTCGCCGACGCGCTGGCGCTGGCATTGCGCCGTCTGGGCCTGACCGTCACCAAGGCGGTATAAGCTCATGGAGCGGATTCCGATTCTGCAAATGGGTGACTTCCTGCTGGTCACCATTCAAGTGGACATGCACGACCAATTGGCGCTGACGCTCCAGGACGACCTGTCCGAGCGCATCAGCAAGACCTCTGCCCGAGGCGTGCTCATCGACATCTCGGCGCTGGACATGGTCGATTCGTTCATCGGCCGCATGATTGGCATGATTTCCGGCCTGTCCCGCATCATGGACGCCGAAACCGTGCTGGTCGGCATGCAGCCTGCGGTGGCGATCACGTTGGTGGAACTGGGCATGACCTTGCCGGGTGTGAGCACGGCGCTCAACGTCGAGCGCGGCATGACGCTGTTGCGCGAGCGGGCTTATTCCCAATGAACGTGCGCAGCAGCGGCACCCAAGGCATTCAGATCGAGCAGGATGTGGTGCTGGCGCGGCAACTGGCGCGCAAGCTGGCCCAGGAATGCGGCATGCGCCTGATCGACCTGACCAAGCTGGTAACGGCGGTCAGCGAGCTGGCGCGCAACACCATGGTCTACGGCGGTGGCGGCGACATGGACTGGGCGATCGTCGAAGACGGCGCTCGCACTGGCCTGAGGCTGACCTTTCGCGACGAAGGCCCCGGCATTCCCGATCTGAAACTGGCGATGACCGACGGCTGGACCTCGGGCGGTGGCCTTGGCCTCGGGCTGACCGGCGCCAAACGGCTGGTGGACGATTTCGAGCTGGACACGGCGCCTGGCGCGGGCACTCGGGTGATGATCTGTAAATGGACCTGAGATTGCACAGCAGCCTGACTCGCGTGTTGGCGATCGAAGACACGAGTCAGGTGGGGCACGCCCGGCGCATCGCGCAAAAGCTGGCCGAGCAACTGGGGTTCGACGCGACGGATTCCGGTCGCGTGGCGCTGGTCGTTACGGAAGTCGCGAGCAATATCCTCAAGCACGCCAGCAACGGCGAGCTGCACCTGCGCGCGTTGCCGGGACCAGTGCCGGGTGTCGAGGTCATTGCCATCGACCGGGGGCAAGGTTTCGACCTCGACGACTGCATGGCCGACGGCTTTTCCACCCGGGGCACCCAAGGCATCGGCCTCGGCGCGATGCTGCGTCAGGCCCAGGTGTTCGAGGTGCATTCGGACAACCGGGGCACAGTGTTGCTTACCCGGTTCTACCCGCGTCAGGCGACGGTCAAGGACGTGCGCCTTGGGGTTTCCCAGCATTCGCTGCACGATGACCCCGCCTGTGGCGATGCCTGGGAAGTGGCGATCACAGGACAGCAGCTCAGCATTGTGGTGATTGATGGCCTTGGCCACGGCCCGGAGGCTGAAAGCGCCGCGAAGGCGGGTGCCCTCGCATTTGGCCGCGAACCGTTTGCCGATCCGACCCTGCTTCTTGAGGAGATTCACCACGAGATGCGCGGAACCCGTGGCGGGGCCGTTGCGATCGCGCAATTCGATGGAGCACAGGACCGTCTGCGCTTCATTGGCATCGGCAACATCGGCGCGACGCTGATTGGCGAGGACAAACCGCGAGGCCTGGCGTCGCACCCCGGCATCGTCGGCCTGCAATACCGGAAGGTGCCGCCGGTGGGCTACCCTCAAAGTGCCGGACAGCTTTTGATCATGTACAGCGACGGCCTGCAATCGCGTTGGAATCTTCGCGATTATCCGGGTCTGATGTATCGACACCCGGCCATTATCGCGGCGGTGCTCCACCGCGACTTCTGCCGCGGCAGGGATGACGTAACGGTATTGGTGATGGCTCTGGAGACGCTCGATGACTGACAACCCTGCCCACGGCGCTCCCGAAGAGTCAGCGGAACTGAAACAAATGCGCGACGAAGCCGCCGCGTTGCGTGCCGAACTGGATGAGACCAATCAGGGCGTGCTCGCCTTATACGCCGAGCTGGACACCCAGGCCGAGCAATTGCGTCAGGCCTCAGATCTCAAAAGCCGCTTTCTGTCGTACATGAGCCACGAGTTCCGCACGCCGCTGGGCTCGATCCTGAGCATCGCGAGCCTGCTGAGCGACGAACTCGACGGTCCGCTCAGCCCGGAACAGCACAAGCAAGTGACTTTCGTCAGCACGGCCGCCCGCGAGTTGAGCGACATGGTCGACGACTTGCTCGACCTGGCGAAGATCGAGGCGGGGCGGATCAGTATTTCGCCCGCCTGGTTCGACATGTTCGACCTGTTTTCAGCACTGCGTGGCATGTTCCGGCCCATCGTCGACACCTCGGCGGTGGACCTGATTTTTGAAGAGCCGGTGGGGCTGCCCAGGCTGTACACCGACGACAAGAAGCTCGCGCAGATCCTGCGCAATTTCATTTCCAACTCGTTGAAATTCACCCAGCGCGGTGAGGTGCGTGTGTCCGCCCGGCTGGAAGGCGAGCGGGAAGTGCGCTTCGCCGTGACCGACACCGGTATCGGCATTCCGTCGGAGCTGCACGGCGCGTTGTTCGAAGACTTCGCCCAGGTCGATTCGCCGCTGCAAAAACGCTTGCGTGGGACCGGCCTGGGGTTGTCACTGTGCAAACGTTTCGCCGAGCTATTGGGCGGCCGCGTGGGCCTTGAAAGTCAGCCTGGCGTGGGTTCGACGTTCTACGTGGTGATCCCGTTGGCGCTGGCGCAGGAGCACGGCGATGAAAGCTGACACCCGGCTGTTGATCGTCGATGACAACGCCGCGACCCGCTATGCCTTGCGCCGCCGCATGGAGCGACAAGGTTTTATCGTGGCGGAAGCGGGCACCGGCACCGAAGGCCTGGCGCTGATCGCCGCCCAGGTGCCGGACGCGCTGATCCTCGACGTCAACCTGCCGGACATGAGCGGCTTCGACATCGTGCGACAGTTGCGCAGCGAGGCGCGCACCGCGTTGCTGCCGGTGGTGCACGTGTCCGCAGCGTCGATCCAGACCGGCGATATCGTCACCGGGCTGGAAGCCGGGGCAGACGCCTATCTCGTCCACCCGGTGGACCCGGACGTGCTGCTGGCGACCCTGCGCACGCTATTGCGGGTGCGCGACACCGAATTTGCCCTGCGTGACAGCGAGGACCGTTTTCGCGAGATTTTCGTCAACGTCTCGGCCCCCATTGCGGTCATGGATGGCGAGCTGAAGGTCCACGAATGCAACCACGCATTTGCCCGTTTGATCGCGACCGGCTCGGCGCAAAACGCCGTGCTGAGCTGCTTCGCCGACGATCAGGATCAGGCCATCGCCGGACTGCGGGACGCGCTGAATGCAGACGAGCGCTGGAAAGGCGTGCTGAGCATGCGCTCACAGGGCGATGTGCGCGAGACCGAGTGGCAGGTGTCGCCGTACCGTGTCGAAGGCTTGAGCCTGGTGTTCATCGAAGACGTGACCGAACACCGGCGTCGCGAGCAGTCGCACCTGCAAAAACTCGACACGGTCAGCACGCAATTGGCCCACGAAGTGGCCGAGCGCGCCCGCACCGAAGCGCAACTGCTGCAAGCGCAGAAAATGGATGCCATCGGCAAGCTCACCGGCGGCATCGCCCACGACTTCAATAACCTGCTGACGGGCATCGTCACCGGGCTGGAACTGATCAAGAAGCGCACCGAGGACCAGCGCCCGGAGAAGGTCCTGGCCTATGCCGACGCCGCGCTGGCTTCGGCAAAAAGCGCGGCGACCCTGACCCATCGGCTGTTGGCCTTCGCTCGCCAGCAACCCCTCGACACGCGCCCGACGGACGTCAATCAGTACGTTCGCTCCCTCGAAGATTTGCTCAGCCGGACCATCGGCAAGCGCATCGGCCTGACCCTCGAACTGACGTCACGCGGTGCCGTCGCGATGGTCGATGCGGGGCAGCTCGAAAGCGCGGTGCTCAATCTGGTGATCAACGCCCGGGATGCACTGCCGGAAGGCGGCAACATCTGGATCAGCACGTACGAGGCCTATTCCCAAGGCAATTCGCGTCTGGCGGATGGGCCCTACATCGCGCTGACCGTACGCGATGACGGCAGCGGCATCGAACATCACTTGATCGACAAGGTGTTCGATCCGTTCTTCACCACCAAACCCATCGGCGAGGGCACCGGGTTGGGGCTGTCGACCATCTACGGTTTCGCCCGGCAGTCCGGTGGCGACGTGACCATACGCAGCGTGGTCGGCCACGGAACCGAAGTGACGCTCATGTTGCCCGCCGCGTTGAACCAGACGGTTGAGCCCGCGCCGGTCACCGAAACGGCCGAACTCGGCGCGGGGGAGCATGTCCTTATCGTCGAGGACACGGCGTCGGTGCGCATGTTCGTCAACGAAATCCTCAGTGACGCCGGGTATCGCTGCACCCAGGCGGCAGACGTTGCCACGGCGCTGGACTTGCTGGAACACGACCCGTCCATCGACCTGCTGCTGACTGACGTCGGCATGCCACAGATGAATGGCCGTGAGCTGGCTCAACGTCTGCGCAGTTGGCGGCCGAACGTGCCGGTGCTGTTCATGACGGGGTATGCGGAGAATGCGCTTAACCGACAGCATTTTCTGGGAGACGGCATGGACATGATCACCAAGCCGTTTCAGTTGGTGGACTTCCTCGGCAAAGTGAGGTCGATGCTGGACGGATGAAGCGTTGTTTTTTCACCGTTTTTCGCAACGAGCGACCAATGCGGTGTAGATTTTTGTTACTGTTTACGCCAATTCATTTGAGTGTCAGACGCTATCCGTTTGGCGCCCACCTTCGTCGAGCATCTGTGCGGAAGGTGAAGGAGAACCTGTTTTGACCCTTAGTCCGGAACTTCACCAGAGCGCAATCGACAACTGCGCCCGTGAACCCATCCAGATTCCTGGCAGCATTCAGCCCCAGGGCTTTCTGCTGGTGATCGACGAAGCGGCGATGACCATCGTTCAGGTCAGCGCCAACGTCAGTACGTGGCTGGGCATGGCGCCCGAAGCCTTGATCGGCGTGGCGCTCTCCAATGTCTTCGATGATTGCCCGCGCCTGCTGGATCGGCTGGCCGCGCTGCCTGAAGACGACCAGAACCCGTTCCATGTCGGTGATGTGTCCTTCCGTGAAGGCTCCCGCGCCGGCAAACCGACGGCAATGATGGTGCACCGCCACGACCGGGTGCTGATCGCCGAATTCGAACCTGCCAGCGACATGGGCTCGGCCTACGGCAACGTCTATCCGCTGATGCGCACGTTCATCAGTCAGATGGAAGAGACCGAGACCATCGAAGCGCTGAGCCAGCGTTCGGTGTCGGAGGTCAAGCGCATCACCGGTTTCGGTCGCGTCAAGGCGTACCGTTTCGATGCCGACGGTAACGGGCTGGTCAATGCCGAAGTCGCCGATGAAGGCTACCCGAGCTATCTCGGGTTGAGCTTTCCAGGCACTGACATTCCCGCTCAGGCGCGGGCGTTGTACCTGGCCAACCGCATTCGCGTGATCGAAGACGCCGACTATCAAGCGTCGCCGCTGGTGCCGGTCAACAACCCCGTCACCGGTGCGCCGCTCGACTTGAGTTTTGCCACGTTGCGCAGCGTCTCGCCAGTGCATTTGCAGTACATGCGCAACATGCAGACACTGGCGTCGATGTCGATTTCCATCGTGGTGCGAGGCCAGTTGTGGGGCCTGATTTCCTGTCACCACTCGACCCCTCGCGCCGTGAGTTTCCAGACCCGCACCGCCTGCGAATTGCTCGGCAGCGTGCTGTCCCTGCAGATCGAAACCAAGGAAGCCCAGGCCAAGAACCAACGCATGCTCATTCTGCGTCGGCAGATCGTGCAGATGCTGGCGGCCATGGCCGATCTGGACAGCGTCATCGGCGGCCTGCGCGCCGTGCCCGATGTGCTGCTGGCATTCGTTGAGGCGAGCGGGGCGGCAGTGATTTCCGAATCGACGCTGGACGTCTACGGCGAAACCCCGAAACGCGAACAGATCCAGGCCCTGACACAATGGCTGAGCAAGCGCGGCACCCACGACGTGTTCCAGTCGGACAACGTCGGACGTGACATTCCAGAGCTGCCGAAACTCGCCGAGTCGGTGAGCGGCGTGCTGGCCATGGCGATTTCCGAGCTGCATTCGAACTACATCATCTGGTTCCGCCCTGAGCAGACCCGCGTGGTGAACTGGGCGGGCAAACCGGAAAAATCCGTCAACGACAGCGGCTCCTTGAGCCCTCGTCACAGCTTCGCACTGTGGCAGGAAACCGTGCGCGGCTTCTCCCGTCCATGGGATGAACTGGACACCGAAGGCGTCGTCGAACTGCGGGCCGCAGTGCTCGGCATCGTGCTGCGAAAAGCCGAAGAAATGGCGGCACTTGCGGACGAACTGAAAAAGTCCAACAAGGAACTCGAAGCCTTCTCCTACAGCGTGTCCCACGACTTGCGGGCACCGCTGCGGCACATCGCCGGGTACGCCGAGCTGCTGGGCGACATCGAAGGCAGCAAACTGTCCGAGCGGGGCGTGCGGTTTCTGGAAAATATCGGTGAGTCCGCGCGGTTTGCCGGGACGCTGGTGGACAACCTGCTGAGCTTCTCACAGATGGGCCGTTCGGCGATGCGCTATTCGGAAGTCGATCTGAACGCGATGGTCGACGCGATCCGCCGCGAGATGCTGCCGGATTACCAGGACCGTGACCTGCAATGGCACGTTCCCGAGCCCTTGCCCGTCGTGATCGCCGACGCGGCGTTCCTGCATCTCGCGATGCGCAACCTGCTGTCCAACGCCATCAAGTACACCCGCAATCAGAGTGCGGCGGTGATCGAGATCGGCAGCTACGAAGAAGACGACAAAGTCGTGGTGTACATCCGCGATAACGGTGTGGGCTTCGACATGCAATACGCCAGCAAACTGTTCGGCGTGTTCCAGCGACTGCACCGGATGGAAGAATTCGAAGGCACGGGGATCGGCCTGGCGAGCGTGCGGCGTATCATCGAACGGCATGACGGTTCGGTGTGGGCCCATGGTGAGCTGGGGCAGGGAGCCACATTCTATTTTGCGCTACCGAAGCGCAGCCTCACTGTAACCCTTTGAGTGTCCGAGGAGACGCCCAATGCTGAAACCCATTCTTCTGGTGGAAGACAACCCCAACGATCTGGAGTTGACCCTTGTCGCGCTGGAGCGCAGCCAGTTGGCCAATGAGGTGATCGTCCTGCGTGACGGCGCCGAGGCACTGGATTATCTGTTCCGTCGCAACGCTTACAATGACCGCGCCGCGGGCAACCCTGCGGTGCTGCTGCTGGACCTGAAACTGCCGAAACTCGACGGGCTGGAAGTGCTGAAAACCATTCGGGAGAGCGAGGATCTGCGCAGCATTCCCGTGGTGATGCTGACCTCGTCCCGCGAAGAACCCGATTTGCAACGCGCCTATGCGCTGGGAGTGAACGCTTACGTGGTCAAGCCGGTCGAATTCAAGGAATTCGTCTCAGCCATCTCTGATCTCGGGATTTTCTGGGCCGTTCTCAACGAGCCGCCGCCCGGCTCACTGCGACTGACACGCCGTCCGGGGTCTTGATTCACTTGTTCCCATGGCCTGATCTGTCCCGCGACATGCTGGCGGCGATGGTTTTTTGCGCAATACACGACGACTATTCATGCCGCTATCGCTTCTCAAACTGCTGCTGGTTGAAGACAGTCCGCACGACGCCGAACTGACCCTGCTCACGCTGGAAAGCAGTGGGCTGAAAATCGACGCCACCCTGGTCTACAACCATCAGGAGGTGGAGCGGGAACTGCTGGTCCGGCGTTTCGACCTGATCCTGAGCGATTACCTGCTGCCTGGCTCCTCCGGGCCCGAAGTGCTCAATAGCGCGTTGCGTCTTGCGCCGCAGACGCCCTTCATTTTTCTTTCCGGCATTTTTGGCGAACAGCACGCAGTCGAGATGATGCGCATGGGCGCCATCGATTACGTGCTCAAGCAAAACCTGAAAATGCTGCCCAAGGCCGTGATTCGTGCTGTCTCCGAGGTCCACGAACGGGAAAAGCGCCAGCGTGCCGAGGCGACGTTGCAGGATGCCGAGGTCCGCGCTCATCTGGCCATTGAAGCGGCTGAAATGGGCGTCTGGACCTACGACCCTCGCACCGAAACCCTGCTGTGGGACGATCGCTGCAAGGCGCTTTACGACGTCCCGGCCGACGCGCCGGTGAGCATGGCGTTCATGTTTTCCCGCTGCCACCCTGATGATCGCGACCTGCTGCAAAGCAAGGTCATGGCAGCCCTTGCAGCCGATACCGGCTTCCAGATCGAACACCGCTTGCGGGTCGAGGGAGACACCGAGCGTTGGGTGTTTTCCAACGGTCGCTCGCTGTTCGAAGACGGTAAGTGCGTGCGCTTCACCGGGGTAATGCAGGACATCAGCGAACGCAAGCAGGCGACGCAGGCGCTGCATCAGCTTAATGAAATTCTCGGTGAGCGCGTGGTCCAGCGCACCCGTGAACGCGACCGCACCTGGGAACTGTCCCGGGAATTGCTTGGCGTGCTGCGCTTCGACATGACGCCCATCGCGCTCAATCCTGCCTGGGAAGCGACGCTGGGCTGGACCCGCGCCGATTTTCACGCGCAATCGCTGGGCGAGCTGATTCACCTCGACGACCTCGAAGCGACCTTGCGCGAGACCGCCAGCGTTGCCCAAGGCAATGTCACCACCCGTTTCGTCAATCGCATGCGCCACGCCGACGGCAGTTTCCGCTGGCTGTCCTGGACCATCGTGCCCGACGAGGGCCTGATGTATGCCGCCGTGCGGGACATCACCAGCGAACGGGCGGTGGTCGATGAATTGGCCGCCACCAACAAACGTTTGCGTGACCAGATTCGTGAGCGCGAGCGGGTCGAAGCGGCGTTGCAGCAGATGCAACGTCTGGAGGTGGTGGGCCAGTTGACGGCGGGCGTGGCCCACGACTTCAACAACCTGCTCACGGTGATCCTTACCAGCGCCAATTTCCTCGCCCGCGACCTGGAAAAAGGCGTGTTCACCAAATCGCCCCAGCGCCTGCAAAACATTCGCTCGGCAGGCGAGCGCGGCGCCAAGCTCACCAGCCAGCTGCTGTCGTTCTCCCGCCGTCAGCGGCTCGAGCCGGTGGCGCTGAACCTCAACGACACCATCGGCGGCATGCGCGAGCTATTGGCTCGGGCCTTGGGCGGCAGTGTCTGGGTGGAGACCGAACTGGCGGATGACCTGTGGAGTGCGCTGGTGGACCCGACGCAGACAGAGATGATCATCCTCAACCTCGCGATCAACGCCCGGGACGCCATGGCTCAGGGCGGGCAATTGCGCCTGAGCACCTGGAACGAGATCGTCTACCACTTGCCGCAACGCCCCGAAGACCCGGACCCCGGCGCTTACGTAGTGCTGTCGGTCAGCGACTCCGGCTGTGGCATGAGTGAAGAAGTGCTGGCCAAGGCCTTCGAACCGTTCTTCACCACCAAGGCGGTGGGCAAAGGCTCCGGTTTGGGGTTGGCGCAGGTGTTCGGTTTCGCCAAGCAGTCCGGGGGTGGCGTGAGCATCGACACCGCCGAAAACGCCGGGACCACGATCAAGGTGTTCTTGCCGAGCATTGCCCGCACAGCGATCCCGACGGTGAGTGTCTCGGACATGCCGGGCCACGCCGACGCCGACGACCTGCATCGCACGATCCTGCTGGTAGACGACGACCCCGAAGTGCGCTCGGTGACCGCCATGATGCTCAGTTCGCTGGGGTATTCGGTCGTCGAAGCGGAAAATGGCGATGAGGCGCTGAAGAAAATCGACAGCGGCATCGAGCTGGTACTGACCGACTTCGCCATGCCCAACATGACCGGCGCCGAACTGGCCGAGATCGTGAGGCGCGACCATCCGGGGCTGCCGATCATGTTCATCACCGGGTTCGCCGACATCGACATCCTTGACGTCGATCAGCAGCTGATCGTGCAGAAGCCCTATAAGGAAGAAGAGCTGGCGCGCAAGTTGGCGAATGTGTTGATGAAGAACGGGGCGGGCGTGGCGTCGTAGAACGCAACCCGCGACCCGCTTCTGGCCGCAGGCCGTGGGAGCGTAGCTTGCTCGCGATCTGGCGCGAAGCAGCAGCAAAACCTCGCGACTCTTTTTACCTGACACAACGCATGATCAGATTTTGCTGCCGCTGCGCGCCAGATCGCAGGCAAGCCAGCTCCCACGGCCTGCGGCCAGAAGCGACCGGTGCCGGGTCAGTCCTCCCGTGTCAGCACTTCCAGCAACTCAATCTCGAAAATCAGATTCGAATGCGGCGTAATGTGCGCTCCCATGCTGCGTTCGCCGTAACCCAAACGGGACGGCACCCGCAACTTGCGCTTGCCGCCGACTTTCATCCCCATGATTCCGATGTCCCAGCCCTTGATGACCCGACCTGTGCCGATCACGCACTGAAACGGCTTGCCCCGTTCCCAGGAGGAATCGAACACGGTGCCGTCTTCCAGCGTGCCGGTGTATTGCGTGGTGATCAGCGCCCCCTTGACCGCCACTTTGCCGGTGCCTTCTTGCAGGTCGATGATCTGGAGTTCGTCGTTCATGGTGTCTTTCTCGTGGAAACCGAAGCAGGCGGGGGATGCTAATGGCGTGGGGCATGGCTGGCAATATTCATCAGCGCGACGGGGTTCACTGTGGGAGCGAATTCATTCGCGAGAGGGCGGTACATCCGACACCTGTCTATCGTCTGGAAGATTATTCGCGAATAAATTCGCTCCCACAGAGGACGGATTTGCGGACACGCGTTCAACTCCCCCCGGATGACCCTTTGGGGGGCATAAAAAAACGGCGCGTCCTGCGAGGGACGCGCCGCTTTCGATCAGCGGATCAAGCCATCATCACGCGATGACGTCGCTGCTCCACTCGCCGTTCACCAGGCGTTTGAGCCCCAGCGGGTTGGCGTTTTGCAGCGCAGCCGGGAGCAGGCTGTCCGGATAGTTCTGGTAGCAGACCGGACGCAGGAAGCGGTCGATGGCCAGGGTGCCGACGGAGGTGCCCCGTGCGTCGGAAGTAGCCGGGAAGGGGCCACCGTGGACCATCGCGTCAGACACTTCCACACCGGTCGGGTAGCCGTTGACCAGGATGCGGCCGACTTTCTCTTCCAGCACCGGCACCAGCCATTGGTATTTCTGCAGGTCAGCGGTTTCGCCGATCAGCGTGGCGGTCAGTTGGCCGCGCAGCGCTTGCAACGCTGCTTTTAGCTCGGCGTCGTCTGCCACTTCGATCAGCAGCGTCGTCGGGCCGAAGACTTCTTCCTGCAGCAGTTCGTCACCGTTCAGCAGCATGCTCACGTCCGCCTTGAACAGCTGCGGCTGCGCCTGACGACCTTCCTGCGGTTTGCCCGCCAAGTGCGTGACGCTCGGGTGCGCCAGCAGTTTCTGCACGCCCTTGCCGTAACTGCGCAGGCCGCCTTCGTTGAGCATGGTCTGTGGCGCTTGCCCGCCCATGTGCTCTTTCAGCTGCTCAGTGAACGCGGTCAGGGCAGGGGAGCGAATGCCGATGACCACGCCCGGGTTGGTGCAGAACTGGCCTGCGCCCAGCACAACGGACGCCGCCAGCTCACCGGCAATGGTCGCGCCACGGGCTGTCACAGCGCCAGGCAACAAGACCACCGGGTTGATGCTCGACATTTCGGCAAACACCGGAATCGGCTGTGGACGCTCGGCGGCCAGTTTGCACAAAGCCGTGCCGCCGTGCAGCGAACCGGTGAAACCCACGCCCTGAATCGCCGGATGCTTGACCAGACCTTCGCCGACGCCGCTGCCAAAGATCATGTTGAACACACCTTTCGGCATGCCGGTTTTCTCGGCGGCACGCACGATGGCCTGGCCGACCAGGTCAGCGGTTGCCATGTGGCCGCTGTGGGCCTTGACCACCACCGGGCAACCGGCCGCCAAGGCGGAAGCGGTGTCGCCCCCGGCAGTGGAGAAGGCCAACGGGAAGTTGCTGGCACCGAAGACAGCAATCGGTCCGACGCCGATGCGCAGCTGGCGCAGGTCGACGCGAGGCAGCGGTTTGCGATCCGGCAGGGCCTGGTCAATACGTGCGCCGAGGAAGTCGCCGCGACGCAGGACTTTGGCAAACAGACGCATCTGGCCGCTGGTACGGCCGCGCTCGCCCTGGATACGACCCGCAGGCAACGCGGTTTCCTGGCAGACCAGTGCGACGAAGTCATCGCCCAATGCATCCAGCTCGTCGGCAATCGCGTCGAGGAACTCAGCGCGGCGAGCCGGGCTCAACTGGCGGTATTCGAGAAAAGCGTCTTTGGCAGCGAGGGCGGCAGCGTCGATTTCGCCGTCCGCGGCCTGATGGAAAGCGTAAGGCAGGGCTTCGCCAGTAGTGGCATCCAGACTCTTGTGGCGTGCTTCGCCGAGGCCGCTGCGGGCGCCGCCGATGAAGTTCTGGCCGAGAACATTAGGCATCTGCTTCTCCTGTTATTGTTGGGTCGAAACGGTCGGACGAGGTGTCTGACGAAGAATCGGTAAAAGTGCGTGAAGCGTGCCGCCGATAACGCCGGGCGGGTCATCGCAAGTTGACAGTCATCATACAACTGCATTTTTGTGGCCGCAAGGGAAGGGGCGATTCCGGTTGGATGCCGACCCGCAAGGGTAGCGGCACGGGTTGTGTCATTCGCAGCATGGCAGCACGCCGCAAACCTCTGTGGAAGCGGATTTATTCTGGGCTGTATTCCGACAAAGGGGGTACAGGCGGTGGAGATGTAGCGGCTGAACCGGCCCTTTCGCGAATGAATTCACTCCCACAGAAGATCGAGGCCAGACGCGAGATCCCGGCGCGCCGTCGTGCCCTGTAGCAGGCGGGCTTGCCGAACGCGGCGATCCTGCGGGCGCCGCCGACAATGGCCCCCTGAGCTTTCACCAAATTGGCCGTTTTACCCGCAGCGTCCAACGCATAACCTCGCCATCTGCCTACGATCCCGAGCATCGACATGCCGCCCCGAACCGATATTCATCAAGCATCACCCACCGCCATGAAAGCAATGCAAGCGGTGGAGCAGGCTGTGAGTCATTTGCCTTTGGAGTCGTCGCTGGTGGCGTTGGTGAAACTGCGGGTCTCACAGCTCAACGGCTGCGCGGCATCGGTGGATCGCTACGCCCATGAGGCGAGTCTGCAAGGAGAGTCCGAGCGCAGGCTCTACACCGTGGCGGTGTGGCGTGAATCTCCCTTGTTCAGCGACCGCGAACAGGCGGCGTTGAACTGGGCCGAGTGCATCACCCGAATCGCTGCGAGCCACGCCCCCGACGCCGATTATGACCAACTGTCGCAGCACTTCAGCGAAGCCGAACGGGTGGACCTGACGTTGTTGATTGCCACCGTAAACAGTTGGAACCGGCTGACAGTGTGTTTCCGCTGACGGCCGGGCGTCCTACGCAATCTGCCCCAGCACATCCCGCAACCGGTCCAGCGCCGGGTCGATGTCGAGGGTTTCGATGGCACCGAACCCCAGCATCAGGCCATCCCGGGTTGGGGCGCTGTGATAGAAACCGGTCAGCGGGTACAGCCCGATCTCGACCTTGCGCGCCAACTCCACCAACAGTCGCAGGTTGATCGGCACCTTGAACATCACTGCCATGTGAAAGCCCGCCGTGCACGGAATCGCTTCCAGCCAGGGCGACAGGTCGCCCGCCAGTCGCGCAAGAATCCGCTCGCGACGCCCGGCATAGATCCCGTGACAGCGGCGGATGTGTTTGTTCAGCAACCCCTCGCTGATGAACTTGGCCAGCGCCCATTGGGGCAGGGTGCTGGTGTGCCAGTCGGTCAGTTGTTTGGCCTTGATCACGGCCTCCAGAATGGCGCTCGGCAGCACCGCATAGCCCAACCGCAGCTCGGGCAAAAGGGTTTTGGAAAAGGTCCCGACGTACGCCACGACGCCGAACCGATCCATGCTCTGCAATGAATCGGTGGGGCGTCCCTCGTAGCGAAACTCGCTGTCGTAATCGTCCTCAATGATGATCGCGCCGATACGGCTGGCCTTCTCCAGCAAAGCTTCCCGACGCGCCACACTCATGGGCATGCCCAGGGGCATCTGGTGAGACGGGGTGACGTAGATCACATGGGCCCTCTCGGGAATGCCGTCGACGATGATCCCTTCCTCGTCCACCGGCACGCTGACCACATTCGCACCCTGTGCCGCGAACAGCAGCCGCGCCGGGGTGTAGCCGGGGTCTTCCATGGCCACGGTGCAACCGGGCTCGATCAATACACGGGCAATCAGGTCCAGCGCTTGCTGCGCGCCGTTGCACACCACCACGTCGTCGGCGCTGCATCTCACGCCACGGGCAAACGCGATGTGTCCGGCGATGGCGTGACGCAGCGGCGCGACGCCTTCCGGCTGGCTGTAGAAGCCTCGTGCCTGGGACATTTGCCGCAAGGCGTACTGGGTGCAACGTCGCCAGTCGTCATGGGGGAATTGGGTCTTGGCCGTGGCGCCACCGATGAAGTCGCACCGCAGCGTGCCCTCCAGCGTCGGGTGTCTCAGGGGCAGCGAGATGTCCTGCCACTTTCTCACCACCTTTTGACTGGCGAGGTCCGAGCGAATCGAGCTGCGTTGGGGCTGAGCACTCAGGGTGTTGACGAAGGTCCCGCTGCCAATCTTGCCCACCAGAAAGTTTTCGTAGGTCAGCCGGCTATAGGTGTCGGAAATGGTCTTGCGGGACAACCCCAATTGCGCCGCGAGCAGGCGGCTCGGAGGCAGTTGGACCCCGGCGGCCAGGCGCCCGGATTCGATGCTGTCGCGCAGTTGCTGGTAGAGCTGATTCGCCAGATCTTTGCGGCCTTGAATGACGATGTGAAGTTCCACGCACGGCTCCCAGGCTCAGCGTCCACGATCCGGAATTCTAGTCAGCGGGCGAGGAAGCGGTATAGCTGCGCAACGAAAAAACCGGCAATTGGTCTCCTGAGCGATGCGCAATGGTGCGCTGAAAACCTTCGGGATTGGACGTCGCGTCCGTCCGCGCCACCCCTTAGGCTGGGGGCTGTGATCATTGAGAAACCGTGAGCTCCCATGGCGCTTCGTCTGGACTACTACACCGCATCCCCGGCAGCGCTCAAAGCGCTCATCCTGCTGGAAGCGGCCAATTTCGACCTCTGCATTGAAAGACCGCTGATGCAGCTGATCAAGTTGCGTGTCTCGCAGCTCAACGACTGTGCGTTCTGCGCCGACATGCACGTTACCGAAGCCCGCCTCAACGGCGAACATCCGCGACGTTTGCACGCGCTGGTGGTCTGGCGCACATCGGACGTGTTCACGCTGCGGGAACGCGCAGCGCTGGCATGGTGCGAGGCGGTGACCCTGCTGGCGCCGGAAGGGCCACCGGCGGCGTTGTACGACGCGTTGTGCGCGCATTTCTCCGAGCGGGAACGGGTCGACCTGACGGTGGGAATCGCCACCATCAACTGCTGGAATCGCATGGCCGTGGGGTTTCGCAAGGGGCCTGCGGTTTGAGGGCAAACCCGCTATCCTGCCCGCTGCTTTTTTTACCTTCTTTCAAATGCAGCCGGACGGATATCACCCATGGAGTTCACCAGTGGCTTTTTGCTGAGCCTTTCGTTGTGCCTGGACATTGGCGTGGCCAACATCGCGATGATCACGCTGGCGATGCAACGGGGCTATCTGCAAGGGTTCTGGTTGGGGCTGGGCACCTGTTTCGGTGATCTGTTCTACGCCATTCTGGCGCTGGCGGGCATGACCGTACTGCTGCAATACGAATGGGTGCGCTGGGGGTTATGGCTGGGCGGCTCGGTGCTGCTGATCGGCTTTGCGGTGAAAATGGTGATCGCCGCGCTGTCCAGCCACGGCGGGTTGGCCATGGCCGGAGAAGCAGGCAATCGTTCGGGGTTGCGGGAATTTTCGCGCGGGGTGTTTCTTGCGGTGTCGTCGCCCACGGCCATTCTCTGGTTCGCGGCAGTGGGCGGGACGCTGATCTCGCGGGCGGGCGGACACGGCTCCCTCAGCACCGCGTTTTTTCTGTCCGGTTTTTTCAGCGCGGGCGTGGCGTGGTGCGTGTTCATCTGCTTCGCGGCCAGCCATGGCGGGCGATTGTTGGGGGATCGGCTGCTGAAATACTCGTACTGGGTGTCGGCGGCGATCTTCTGTTACTTCGCGGTGTTCGTGATCGTGTCCGGGTATCACGAATTCATCGTCAACGCGGCGCGGGGGTAAGCCGAACCGAGGCGCCATCTGTTCTTCAAACACCGAACGTTTACGTCCATGGGCGCTCATAGACATAAGCAACGGCGTAGACAGGATCGTCCCCGGCCGCGCGTTTGAGCGTGTGGGACGACCTCTCCAAATCCCTTTGAAGACGGAACCCTGGACCCTATGACCACACCGGACAAGCAGTACGTGGAATGGCTGGTTGAGCAATCGATGCTCAACGCCGCACAACAACGCGCCAAGCTCTATGGCGGCCAGGGGCGGCTCTGGCAAAGGCCTTACGCCCAGGCCCGACCTCGGGACGCGTCAGCGATTGCGTCGGTGTGGTTCACCGCGTACCCCGCGTCGATCATCACCCGTGAAGGCGGCTCGGTGCTGGAAGCACTAGGGGATGAAAAACTCTGGCACGCCTTGTCCGAGATTGGCATTCAGGGCATCCACAACGGTCCGCTCAAAGCCTCCGGTGGCCTCAAGGGGCGGCAGAAAACCCCGAGCATCGATGGCAATTTCGATCGCATCAGCTTTGAGGTCGATGCCGAACTGGGCACCGACGCGCAGTTTCTCAGCCTCAGCCGCATCGCCGCCGCGCACAACGCGGTGATCGTCGATGACGTGATCCCGTCCCACACCGGCAAAGGCGCTGATTTCCGTCTGGCCGAGTTGGCGTACGAGGAATACCCCGGTCTGTACCACATGGTCGAGATCAAAGAAGAAGACTGGCCGCTGCTGCCCGACGTCCCGGCCGGACGCGACGCCATCAACCTGCCGCCCGCAACCGTGGATGCCTTGCGCGACAAGCATTACATCGTCGGTCAGTTGCAGCGGGTGATCTTTTTCGAACCGGGGGTCAAGGAAACAGACTGGAGCACCACACCCGTCATCACCGGCGTGGACGGCAAAGACCGGCGCTGGGTGTACCTGCACTACTTCAAGGAAGGCCAGCCCTCGTTGAACTGGCTCGACCCCAGCTTCGCGGCGCAGCAGATGATCATCGGCGACGCGCTGCACGCCATCGACGTGATGGGCGCGCGGGTGCTGCGTCTCGACGCCAACGGCTTCCTTGGCGTCGAGCGCAAGGCCGATGGCACCGCGTGGTCGGAAAGCCATCCGCTGGCGATTACCGGCAACCAGTTGCTGGCGGGCGCGATCCGCAAGGCCGGGGGCTTCAGTTTTCAGGAGCTAAACCTGACCATCGACGACATTGCTGCCATGTCCCACGGCGGCGCCGACCTGTCTTACGATTTCATCACCCGTCCGGCCTACCAGCACGCGCTGCTGACCGGCCGCACCGAGTTTTTGCGGCTCATGCTGCGCCAGGTCCATGACTTCGGGATCGACCCCGCGTCGCTGATCCACGCCTTGCAGAACCACGACGAGCTGACCCTGGAGCTGGTGCATTTCTGGACGCTGCACGCCCACGATCAATACCTGTACATGGGCCAGACCTTTCCCGGCAATATCCTGCGCGAGCACATCCGCGAAGAGATGTATGAACGCCTCGCTGGCGAACATGCGCCGTACAACCTCAAGTTCGTGACCAATGGGGTGTCGTGCACCACCGCCAGCATTATCACAGCGGCGCTGGGCATTCGTGAGTTGGACACCATCACCGCCGACGACGTGAACAAGATTCAGCACATCCACCTGTTGCTGGTGATGTTCAACGCCATGCAGCCGGGGGTGTTCGCGCTGTCGGGCTGGGATTTGGTGGGGGCGCTGCCGCTGCCCGCCGAGCAGGTCGCGCACCTGATGGGCGATGGCGACACCCGCTGGATTCATCGCGGCGCCTACGATCTGGTGGACCTGGACCCCAGCGCTGAAACCTCGGCGGGCGGCATGCCGCGTCCGACCGCGCTATACGGCAGCCTGGTCGAACAGCTGCAACGGCCGGACTCGTTCGCCTCGCAGTTGAAGAAAATCCTCGCTGTGCGCCGCGCCTACGACATCGCCGCCAGCCGCCAGATTCTGATCCCTGACGTCGAGCATCCGGGCCTGCTGATCATGGTCCACGAACTGCCCGCCGGGAAAGGCACGCAGATCACCGCGCTTAACTTCAGCGCCGAATCCATCGTAGAAACCCTGCACCTGCCGGGCATCGCACCGGGGCCGGTGGTGGATATCATCAACGAGCGGGTCGAGGGCGATCTGACCGAGGAGGGTGAGTTCACCATTACGCTGGACGCTTATGAAGGTCTGGCGTTGCGGGTCGTGAGCATGGTGGCGCCGATGATGTAAACGCTGCGAACCCTGTCGGGGGACGCCGGAGGTTACGACGGCGGCGAAGCGGACTGTCAGGCAGTTTGTCTGTGACTGATCCACCGCTTTCGCTGCCGTCGTAACCTCCTGCGTCTCCCACAACGTGAACTGCCCTCAATATTCTGGAAACTTCCCTTGTCCATCGCCCAACCCGCCCACACCCCGACCCTCATTCACCTTTGGAGCTACCGCCTGACGTTCCTGCTGTCCGGCATGGCGCTCGGGGCGTGGGCGCCGTTGGTGCCGTTTGCCCGGGACCGTGCGGGGCTGGAAGAGGCCGAATTGGGGTTGCTGTTGCTGTGCTTCGGCGTAGGTTCGATGCTGGCGATGCCACTGGCTGGCGCCTTGACCACGCGCAAGGGCTGCCGCTTCGTGGCGCTGATCGGCGGGGCCTTGATTTGCAGCATGTTGCCCCTGCTTGCCACGCTGTCGTCGTTCACTACGCTCGCCCTGGCCCTGGCGGTTTTCGGGGCGGGGTTGGGCAGCATCGACGTGGCGATGAACGTGCAAGGCTTGATGGTGGAACAGGATCATCGGCGCCCGCTGATGTCGGGATTTCATGGGCTGTTCAGTCTGGGCGGGATCGTCAGTGCGGGGTCGATGGGGTTGATGCTGTGGAGTGGCGCGTCGCCGTTATTCGCCGTGTCGGTGATGGTGGCAATCGTCGCGGGCACGTTGCTGAGCCAGGCCCGACACTTGCTGCCGTTCAGCGCGGACGACCCTTCGACGCCTTTCTCATGGCCGACGGTGAAGGTGCTGATCATCGGCCTGCTGTGCTTCATTGCGCTGCTGGTGGAAGGCGCGATTCTTGACTGGAGCGCGGTGTTTCTCAACCGTGCTCACCAGATTGACCTGTCGGTCGCGGGGGGCGCTTACGCGGTGTTTTCGCTTGCCATGGCAGCGGGCCGGTTTTCCGGCGATGCCCTGAGAAAGCGCTTCGGTGCTGTGAAACTGCTGATCGGCGGCGGCCTGTTGGTCATGCTCGGTTTTGCCATGGCGGTGCTGTTACAACCGTGGCCGCTGTTCCTGCTCGGCTTTGCGTTGATCGGTCTGGGCCTGTCCAACACATTCCCGGTTTACTGTTCCATCGTCGGTGCGCAAACAGCGATGCCCGCCGGGTTGGGCATCGCGGTCATCACCGGAATCGGTTATTGCGGGATTCTGCTGGGGCCGGCGCTGATCGGCTTTGCCGCGCACTTCATCGGCTTGCGTGACGCGCTGTTATGCGTCGGCACCTTGCTGTTGGCGCAGGTGCTCAGCGCGCGGGCATTGGCCAAGGGCTGAGCCGGTTCAACCCGCGATGAGCCGCTGCGCCAGTTCGGGCAGTAGCACTTCACAGGATGCTTCGATCTTCAGGTCCAGCACGTCGTCCGCCCGGGTCTTGCCAAGGTTGATGGCGATCAGCGGTTTGCCCTGTTCGACGATGCGCCGACACAGGCGAAACGCCGAAAACGCCATCAACGACGACCCCACCACCAGTAAACCGTCCGAGGTTTCTACCCGGTCCATGGCCTTGGCCGCCGTGGGCGGCGCAACGTTCTCGCCGAAAAACACCACGTCCGGTTTCATGCGTTCGCCGCCGCAATGAGGGCAGTGGGGCACCTGAAAGCGTTCTTCAAAGGCGGGGTCGAGCAAGGTGTCGCCATCCGGGGCCTGAACCGCATCGACACCGGCCAGGTAGGGGTTCTGCTCCAGTAACGTCAGCTGGATCACGTCGCGTTCGGTGCGCTGACGGCAATCCAGACACAGCACCCAGTGCAGGCTGCCGTGCAGTTCGATCACCTCATGACTGCCCGCCTGATCGTGCAGCGTGTCGACGTTCTGAGTAATCACGCCCCGAATGAGATCATGTTGTTGCAACGCCGCCAGTTCTCCGTGAGCCGCGTTCGGCTGTGCAGCGCGAACACGTGGCCACCCGAGCATGGCCCGCGCCCAATACCGGCGGCGCGCTTCGGGGGCGTTGAGGAATTCCTGAAACATCATCGGCTGCCGACCCCGTCGCACGCCCTCGCTGTCGCGATAATCGGGGATTCCGGACGAGGTGCTGATGCCTGCGCCCGTCAACACCGTGAACGAGCGGCCGCTCATCCAGTGCAGGAGGGATTCGAGGTGGGAAAGGGCAGGCGTATCGAACATGCGCGGGGCCTCGTCAGCGTGGTGGGTGGGGTGATACTAAACGAGGTGGGCACAGGGCGGGGAAACGCAGATAGCGAAACATCTCACGGGTGTCCCCAATCACCCTGTGGGAGCGAATTCATTCGCGAGAGGCCCGTGCAGCCGAATTATTTCTGTCGTCGGCACGGCCGATTCGCGAATGAATTCGCTCCCACAGGTCATTCGTCAGACCTGGGGGGAATCAGCTCAGCAACTCCGCAAAGGCCTTGTCCGCCTCCAGTACCGCAGGCAATGCCGTGAACAGCGCATCCAGATCAACGCCTTCAAACAGTGGCCCTTCTATGGACTGCTGCGCCTGTGGTGTCGCGCCGCCGTTGCTCTCCAGCGCGTCGGACACGGTCAGCGCCTGGGCGACGATCCGGGCATGGGTCGCGTCGCCAGGGGCTTGCATCGGGCGGGCCTGATAGGCAATCGCCTGCTGGATCACCGGCGGCAACTGCCAGCGGCGGGCCAGCTCCGCACCCACTTCCGGGTAGCCGAAGCCCAGTTGCAGGGTCTCGATGGCGGCGCGGCTGGTGGTGCCAGTCTTGGTGACGCTGTTGATGCGCTCGGCCACTTGCGGCGCGCCGGTCTGGATCAGCAACTCGCCAATGTCATGCATCACCCCGCAGGTGAAGGCGATTTCCGCGTCAGCGCCCGACTGCTTGGCCAGCAGGCGGCAAATCCCCGCCACTTGAAAGCTTTTCAGCCAAAAGCCCTTGAGGTCGAAGCTTGGCCCCGCCTTGAATGCCCCGGTCACCGCCGACGCCAGCACTAGTGTGCGCAAGGTGTTGAAGCCCAGGCGCATGGCCGCGTCGTCGATGCTTGAAGACTCCCGCGCCCCGCGAAACCGCGCCGAGTTGGCCAGCCGCAGAATTTTGGCGGAAATCACCGGGTCTTTCTGGATGTTGCGAGCGATGCTCTCAATGTTCGACGACGGGTTGTCGAACTGTTGAATCAGGTCTTGAGCCACTTTGGGAATGCTCGGAAGACTGCCCAAATCCGCGAAGAGTTGCTCGATACCCATGGACGTGCTCCTGTTTCATATGAATTACCAACGATAGGCAAAAATGGCAAATCTGCACGACGGTTGAGAAGCTTTTGATACAGGCGGCACGAAATCTGGGGTGCATCCACAGAATCCTGTGACTACCCCAAGACCTGCAGGAACGTCAGATGACGGACTGCATGGCGACGCGCAGTCCCTGTGGGAGCGAATTCATTCTGGGCGGCATACCGACGAAAGACGTATCAGACGATGTAGATGTATCGGCCGCACCGGCCTCTCGCGAATGAATTCGCTACAGATGTCCATCGATTTACCGACAATCACGGCGCCGGTTCGCGAAACTGTACGACATTGCCCTCCGGGTCGAACCCGTCGCAGGCGGTGAAGCCGCGGGCGGTGAATTGCCCGGACGGCGCGTCCACCTGCCCACCCAAGGCGACCGCCGCTGCGCGGGCATCTGCCAGGTTTTTCACGGGGAAGACCAGCTTGGTGGGCAGGTCCACGCGCCGCTGCGGCGGAGAACTGATGATGACCCGGTCGGAAACCGCTTTCGGAATCCCATGAATCACCAGTTGGTAGGTCGACGACTCCAGCACGATCAACCGTTTTTCGGTGACGGTCTGCGTCATGTCCAGCAGTTCGCGATAAAACGCGGCGACACGGGGCAAGTCTTTGGCGAACAGGACGGCGCCGTGTTTGGGCAGATCGGTCATGGGCTTTCCTTGCTGAACGAGGCTCTGTGGAGTCGATTGCGTGTTTCGCCACCGCCTCGAACTGCCGGCGGACCAACGGCAACAGGCGTCAGATTCGCAGCTTGGCGGCGGTTTTTGAAGAGGGCCTAAAGGCGGTTGGGTGCTCTTTTTTGCTTGTTAAGCTTTCGAGGCGGTTTGTCCGGCAAAAAATCAGTAATATGGCGCAACATCGGTGGGGGCCGTTCCCTCGGCCGAGCCTTCACGACCATATTGATGAAACGCCAGCCCCCCACCTGCGGGCGCGCTGGCCAGGAAATAGAGGGTGTCATGGGTAACGAAAGCATTAATTGGGACAAGCTGGGTTTCGACTACATCAAGACCGACAAGCGCTACCTGGCTCACTGGCGCGACGGTGAGTGGGACACAGGCACCCTGACCGAAGACAACGTGTTGCACATCAGCGAAGGCTCGACCGCGCTGCATTACGGCCAACAATGTTTCGAAGGCCTGAAGGCCTACCGCGCCAAGGACGGGTCGATCAACCTGTTCCGCCCTGACCAGAACGCCGCGCGCATGCAACGCAGCTGCTCGCGTCTGCTGATGCCCCACGTTCCGACCGAACAGTTCATCGAAGCGTGCAAGGAAGTGGTCCGCGCCAACGAGCGTTTCATCCCGCCTTACGGCACCGGTGGCGCGCTGTACCTGCGTCCATTCGTGATCGGCGTGGGTGACAACATCGGCGTGCGTGCAGCGCCCGAGTTCATTTTCTCGGTGTTCTGCATCCCGGTCGGCCCTTACTTCAAGGGCGGCATGAAGCCACACAACTTCGTGATCTCCAGCTACGATCGCGCCGCGCCACAAGGCACCGGCGCTGCGAAAGTCGGCGGCAACTACGCGGCGAGCATGATGCCGGGCAGCGAAGCCAAGAAAAACGGCTTCGCCGACGCGATCTACCTGGACCCGCTGACGCATTCGAAGATCGAAGAAGTCGGTTCGGCCAACTTCTTCGGCATCACCCACGACGACCAGTTCATCACGCCAAAGTCGCCTTCCGTGCTGCCGGGCATCACCCGTCTGTCGCTGATCGAGCTGGCTGAAAGCCGTCTGGGCCTGAAAGTGACCGAAGGCGAAGTGTTCATCGACAAGCTGGATCAGTTCAAGGAAGCCGGCGCCTGCGGGACCGCTGCCGTGATCACGCCGATCGGTGGCATCAGCTACAAAGACAAGCTGCACGTGTTCCACAGCGAGACCGAAGTGGGCCCGGTGACACAGCGTCTGTATAAAGAGCTGACCGGCATTCAGTTTGGCGAAATCGAAGGCCCGGCGGGATGGGTCGTCAAGGTCTGAGCCTGATCTGATCCACGCTCGATAAATAAGCCACTGCCCTTGCGCGGTGGTTTTTTTTGCGCCTGATTTTGAATCCTGTCATCGAACCGTGGTAAACCGCACCTTCGATTCAGTGGCCCATCGGCCCGATTTCAACGCAAAAGCAAGGATGTTTTATGTTGGCACGAGCGGTTTCCCGTCCTTTTCTGCGCTTGCAGCCATTCACCGTTTCCCTCGGCCTGTTCGCCCTCGCGGCCATGCCCGATGCCTGGGCCAAAGACGACTACGAGTACCCCCACGCCCACGAACCCATCGGCACCGTCGAGCAGATTTACGAAGGCACGATGCTGCCTGACCTCGCCGTCAGCACTTACCGCAACATCGATCGACTGTTCCCCACGCGTACCATCGACGGAAGCGACCATCCTTACGCCCTGCCGAAAGCGCCTCAACAGCTGGACAACGTCCACTTCACCTATGAAGGCAAGAAGTACGACCTGTTCGACTACGTCGCGGTGGACAGCATTACCGCGATGCTGGTGATCAAGGACGGCAAAGTCGCCTACGAGACCTACCAGCGCGGCAACACCGACAGGACCCGCTGGATGTCGATGTCCATGGCCAAGTCCGTCACCTCCACGCTGGCGGCTGCGGCGTTGCATGACGGCGCGATCAAAAGCCTCGACGATCCCGTCGTCGATTACGTGCCGCGCCTCAAGGGCAGCGCTTACGAGGGTGTGACGATTCGCAACGTGCTGACGATGACGTCCGGGGTGAAATGGAGCGAAGCGTTTACCGACCCTTCATCCGACCGCCGCGCGCTGTTGCGGGCGCAGATTGCCCAGACCCCGGGGGCGGCGATGACGCTGATGGCGAGTTTGCCGAAAGCGGCCGAACCTGGCACGGTCAACAACTACAGCACGGGCGAGACTCAAGTGCTGGAAGAAGTCATTCGCAGTGCCGTGAAGATGCCGCTGTCCGACTACCTGGAGCAGAAAATCTGGCGACCGTTCGGCATGGAACACGACGCCAAGTGGTGGCTGGACTCGCCCAATGGCCAGGAAATCGGCGGCAGTGGCATCAGCGCGACGCTGCGGGATTTCGGGCGTTTCGGGCTGTTTTTCATGAACGGCGGCAAGATCGCCGGCCAGTCGATTCTGCCGCAGGGTTGGGTTCAGGAAGCCACCGCTCCCAAGGTGCTCAAGGACGGCAGCCCGTTGAACTACGGCTACATGTGGTGGCCGGGCCGGACCGAAGCCTCGATCAAGGACGGCGCCTATTCGGCCATCGGCATGCAGGGCCAGAACATCTACATCAACCCGACGCACAACGTGGTGATCGTCACCTTTGGCGATCAACCCAAGCCGCTGCGCCGCAATCTCATCGCGCCGCTGGCGTTTTTTGATGCGGTGGTGGCAGCGCTCGACTAGCGACGTCGCCGATGAAGCCGCCCGGAAAAGGGCGGCTTACTGCCCCAGATTGCCCAACAGGTCCGCCTGCACGATTTCGACCCAGTACTCGTCCGGATCGCTGATGAAGGCAACGTGTTTCATGCCTTTGTCCAACCGTTTGACGAAGGGCACGCCCAAGGATTCGAAACGGGCGCAGGCGGCCTCAATGTCAGGCACTGAAAAGCAGATGTGCCCGAAACCCCGCGGGTCCTTGTTGCCGTTGTGGTACTGCGAGTCGTCGCTTTCAGTGCCCCAGTTGTGGGTCAGCTCCAGCACCGATTCCCGGCTGAAGGTATGACTCATGCGTGCCGACGCATCCTCCGGCACTGCCTCGCCTTTGGTCATCGCCAGAAACAGCAGCGAAAACTTCCCTTCGGGAAAATCCACCTGGCGCATGAGCCGCATCCCCAGCACCCGCGTATAGAAATCCAGCGAACGCTCGGGGTCCTTCACCCGCAACATCGTGTGGTTGAACACGTACTCCTGAGTGACGGCGTCCGGCGTGAGGCACACACCGGGTTGGGTTTCGCTGACGAAAGACATGGCAGGCTGCTCGTGATGAGTGAAGCCGACAGTCTAGAAAGGCCGCGGGCGGGGCGGGTAATACCGGATTACTACCGGGTTGTCGTTTGCCGACACGCACCTGGTCCAGGCTTATAACCACGTAGTAGACCGCTATTACCTTTCCCTCCACGGCGCTACTACTATCAATTCAGCTTGATTGCACCGACAAAAAAAATAACAAGGACAAAAGCCATGAGTGACCTGATACTCGATCGTCGCCGCTTTTTGCAAGGAAGCGGCGGGCTGTTGCTGGGAACGCTGGTGTTTGGTTCCGGCCCTGTTGCACTGCTTGCTCCAAGCCGGACCTGGGCATTGGAGATGAACACGCTGGACAGCGCCACTGGCAGCAAGCTCTTGCTGGTTATCCGGCGCATCTTCCCCCACGACACCATGGAAGACGCGGTTTATGCGTTTTCCGTCAAGGCCCTCGATGAAAAAGCCTCCGCGGACCCCGGCGTCGCCGACACCCTGAAGCAGGGGCTGGCCGATCTGGACCAGCGCGCAGGCGGCGACTGGGCTTCGCTCGCTGAAGACAAGCAAGTGGGCATTCTCAAGGACGTGCAGACCGGGCCGTTTTTCGCGCTGGTGCGCGGTGTGTCGGTTAACAGCCTTTACAGCAACGAGCTGGCGTACAAGCACTTCGGCTATGAAGGCGCGTCCTTCCCCAAAGGCGGTTACATCCATCGCGGGTTCAACGACCTGAAATGGCTGCCCAACCCGCCTGTCGATGCCAGCCCGAGTGTCCCAGCCTGAGGAGCGCAATCATGACAACGTACAACCTGGATGACGATTCGGTCGTGGTGATCATTGGCTCGGGCGCGGGCGGCGGGACGCTGGCCAACGAACTGTGCCAAAAGGGCGTGTCGGTGGTGTTGCTGGAAGCCGGGGCGCGTCAGTCCACGGGCACATTCATCAATGACGAGTGGCCTTCTTTTTCGCAACTGTCCTGGGGTGACATGCGCACCACTTCAGGCTCATGGCGGGTGGCCAAGGACTTCCCCAATCTGCCCGCCTGGATCTGCAAGACCGTTGGCGGCACCACCACCCACTGGGCGGGCGCGAGCCTGCGTTTTCAGGAGCACGAATTCCGCGCACTGGACACCTACGGCCAGGTGCAGGGCGCCAATCTCTTGAACTGGCCCATCACTCTGGCCGAGATGGAACCGTATTACGCCCGCGCCGAGGACAAAATGGGCGTGACTCGCACTAACAACATCGAAGGATTGCCGGGTAACAACAACTTCAAGGTGCTGTACAACGGCGCGCAGAAGATGGGCTACAAGGAATGCTCCACAGGGCACATGGCGATCAACAGCAAACCCCGTGGCGATCGGGCCGGGTGTCAGCAGTTGGGCTTCTGCTTCCAGGGCTGCAAGATGGGGGCTAAATGGTCGACGCTGTACACCGAAATCCCCGCCGCTGAAGCCACGGGCAAGCTGGAACTGCGTACCCAATGCCATGTGGCGAAAATCGAGCACGACGACAGGGGTCGGGTCAACGCGGTGGTCTATTTCGACGGGCTCGGCAAGGAACAGCGGCAAAAGGCGCGGGTGGTGGCGGTCGCCGGTAACTCCATCGAAACCCCACGGTTATTGCTCAATTCGGCCAGCAGTCAGTTCCCTCACGGTCTGGCGAATGGCTCGGGGATGGTCGGCAAACATTACATGCGCCACACCACCGGTACTGTCTTCGCGTCGTTTCCCGAGGAGGTACACTTCTATCGCGGCACCATCATGGCCGGGATTGTCAGCGACGAGATTCACCACAAGCCGGATCGCGGCTTCGTCGGCGGTTATGAGATGGAAACGATCTCCCTTGGGCCATCGTTCCTCGCGGCGTTTTTCAATCCGGGGGCGTGGGGCCGGGATTTCACCGATGTGATGGAGCAGTACAGCAAGCTTGCAGGGATGTGGATCGTCGGCGAAGACATGCCTCAGGAAAGCAACCGGATTACCCTCAACGACAGCGTCAAGGACAAGTACGGCCTGCCGGTGCCCAACGTGCATTACGACGATCACCCGAATGACCTGGCGATGCGCGAACACGCATTCAAGCAAGGTGAAGCGCTGTATTCATCTGTCGGCGCGGTGAAAACGTTCCGTGTGCCGCCGTACCCTTCGACCCACAACCTGGGCACCTGCCGCATGAGCGAAAAGCCGCAGGATGGGGTGTGCAACCAGCATGGGCAGAGCCATGAGATTCCGAACCTGTTCATTTCGGATGGCAGCCAGTTCACCACCAGTGCGGGGGAGAATCCGACGTTGACCATCGTGACGTTGGCGATTCGGCAGGCGGAGTTTATAGCGGAAGCGATGAATACGCGGACAGTTTGATGGCGGCCGCACGTTAGTTCTTTATATCGGACGGCATGATTTGCGCGGATCTGCTTCTGCCCGAAGGCCGTAGGAGCTGGCTTGCCTGCTCCCACGCCTTCGGCAGAAGCGGATCTGTGGTGCATTCAGATTTGTTTGGACGCCTTCGGGCAGAAGCACATCCCGAATCAGCCAATCACCGAATCCCGAACTTCCGATCCAGCGACAGCGGCCCCGCGCCTTTGCCGATGATGATCAGCAGCAGCCCGGCCCAGCTCAGGTGAGTCACCCACGCATCCGGGTAGACGAATATTTCGATCACCAGCGTCATGCCCAGCAAGGCAAAGGCCGACAGTCGCGAAAACAGGCCGAGGATCAATAGCAGCGGGAAGAAGTGCTCAGCATAGGCCGCCAGATGCGCGGCAATTTCCGGGGGAATCAGCGGCAGTTTGTACTCACTGCGAAACAGTTCGTAGGTGCTGTCGGTAATGGTCAGAAACCCTTCGACCTTGGTGCGCCCCGACATCAGAAAAATGCCTGCGATGGCGATGCGTGCGACCAGTGACAGCACCGAGTCGGTGATCAACAGCGAAAGTCGGTCGGCGAAGCGATTCCAGCCGCCGCGCAGAGTGTGGGATTGCGAGGTGTCAGTGTGCAGAGTGTCCATGGCGTCCTCCAATGGATCAGTGTGAGTCGGTCGCGGCGAAAACATCGGCGCTGACCAGTCGTGTCAGCAGTTCAAGAATGTCCAGCGAGGGTTGCAGGGCACTGGCGTGTTCGGCGGCCTGGGCCAATGTCTGGCCGGCGGCGCAAGCGTCGAGAAAACCGCAGCCGCCCACGTCCAGCGGTTGCCAGCCGACCGCGCCTTCGCTGCGCACCAGCAACGCGCCTTCACCTCGCCAATCCAGCTGTTCCGGCATTGCCAGCCCCTCGCGGTTATGACGCCAGATGCTGAAAACAGGTTGGTCCGCAAACCAGGTCCAACGCGCGGCCGCCCTGGGTTTCAGCAACAATGAAGCGAGCTGTTCCGGCGCAAGGCGGGCGATGTGATTCATGTCCAGACCGGGTTCGTCGAGGGCGGTGTGGCAGTGGGTCCAGAGCAAATCCAGTCGGGCGACATTGCCCAGATACGGTAAGTCGCTGGCGTGTTCGAATTGATCGAGAAACTCAGGGAATGCGCGGCCGTGATGGATCAATCGCGCATCCGACGGGGGCGTTTGTTGCGCATGAATCGACGCTGCTGCCGTCAACCAGTCACTGCCCACGAGGCGCTCGACCGTGGGGAAGTTGGCAATCAGTGCATCGACCGCGCCTTTCATCACGGTGTTGCGGTACACCGTGAAACCCGGTTGCTCCGTCACCCTCGACAGTGCTACGGCGTTGGGGTCATAGAGGGCTTCAACGAACGCGTCCTGGAACGCTTGCAGTTTCATGACACGGCCTCCAGCAGCGCTTGTGCCCGGTCCCGCTCCAGCAACAGTTCAGTGAACGATGGCAGATTATCGTCCCGCTCGATCAGGGTCGGGCGAGGGCCGATGCGCCGAATCAGCCGTTCATACAAGGCCCAGACCGGTTCGGCCACCGGCGCATCGTGAGAGTCGATCAGCAGCGACGCGCCGCCGGGATCGACGCTGTGCCCTGCCAGGTGAATTTCCAGAATGGCCTCACCGGGAAAGGCATCCACGTAGGCATTGGCGTCGTAGCCCATGTTATGGGCACTCAGGAAAACGTTGTTGATGTCCAGCAGCAGGCCGCAGCCGGTGCGTTGGCTCAGTTCGGCAAGGAAGTCGATTTCGCTGAAGTCATGGCCGTCCAGCGCGAGGTAATGGCTGGGGTTTTCGATGGCCAGCCGCCGCCCGAGGAAAGCCTGGGTGCGGTGCACGTTGTCGGCGATGCGCTGCAAGGCTTCCTCGGTGCGAGGGAAGGGCAGCAGATCGGGGTGATACTGACCCCGCCAGGTGGACCAGGCGAGGTGCTCGGAAATAAGGGCTGGCTGAACGCGGTCGGCGAGGGCTTTGAGCCGCTGGAGGTGTTCGGTGTCCGGCGCCGAATCGGCCGCCAGCGACAGGGAAACACCGTGCAACGAAAGCGGGTGGCGACTGCCGATTGCTTCCAGCCATGCCAGGCGAGGGCCGCCGTCGATCATGTAGTTTTCCGGGTGGACTTCAAACCACAAACCGGTGGCCGCGCAGTCGTGTGCGGCCTCGTAGTGGTCGGCCTTTAGGCCCAGTCCTGCGCCCAGTGTAGAAGGGGTGTTCATGATCGACGTCTGCCCTTGCGATGGTTCAAGCGTTCAGCGTTTCAGGTCTGACGAATTACATCGAGGTCAGCGAACCGGTGCCGTGTGGGGTCTTGATGGAGGTGCAAGTGCCAGCGGGTACGTTTTTCCAGGCGTTGGTCTGGTAGTCGGTTTTGGAGGTGCCTGCGCAGGTGGTACCGGCGCCAGCCTTGCAATCGTTTTTGCCAGCCATCGATACGCCGTAGCATTTTTCCATGGCAGGCGCGGAGCCGGTTTCAGCAGCGCTGACGCCTGTAGCGATGGAAGCGAAAGCCAGAGCGACAGCAGCGAGGGAAAGAGTTTTCATCAGGTGTATCTCCAGGTTTTTGAATGAGAGAATCGCGGCACCGGCATGACAGCCATGCTGTGCATCAGATTCGAGGGGTAGTTCGCTGGAGATTCGAAATCGGTTACGGCCCTCTGCAGATTTTTTTTAAAAAACTTCCGGTCACCCTGAAATCAGCCCACCACGCCGTATTCGAGCAACAGGTTGGACAGCCAGTCCATGAACACCCGGCAGCGTTGCGGCAGGTGCCGCCGGTGGGCGTAGAGCAGCGAGACAGGCATCGGGGCGGGCAGGTAATCCGGCAGGACTTCCACCAATTCGCCGCGTTCGAACTGGTACTCGTGCGCCAGTCGCGGCACCTGCACGATGCCCAGCCCACCGAGGCACGCGGCTTCGTAGGCTTCGATGTAATTGACCGTGACGCTGCTGGGCATCGGCACCTGATGGTCCTTGCCGTCCCGGTGGTATTCGAACGTTGCCGTGCTGGCGCCGAACGCTGACACATAGTTGATCAGTTGATGCCGCTGCAGGTCGTCGAGGGTCTGCGGAATCCCGAACCGCTCGGCGTATTCGACGCTGACACAGTTGACCATCTGGAAGTGGCCGATCTTGCGTGCTACCAGCGTGGTGTCCGGCAGCTCACCGACCCGCATCACGCAATCGAATCCTTCGCGTATCAGGTCGACGCGTCGGTCGGTGCTGCTGATCTCCAGTTCGATCAGGGGATGCCGGTCGATGAATTCGCGAAGGCGCGGCATGACCAACCGACGGGCGACGGCGGTGGGCATGTCCACCCGCAGTCGGCCGCTGAGCACGGCGTTGTCCTGACGAAACAGGCCTTCCAGTTCGTCCATCTGTGCGAGCAAATCCTTGCTGCGTTCGTACAGCGCCTGGCCATCCGGTGTGGTCTGGACTTTGCGCGTGGTGCGCTGAAGCAGCCGGGTGTCGAGCAACTGTTCGAGGGCACGAATCTGTTCCGACACGCTGGAGCGCGGCAGCCCCAATGCATCGCTGGCCAGCGTGAAACTGGACAGTTCCGCGACTCGGACGAAGGTCTTGAGCAGGTCGAGTTTGTTCATGGTGGGAGGCCTATTGTTCGTGATGGTCGATCAGTCATGTCGATCCATGCGGGTTTATCTGGTGATGCGCCGAACAATACAGTGGTCGCCACTGACTGAATACAGCCAATTGAGGGCATTACCATGAGTCAAAAGATCGCGATCATCACCGGCGCCAGCCGCGGCCTGGGCAAAAGCGCAGCGCTGCATCTGGCACGGGAAGGCGTGGCCATCATCGGCACTTACCACAGCCGTGAAGAGGAGGCGCAGCGTGTAGTCGCTGAGATCGAAAGCCTGGGTGGCAAGGTCAAGATGCTGCAACTGGACGTGGGCGACAGCAGCCGTTTCGAGACGTTTGCCACGCAGGTGTCGGCGCTGCTGAGTGCTTATTTCAAGGCGGAGCGCTTTGATTTTCTGGTCAACAATGCGGGTATCGGCATGTACGCCAGTTGCGCGGAGACCACCGAGGCGCAGTTCGACCAGTTGATGAACGTGCATTTCAAGGGGCCGTTTTTCCTGACCCAGAAACTCTTGCCGCTGATCGCCGACGGTGGGCGGATCGTCAACATCTCATCCGGCCTGGCGCGGTTCTCACCGGTGGGCTACGCGGCGTATGCGTCGATGAAGGGCGGTATCGAAGTCTGGACCCGCTACCTGGCCAACGAACTGGGGCCTCGCGGGATCACCGTGAACGCCTTGGCCCCTGGCGCCATCGAGACAGACTTCGGCGGCGGCACTGTGCGGGACAACGCCGATGTGAATGCGTGGGTCGCGTCCAACACCGCGTTGGGCCGCGTCGGTCTGCCGGACGACATCGGGGCAGCGATTTCGATGCTGCTGGGCGATGGCGGGCGCTGGATCACCGCGCAGCGCATCGAGGCGTCGGGCGGAATGTTCGTCTGACGACCGGTCGCTCAGCCGTTGATGTAATAAATGCACAACGACAGCGTCACCAGCGAACCCAGGGTTGAAATCAGGATCGTGCTGGAGACCACCGACGCCTCGCGTTTGTAGTATTCGGCGAGCATGAACGGCCCGGTGCCGGTGGGCAGGGCGCTGAGCAGCAATGCGGAGTTCGCCCACAGCGGCGGCAGGTGGAAGACCTTGAACGCCAGAAACCACGTCAACAGGGGATGGGCGATCAGTTTGATCAACACCAACAGGCTCGTGCCATGGCGCGGGCCTTGTTGTTTCTGCGCCAGAAACAGGCCCAAAGAAATCAGCGCACACGGGGTGGTCGCCGCGCCCAGCAGGCTGAGGAATTTGTCCACCGGCCCCGGCAACGGCATGCCCGTCCACGCCCAGCACGCACCCAGAATCGGCGACACCACCAGCGGGTTTTTCGCCAGCGCACCCAACACCTTGAGCACGATGCGGTGCACGTGGGCTTCGCTTTGCAGGCCGATTTCGATGCACACCAGCGTTATGCCGAACAGCACGCAGACCACGATCAACGACGCGATCAGCGCCGGTTCAAGGCCGCTCTGGCCCAGCACCATCACGCACAGCGGAATGCCGATGTAACCCGTGTTGGCGTAGGAAGCGCTCAAGGCGTCGATGCTGGCGTCGGCAAAGTGACCGGCCTTTTTACGCCGCAACAGCAGGGTGATGACGAACATGACCATCGTCGAGAGGGTGAACACCAGCACAAATCCGGGGTGCCAGATTTGCTCCCACGTGGCGGTGGCCGTGGCGGTGAAAAGCAGGGCGGGAAGACACAGCCACACCACCATCCGGTTGATTTCCGAGGCGGCGGTCGGGCCGAGCCGGTTGGTGCGTCGGCACAGGTAACCGACCAGAATCAAGGCGAAGATCGGCAGCAAAACATTCAAAACGGAAGACATCGACTCTCGGCCCTGGCGTTTGAAAGAACCCTCAGAAGGGAGGCTTGAAACAAGCGGCAAAGATTAAAGTCGGAAATCGTTAGCGTCCAACCTTTCTCGCCCTTAGGACGCATTTTTTCGGGATGACAGGCCTGATCTAGAGCGGTTGGCGCGGGGAGGGTGCCCGAGGGAAGTTCGAGCACCGGAACGGTGCATTATTTCTTCATCGGCGCGATGTCGGTGATCTGGCCGTTGGTGGTCTGGACCTGTACGTATTTGTTGTTGATGCGCACCCACTGACTCTGTTCGGCGGGGGCGTGGAGGCCTTTGGCTTTCCAGTCCTTGATGGCTTCGCCGGGACGCTGGAATTTCTCCGGCACACGGTCGCCTTTTTCGAGGTCGCGAAGGTTGTCCTTGGACGATTGAACGGTTTGCGCAGGGGCGTCTTCTGCCTGCACGGCGAAACTGGCGAGCGACACGCAGCCCAGGATCGTCAGGCCAGCGATAAACGATTTGCTGTTCATTCGAAGCTCCTTATCCAGCGCGTAATGCGCCGTCATAAGGTCCGACCGTCAAAGGTCTCGATCATTCAGTCGTTTTGCGCAGGGTGCCTGGTAAGCACGCTTGCCCACGGCGTCGGAAGGCTCCGGTATTCGGGTTGCCGAGACGCCGTAGGCATACGACGTTCTAAAGCTTTAGTGCGTCAATGCCTGATTTACGGCTTCAGTGAACGGTGTGGTTGGGCGACCGATCAACGCACTCAACTGACGGCTGTCATCGAACAAGGCACCTTTGGCAGCGGCGGCGTCGGAGTTGGCCAGCAGCTCGGCGACGAATTCGGGCAGACCGACGTTCAGCAAGGCGGCTTTGTAGTCGGCTTCCGGCAGATTGATGTATGCAACCGGTTTGTTCGCATGGCGGGTCACCTCGGCGGCCAGATCGGTCAGCGTGTAGAACGCATCACCGGCCAGTTCGTAGACCTTGCCCGCCTGATTGTCAGAAGAGGTCAGCACAGCAGCGGCCGCTGCGGCGTAATCGGCGCGGGCGGCGGAACTGATGCGGCCTTCACCGGCGCTGCCGAATAATTGGCCATGGGCGAGGGCGGGCGGGATGCTGGCGGTGTAGTTCTCGTGGTACCAGCCGTTGCGCAGCACCACAGACGGTACGCCCGAGGCCTTGAGGGCGCTTTCGGTGTCACGGTGTTCACCTGCCAGACCCAACAACGAGGTGTCCGCGCGCAGCACGCTGGTGTAGCCGAGCAGCTTCACGCCCGCTCGTTTGGCGGCGTCGATCACGGCCTGATGCTGCGGCACGCGGGTGCCCACGGCGTCGGAGGAAATCAGCAGGACCTTTTCAGCGCCCTTGAACGCGCTGTCTAGCGTCTCGGGTTTCGTGTAGTCGCCGTGGCGGACCTGCACGCCTTTCGCGGCGAGGTCGGCGGCTTTTTCAAGGTCGCGTGCGACAGCGACGATCTGCGAAGCGGGGACTGTCTTCAGCAGTTCGGCGATAACCAGATGGCCCAACTGACCCGATGCACCGGTGATGACGATCATGATGTGTTCCTCAGTGACGTTGAATGTGGGCTCAGCATAAAGGGCATGCTAACCTTTCGTAAGTACGTACAAAAAGGTAAGTGTCATGAACGATATTTCTGCGCCGTCCAGCGAAAACGTTTCCCTGCTCGAACGCATTCGCATGGGCGAAGTGCTGGCCCGGGATTGCCCGTCCCGGGAAATTCTCAATCATGTGTGCAGCCGTTGGGGCGTGCTGGTATTGGTGGTGCTGCTGGATGGCATGCACCGGTTCAGTGAGCTGCGCCGCAAGATCGGCGGGGTCAGCGAGAAGATGCTCTCGCAAACCCTGCAAAGTCTGGAGCAGGACGGTTTCGTGGATCGTAAGGCGCTGCCCGTCGTCCCGCCTCACGTTGAATACACGCTGACGCCCATGGGCAAGGAAGTTGCCTTGCAGGTCGACGGCCTGACCACGTGGATCGAGCAGAACCTCCCGCGCATTCTGGACGCGCGGGAGGCTCGCGGGGTTGAAGTGGCCGAGCCGTTATAAAGTGGCGGCGAGGTCGATGGCGGCTTTCGTCGCGGTCTGGCGGGATTCGGCGTCGACGTCCGGGCCGAGCAGGGTTTTCTCGATGATGATGTTGAACTGTTCGTCGATGCCGACCATTTCGCTCCAGGTGGTCATGTAGGCAATCTGGTGTTCGGCGCGGTCCAGCGGCGCACCGCGGGCGGCGATGACCACCACCTTGCGACCGCCGAGCAGGCCGTTCAACCCGCGTTCATCGAAGGTGAACAGCAGGTCTTTCTGGCTGACCACGTCGATCAAATGCTTGAGGGTGTAGGGGATGCCGAAATTCCACATCGGCACGCCGAACAGAATGATGTCGGCCTTGACGAAACGCTCCGCCAGTTCGGTGATGCGGGCCCATGCGGCCGCCTGTTCAGGTGTGCACTCCACGCCTTGAATGCCCGCGTATTTAGCGTCCAGCGTTGCGCCGTCGAAGGCGGGCAGCGGTTCATTCCACACGTCCAGCGTGTCCACCGTGGCAATGGTGTGCTGCGCCTGCCAGGCATCGATAAAAGCCTTGGCGACCTCGATCGTCGCGGAGCGTTGTTTGCGGGGCGAGCTTTCGATGTAGAGCAAGTGCGGCATGGTCGTGGCCTCTGCGTGATGGGAGCGTGAGCATCAGTGATAGCAGAAGACCGTGGGTGGGGTGAGTTGGTTTTCGCTGGGCGCAAAATGCTTTTGATTCTGGAGACCGTGGGACTGACCTGTTTGCTTTTGATTCTGGCCGCAGGCCGTGGGAGCGTTGCTTGCTCCGGGCTGCGATCAGACGATCTGTCGCGAAGCGGCAGCAAAACCTGACGACTGTATTTGCCTGATACGCCGCATGCATCGGATTTACTGCCGGTGCCCGGCCGATCGTAGGCAAGCCAACTCCCACGCCCTCCGGGCAGAATCAAAAAACTGAACCACACCACGTCTTCGGCAGAAACTGGAATCCAAGAAAATGCCCGACCCCATCACTGAGGCCAGGCATTTTTCGTTTGCAGTATAGCGTCCGAAACTTACTTCGGCGTCAACGCTTCACGCACGTCTTTCACCTCAGCACTGGACACCGCGGGCGCAGCGTTGCCCCAGGTGTTGCGCACGTAGGTCAGGACGTCGGCGACGTTGTCATCCGACAGGTTCCAGCCGAACGCAGGCATCGCCGGCGCAGTGGGTGCCGCGTCGGTGGCGCCTGCGCGGCTGCCTGCCAAGACCACGCGGATCAGCGACGACGGGTCGTTGCTGTTGATCAGCGGGGCCATGGCCAGTTTCGGGAACAGGTGAGCAGCGCCTTCACCGTTCGGCGTGTGGCATGCCGAGCAGCGGTCAGCGTAGATCGCCTTGCCTGCGACCACTAAGGCGTCCGTGGCCGCAACCGGCTTCGGCGCATCCACCGGCTTGGCGCCGTCTTTCAGGTAGACGGCAACGGCCATCAGGTCCTGATCGTTCCAGTGCTGCGACGAGTGTTCCACCTCTTCAGCCATCGGCCCGGAAGCGATGTCGAAGCGGTTGGCGCCGGTTTTCAGGTACTGAACGATGTCGTTTTCGTTCCAGGCCTGGAGACCGTCGTGGCCGCTGGAGGTGATGTTCGGTGCCACCCAGTTCTGCAGGTTGGCGCCCATCAGGAACTGATCGCCCTTGTCACCGCCGGTGATGTTCTTCGGCGTGTGGCAGGTGCCGCAGTGGCCCAGGCCTTCCACCAGATACGCACCGCGGTTCCATTGCTCGGACTTCTGCGGATTGGCCGTGAATTCGCCTTCCTTGAAGTTGAGCAGGTTCCAGCCGATCAGGCTGGTGCGCACGTTGAACGGGAAGGGCAACTGGTTGGTATCGACCTTGTTATCCGACGCATCGACGGTTTTCAGGTACGCAAAAATCGCCAGGTTGTCCTCGCGACGCACCTTGGTGTACGCGGTGTACGGCATGGCGCCGTACAGGCGTTTGCCGTCCAGACCGTGGCCTTTGGACATGGCGTTCTGGAAGTCGTCGAAAGTCCAGCGACCGATGCCATTCACCGGGTCCGGCGTGATGTTGGCGCCGGCCAGTTTGCCGAATGGCGTATCAAGCACCACACCACCGGAAAACAGCGGCTTGCCCGGCAGGGTGTGGCACGCGGTGCAGTCGCCGACCGTGGCCAGGTAGCGGCCTTTTTGCACGAGGTTGTAGGAATCCGCGCCGGTTTCGGCGTGAGCCAGGGAAACGGACAGTGCGATAACGCCCGCACAGGCAGTCAGAAGCGTCTTCATACGCTGATCATCTCCCCTGGACGCTTGAGGTAGCGGGTGCGAATGGCATCCGCCGCTTTGAAGGCCAACGCGGCCACGGTGCCGGTCGGGTTGTAGCCAGGGTTCTGCGGGAAGGCCGAGGAACCGACCACGAACAGGTTCGGCACGCCCCACACTTGCAGGTATTTGTTGACCGAACTGTTCTTCGGATCGGCGCCCATGATGAAGCCACCGACGATGTGCGACGACTGATACGGCGAGCTGTTCCAGTGGCCGGTCTGTGCGCTGGGCACCATTTGACGCGGGTTCATGCTCTTGGCGATTTCCCCGACCTTGCCTGTGACGTAGGCCGCCATCTTGCGGTCGTTCTCCGGGAAGTCGAAGGTGATGCGCAGCAGCGGGCGGCCCAGAGGGTCTTTGTACGTCGGATCGAGGGACAGGTAGTTGGTGCGGGTCGCGTAACTGCTCGCTTCACAGCCGATGGACATGTTGGCGGCGTAGTTCTTGACCGTGGCTTTCTTCCATTCCGAACCCCAGGCCGGGGTGCCTGGCGGGAGAGGGCGCGAGTCGATGGGCGCTGCGCCAATCGGGGTGACCCGGGTGCTGCCGCCGCCGACGAACCCCAGACCCGAATGGTCGAAGTTGTCGTTGTTGAACTCGTCGATGCCCATGCCGATGGCGCCACCGCCGATGAACGGGTTGAAGTTCTTGTCATCGAAGAACATCCGCACGCTGTTGGCAGTCTGGTAGGCGTAATTGCGGCCCGTGGTGCCGGTGTTGGTGACCGGGTCGTACGGTTGACCGACGCCGGACAGCAGCATCAGGCGCACGTTTTCGAAGATGAACGCGCTGATCACCACCAGTTCGGCGGGCTGTTCCCACTCGTCACCGTTGGCGTCCATGTAGACGATGCCGGTGGCGCGTTTGCCGCTGCTGTCCATGGTCACACGCAGGACTTCGCAGTTGGTCATCGCGGTGAAGTTTGGCTTGCGGATCAGCACCGGTAATACGGTGGTAATGGCGCTGGCCTTGGAATAGTTGGCGCAGCCGTAGTTGGTGCAGAACCCGCAATAGGTGCACGGGCCCATCGCCACGCCAAGGGAGTTGACGTAAGGCTTGGACACCAGCGCCGAAGGCACCGGGAAGGGTTTGTAGCCCAGGTTTTTTGCGGCTTCGGCGAACAGGGTCGGCGCGTAGGTCTGCTCGGTCGGCGGGTTCGGGTATTCCTCGGAACGCGCGCCTTCGAAGGTGTTGCCGCCTTCCTGGATCACGCCCTTGATGTTGCCGGCCTTGCCCGATACGCCCGCCAGGCGATCGAACTTGGTGTAGAACGGCTCCATTTCGTCCCAGTCGGTGCCCCAGTCTTGCAGGGTCAATTCGGGCGACAGCTCTTTGCCGTAACGCTCGGTCAGGTAGCTGTGCAGACGGAATTCATGGGGCTGGAAGCGGAAGGTGATGCCCGCCCAGTGGTTGCCTGCGCCGCCCGTGCCATTGCCGGGGTGGAACGATCCCCAGCTGCGCATCGGCAGCGCGGTTTCAGTGACGTTGTTGCGAATCGTCGTGGTGTTCTGGCGCGTGCGCAGCATCAGGTCCTGACGACGGTTGTAGCGCAATTCGTCAGCGGCGGACGCGATGTTGAAGTCGGCGGCGGTGTCGCGCCACGGGCCACGTTCGAAACCGATGATGTTCAGCCCTTCATCCGCCAGTTCGTTGGCGATGATGGACCCGGCCCAGCCGAGCCCGACAACCACGACGTCCGTGGAAGGTAGTTTTTTGGCCATGTCGAATTAACCCTTCTTGGTCCAGGCGGTGCTACCGGAAATGGAAAGCGGCACCAGGTTCAGCTTCTGATTGTGCTGAGCGATGTAGGGGCGGTAGTCGTACCGGGCACCCGGAAAACCGATCATTTTCCAGGAGACCATGTCGCGGTTGCCGCCGTAGACCGGGTCGGCGAAGAAGCCTTCCATGGTGTTGCCCAGCACTTGCTGGAAGAACAGCCTGGCGTCGATGCCGTCGAGGACGACCTCACCCTTTTCCAAGCCCGTCAGCACTGTGTCCTGCACCTCGGGGGCGAGGGCGGCGAAGCTTTTCTGGAACTGTTTCTGGCAATAACCTTCAAGGCCGGCCAGGCCCAGACGGTAGCGGTCGCGGGGCACGAGTTCGGACTGGTCACCCTGCATCGGGGTGCCTTTCTCGAACGGGCCTTGCATGTACAGACGGCTGAAGGTGCCGTATTCACCGGCGAGCTGGCGGTCGATGAACACCGCGCAACCGGCGTCCTTGCCACTCACGCTCAACTCGTCCGCCGGGATCAGGCGCGCCACGATGGCTTCCACCGCGCAGGCTTCGGCGGCGGTGAAGAACTGCCAGCCAGGGGTGTCGTAATGCATCGGACCGTTGTGGTCGAAGGGGACCCACTCCGGCACACCGACAACGGTGGCCGCCTTGGCCGTGGCAGCAGCGCCCACGGCCAGCGTCGTTGCCGAGGACTTCAGCAACTGGCGGCGGGTGAGGCCCTTGGGTTTTTCTGTCATGCAAGGCTCCTGAGAACGCACCTTCGCGGGCCATCGCGAGGAGGGTCCGGTCGGGAGGGCGTCGTACGTATTCACGGTTGGGTTCGGCGAGTTGTTTTAGTGCCGAGGATCAATGCTTCGGTGGGTGTGACATTGGGTCTCTGGCAGCCCGGCGGGCGAAAGGCGCACGCTGAGCGGGGGATCGCCATGACCGCCGGTCATCTTTTCCACGCGAAGCGCAATCATAGATGTGTTACCGGCTGTTGCATCCTGTGAATTCTGCAAATGACTGTTGCTAATATTGCAACAGTAGGTTTTTTGTCTTGGTGTGCGGCGTTTCCCTGCAAACCACCGCACGAATGTTCAAGAACGCTGTAACCGTTGTGCTATGAGGGTTTCGGCTCACCACCCTCGACTCGCAAAAAAAGCCGCAAATTCTGATCCGTTTTTTATCGGAATGGCTGATCCGGGAGTGGGTCGAGCATTGATGAGCGTTGTGCAACAAAGTTGTTCTTTTTTAACACCTCGGCATGCGAAAACGGCCTGACGCATCACCGGTGCTCCTCGGCGCTTTCTGCGAAGATGACAGGATTTTCATGAAGAACGGTCCATGACGCCGGGCGCTTCTTGGTATCGTGCACGCCATTTGCGTCCAGCGAACCGCCAATGGACGCCGTGTGCACCGTTCACCTTTTCACCGAGTAGCTGTAGAAATGCCCGATCCAATCCCCTTGAAGGACCATGAGAAGGAGACCCGGCTGGTCAACAAGCGGTTGATCGCCTGTGCGCTTTTCGTTGTCATCCTCAGCGTTGCCCTGGTCTGCCGGATGTACTTCCTGCAAGTCACCCAATTTGCCTATCACTCGACGATTTCCGAAAACAACCGCGTTCACGTGTTGCCGATCCCGCCGGAACGCGGGCTGATTTACGACCGAAATGGGGTGATCCTCGCCGACAACCGTCCCAGCTTTAACCTGACCATGACCCGCGAGCGGGCAGGGGATTGGCATGCGGTTATCGACGAGTTGATGCAGATCCTCAACCTGCCCGATGAAGACCGGATCATTTTCGACAAGGCGATGAAGAACTCGCCCCATCGCTTCGTGCCGGTCACCCTTCTCTATGAGCTGACCGAAGAGCAGATCGCCCTGCTGGCGGTGAACCAGTTCCGTCTGCCGGGGCTGGATGTCGAGGCGCAGTTCGTTCGTCATTACCCGTTGGCTGAACATTTCGCCCATTCCATCGGCTATGTCGGTCGAATAAACGAAAAAGAAGCGACCCAGCTGGATCAGGTCGAGTACCGGGGCACCCAGTCCATTGGCAAGACCGGCGTCGAGCGCTTCTATGAAAACGAGCTGCACGGTCACGTCGGCTACGAAGAGGTGGAGACCAACGCTCAGGGCCGCGTGTTGCGGGTGCTCAACCACCACGACCCGGTCGCGGGGAAAAGCATCACCCTGAGCCTGGACATCAAGTTGCAAGAAGCCGCCGAAGAAGCGCTGGGGGATCGTCGCGGTTCCGTCGTGGCCATCGACCCGGCGACTGGCGAGGTGCTGGCGATGGTCAGCAAGCCGAGTTTCGACCCGAACCTGTTCGTCACCGGCATCAGCTTCAAGGAATATTCGGCGCTGCGTGATTCGGTGGACCGGCCGCTGTTCAACCGCGTGCTGCGCGGCCTGTACGCACCGGGCTCGACCATCAAGCCTGAAGTCGCGATTGCCGGGCTCGACAGCGGCATCATCACGCCGTCCACCCGCGTGTTCGATCCGGGCTATTTCCAGCTGCCGGACTTCGACCACAAATACCGCAACTGGAACCACAGCGGCGACGGCTGGGTGGATTTGTACGCGGCGATCATGCGTTCCAACGACACCTATTTCTATGACCTGGCCCACAAGCTGGGGATCGACCGAATGCACGATTATCTGACGATGTTTGGCATCGGTCAGAAGGTCTCGCTGGACATGTTCGAAGAGTCGGCGGGCCTGATGCCGTCCAAGGAGTGGAAGCGCATCACCCGTCGTCAGGCGTGGTTCCCGGGCGAGACCGTGATCCTCGGCATCGGCCAGGGCTACATGCAGGTCACGCCGCTGCAACTGGCTCAGGCCACGACGCTGATCGCCAACAAAGGCGTGTGGAACCGGCCCCACCTGGCGAAGGAAATCGGCGGCGTGCCACCGGTGGACGAGCACCCGATGCCGAACATTGTGTTGCGCGATGCCCGCGAGTGGGATCAGGTCAACAACGGCATGCAGGCGGTGATGCACGACCCCAGGGGTATCGCTCGTGCGGCGGCCCAGGGCGCGCAATACCGGATTGCCGGGAAAAGCGGTACGGCCCAGGTGGTGGCGATCAAACAGGGCGAGCGCTACAACCGCGACAAAACGCTGGAGCGCCATCGCGACAACGCCTTGTTCGTTGGCTTCGCGCCCGCCGCCAACCCGAAAATCGCGGTGGCGGTGATGATCGAAAACGGCGAAGCGGGTGGACGTGTGGCAGGCCCGGTGGTACGGCAGATTCTTGATGCGTGGCTGCTGGATTCGGACGGTCATCTCAAACAGCAATACGCCACGCCCGCGACCCCGCCGGTCAACCCGAAACAGCAGATCGCCGCGCCGAGCAAGGCGGTGGTGCAGCCGCCGGTGTGAAGGGTTGCTCCGTCGACTTTTGATTCTGGCCGTAGGCCGTAGGAGTTGGCTTGCCTACGATCCATTGCGCAGCAATGGCAAAACCGGACACCTCGGTGTGTCAGGCATATCCCATGCACAGGATTCGCTGTCGCTTCGCAACAGATCGCAGGCAAGCCAGCTCCCACGCCTTTGGCAGAAGCACGCGGGCGGCGCGGATCAAGCCTTTGATTCTGGCCGAAGGCCGTGGGAGTGCCGGGGTGGCGCTCCACCTTGCCTACGAAGCATTGCGCAGTAATGGCAAAACCGGACACCTCGGTGTGTCAGGTATATCCCATGCACAGGATTCGTTGTCGCTTCGCAACAGATCGCAGCCAAGCCAATTCCCACGCCTTCGGCAGAGGCGGGACTGTGTCATATCAAATGCATCGCGGCAGGGCCACCCCATTCACACTGAACTGTGACCCACCCTGCGGGTCGATTTGAAACGATGCGCGACGCAGCCTTTTGCGTCGCGCCGACTTTTCGACTCGACAAGGAACCCGCCCCATGTCCAGCAAAACCGTCGCCGATTACCTCGCCCAGACCCTCGCCGCTGCAGGCGTTTCCAAGATATGGGGGGTGAGCGGCGACAGCCTGAACGGGCTGACCGACAGCCTCGAACGGCTGGGCAAGATCAAGTGGATGCACACTCGCCACGAGGAGGTCGCCGCGTTTGCTGCCGGGGCTGAGGCCGCGTCCACCGGTAAGCTGGCGGTCTGCGCAGGCAGTTGCGGTCCGGGCAATCTGCACTTGATCAACGGCCTGTATGACTGCCACCGTAGTCGCGTGCCGGTGCTGGCGATTGCCGCGCAGATCCCGTCCTCGGAAATCGGCCTCAACTATTTTCAGGAAACCCACCCCACCGAACTGTTCAAGGAGTGCAGTCACTTCGTTGAAGCGGTGAGCAGTGCCGAGCAGTTTCCTCGCGTGCTGGAACGGGCCATGCGTGCGGCCATCAGTGAGCGGGGCGTCGCGGTGATTGTGATTCCGGGCGACGTTGCGCTATTGCCTGCGCCTGAAGCCAAACCGGCGTGGGTCGACGTCAGCTCTGCGCGGGTGATCCCCGCCGAAAAGGATTTGCAGCAACTGGTGACGCTGCTCGACAAGTCGAAAAGCGTGACGATTCTGGCCGGTGCGGGCTGTGCCGAAGCTCACGATCAAGTCGTCGCGCTGGCCGAAAAGCTGTCAGCCCCGGTGGTCCACGCGCTGCGCGGCAAGCAGTACATCGAATACGCCAACCCCTTCGACGTGGGCATGACCGGCCTGATCGGCTTCAGCTCGGGCTACCACGCGATGATGTCCTGCGACACGTTGTTGATCCTGGGCAGCAGTTTTCCGTACCGCAATTTCTACCCGGAAAAAGCCAACATCATTCAGATCGATATCGATGCGGCGGCCCTCGGTCGTCGTGTACCTCTGACCCTGGGGCTGGAAGGCGGTATTGCCGAAACCATCATTGCGCTGCTGCCGAGAATCAAGCCGCACACCGACCGGAAGTTTCTCGACAAGGCACTGGATCACTACGCCAAGGCCCGCGAAGAACTGGACGAACTGGCCACGCCGTCGCCCCACGGCGAGCCGATTCACCCGCAGTACCTGACGCGCATGGTCGATGCCTACGCCGACCCGGACACGATCTTCACCGTCGATGTCGGCACCCCGACGTTGTGGGCGGCGCGCTACCTGACCATGAACGGCCAGCGTTCACTGCTGGGTTCGTTCAATCACGGCTCCATGGCTAATGCCATGCCTCAGGCGTTGGGGGCGAAAGCCGCGTTTCCACAACGCCAGGTGGTGGCGCTGTGTGGCGATGGCGGGCTGTCGATGCTGCTGGGCGACTTGCTGAGCATTCGCCAGCTCAACCTGCCGATCAAAATCGTGGTGTTCAACAACAGCTCGTTGGGCTTTGTCGCGATGGAGATGCAGGCCAGCGGGTACGTGCCTCACGATACCGATTTCAATGCCACCAATTTCGCCAACATCGCCATCGGCGCGGGCATTCTCGGGATTCGCGTGGAAGATTCGGCCGACCTGCCCAACGCCCTGAAAAAGGCCTTCGAGCATCCGGGGCCGGTGGTGGTGGACGTGGTCACCGCAAAACAGGAACTGGGCCTGCCGCCGAAAATCAAACTGGCCCAGGCTAAGGGTTTCAGCCTGTTCATGCTCAAGGCGGTGATGAGCGGCAAGGCCGATCAGGTGCTGGAATTGGCGAAAACCAACTTCCGCTAGAGCAATGGGCTATCTGTAGCCGCCCGCCAAGCCGGACGGCTACAGGTGTCTTACACCACGTTCAAGCACTTACGAAACAATCGCTGCAACGGCAACTGCCGATTGGCATGGCGCATCACCACAGCCAGTTCGCGGTAGAAGGTCAGGGCGCCGAGGTCGATGACCCTGATCTGCGTTGCACGCTCCAGCCAAAGCCCGGCCCTTGGCACCAGCGACACGCCCAATCCTGCCTCGACCATCCGCACAATCGCGTCCACTTCATCCAGTTCCAGGCCCGGCTGCGTGTCGATTTTCTGTTCACGCAGGAATCGGGTCACCTGCCGTCCGCCAAACGAATGCCGGTCATAGCGCACGAAACGCTGTTCGCGTAGCAGCTCAAGCGGATCGTCTCCTTTTACAGAGGCCGGGGCGATGAGCACGAACGGCTCGCGCTCGATGACCTCAAGGTGCAATTCCTTTGGCAGCGAGAAGGGCGGACGGATCAGGATCGCCAGATCGATTTCCCCTGCGTCGACGCGGTTCAGCAGCGTCTGCGACACGCCGGGCACCACCTTGGCTTCGACGGTCGGCGCCAGCGTGTTGAGCTGCACCAGCGCAGCGGGCAGCAGCCCGGTCTGCACGGTGGCGATGGCGCCGATCACCAGTTCGCCGTAATACCCACTGTCAGCCGTCGGCGCCGCCATGCGTTCGAATCGCTCGACAATGTCCTGCGCCATCGGCAACGCCCGCTGCCCGGCAGCGTTGAGCGTGGCGCTGCGACCACTGCGGTCGAACAGCGTCGTGCCCAAGGCTTTTTCCAGGGTTCGGATTTGCGCACTGACCGCCGATTGGGTCAGGCCAATCTGATTGCCCGCCGCAACGAACGTACCCAGTCGCTGGACCGTGAGAAAGGTTTTCAGCTCGCGAATCATGGCAACTCACTGATCGAAATTATTGTGGCTCGACGCGAAAATTATGATCTTTCAATCAAGGAATCAATGGGTAAAGATGGCCGCATCCCGAAAAGAGGAACATTGCCGTGACCGCTACCACCCGAACGATCTCGCCGTTTCACCTCGCCATCCCCGTGTACGACCTCGCGGCTGCGCGGCATTTCTACGCCAACGTGTTCAACCTGCCGGAAGGCCGCTCAAGCGATCACTGGGTGGACTTCGATTTCTTCGGTCACCAACTGGTGATCCACGAACACCCTAAAACCGATTCCCAGGCCCACGCCGGCAGCAACGCGGTGGACGGCCATGACGTGCCGGTGCCGCATTTTGGCGTGGTGCTGGGCTGGGAAGAATGGGAAGCGCTGGCGGACCGTTTGAAAGGGCAGGGCGCGAAGTTCGTGATCGAACCTTACGTGCGCTTCAAGGGCCAAGTGGGCGAGCAGGCGACCATGTTCCTGTTCGACCCCTGCGGCAATGCGCTGGAATTCAAGGCGTTTAAAGACATCGGGCAGTTGTTTGCGAAATGAATCTTTGAAACTGGGTCTTGAGACCCCTACGACCTGTGGGAGCGAATTCGCTCCCACAGTGAACTCTACGAGACCTCAAGATTTACGATAATTGGATCCCGCTTAAACATCGTTAGATGAATGTCTCAGCGTTTTTAGATGTTCTTTCTACGTCTATAAAGTGACCGATAAGTTTCATCGACGACCGGTCTCAACTCCTTTGATTATCGGCCGAAGTATATTTCAGGCCGCGTCTTCCCTTTCTCCGCTTAAACCCGTAAAAAGCCCGGCGCGCGCCTGACCGGCCACGCATTCCCGTCGCTGTCATTCTTGGTTATGGACACAATCGTATGATCAAAAGTCTGGGTTTCAGCAGAAAGATCCTGCTGGCCGCTGCACTGATAGTTGTTGTTGCTTTTAGCTGTTTCATCCTGGTCAACGATTACCGCCAGCGTGAAACTCTCAAGAACAGCGTTGACGCCGAATTACAACAACTGGGAAGTCTGACCACGCAAAACATCCAGACGTGGCTGGACAGTCGGACCCAACTCCTCAACTCCATGGCCCAGCAAGTGGCGGCCGACGGTCCATCCGCGAGCAGCCTGCAGCGCATCGTTGGCCTGCCGGTGTACGGCGACAATTTCCAGCTGAGCTATTTTGGCGGCAAGGACGGCGTGATGTTCTCGGTGCCTGCGGGCAACCGTGCGGCCGATTACGACCCTCGCGCCCGTGGTTGGTATAAAGCAGCGGATGCGGCGCAAGGCATTATCGTGACCGAGCCTTACATTGCCGCGTCGTCTGGCAAGCTGGTGGTGACCCTGGCCACGCCGGTGCGTCAGCAGGGTCAGATGATCGGTGTCGCAGGGGCAGACATTGCTTTGGACGCCATCAGTAAGACCATCAACTCCCTGAACTTCGGCGGGCACGGCTATGCGTACATCGTCAGCGCCGACGGCAAAATCCTGATTCACCCGGACAGCAAACTGCTGCTCAAGAACGTCAGCGAGGCCTATCCGAACGGCGCACCGAAAATCGTGCCCGGCGTGTACCAGATCGAGTCCGGTGGCAAGGCGCAGTTCATCTCGTTCACCAAGGTCGAAGGCCTGTCCTCGGCGAACTGGTACGTGGCGTTGGTGCTCGACCAGGACACCGCCTATTCGATGCTCAGTGAGTTCCGTTCCTCGGCCATCACCGCGATGGTCATCGCCGTGGCGATCATCATGGTGCTGCTGGGCTTGTTGATTCGCGTCCTGATGCAGCCGCTGCACCAGATGGGTCGCGCCATGCAGGACATCGCCGACGGCGAGGGCGACCTGACCAAACGCCTGTCGATCGTGTCGCAAGACGAATTCGGCGCGCTGGCACAGTCGTTCAACCGCTTCGTCGAGCGTATCCACGGCTCGATCCGCGAAGTGGCGTCCACGGCAGGGCAGTTGGGTGAGGTCGCGGCCCGTGTGGTCGGCGCGTCCAACTCGTCCATGGGCAACTCCGACCAGCAGGCCAGCCGCACCAGCAGCGTGGCCGCCGCGATCAATCAACTGGGTGCCGCTGCCCAGGAAATTGCACAGAACGCCGCGCTCGCGTCGCAGCATTCCAGCGAAGCCACGCAACTCGCCAGCGAAGGGCAAGGCGTCGTGACCCAGACCATCAAGGCGATGAATCAGCTGTCGGACAAGATCAGCGAATCGTGCGTGAACATCGAAACGCTGAACGCCAAGACCGCCAACATCGGCCAGATTCTGGAAGTGATCACCGGCATCTCTCAACAGACCAACCTGCTGGCGCTGAACGCGGCCATCGAAGCGGCGCGTGCGGGTGAAGCGGGTCGTGGTTTTGCGGTGGTGGCCGATGAAGTGCGGAATCTGGCGCACCGCACCCAAGATTCGGCGCAGCAAGTGCAGGGCATGATCGAAGAGCTGCAAGTCGGCGCCCGCGACGCGGTGGTCAATATGACCGAAAGTCAGCGTCAGAGCGAAAGCAGCGTGACCATCGCCAACCAGGCCGGCGAACGCCTCAACAGCGTGACCCGCCGCATCGGCGAAATCGACGGCATGAACCAGTCGGTAGCGACGGCGACGGAGGAGCAGACAGCGGTGGTCGAGTCGATCAACGTCGACATCACCGAAATCAACACGCTGAACCAGGAAGGGGTCGATAACCTCAAGTCGACGCTGGACGCCTGCACCCACCTGGAACATCAGGCCGCGCGGTTGCAGCATCTGGTGGGGACGTTCCGGATTTAAAACGGCCGGCTGGCGGTATTTGGCGGGTGTACGCGTAATCACTGTGGGAGCGAATTCATTCGCGAAGCGGGTCTTTAAGCGATGGAGATGTGTCGCCTGTACCGCCTTCGCGAATGAATTCGCTCCCACAGGTGGTGTTGCCAGCGTGAGTTCTGCGGTGCTTGATCGTTCAGCATCTAAAGAGCTGTGGCTCGCCGTATTTGGCGGGTGTACGCGTAATAACTGTGGGAGCGAATTCATTCGCGAAGCGGGTGTTTAAGCGATGGATATGTGTCGCCTGTACCGCCTTCGCGAATGAATTCGCTCCCACAGGTCGTGTTGCCAGCGTGAGTTCTGCGGTGTTGGAAAGATCCGTATCTTAGGATGCGGGGCTTATCGTATTGGGCAGATGTAAGCGCAATAACTGTGGGAGCGAATTCATTCGCGAAGCGGGTCTTCAGGCGATGGAGATGTGTCGCCTGTACCGCCTTCGCGAATGAATTCGCTCCTACAGGTCGTGTTGCCAACTGGGTTGCAGGGGTGCTCTCACTCAAGGCTGTTCAGGCAATCCGGCAGCCCTGCGCAACCCCAGATGCAACGCTGTGCCGAACATTTGCCCGTGGTTCCGGCCATTGAATTGTTGGTAACTGGCTTCACTCCCCGGCAGTTTTGCCAAGTGCTCGGCCAACAGTCGATTGGCATCTTTGGGCACCGCTGACATGGCTCTTCTTCTTTCCTCGGAACCCCCGTCGAATTGCGCGATGGGCGGTTTGCCTTCCCGTTCCCCTTTAACCAGCCGCACCGTGCGCGTTGTGCCAGCAGGAAACGCCGTCAGCGCCATACCGTTGTCGTACGTAATCGGCTGATACCAGAGCGAGGCGCTGGCGGCGATCCATGTCTGGAATGCCTCGGGTCGCTGCAGCAAAGCATAGAGCGTGAACAGTCCGCCAAACGAATGCCCCCACAAGCTCTGCCGTTTCAGGTCGACGCAGTACCGCGCCTGCACCTGAGGTTTGATCGTCGCCAGGATCAATTCCAGAAACGCTTTCGACGTCTCCCCGGTGTAATCCCGTGTGCGCTGTTCGCCGTCGTAGGTCCCGTCGATGTCGTAGCCGATCATCACCAGCAGCGGCGGGGCGCCTGCGCTCAATTCGCCCAGCCAGTCGTCCTGCACCTCGGCCATGACGTTGTTGCCGTCCAGCAAATACATGACCGGGTAGCCCGACGCAGGCGGTGCACTGCGCGGGATGCCGATGTCCAGCCGGTAATGCCGTTGATGATCGGGGGAGTCGATGTTCAGACGTTCGAAGCGGTAGTGGGCAGAGCCGATTTCAGCCAAGGGGTGAGTCTCCTGATGGTCGGCGATTGCCAGCAAAGGCAGCGCGCCGAGCACGATAACGGTCAGCGATTTCATCCAGTTCATCGGAGCGTGCCGGAAAGTGAGGGTTCACCAGCGTGCCCCGGCGCGTGCCGGTTGTCTATTCCGCGTGCGCCCTAAACCGGCACTTTGCGCGAACATGTCGACAAAATCCGCGAAAAATCTCGCATCAAATGGTCAACGAACTGTTATCCGAGGTTCATCCACGGGTCATGGAAATGCCACATGGTCTCTCTAATGTCGGTCGCACCGAGCACGCTCCAGGACGGACCGGGCGGCTGACATTCACCCCTGGCAGGACGCCGGAACCGAAACACATGACAAGAGAAGCCCCATGAACGCAGCTATCCATGTCGACCGTTTGAACAAGACATTTGCCCGCAAAACCGCTCTGGTTGACCTCGCATTGTCTATACAACCCGGAGAAATGGTGGCGCTGATCGGCGCTTCCGGCTCGGGCAAATCCACCCTGTTGCGACATCTGGCCGGACTCGCCTGCTGCGATCGCAACAACGGCGGCAGCGTCCGCGTGCTGGGCCGTGAGGTTCAGGCGGCGGGTCGCCTCAATGGCCAGGTCCGCCGTCTGCGCGCCGACATCGGCTACATCTTTCAGCAATTCAATCTGGTCAATCGCCTGAGCGTATTGGACAACGTTCTGCTCGGCTGCCTGGGCCGCATGCCGCGCTGGCGTGGCAGCCTCGGGATGTTCAACGCCGAGGAAAAGGCCCGCGCCATGGCCAATCTGGACCGCGTCGGGCTGGCGGATCTCGCTCAGCAGCGCGCGTCGACCTTGTCCGGCGGCCAGCAACAACGGGTCGCCATCGCACGCGCATTGACCCAGCAGGCCGAAGTCATCCTGGCCGACGAGCCCATCGCGTCACTGGACCCCGAGTCCGCCCGCAAGGTCATGGAAATCCTCGCCGACATCAATCGCCAGGACGGCAAGACCGTGGTCGTTACCCTGCACCAAGTGGACTACGCCGTGCGCTATTGCCCACGGGCCGTGGCGCTCAAAGGGGGACGCATTCATTTCGATGGCAATGGCGCCGACCTCAACGGCCAGTTCCTCAACGACCTCTACGGCGCCGACGCCGACGCCAGCCTGATGTTCGCCGATCAGGGCCGCAATCCCAGTCAGCCCCCGCAGTTGGCGCTGGCCCGGGCCTGATTGTTCATCACAGAACAGCACCCCACAACAACACCTCAACCCATGTTCCAGGAGCTCTCCATGTTGAACCGTATCGGTCGCGTGTTCGCGTCTGCCGCTCTCGTTGCCGGCTGCCTGACGGGCACCGCGCACGCAGACGAAAGCACGCTTAACTTCGGCATCATGTCCACCGAGTCGTCGCAGAACCTGAAAAGCGTCTGGCAACCGTTCCTCGACGACATGTCGAAAAAGACCGGCCTGAAAGTCAACGCCACCTTCGCTTCCGACTACGCGGGTCTGATTCAGGGCATGCGTTTCAACAAGGTCGACGTGGCCTGGCTGGGCAACAAGGCGGCGATGGAAGCCGTGGACCGTTCCGGTGGCGAGATCTTCGCCCAGACCGCTGCCGCCAACGGCGCGCCGGGCTACTGGAGCGTAATCATTGCGCGCAAGGACAGCCCGATCAATTCCATCGACGACATGTTCAAGCACGCCAAGGAACTGACCTTCGGCAACGGTGACCCGAACTCCACCTCCGGCTACCTGGTGCCGGGCTATTACGTGTTCGCCAAGAACCACGTCGATGCCGCCACTGCCTTCAAGCGCACCCTGAACTCCAGCCATGAAGTGAACGCCCTGAGCGTCGCCAAGGGCCAACTGGACGTCGCGACCTTCAACACCGAGAGCTGGGACCGTCTGGAAGTCACCCAGCCGGAAAGCGCCGCCAAGCTCAAGGTGATCTGGAAGTCGCCGATCATCCCGGCCGACCCGATGGTCTGGCGCAAGGGCATGTCCGATGAAACCAAAAACAAGGTTCGCGATTTCTTCGCCAATTACGGCGACACCGACGAGGAAAAGGCCGTGCTGAAGAACATGCAGATGGGCAAGTTCCTCAAGTCTTCGGATGACCAGTTGCTGACCATCCGCCAGCTGGAGCTGTTCAAGCAGAAGACCGAAACCACCGCCAGCACCAGCCTGAGCGCCGATGAAAAGACCGCGAAGCTGAAAGAAATCGACGCGGGCCTGACCAAGCTGCAAGACCGCATCACCGAGCTGGAAAAACAGAACACCGCCAAGGCGGGTTGACCGGCTGAACGGCACGGCGCGGTGGCCTGACCGCTGCGCCTGCCTCAACCCCCATTTCACACCGGGACACTGTCATGAGCACTCACGCTGTATACGCTGACCCCGTCGGCAAGCGCACCTGGCCGCAATACCTGGGCTGGGGCATCTTCTTCGCGATGATGGCCTGGGCCTGGCACGGCGCCGAGATGAACCCGCTGGCGCTGGTCCGCGACTCCGGCAACATGGCGACCTTCGCCGCCGACTTCTTCCCGCCTGATTTCCACGAATGGCGCTCGTACCTCCAAGAAATGATCGTCACGGTGCACATCGCCTTGTGGGGCACGCTGCTGGCGATCGTCTGCTCGGTGCCACTGGGCGTGCTGTGCGCTGACAACATCACCCCGTGGTGGATTCATCAACCGCTGCGCCGGGTCATGGATGCCTTCCGCTCCATCAATGAAATGGTCTTCGCGATGCTGTTCGTGGTCGCGGTCGGTCTTGGCCCGTTCGCCGGGGTTCTGGCCTTGTGGATCAGCACCACGGGCGTGCTGGCCAAGCTGTTCGCCGAGGCCGTCGAAGCCATCGATCCCGGTCCGGTGGAAGGGGTGCGCGCCACGGGTGCCAGCGCCTTGCAGGAAGTGATTTTCGGGGTCATTCCGCAAGTCATGCCGCTGTGGATTTCCTACGCCTTGTACCGCTTCGAATCCAACGTGCGCTCGGCGACGGTGGTGGGGATGGTCGGCGCAGGCGGCATCGGCGTGATCCTCTGGGAAAACATCCGCGCGTTTCAGTTCACCCAGACCTGTTCGGTGCTGCTGGTAATCATCGTGGTGGTCAGCGTCATCGACATCTTCTCCCAGCGCCTGCGCAAGCAGTTCATCTAACGATCACGACAGGAGAGGGTGCGAACCCTTTTTTTAGCCATGCACTTGTCTAGACAATCCGAACCCGTCTATAGGGAACTCGCAGACACCCTGCGCAACGAGCTGAACCACTACATCGCCGGCGAATTCCTGCCCGCTGAGACCCAGCTGGCCGCGCGCTTCGACGTCAACCGCCACACCGTGCGCCGGGCCATCGACGAACTGGTGCGCGAAGGCAGCCTGTTGCGCCGCCAGGGCAAAGGCACGCAGGTGCTGGGCCGTCCGCTGGTGTACCCGGTGGCCGCCGAGAGCGCCTACAGCCAGTCGTTGTCGGCCTTGGGGCATGGCGTCGAGGCGGTGCTGTTGCAGCGTCGCCACTGCGTCGCCACCCGCGAAGAGGCCGAGCATCTGGGCCTCGAAGAACACGCGCCGCTGATCGAACTGCAAACCCTGCGCCGCCTCGATGGCCAGCCGGTGAGTCTGATCCGCCACCGCTATTGCGCCAGCCGTGCCGCGCTGGTGGCCGATTACAAAAGCGGCTCGGTGCGCCAGTACCTCGCGTCCCGCGACCTGCCGTTGACCCGCACCTTCAGCCTGATCGGCGCTCGTCTGCCCAGTCGCGAAGAGGCCGGCGTGTTGCTGATGCCGCGCCACTTGCCTGCGCTGACGGTGCTCACCCTTTCCCGCGATGCCGACGGACACCCGGTGGAGATTGCCCATTCCACCAGCCGCTCCGACCGCTTCCAGTATCAGATTGTCACCTGATGGAGATGCCCTCGATGACTGCTTCATCCGCTTTCACCACACCCCCCGAACACGCGGCACGCCAGCACTGGATCGGCGTGTTGTCCCGCACCCAACGCAAGGATTTGCAGCCTCACGAAGACGCCCTGCGCGACGTCGAGTATCAGCTGATCCGCGCCCCAGAAATTGGCATGACCCTGGTCCGTGGTCGCATGGGTGGCAGCGGGGCAGCGTTCAACCTCGGCGAGATGACCGTGACCCGCTGCGTGGTGCGCCTCGGCGACGGGCGCACCGGTTACAGCTACCTGGCTGGGCGCGACAAGGCCCACGCCGTACTGGCCGCCCTGGCCGACGCTCACCTGCAAGGCGCGCAACAGGCCCACTGGCTGCGTGAACTGATCGAACCCCTGGCTAAGGCCCACGCCGAACGCCGGTCCCAACAACACGCCGAAACCGCCGCGACCAAGGTGGACTTCTTCACGCTGGTTCGAGGAGAAAACTGATGAACACGACGCTCGCCACCGCTTCGCTTTTACAGCCTGCCTTCGCTGACCCGGTGCTGGACGCCCAGCGCAGTTTCCGCGCCGCCCTCAAGGCCCTCGCCGGACCGGGGGTGGCCCAGAGCCTGTCCTCGGCGCAAATCCCGCCGCACCTCGAAGGCCTCGCTTCGGCCAGTCACGCCCTGTGCCTCGCCTTGCTGGACGTCGACACGCCGCTGTGGCTGGCGCCGACGTTCGACACCCAGGCGATTCGCGCCAACCTGACGTTTCACTGCGGTTGCCCCATCGTCAGCGACCGGCAGAACGCTCGCTTCGCCTTGCTCGATGACAGCCAGCTCCATGACCTGAGCGGCTTCGACCTGGGCAACGACCGCTACCCAGATCAGTCCTGCACGCTGCTGGTCCAGTTGCCGAGCCTGCAAGGCGGTCGCCAGTTGGCCTGGCAAGGGCCGGGCATCGAGAGCAAAAACCACGTCAGCCTGCCGTTGCAGGACGCCTTCTGGGCCGAGCGCAGTGCACGCAATGACTTCCCCCGTGGCATCGACGTGTTCTTCGTCGCGGGCAGCGAACTGATGGGACTGCCGCGCAGCACCCGCGTCCTGTCGAATGGAGGTGTCTGATGTACGTTGCCGTGAAAGGTGGCGAACAGGCCATCGACAATGCTCACGCGCTGCTGGCGAAAAAACGCCGGGGTGACACGTCCGTCCCAGAGCTGGGCGTCGAGCAGATTCGTCAGCAATTGCCCCTGGCCGTCGCCCGGGTCATGACCGAAGGCTCGTTGTACGACACTGAACTCGCCGCGCTGGCGATCAAGCAGGCAGCGGGCGATCTGGTGGAAGCGATCTTCCTGCTGCGCGCCTACCGCACCACGCTGCCGCGCTTCGCCGCCAGCCTGCCTATTGACACCTCGGCGATGCAGATCAGCCGTCGACTGTCGGCAACCTTCAAGGATGTGCCCGGCGGTCAACTGCTCGGCCCGACCTTCGACTACACCCACCGCCTGCTGGATTTCACCCTGCTGGCGGAAGGCGAGTTCCCCGGTCCGCAAACCCGCCCTGACGCCACCGTCGAGGCCTGTCCTCGGGTCTCGGGTCTGTTGGCAAAAGAAGGCTTGATCAAGGACGAACCGGACACGGGCGCGCCGGTCGCGGACATCACCCGCGAGCCGCTGGAATACCCGGCCAGCCGCGCGGAACGCCTGCAAGCGCTGGCCCGTGGCGACGAAGGTTTCCTGTTGGCACTGGGCTATTCGACCCAGCGCGGCTATGGCCGCAACCACCCGTTCGCCGGGGAAATTCGCGTCGGTGAGGTCGAGGTCTGGATCGAGCCGGAAGAGTTGGGCTTTCCGATTGCCATCGGCGCCATCGAGGTCACCGAGTGCGAGATGGTCAACCAGTTCGTCGGCTCCGCAACCGAGCTGCCGCAGTTCACCCGAGGCTACGGCCTGACCTTCGGTCACGCCGAGCGCAAGGCCATGGGCATGGCGCTGGTGGACCGTTCGCTGCGCGCCGGGGAGTACGCCGAAGAAGTCGTCTCGCCCGCGCAACAGGAAGAATTCGTCCTCGCTCACTGCGACAACGTCGATGCCTCGGGCTTCGTGTCGCACCTGAAACTGCCGCACTACGTGGACTTCCAGGCCGAACTGGAACTGATCCGCAAGCTGCGCGCGCCTGCAAAGGAGTCGGCCCAATGAACGCCGCCACTGACCCTCGACAACAACCTCGCCCGCAGCGCGACGAGGCGTACAACTTCGCCTACCTGGACGAACAGACCAAACGCATGATCCGTCGTGGCCTGCTCAAGGCCGTGGCGATTCCCGGTTATCAGGTGCCGTTCGGCGGCCGTGAAATGCCGCTGCCCTATGGCTGGGGCACCGGCGGCATGCAGCTGACCGCCGCAATCCTCGGCGCCGAAGACGTGCTCAAGGTCATCGACCAGGGCGCCGACGACACCACCAACGCGGTGTCGATCCGCCGCTTCTTTGCCCGCACCGCTGGCGTTGAAACCACCGAACGCACCCCGGACGCGACGATCATCCAGACCCGCCACCGCATGCCGGAAACGCCGCTGCACGCCGACCAGATCATGGTCTTTCAGGTGCCGATTCCCGAGCCACTGCGCTTCATCGAGCCCTCGGAAACCGAAACCCGCACCATGCACGCGCTCAATGATTACGGGGTGATGCACGTCAAGCTGTACGAAGACATCGCCACCTTCGGCCACATCGCCACGGCCTACGCCTACCCGGTCATGGTGGACGAGCGCTACGTGACGGACCCGTCGCCGATCCCGAAATTCGACAACCCGAAACTCGACATGAACCCGGCCCTGATGCTGTTCGGCGCCGGTCGCGAGAAGCGCCTGTACGCCATTCCGCCCTACACCCGCGTCACTAGTCTGGACTTCGAGGATCACCCCTTCGAAGTGCAGAAATGGACACACAACTGCGCCATCTGCGGCAGCCATGACTCGTTCCTCGACGAGCTGATCCTCGACGATCAAGGCACCCAGAGCTTCGTCTGTTCCGACACCGACTACTGCGCGCAACGGGTCAACGAGGGGAGGGCGAAGCCATGATCGCTGCCAGAAAGCTGCCACCGGAGGCGATCACCGATCGCAGCCAGCCGCTGCTCAAGGTCAAGGGCCTGGGCAAATTGTACGGCCCGGAAAAGGGCTGCCAGGACGTCAGTTTCGACCTCTACCCCGGTGAAGTGCTGGGCATCGTCGGCGAGTCGGGCTCGGGCAAATCGACCTTGCTCTCGCTGCTCAGTGGCCGTTGCCCGCCAGACAGCGGCGTCATCGATTACCGCGACACGCATGGCAACTGGCTGGACCTCTACAGCGCCAGCGAAGCCCAGCGCCGCACCTTGCTGCGCACCGAGTGGGGCTTCGTCGAGCAAAATCCTCGCGACGGTCTGCGCATGGCCGTTTCGGCAGGCGCCAACATCGGCGAACGCTTGATGGCTCAGGGCGTGCGCAACTACCAGCAACTACGCGCAGCGGGGCTGGACTGGCTGAATCAGGTGGAGATCGACCCGGCGCGCATCGACGACCTGCCGCGGACCTTTTCCGGCGGCATGCAACAGCGTTTGCAGATTGCCCGCAACCTCGTGTCCGGCCCGCGTCTGGTGTTCATGGACGAGCCCACCGGCGGCCTCGATGTGTCGGTGCAGGCGCGCTTGCTCGACCTGATGCGCGGCCTGGTGCGTGAGCTTGACCTGGCGGTGGTCATCGTCACACACGACTTGGCCGTGGCCCGTCTGCTGGCGGACCGGCTGATGGTGATGCGCCGTTCCCACGTCGTCGAAACCGGCTTGACCGATCAGATCCTCGACGACCCGCAACACCCGTATTCGCAGTTGCTGGTCTCTTCCGTGCTGCAACCTTGAATGCAGCCCTGACCCGACTTTTGGAGTGGCTTTGATGAACACGCTGATCGAGGTCCAGGACCTCTCGAAAACCTTCACCCTGCATCAGCAGAACGGGGTGGTGCTCAACGTGCTGCGCGGCCTGAATTTCTCGGTGCGCGGCGGCGAATGCCTGGTGCTGCACGGGCATTCCGGCGCGGGCAAAAGCACCTTGCTGCGCACGCTGTACGGCAACTACCTGCCTGCGGGCGGCAGCATTCGGGTGATGCATCAGAACCAATGGCTGGAACTGGTCGGTGCCGAGCCTCGGCAAGTGCTTGACGTGCGTCGGCAGACGCTGGGCTACGTCAGCCAGTTTCTGCGGGTGATCCCCCGTGTCGCCACCCTGGACGTGGTAATGGAACCGGCCCTGGCCCGTGGCTGGAGCCGCGAGGACGCCAAGGCCCGCGCCGAGCTGTTGCTGGCCCGCCTGAACATTCCACAACGCCTGTGGCAATTGGCGCCGGGAACGTTTTCCGGCGGCGAACAACAGCGGGTCAACATCGCCCGGGGTTTCATGGTGCCGTGGCCGGTGATGCTGCTCGACGAACCCACCGCGTCGCTGGACGACAGCAACCGCACAGTGGTGCTGGAGCTGATCAACGAAGCCAAGCACGCCGGTGCCGCTCTGATCGGTATCTTCCACGACCGGCTGGCCCGCGAAGCGGTGTCCGACCGCGTGCTCGACATGACCCCTCAACAACTGCCCGACAAGCACCTGACCGCCAAGGAGCTGCTGCAATGCTGAACGAACAGATCCTGACCAATGCCCGCATCGTCACTGCCGATCAGGTGTTCACCGGCACCGTCGTCCTGCGGGACGGGATGATCAGCGACGTGCAGACCGGCGTGAGTTATCTGCCTAAGTCTCAGAACCTCGATGGTGATTACCTGCTGCCGGGGCTGGTTGAGCTGCACACCGACAACCTGGAAAAACACCTCAGCCCGCGCCCCGGCGTGGACTGGCCGTCGGCCTCGGCGGTGATCAGCCACGACGCGCAGATCATCGCGGCCGGCATCACCACGGTGTTTGACGCGCTGTCCATCGGCGACGTCAACCCCAAGGGCAAGCGCATGCAGCAACTGCCGGGGATGGTCGAAGCCATCGCCCGTGCCAACGCCACCGACACCACCCGCGCGGAACATCGCCTGCACCTGCGTTGCGAAGTCTGCCACCCGGACACCCTGAGCGTGTTCCGCGACCTGGTGGAGCAGCCGCTGGTGCAACTGGTGTCGACCATGGACCATTCGCCGGGTCAGCGTCAGTTCGCCCTTGAATCCAAGTACCGTGAGTATTACATGGGCAAATACCACCTGAGCACAGAGCAGATGGACGCGTTCATCGTCGAGCAGGTCGCCAACTCGAAGATTTACAGTGACCGCTACCGCAAGGCCATCGTCGACATCTGCCTGGCGCGTGGGCTGTCGGTGGCCAGCCACGATGACGCGACGGTCGAGCACGTCGAGGAGTCCGCAGGTTACGGCATGACCATCGCCGAATTTCCGACCACGCTGGAAGCGGCGCAGGCCTGCCGTCGTCTGGACATGAGCGTGCTGATGGGCGCGCCAAACATCGTCCGTGGCGGCTCGCACTCCGGCAACATCGCGGCGGCGACCCTTGCTAAAGAAGGGCTACTGGATATTCTCTCCAGCGATTACTATCCGGCGAGTCTGTTGCAGGCCGCGTTCACCCTCGGTGCGCAACTGGACGAAGATCAGCCGCAGACGGGCGCAAGGCTGGCAAAAGCCGTCACCACGGTGAGCCTGGCGCCCGCGCGTTCGGCGGGGTTGCAGGACCGTGGCGAGATCCGCGTCGGCCTGCGCGCCGATCTGATTCATGCCCGTGCCGTGGGCAACCTGCCGGTGATTCAGCAGGTCTGGCGACAAGCGAAGAGGGTTTTCTGATGGCAGGCAGGTTGATCTATCTCATCGGACCGTCCGGTTCGGGCAAGGACAGCCTGCTGGATGCCGCGAGCGAACCTCTGGCCGCTCGGGGCTGCCGGATCGTGCGCCGGGTCATCACCCGTTCGGCGGAAGCCAAGGGCGAGGCGGCGCAGGCGGTTAGCGTCGAGCAATTCGCCGAGATGCAGGCTCAGGGCGCGTTTGCCCTGAGTTGGTCCGCAAACGGCCTGTATTACGGGATTCCGAACGAGATCGATCAATGGCTCGCTGACGGCCACGACGTCTTGATCAATGGCTCGCGAGGGCATCTGCCACAGGCGCAGGCGCGGTATCCCGATTTGCTGGTGGTGTTGCTGAGTGTCGATCAGGTGGTGTTGCGTCAGCGGTTGCTGGCGCGGGGCCGGGAATCGGCGCAGGAGGTCGAGGCACGGCTGTCGCGCAATGCGCAGTTTGCCGATGACCTGCTGGCCGCCGCGGGGCCTGCGAGCGGTGCATCGATTCTCTTGCTGGACAACTCCGGCGCGCTGGAACAGACCGTCGACCGTTTATTGCAACGCCTCGACCGGGAACACGCATGCGCCTGACGTTGCTGGGCACCGGCGATGCGCGACAGGTGCCGGTCTACGGCTGTCAGTGCTCGGCGTGCGAGGCCGCCCATGCCGATCCGCGCCTGCGCCGACGCCCGTGCTCGGCGCTGGTCGAACTGGGTGATCAACGCTGGTTGATCGACAGCGGCTTGCCCGACCTCACTGAACGTTTCCCGCCGCGCAGCTTCAGCGGCATCCTCCAGACTCACTACCACGCCGACCACGCCCAGGGATTACTGCACCTGCGCTGGGGGCAGGGGCTGGTGATCCCGGTGCACGGCCCGGCGGACCCGGAAGGGCTGTCGGACTTGTACAAGCACCCGGGAATTCTCGATTTTAGCCAGCCGTTCGCCGCGTTCGAAACCCGCGCCTTTGGCGAGCTGTCCGTCACCGCGCTGCCGTTATTGCATTCCAAACCGACGCTGGGTTATCTGCTCGAAGGCGGCGGACGCCGGATCGCGTACCTCACCGACACCGTGGGGTTGCCCAATGACACCGCCGCGTATCTGCGGGAGCGGGCAGTGGACGTGCTGATCCTCGACTGCTCCATGCCGCCTCAGCCGCAGACGCCGCGCAATCACAACGACCTGAACCTGGCGTTGCAGATCATCGAGGATTTACAGCCGGGGCAGGGGGTGTTGACCCATGTGGGACATGCGCTGGATGCGTGGTTGATGGCGCATGAAAGAGAATTGCCGGGGCATGTGAACGTGGCAAGGGACGGGATGGCGCTGTAACGTCTTTTCGCTCCCACAAAGGCCCCGCCCAGAAGGGGAGCAATCTTCCATCCGCAGGGGCCTCAAACCAGCACATATCTACAAGGCACATCCTCCAACCCGGTCTACGCTCAATCTTCCCTGCACCTTTCCCGGAGATTGCGCCCCATGTCTATCCTGACCCTCAAAGACGGCACCGAGTTTTTCTACAAGGATTGGGGCAGCGGTCAGCCCATCGTGTTTTCCCACGGCTGGCCGCTGGATGGCGATGCATGGGATGCGCAGATGCTGTTCCTCGGCCAGAAAGGCTACCGCGTGATCGCCCACGACCGTCGCGGTCACGGGCGCTCCGGCCAGACCTGGGAAGGCAACGACATGGACACCTACGCCGATGACCTGGCGCAGCTGTTCGAAGCGCTGGACCTGAAAGACGTGATCATGATCGGCCACTCCACCGGCGGTGGCGAGGTGGCCCGTTACATCGGGCGTCATGGTTCGTCTCGCGTGGCCAAGGCCGTGCTGATCGGCGCGGTGCCGCCGCTGATGCTGAAAACGGCGGCCAACCCGGAAGGCCTGCCTATCGACGTCTTCGATGGCATTCGTGCCGGTTTCACGGCTGACCGCTCGCAATTCTTCAAAGACCTCGCGGTGCCATTCTTCGGCTTCAATCGCGATGGCGCGAAGACCTCTCAGGGCGCTATCGATTCGTTCTGGTCCATCGGTATGCTCGGCAGCGTCAAGGGCGAATACGACTGCATCAAGGCGTTCTCGGAAACCGACTTCACCGAAGACCTGAAAAAGATCGACGTGCCGACCCTGATCCTCCACGGCGACGACGACCAGATCGTGCCGCTGGTGGCCTCGGGCGAGAAGAGCCACACACTGGTGAAAGGCTCGACGCTGCATTTGGTGAAGGGTGGGTCGCACGGGATGTGTACCGTGCAGGCCGATGAGATCAATGAGATTCTGCTGGGGTTCATCAAGGGCTGATTTCCCCTTGGCGGGCCCCTGTGGGAGTGAATTCATTCGCGAAAGGCCAGTACAGCCGACAGAGATCTGTTGCCTGGAATGCCTTCTCGCGAATGAATTCGCTCCCACAGGTATCGGGTCATTCTCCCATCAGCGTTTCGCCAGATCAGGTTTCGCCGCTTGCGGCCAACCACCCCCTAACGCCCGGAAGGTCGACACCGCTGCCCTCGCATCATTGGCATGCAACTGCGCCAATTGATCCCGCGACACCAGCAACTGCCGATCCTCATCCAGCACTTCCACCAGACTGATCGCGCCGCCTGTGTACGCATCCTGCGCGGCGTCCCGTGCGGTCTGGTGCGCGGCGACTTCCTCATTCACTTCCGTGCGCTGTTGTTCCAGTTCCACCAGCGTAACGATGGCGTTCTCGACGTCCTCGGTGGCCTTCAACATCACTTGCCGGTACTCGGCCAGCGCCTCGGCATTGGCGCCTTTGGCTTGGGCGACTTCGGCGTCCACGCGACCGAAATCGAACAGCCGCCAATGCAGGCCCACAATCGCCTGGGGCTGGAACGCCGACGAGGTGAACAGTTGACCGCTATGGGCTGTGTCGAACCCCAACAAGCCGGACAGCGAGACCTTCGGGTAATACTCAGAGAGTGCCGAGCCGATCCGGGCATTGGACGCCGCCAGTTTGCGCTCGGCGGTAATCACGTCCGGGCGACGACGCAGCAGCTCGGCGGGCCCTTCGGAATCGCTGATGGTCGGCACGCTGTAGGTCTGCGCGCTGTTTTTCATTTCCAGCGCGTAGGTGCCGGGCTGTGCGCCCATCAGCACGTCCAGCCGGTTGAGTTGGGTCGCCAGTTCGGTGCGCAACGGCGGAATTGTCGCCCGTGCCTGCAACACCAGCGCCTTGGCCTGGGCCTGTTCGCGGTTGGTCGCCAGGCCGCTGCCCATGCGGTCGTTGATCAGGTCCAGCAAACCGTTCTGAGTCTTGACCTGATCTTCGGCGACCGCCAGCCGTTGCTGTGCGCCGCGAATTCGGAAATAGGCATCGGCGGCTTCGGCAGCGACAGAGATTCGCACGCCCACATGGTTGGCTTCAGCAGCCTGCGCTTCATCCACTGCCGCCTCTTCGCCGCGCTTCAGACCACCCGCCAAGTCGGCTTCCCAACTGGCACCGACGCCGAGGGTCTCCAGCGTCTGGTTGCGGTCATAGCCGGGAAACGCGCTGCCCAACTGGCCTTGGGCGCTTTCGGTGGACTGGCGTTGACGAATCGCTTTGGCGTCCAGCGCGCCTTGAGGCAAGCGTATCGCACCGGCCTGTTGCGCCACGGCGCGGGCCTGTTCGACACGGGCGAAGGACTTCGCCAGGTCAAGGTTCTGATCCAGCACACGTTGAATGATGCGGGTCAGCTCCGGGTCGTTGAAGCCGGTCCACCACGTGTCCAGCGCCGGTGCCGGGGTGTCGCCGACCCGTTGTTGCAACAGGGTCTGGTTCTGGTAGGACGCGGTCAGCGTATTTTTCGGTGGCTGATAATCAGGCCCGACGGTACAGCCGGCGAGGGCGACGAATAGGGCGCTCAGGGCAAAGACGCCCGTGCGTTTGAAACGAGACGCCAGAGTGATCATGGGGCTGTCCTCGAAACGTGAAACGGAAAGGGGGCGTTGAGTGTTCATGGCGTTCTCAATGGGCATCGGCGGACGGTGCGGCCGGAGGCGCGACCTTGCGCATCAACGGCACCATCGCCACGGCGACGATGAAGCAGACCATGATCGACAGGAACGCGTCGGCGTAGGTCTGGGTCTGTGCTTCGCGGTAGGTCAGCAGCCACAGTTGGTGCAGCGCGGAATTGCTGGCGTCGGCGGCGTTCTGGCCCAGCGCGGCGAAGTTGCCGGTCACGGTCGCGAGCCAGGTGTTCATGGCTTCGTTGCTGTAGTTGAGGTGTTCGGCCAGGTGCGTGAAATGCAGATTGGTGCGGTCGTTGAGGATCGTGGCACAGGCCGCGATGCCGATGGCGCCGCCCAGGTTGCGCATCAGATTGAACAGGCCGGACGCCTGTTTCAGCCGCGACGGGTGCAGGCCGCCGAGGGTCAGGGTCACGGCCGGTGGCACCGCCATCTGCTGCGCGAAACCGCGAATGGCTTGCGGCAGCAAGAGTTCATGGCTGCCCCAGTCGTGGGTGATCGGCGAGAAATCCCACATCGACAGGCCGAACAGCGCGAGGCCGAACATCATGATCCAGCGCAGGTCGACGCGATTGGCCAGAAAGCCGTACACCGGGATGGCCATCAATTGAAATACGCCCGTCGAGAACACTGCTTCCCCAATTTCGAGCGCGCTGTAACCCCGCACGCGGCCGAGGAACAGCGGCGTGAGGTAAATGGTGGCGAACAGACCGATGCCGGTGACGAAGGAGAAGAAGCAGCCGAGCGCAAAGTTGCGGTCCTTGAGGGCGCGCAAATCCACCACCGGGTTGTGCACCATCAGGGTACGGCTGATGAAGGCGATGGCCGACAGGCCCGACACCCAAGCGGTGGTGAGGATGGTCTGGTCGCTGAACCAGTTCCAGCGCGGGCCTTCTTCAAGGGTGTATTCCAGGCAGCCGAGGAACAACGCCAGAAACACCATGCTGATGTAGTCGGCGCCCTTGAGCAGCTTGAGGTCCATCGAGTCGATGTTGACCAGCATCGGCACCGCGACGGCGACAAAAATGCCCGGCACCAGGTTGATGTAGAACAGCCAGTGCCACGACGACACGTCGGTGATCCAGCCGCCGATCACTGGTCCCAGCGTCGGTGCCAGAGACGCGATCGCGCCGATGGTGGACGCCGCGATCACCCGCTGCTTGCCGGTGAAAAACATGAACGCCGAGGTGAACACCATCGGAATCATGGAACCGCCCAGGAACCCTTGCAGCGCCCGGAAGGCGATCATGCTCTGGATGTTCCAGGCCAGTCCGCAGAGCAGGCTGGTGAGGGTGAAGCCCACCGCTGAGGCGCAAAACAGCCAGCGCGTGGAGAACACTCGGGCGAGCCAGCCGGACAGCGGAATGACCACGATTTCGGCGATCAGGTAGCTGGTCTGGACCCACGCCGTTTCATCTGAACCGGCTGACAAGCCACCGCCGATGTCACGCAGCGAGGCCGACACGATCTGGATGTCCAGCAAGGCAATAAACATCCCCACACACATGCTGGCAAACGCGAGGATCTTGGCCCCGGTGGCCATCGATGCGGCGTCTATCGGACCTTTGGGTTTTGCGGCGGGTGCGCTGGCGGTGGCGGTGGCGGTGCTCATGGGGCTTTTTTCCCGTCAGCGACGCTGGCGACGTTGGGTTGCGGGGCGTCTTTTTGTCCGTTGACGTTCGTGTCGACTTCCGCGACCACCGACAGACCCGGCCGCAGCTTGCCGAGGTGGCCGTCTTCGCCGTCGAGGTAAACCCGCACCGGCACCCGCTGCACGATTTTGGTGAAGTTGCCGGTGGCGTTCTCCGGCGGCAGCACGCTGAATTGCGAACCGGTCGCCGGGGCGAGGCTGTCGAGGTGGCCGTGGAACACCTGGCCCGGCAGCACGTCGGCTTCGATGGTGACGGCCTGACCGGGGTGCATGTGGGCCAGTTGGTCTTCCTTGAAGTTGGCATCGACCCACAGCCCGGTGGCGGGCACCACGGAGAGCAATTGCGTACCCGCTGCCGCATAAGCACCGACTCGCGCGCGGCGGTTGCCGATCACGCCGTCCACCGGGGCGCGCAGTTCGGTGTAGCCGACGTTGAGGCGCGCCATGTCGCGTTCAGCCTTGGTCTGTTCGAGGGCGGCGCGGGCCTGTTGTTTCTGGGTGGCGATGACGTCCAGCTGTCGTTGCGAGGCCAGCATCGACGCCTGGGCTTTCGCGCCGTTGGCCTGGGCGGTCTTGTAAGTGGCGTCGGCGCGCTGGAAGCTTTCAATGGACACTGCCGAGCGTCCGGACAGCACCTTGTAGCGTGCCTGATCGTCTTTGGAACGCACGGTTTCGGCATTGGCGGCATCGATCCCGGCCTTCGCCTGGCTGACCACCGCGTGTTGCAGCTGTTCGGTGGCGTCGAGGTTGGCGAGCAGCGCCTCTTCAGCCGCCACGGCGCCCTCGGCTTTGTTCAACGCGGCGACGTAATCGCGGTCGTCGATCTTCACCAGCAGGTCACCTGCGTGGACGATCTGGTTATCGGTCACTTTCAGCTCGGTGATGTAGCCCGGCACTTTCGGTCCGATCACCGTGACATCGCCGCCGACGTAGGCATCGTCAGTGGACTCCAGAAAACGGCCGACGGTCCACCAATGCAGGCCATAGAAAACGGCGCCCACCACGACGGCCACCGCGAGCAGCAACAGAATCAGACGTTTGCCCCGAGCGGGCTTTGGCGGTGCAGCCGCAACGGCAGGCTCGGTAACGGTTTGAGGGTTGTTCATCGCGGTTTACCTGTGATTCTGCTGAGGTTGGGAAGAGGGTTTGGGAAGCGTCTTGCGGTAGGCGTCGCGGCGCGGGCGGCCGGTTTCAAGGCGCCACGCAGACAGGCTGTCCGGCGCGCCTTTGTAGCGAAGGCTGTGGTCGTGCATGTTGATGCGCTTGCCGGTGTTGCCGTCGGTCAGCACCAAATCGACGGGCACGCCCGTGTTCTCGTCGAACAACTCAATGTTCGAGCGCTCGCCGGAGAAGTGTTTGTGTCCCCATTTCATCAAGCTCAGCACCACGGTGCGGAAGTCGCGGCCGCTTTCGGTGAGCACGTAGTCATAACGCAGCGGTTTGTCGGTGTAGGCGTGACGCTCGACCAGCCCGGACTCGATCAGGCCGTTGAGGCGTCGTGTCAGGGTGCTGGGCGCAATACCGAGGCTTTTTTCAAATTCGTCGAAGCGGCACAAACCGTAGGACAGGTCGCGCAGGATCAAGATGTTCCACCAGTCCCCCACGTGTTCGAGGCTGAGGGCAATCGGGCAGGGCATGTTCGCAAAGCTTTTCTTCTTCATGGCCATAGCCTCCGGGGCTATCAAGGGCAGCGCGGGAGAAAAATTATGGGTGTAATCTAACTAAGTGACTTTCATCATGCAAGTCACTATGTCTATGGAAGTGACAAGCGGCTGGGTGTGGCAGCGTGGAGGAGGGCGTTACACTGCCCGGACCCTAAGAGGAGGCTGGTGATGACTGATGCGCTTTATCTGCCCGAAACCCTGACCCGTGCTGAAGTGGATGCGCTGGCGGGCGTGTCCGTAATCGATTTCGGCACCAATTGGTGCGGGCACTGCAAGGCAGCCCAGCCGTTGATCGGCGAGGTGTTTGCCGAGTATCCGCAGGTACGCCACGTCAAAGTCGAAGATGGCAGCGGCCGCAGGTTGGGGCGCTCGTTCAAGGTGAAGCTGTGGCCTACACTGGTGTTCATGCGCGACGGGCAGGAAGTCGGGCGACTGGTGAGGCCGACTCGCGTGAGTGACATTGAAGAGGCGTTCGAAGGGGCGGTTCGGGAGGGGTGACAGGAAGATAGAGGCCCCGTGAAATCCAGGCGGACACTTGACCTGTGGGAGCGAATTCATTCGCGAATGGGTGCGTCAGGCGACAAATGTGTTTGGGATGTGACGACGCCTTCGCGAATGAATTCGCTCCCACAGGAGGATCGGGTTCAGCCCGATTTGGTTGGGGCGCCTGATCGGATTCCCAGTGTTGCCCAGATATGTCTGAACTCCCGAGTCCAAAACTGTAGGAGCGAATTCATTCGCAAGACGGTGGCGCAGCCAGCAGAGATTTGTCGGATGTACTGGCCCCTTCGCGAATGAATTCGCTCCTACAGAGATGCTCCCTGGCGCGGGCTTTGCTAACGCCGCAAGTACGCCGCGAAGTCTATATCCCCGGCGCTCAGAATCGCTTGTACCCGGTTGTGCACGTTGAGCTTGCGCAGGATCGCGGAGACGTGGGCTTTGACCGTGGTTTCGGCGATGGTGAGGGTGAAGGCGATTTGTTTGTTGGAATCGCCTTTGGTCATGCGCTCCAGCACCTGCAACTGTTTGCGTGTCAGCGCTTCGAGCATTTCAGGCTGTAGCTGCGGAGCGTCGCGAGGGGTGCTGCGGTGGCCGGGTTTCTGGCTGCGGATGATGTCCGGCGGCAGGTAGACATTGCCGTTGAGGATCTGCTCGATGGCGTCGGTCATCTGCTTGCGTGGCGATGATTTGGTAATGAACCCCACGGCGCCATACGTAATGGCTTGCAGCACCACGTGCTTGTCCTGTTCGGCTGAGACGATGACCACCGGGATGGTCGGCGCCTCGTTGCGCAGGTTGATCAGGCCGTTCAGCCCGTGCATCCCCGGCATGTTCAGGTCCAGCAGAATCAGGTCGAGGTCTTCATGACCCTGAGTCATCGCCAGTGCGCTGTCCAGGTCTTCGGTTTCCATGACTTCACTGCCCGGAAACCCGTCGCTGATCACGTTGTGAATCGCCTCGCGAAACAGCGGATGGTCGTCGGCAATCAGGATCTTGTACATGGCGTCTTTCCTTTCTTATTGTCTAGCCTGTCGTTGGCCCTGAGCGGCATTACACGTCAGTAGCGCTGCTTTGTGAATGCGACCATCGAGAGCGAAAGCAGTACCAAAGTCGTAGACGGTCTGAACGATTTCGATCCACCCACGTGTCGCCGACACGGCTGAACGCCCCGAGACACGCGGGTTTCAAGTCGGTATCGCCGACAGTGGCTGCCAACCCACACCGTCAGCCCTTGGTCTTATTGCAAACCCCTGCGGATGCTCTAGGCTGGCCCTCATTCCCGACAAGAACAAGAAACCGCCTGATATGAGCCAGAGCCTCAACATGCTGCGCAAGTTCGTGGCCCCGGAAATCATCTTCGGCGCTGGCAGCCGTCACAGCGTCGGCAATTACGCCAAGACCTTCGGCGCGCGCAAGGTCATGGTGGTCAGTGACCCTGGCGTGATCGCCGCCGGTTGGGTCGCGGACGTCGAAGCCAGCCTGCACGCGCAAGACCTCGACTATTTCATTTACAGCGCTGTGTCGCCCAACCCTCGCGTCGAGGAGGTGATGCTCGGCGCCGACCTCTATCGTGAACACCATTGCGACGTGATCGTGGCGGTGGGCGGCGGCAGCCCGATGGATTGCGGCAAGGCCATCGGCATCGCGGTGGCCCACGGTCGCAACATTCTTGAATTCGAAGGCGTGGACACCATCCGCGTGCCCAGCCCGCCGTTGATCCTGATCCCGACCACCGCAGGCACTTCGGCGGACGTCTCGCAATTCGTGATTATTTCCGACCGCCAGGAACGCATGAAGATCTCCATCGTCAGCAAGGCGGTGGTGCCCGACGTGTCGCTCATCGATCCAGAAACCACGCTGAGCATGGACCCGTTTCTGTCGGCCTGCACGGGTATCGACGCGCTGGTGCATGCCATCGAAGCGTTCGTTTCCACCGGCCATGGCCCGCTCACCGACCCCCACGCACTGGAAGCCATGCGGCTGATCAACGGCCATTTGGTGCAGATGATCGCCAACCCCACCGACATTGCCCTCCGCGAGAAGGTCATGCTCGGCAGCATGCAGGCGGGACTGGCGTTTTCCAACGCGATTCTCGGCGCGGTGCACGCCATGTCCCATAGCCTGGGCGGCCTCCTTGATCTGCCCCATGGCCTGTGCAACGCCGTGTTGATCGAACACGTTGTGGCATTCAATTACAGCTCGGCCCCGGACCGTTTCAAAGTGATCGCCGAAACCTTGGGCATCGATTGCCGAGGCCTGAATCACGCGGCGATCAGCAAGCGATTGGTGGACCACCTAATCTCGCTCAAACACCAGATGGGCTTTCACGAAACCCTCGGATTGCACGGTGTCAGCACGGCGGATATCCCGTTCCTTTCTCGGCACGCCATGGGCGATCCGTGCATCCTCACCAACCCCCGCACGTCCAGCCAGCGCGACGTCGAAGTGGTCTATGGCGAAGCCCTCTGACACCCAACAGTCCGCGCTGACAGCGCTGCTCGGGCTGGGCAATCATTCGACGCGCAAGAGCCATTATCCGGAGCTGACCCTGCGTCTCGCCGAGCTGGAAAACGAGCGCAACCGTTATAAATGGCTGTTCGAACACGCGGTCCACGGCATCTTTCAGGCGCGGTTACATGAGGGGCTGCGAGCGGCGAATCCGGCACTGGCGCGCATGCTCGGCTACCGCGATCCCGACGAAGTGCTGCGGGTGCTCGACGATCTGGGGAGCACGCTGTTCGTCGGCGGGCAGGCGGAAATGCAGAGCATCGCGCAGGTGCTGCAACGGGACCAGAGCCTGCAAGGTTATGAAACCCGGTTGCGGCGCAAGGACGGCAGCTACGTCGACGTGCTCATGAACCTGCTGCTCAAGCCCGACGAAGACGGCGTGTTCGAGGGTTTTGTGGCCGACATCACCGAGCGCAAGCTGGCGCAACAGCGTTTGCAGGAACTCAATGACCAGCTTGAATTGCGCGTCACGGCGCGCACCGACGAGCTGCGTGAGGCCCGCGACGCCGCCGAGTCCGCCAATCGCAGTAAGGACAAATACCTCGCAGCGGCCAGCCACGACTTGCTGCAACCGTTGAACGCCGCGAGGCTGCTGATTTCGACCCTGCGCGAGCGTCACTTGCCCGATGCCGAACAGACATTGGTGGAGCGCACCCATCAGGCGCTGGAAGGGGCAGAGGACCTGCTCACCGATTTGCTCGACATTGCGAAGCTCGACCGGGCGTCGATCCAGCCCGACATCGAGCTGTATCGCCTTGAGGAAGTGTTGGCGCCGTTGGTGTCGGAATTTGAGCCCGTGGCGGAGGCGGCGGGTTTGGCCCTGCGTGCCCGTATCGGCCCGTTTGCGGTGCGTACCGACCTGCGGCTGATCACGCGGATTCTGCGCAATTTTCTCAGCAACGCTTGTCGCTACACCGATCGCGGCAGCATTTTGCTCGGTGCGCGCAGGCGAGGGGATGCGCTGCGCATCGAGGTGTGGGACACGGGCCGGGGAATCGCCGACGACCGGCTGGCGTCGATCTTTCTGGAGTTCAACCAGCTGGATGTCGGCCGCGCGGCAGATCGTAAAGGGGTCGGGTTGGGACTGGCCATCGTCGAGCGCATTGGCCGCATTCTGGGCTGTCGGATTCAGGTCCGTTCACGGCCGGGGAAAGGGTCGGTGTTTTCCATCGACGTGCCGCTCTCAGCGGAAATGCCGGTGCCGATCAGCGTCGCTGCCCACCAAGCGCCAGGCACGGGCAACCCGCTGCCGGGACGTCGCCTGCTGGTGCTGGACAACGAGACCAGCATTCTCGACAGCATGGCCGCGTTGTTGGGACAGTGGGGTTGCGAGGTGTTGACAGCGACCGATCAGGCCGCCTGTTACCGGGTGCTCCAGGGGCGGGCGCCGGAGATGATCCTGTTCGATTTTCATCTCGACCACGGGGTATTAGGCTGCGATGTGGTCGCGGACCTGCGGGCGCATTTCGGCTGGGAAATCCCGTGCGTGATGATCACGGCGGACCGCACCGATGCGTGTCGACGGTCATTGCAGCGGCTGAACGCGCCGCTGCTGAACAAGCCGGTCAAGCCGGGGAAATTGCGGGCTGTGGTGAGTCAGTTGTTGGGGTAGGTATTGACGGAGACATTCAACCATCAGGCCTCGCCACCGTCCGGTTTCTGGCCGAAGGCCGTGGGAGTTGGCTTGCCTACGATCTGCTGCGAAGCGGCAGCAAAACCTGACACCTCGGTTGTGTCAGGCACACCGCATCCAACGGGTTTACTACTGCTGCGCAGCAGATCGTAGGCAAGCCAACTCCCACGGCCTGCGGCCAGAATCAAAAGCGGAATGCGCACATCCCCCATCGCGCCACTTGAAAGCACCGGCCTGCGGCCAAAATCGACAGCAAACCTGCATACACCGCAGCTAGCACCGTCAGGCAAGGCATCCGTCCCTCAGCGGTTCATAACAAAAAAGCCCCGAACCTTGTGAGTGCGGGGCTTCGAAAAGACGGCGGGGTACGCCGTCCCTTGTTTCGGTCATCAGGCGTTAGGCTGCCATCCGCCGCCCAGCGCCTTGTAGATGGCGACGATCCCGCGATACAGGTCGATCTCGGCCAGGGCCTGAGAGTCTTCAGCCGCCAGACGCTCGCGCTCCGCATCCAGCAAGACCAGGAAGTCAGCGGTGCCTTCCTTGTACTGAATGCTCGCCAGGTTGGCCGCGGAACGGCTCGCCTCGCTCTGACGCACCAGCGACACCAGCCGCTGCTGACGCTTGTCGTAGTCGCTGAACGCGTTCTCGGTTTCTTCCAGCGCCAGCAGCACTTGCTGCTCGTAGTTGGCCAGTGCGCCTTCGGCATCGGCGTTGGCGCCACGAATACGCGCCTTCACACTGCCCAGGTCAAACGCGGCCCAGGTGATGCTCGGGCCAAGGCCCCAGGCTTGGGCCGCGCCCGAACCGATCTGCGATCCCCGGCTGGCGGTGAAACCCAGGAAGCCGCTGAGGCTGACCCGTGGGAACAGGTCGGCGGTCTGCACGCCAATCCGCGCGGTCTGCGCCGCCAGTTGCCGTTCGGCGCTGCGCACGTCAGGACGGTTTTCCAGGAGCTTGGTCGGGTCACCAATCGGCAGCGCCTTGGAAATCGCTGGAAGCTTGGCCGGGGCCAGGCTCACGGTCATGGCGTCCGGGCGTTCGCCCAGCAACGTGGCGATGCGGTTGCGTTCACGAACCTGCTCGGCTTGCAGCTGCGGAATGGTCGCTTCCACTGCGGCATAGCGCGCATCGGCTCGCACGACGTCGATTTCATTGCCGACGCCTTCATCGCGCAGTTGTCGCGTCACGTCGCGGGAGTCCTGCTGGTTTTTCAGGTTGTCCCGGGCAATGTGTTCGCGCAGTTGTGCGCCACGTAGTTGACCGTACGCGTCCACCAGTTCGGCGATCATGGTCACTTGCAGCTGATACAGATTGGCCTCGGCCACCTGTTGATCAGCATCGCTGGCTTCCAGTTCGCGCTGGATGCGGCCGAACAGGTCGATCTCCCAAGCCATGTCCAGGCCCAGGTCGTAGCGTTCCTGATTGACCCGGTGCTCGGTTTCACCCGGCACCTGAGCGCGGCCGACCTGACTGCTGGCGCGGCTGGTCACGACCGGCATCGCGTCGTTGCTGATGTCGTCACGAATTGCACGGGCCGCTTTCAGTCGGGCGAAGGCGACGCGCAGTTCACGGTTGCCTTGCAGCGACTGAGCCACCAGCTGGTTCAGGGTCGGGTCTTCGAACTGCTGCCACCAGATGGTCTCGGTGCGGTTGCGGTCGTAGGTGCCCTGTGCAGCGGCCTGAATATTGGCCGCCGCAGTGTCCGGCTTCTTGTAGTCAGGGCCGACGGCACAGGCCGCCAGCGCAAGGACCAACAGGCTCGGCAGGAAGAGTTTTACAGCCTTCATCAATGAGCCTCCGGAGCGATGGTCTGGACGCGTTGGGCCTTGGCGGCCTTGCGCGCCTCTTTGCGTCCCACGTAATTACGAATCAGCACATAGAACACAGGGGTCAGCAGCAGACCGAAGAAGGTCACGCCGAGCATCCCGGAGAACACGGCCACACCCATGGCATGACGCATCTCGGCACCGGCACCGCTCGACAGCACCAATGGCACGACACCCATGATGAACGCGAAGGAGGTCATCAGGATCGGACGCAGACGCAGGCGGCAGGCTTCCAGTACGGCCTCCAGCGGGGTCTTGCCTTTTTCCTGTTCATCCTTGGCGAATTCGACGATGAGGATCGCGTTCTTACAGGCCAGGCCCACCAGTACGATCAGGCCGATCTGGGTGAAGATGTTGTTGTCGCTACCAGCAATGATCACACCGGCGATGGCCGACAGCAGGGTCATCGGTACGATCAGGATGACCGCCAGCGGCAAGCTCCAGCTTTCATACAACGCAGCCAATACCAAGAAGGCCAGCAGTACGCAGAGCGGGAAGACCAGCAGCGCGGTGTTACCCGACAGGATCTGTTGGTAGGTCAGGTCGGTCCACTCGTAGGTCATGCCGTTCGGCAGTTCCTGCTTGAGCAGTTTTTCCATCGCGGCCTGTGCCTGACCCGAGCTGAAGCCTGGGCCGGCGGCACCGTTGATCTCGGCGGTGATAAAGCCGTTGTAGTGCATCACGCGGTCCGGGCCGGAGGTGTTGGTGACGTGCAGCAGGGTCGCCAGCGGGATCATCTCGCCCAGATTGTTGCGCACTTTCAGCTGACCGATCTGCTCGGCGTCCTGACGGAATTTCTGTTCAGCCTGAACGTTGACCTGATAGGTACGACCGAAACGGTTGAAGTCGTTGGCATACAGCGAGCCCAGGTACACCTGCAGGGTGTCGAAGATGTCGCTGATGGCCACGCCGTGGGTCTTGGCTTTTTCGCGGTCGATGGCGGCATCGACCTGTGGCACGTTCACGGTGTAGCTGGTGAACAGTGCGGCCAGTTCCGGCACGCTGCGGCTCTTGCCGATGATGTTCATCGTTTCTTTGTAAAGCTCGTCGTAACCGAGGTTGCCACGGTCTTCAATCTGCAGACGGAAACCGCCAATCGTGCCCAGGCCCTGTACCGGCGGCGGAGGGAAGATGGCCATGTAGGCTTCCTGGATCGACGCGTACTTGCCGTTCAATGCCCCGGCGATTGCACCGGCGGATTCACTGGCCAGCGTGCGCTCATCGAACGGCTTGAGCGTCACGAACACGATGCCGGAGTTAGGGCTGTTGGTGAAGCCGTTGATCGACAGACCCGGGAACGCTACGGCACTCTCGACGCCAGGCTGTTTCAGCGCGATGTCGGACATGCGTTTGATTACATCTTCGGTGCGGTCCAGGCTCGCGGCGTCCGGCAGTTGGGCGAAGGCCACCAGGTATTGCTTGTCCTGTTGCGGCACGAAACCGGTTGGTGTGGTCGAGAAGCCCAGCCACGTCATGACGATCAGACCGGCATACACCAACAGTGCCACGCCGCTAACGCGGATCACGCGACCGACGGCGCCGACGTAGCCGTTACTGGCCTTGACGAAAACGCGGTTGAACGGACGGAACAGCCAGCCACCCAAGAGCTTGTCGAGGAAGCGCGAGAACCCGTCTTTCGGCTCGTCGTGGCCCTTGAGCAATACCGCAGCCAGTGCAGGCGACAGGGTCAGGGAGTTGAAGGCCGAGATCACCGTCGAGATGGCGATGGTCAACGCGAACTGTTTATAGAACTGTCCCGTCAGGCCGGAGATGAAGGCCGCCGGTACGAACACCGCACACAGCACCAGCGCGGTCGCGATGATCGGGCCGGTCACTTCGCGCATGGCGATTTGCGTGGCTTCCATCGGTTTATGGCCGAGCTCGATGTTTCGCTCGACGTTTTCCACCACCACGATGGCGTCGTCCACCACGATACCGATCGCGAGTACGAGGCCGAACAGCGACAGCGCATTGAGGGAGAAGCCGAACAGGTGCATGACCGCGAACGTACCGATCAGCGACACCGGCACAGCGGCCAGCGGAATGATCGAGGCGCGCCAGGTCTGCAGGAACAGGATCACCACCAGGACCACGAGGATCAGCGCTTCGAAGAGGGTGTGAACCACTGCTTCGATAGAGCCGCGCACGAAGATCGTCGGGTCGTAGACGATGCTGTAGTCCATGCCCTCCGGGAAGCTCTTCTTCAGCAGTTCCATTTCGCCGCGCACTTCGTTGGAAATGTCGATGGCGTTGGAGCCTGGGCGCTGGAAGATCGGGATCGCCACGGCCGGCTGGTTGTTCAGCAGCGAACGCAGGGCGTACTGGCTGGAGCCGAGTTCCACACGGGCGATGTCGCGAACACGGGTGATTTCACCGTTTTCGCCCGCACGCACGATGATGTTTTCGAACTCTTCCTCGGTCACCAGACGACCTTGAGTGTTGATCGACATCTGGAAGCTGGTCGCGCTCGGGGAGGGCGGTGCACCCAGTTGACCGGCGGCCACCTGGCGGTTCTGCTCGCGAATGGCGTTAACGACATCGGTTGCGGTGATGTTGCGCGAAGCGGTCTTGTTCGGGTCGAGCCAGACACGCAGGGAGTAGTCACCCATACCGAACAGCTGCACGTCACCGACACCGTTCAGACGCGCCAGCTCATCTTTAATGTTTAGCACGGCATAGTTCGACAGGTACAGCATGTCGTAACGCTGATCGGGGGAGGTCAAGTGAACCACCATGGTCAGGTCCGGGGAGGCCTTGTCCACGGTGATACCGATGCGGGTCACTTCTTCCGGCAGTTTCGGCTCGGTCCGCGTCACGCGGTTCTGCACCTGCACCTGCGCGGTGTCGAGGTTAGTCCCCAGCGCGAAAGTGATGGTCAGGGTGAGTTTGCCGTCGGCGGTGGCCTGAGAGGACATGTACAGCATGTTCTCGACACCGGTAATGGCTTGCTCCAGAGGCGCCGCCACGGTTTCGCCGATCACTTTCGGGTTGGCGCCGGGGAAGTTGGCACGCACGACGACGGTCGGTGGCACGACTTCCGGGTATTCACTGATCGGTAGCTGGAACAGCGAGATGGCGCCCGCGATCAGGATCAACAGCGAAAGCACCGCTGCGAAGATCGGTCGCGTGATAAAGAATTTTGAAAAATTCATCGAGTGTGTCCCTTAACCGCGTGGCGTAGCAGCGGCAACTTTGGCATCCAGTTTGGACTGGGCCTTCGGTTGGTTGCTGGCTTCAAGTGCCTGGCGCTGTTGTTGCAGAGCAGCGAGCGTGTCGGCGCTGGCCATCGGGGTGTCTTGCGGGTCGATCGGTGAGCCCGGGCGCACGCGTTGCAGACCGCTGACCACGATGCGGTCGTCTTTCTGCAAGCCGCTGCGCACGATCCGCAGGCCTTCGAGTTTCGGACCCAGGTCGACGTTGCGGTAGGTGGCCTTGTTGTCCTTGTCGACAACGAGCACGAACTTCTTGCCAAGGTCAGTACCGACGGCTTCGTCCTTGATCAGCATGGCGGTGTAGGTGCCGCTGCCGACCAGCTTCAGACGGGCATACAGGCCAGGGGTGTATTCGCCCTTGCTGTTGTCGAACACGGCGCGGCCACGGATGGTGCCGGTGCGTGGGTTGACCTGGTTGTCGACGAAGTTCATCTGGCCCTGATGCGGGTTTTCAGCTTCATTGGACAGGCCCATGTACACCGGGCTGGTCGCGCCGCGTTTGCCGTCGCGCGCCAATTGGTTGTACTTCAGGAACACACGCTCGTCGGCGTCGAAGTAGGCGTACACCTTATCGGTGGAGACTACGCTGGTGAGGATGCTCTGATCGGCGGTGACGATGTTGCCCGAGGTGATTTCTGCGCGGCTGACACGGCCAGTGATCGGCGCGGTCACGCGAGTAAAGCTCAGGTTCAGCTTCGCCAGATCGAGCTGGGCCTGAATGGCGGCCACGGCGGCCTTGGATTCCTGCGCGGTGGTGGTCCGCGAGTCGGCCAGTTCCGCCGAGATCGCGTTGTTGGTGCGCAGACGCTCGCCACGCTGGGCTTCGTTGTTGCTGCGAACCGATGCGGCCTTGGCCTGTTGCAGTTGAGCGTCGAGGCGATGCACTTCAGCTTCGAACGGACGCGGGTCGATCTGGAACAACAGGTCGCCTTTCTTCACCAGCTCGCCGTCGGTGAACGCGACGGAATCGATCTGACCCGAAACGCGAGGGCGAACCTGCACGGTTTCCGGGGCTTCCAGACGCGCGGTGACTTCATCCCATTCGTTGACGGGCTGCTCAAGCACCTTGGCCACGTTGACTTTGGCTGCCGCCGGAGCCTGAGCTGCCGTCTCAGGGCCTTTACCACACGCGCTGAGCACCACCAGTGCCAGCGCGGCAAGGGGATAGCGCAAGGGAGTAAGTGACTGAACCATGGGAAAATCCGCCGATGTTATTGAGATGGGCGGATTCTGTTCTCGGGGGTTCTATTGCACGAATCGAATACGGCGAAGGTAAATATCAGTGGGAATGATATTTCCGGCTACAAAGGCTCTGGGACGGGGCTTGGGACGATAACGGGCGTCGTTCTATGGCAACGTCCATCGCTGTCGAATCAAAGTTTGTCTGATAACTCCATTATAATGTCGCTTATGTCGTAATCTTCGAGATAAGACACAATATTATGGATTTAAAGGCATTGATATGTCGCGCACACCCTCCTATTCTCCCTGCCTGAAGCATTTATTACTGCGGAGCCATGATCGTGTTGGATTTCAACTTCAGCAAGCCGGACGAGATCGTGAAACGGCTGTGTGAGCGTTTACGCACCGAACGTCTGGCCCAGCAGATGACACAGAGCGATCTGGCCGGCCGCGCAGGCGTAGGGGTCACCACTGTGTCGAACCTTGAAGCCGGACGCAACGTTGGCATGGAGACCGTTGTCCGGGTCGCTGTGGTGCTGGGTCGAAGCAAGGAACTCGAAGCGCTGTTCCTGCCGCGCCTGGAAAGTGTTGATGACATTCGCCGTTATGAACGCAGCACGCGGCGTCAACGAGTGAAGCGGGCACCTACTGATGCTTGAGCAAGTGCACGTTTTCTATGAAGGTTGGGGCGAGCGTTGGCTGTGGGGCACGCTGGTCTCCACGGCGGCGATCAACGGGCGTCCGCAGATCGTTTTCGAATACAGCGCGGAGGCGAAGAAGCGGGGGCTGGAGCTGTCTTCATTCACCCTCCCGCTTAAAGGCGAGACCTTGCGCAGAGGGTTTGCGCCTCATCAGCTAGGCCTGCCGGGCCCGGTCTATGATGCCTTGCCCGATGGCTGGGGCATGCTGCTGATGGATCGGCTGTTCAGGCGCCGCCATCTCAACACCGCCCGGATCGGGCCTCTGGAGCGACTTGCGTACGTAGGGGACAACGCGATGGGCGCGATGACGTTCGAGCCTGTGGCACCCGAAGGGGAGGAGGCCCGGCAACACGTCTCGCTTGACGCGCTGGCGGCTGAAGTCCGGCACGTACTCAATGGCGACGGTGGCGAGTTTCTGGCGCAATTGATGCTCGTGGGTGGCTCTCCGCAGGGGGCCAGGCCCAAGGCCCTCGTGTACCGCGACCCGCAGACCGGCCACTTCACAACGGCGGTCAATCCGGCCTTCGAGGCCTGGCTGGTCAAGTTTCCTGCACGGGGCGAGCATCCCGAAGTGTGCGCGATTGAGACGCTGTATGCCGAGTGCCTGCGGATGTGTGGCATCTCGACGCCCGATACCCTGTATTTCGAACTGCCCAACGGGCTCGCGGCTTTCTCCAGTCGGCGCTTTGATCGAAAAAACGGCCTGCGCGTGCCGATGCAGAGCCTTGCGGCATTCACGGGAGCGGATTTCACATCGCCAGGCTCATTGGACTACGTCAACTTCTTTCGGGCGACGCAACTGTGCACCAACGACATGCGCGAGAAAGCGCTCGCATTCGAACGTGCCGTCTTCAATGTGGTGTTCAACAACCGGGACGATCACCCGAAGAATTTCGCGTACGTGATGTCATCAACCGGCGCCTGGACCCTGGCGCCCGCTTACGACGTGACGTTTTGCGAAGGGCCCGGGGGGTATCACCAGATGGACGTCATGGGAGAGGCATTGGCGATCGACCGTGCGGCCATGCTCGGTCTTGCCAGAGAAGCCGAGCTTGCGGCGGACGTCGCTGCTGCCCTGATCGATCGCGTGTGCGAGGTCGGAGCGGGGTTCGAAGCCTTGGCACAGAAGCAATACCCGAACGCCATCACCTTGGCCACCCGGCAGATGATTCAGCAACGTATCAACGAGAATATCCGGCTGCTTCGGTAAGCGGACAGGCCAGCAAACAGCGTTAAAGACTGTCCGGATCGCCGAAAAACATTTCGTCTGGGCTCTAGGACGGTAGTTTCAGGTCATAAAAAACTAATGATGCCCCCAGTTTTGCCCCCAATTACACAGGGTGCGAGAGCGCTCGCGAGCGGCGATTTCTCACGGACTCCAGTATGGCAATGACTGGCTTTCGGTGTAACTCCTCATTGGATCTGGAGGTACGTTGAAGGGCTCATCAAGGACACGCTAATCCGCCCTCGCTCGAGAGCAGCAACTCCGATCTGCTGTGTTCTACTCAATATTTGCATCCGCGTAATTGGTTTGCTGGTCTTGGAGGTTTCTACGAAACCAAGGACGATTCAGTTCAGTTCAGCTCTGCCAGCTTCAACGATCCTTTCGATTGCACGATTAACTTAACCCCAAGAGGCTGCACGAGTCTGTCGCACATGCCCTCGAGATCATTATGAAAAATGCCGTGGTGGGCGATGCCCTGAAAGTACCGAGTCACTGCGCTGAGTACCACAAGGGCTTCAGCGTGCCGTCACCCATTGGGTCAATTCGACATCATCGAGCGAATGTTTGGCTGGCTGAAAGAGAACCGCAGGATCGTGACACGCTTCGACAAGCTCGCGAAAAGCTATCCGGCCATGGTCTCACTGGCTTGTTCCATGCGGTGTATGCGACATCTCTTTTCGTGCAGAGCCTAGCATGCACCTTTCGTTAGGGTGCTATCAATTGGCTTGATGACAAAACTGTGTTGGGTTGCCATCTAGGATCGAACACCTGCGTTGAAAGCGAATGGACGGCCTGCCGGGTAAGCTTTGATCAGACGAGGCGCTTCTCGAAACCAGACAGATATTCGCGAACCATCGTCGAGTAGGGTGCTTGAGGCTTGGCCATCTCTTTCATATGTCGCACCGTACGGTCTATCAATGCCTCCATTCGTTTTATGATGCGCTTGTTTTCATCCGCGCACGGAGCATTCCTGCACATTTCGAGTTTCAGAATCATCGCGCAAAGATCCTTTACTGACTCCTCCATAAAGGCGAGTTGGCGCAGTACTCGCGTGCGATCCTGGACCAACCCCAAACGGTTCAGCCCGTAGGTATGGATCGATACCGCGCCACGAAGACTGAGCTTGTCTTCAAGCGCCTTATCAATTTCACCTTTGAATTCCGGGAGTAGATCTTGGGTTGGAATGACTTCAGGTAGCCCCGCGCCATCGTGTGGTTTTGGTAACACCAACCCAATGAGCTTTTCGCAGTCGACATGGAAGGCTAAATGCTCTTGTGGATCATCCAGGCAGGGATTGAGTAACAACGCGTATTCCGTTGAACAGTCCCTCGAGTCCTTTGTCGCGCGCGCCCCCAGGATTGGAAAATGGTTGCCTTTGCCTGTAGTGACCCTGCGTTGCTTGCTGAAGCCTAAGTGGTCACTGCGCAGTTCAACCAATTGGGTCGAGAGCACCGGTGTGATGTGTTCGTTCAGTCGGTTGCAATGGATACAGCTGGGAAGCAGGTTTTCCCAATCCATCGCCAGCCACCAATACCCCGTATGGTCAGTATTATCTACGCCCCCCTTCGGCCTGTAATGCTCTACGTCAACCGGGGCCACGGCAGGGTAGAACGTTTCGCAATACGCGCACTTGCCATGAAACAGCGCTAACAACTGGGTTTTGACCGAATTTTTGCGATAGGTCTTGAAAAGGGGTTTTTTCAAGTAGTCCACTGCCTTTGCGGCTTCAATCACAACCGGATCATCGGCCGCCATCGTGGCTCTGGCGCGCGCCAAGGTCTCAAGTGCAGCCGTTTTTTCTTTGAAATAGGCTGTTAAATCAGTGAGTTCCTGATCGGCGGCACTGACTGTGGTCTTTCTCGGCAACATCGCCAGGGGCTTTTTCACGAGGGATCGGTCAACGAAGCGCACGGTTCAAAAGTCCTTGAGGATATTCAGTATTTTGGTCTTTGTTTCCACACGTATCGTTTCCCACTCACTGGAAGGTTCTTTCTTTCGCCGCTGAAGAAATTCGGCGACAGCCTCCTGAACGACACGCTGGGCCTCACTGGTGCCAACGGGAAGCGCGTCGTTGACCTCATCTTCGAAATAGGCCATGACCCGCTGTTCTTGGGCGGTCAACACCTCTCTGTTTTTGCGCTTGCTCAATAGATCGGCCACGCTGGCCAGTTGTTTGTCCATTTCCGGCTGATCAGTTGACATCAAATTGAAAAAATCGGACGTCAGCAATTGCTCGATCGTCAACCGGGAGGAGTCCGGTAGATCACTCAATTGCTCAATGCACGTGGCGTACTTAGTCTTTGCCCCGCCAGCCTTGGACCGACGTTGAACGACCACGACTTCTCCTTTCTGCATGCCGCGCAGACACAGGGGGTCATGGCTGGTGGCGATGAACGTGACCTTGGGCAAGGCCTTGCGCAACACATGCATGATCTGAATTTTCCAGCGCGGGTGCAGGTGCGCTTCGACTTCGTCGATTAACACCACAGCCTGGGCATGCTCAAGTCCTTGAAAACGGGGATGGACGCGACGGTCCATGAGCCGTTGCATGATGTCGCACACCATTGCCAGGATGGTTCTGTAGCCTGAGGACACATCATTGAGCGGTGTCCTGGTTACTACACCCGCGGGGACCGTCACGATCAGGCAGGATTTACCGTCGGGCGCTTTTTCGATGACTTTTATGTCGCCGTCCACAGACATGATGATTTTCAATGCACGGGCTACGTCATTGAAGTCTTCGCCCTCCAGCCCGAGTAGCCATTGCTCCGGATTAGCCAGCAGGCGATCCGTTTCGAACAGGTTGATGATCGCGTGATTGGCTTCATGAGCCTGAGAAGATCTTTTCTGGTATTGGCGAAAGGCGCCGTAAGCGAACACCGGCGGTACATCACCCAGTCCATCCGGTCGAAAGACGTTGTCATCAATCCTCAAGACTTTGGCTTGCCCCTCGTCGAAACTCAAACGTACCTGTGCCAGGGTTTTAGAGGCCACGTCATCCGAGCCCAGTTGGGCTGGAGAAAGCACGAAGGAGGCAGGTGTCAGGTTCAAGGTGGCAGGTGTATGTGGATGGCTCAGCGCTAGCGCAATCGCTTCGAGAATCGAGCTTTTTCCGGTGGCGTTTTCACCCAGTATCAGCAGTGCTGGCTGTAGAGTTTCATTGCTCAACTGCGATTCGGCGCTGAGTGTGCCGAGATTCAATTCGAGGTGCTCGATCGCCTTGAAATGCTGAAGTTCGATGGAATGCAAGGACGGGTAAACCAGCGGCACGGGGGGCTTCTGCTGGTCTGGCTCAGTGTCCAGAACGCCATAGTCCGTTGGCGGTATGTTCAAGGTTTTACGGCCGAAGTCAGTTTCTTCAATCCACCCCTGCAATTGTTCACGCGTCTGCTGATAGTCCCCGACTGAAAGCAGTGTTTTCAGTGTCTTTGCCACCCCGGAGCGGCCCGTAGGCATTGTCAGGCCAGCTCTTTGTGACAAGTACAGCGCAATTCGCCGGCATTGCAGGTACCACAGGCCACCGAACTCAAGTTCGGCGAAGTCAAAATAGGTCTGAAAGGTAGTCTGGCGTAATCGCGGCAGGTGTTCACCAGGCGCCAATAGTTCTTCACGGTACTGCCGAAGTCTGGCTTCCCGCAGTTCATTCAATTCTGGACGGTCCAGGCGAAAATTGGCGATTGTGATATCGCCCTCTTCAGACAGTGGCAGCAGCTCGCCATTAACGGAGGGGAAAAAGTGCTTTTCAAAACGCTGATCAACGCACGGATCAAGCAAAACGGCTGTCTCGCGGTATGTGGAGAAGCGCCATGAACCAAGATTGTCATCGGCATACTGGCGTAATTGGTCAAGGTTCGGAATCGGAGCACGTTTGCCCTTGATCGGAAAGAACGAAGGCTGACGCGGAATACACCTCAGACAGATGGGATAGATATTTTCCCAGGCATTGGCGAGCCAGACATAGTAGAGATGCGAGTCAATCCCTCCTATCGTAGAGGTTGCAGACGACGTTGGTCGGAATCGGTAGGGAAGTGGATGATCCTTGCTTTCGCAAAATGCGCATTTCCATCGAAACATTTGTCCCAGCGCATCATAAACAGGGCTGACCTGGTTCAGATTCAGTTCCAGGTCTTCCATGGGCACACGGGTTTGAGAGCGCTCCTGAGTGTCCAGACTGAAGAACTCCAGCAGTTGCTCTCTGGACTTCCTGAATTGCTTTTCGCGGAAAATGGAGGGAGGTACTTTGTTGCGTAAAAATCGTTGCATTGCTCATCTTCCCTGACACGGCGAAACAAACCGCCACAGATCATCGCCAAACACAGGGTGCACGATATAGCATGGGGCCACTATCGAAAAGTCTGTGATGTTCCGCGAAGGCTGTCACGAGTCATTGGGGCATACCTAGTGTCCACGGCTACAGGAATGGCTTGTTTCAAGCAATAGCCGTTACTCCCAGCCGGCCGCCTTCGACCTACAACATGCGGTGGCGGAAAGCAGCATCCGGCAATCAGGTCGACAGCTACTCCCCACTCATACAGTTTCCTTCCGTGCACTCATTCAATTCTTGCCGCGGTTCGGTGATCACGTTTTTTATTGACGCGGTCACTGATAAACGTTCACCGGGTACGGCTATCATCGCGCGACAACATCCAGAGCGGAGCCGGTATGCCATTCCCCATCCTGCCGTGGGCAGAAATTTCTAACAACTATCGTCGCGGCACTATCTTGCTCGGCAACGGTGCGAGCATCGCGATTGCGCCGACCTTCGCGTATGGCTCTCTGCTGACGCATGCTCGCGAGAATGAGTTGCTCGACGGCGATGTGCAGCGCCTGTTCGACTTCTTCGAAACCAGCGATTTTGAGCTTGTCCTGCGGCTGGTCTGGCAGGCCAGCAACGTGAACCGGTCACTTGAAATTCCTGACGAGCGAACGCACCAGGCGTATGTGCGAGTTCGAGACTCCTTAATACAGGCGGTCCGCAGCGTACACCCCGAGTACGAGCAGGTCACACAACATCTGCCCAACATGTACCAGTACCTTAAAGGGTTCGACACGGTGCTCTCGCTGAACTACGACTTGCTGGTCTACTGGACCATGGCGCACGGCTTTAACGTCGACGATGGTCACAAGTTCAAGGACTGCTTCCGCGACGGCAGTTTTGACGACGATTGGCGGCGATTCCGTTCGCTTTACGGCGAGCGCGAAAATACCTTGGTCTTCTACCCCCACGGTAGCTTGGCTCTGAGCCGTAATAACGTGGAGGAAGAGTTCAAAATCCATGCTGCAGGCCATGGGCTGCTGGAAGCGATCCTGCGGCAGTGGCGTAGCGAACGAGTTGTGCCGCTGTTCGTCAGTGAGGGCACCGCCGGGCAAAAATTCAACTCAATCCGTAGCAGCTATTACCTGTCCACGGTCTATCGGGAGGTCCTCACATCGCCACGCAGATCGCTGACCCTGTTCGGCTGGGGACTGGGGGAGCATGACAGGCACCTGCTCAAGCGAATGCGAGGCAGTGGCATCCAGCGTGTGGCCGTTTCAGTATTTCGGGGCAGCCAAGCTTACTGCAATACGGCCCATCAGATCATCCAGGATGACCTCGGCGAGGTAGAAGTAGATTTCTTCGATAGTGAGAGTCCCGGCTGCTGGATTCACCCGGCAGACGAATAGACTGGAACTTCTGGGAGCTAGAAAGGCCATGCAAACAGCGTCGCTGCCGGCATGGCTCTACCGGACAGGATTGGCTGCTGCAGAAGACTGCTTTGTCACCCGGCGTGGTAATTGCCGACGACGATGGTCTGAGGTATGAACTTCTGCATCACGACCTTGATAGGGATATTGCCGCAGCCTGGACATTCGACAGGCCAGCGCCAATTGGCTAGGTAAGCATTCAGGTCTTGGCATTTACTACGCTGCGGTCTCCTTCAAAAGCGACGCCAGTGTGGTCGCATGGCAACATAGCTTGCCGGTGAAGGCTTTTCTGCGGGTTCCCGGGCTAAGCACCTAGCTCTTCTTTAATGCCTACATCTAGTCGAGCGGTAGGGATGATGCTTGCGCCTGCGACTGCTGTGGTTCCATTAGGGCGTTGAGTCAGCGGCGGACGACATATTTGCGGAACTGTCGGCGCAAATTGCATAGGAGGCGGCGTGACTGTTATCGCCAGCACAGTATTGACCCTGTTGCTGAAACCTTACTGATCCAAACTTCTACCTTATGAACCGTTACCAGTGCTGGTTTTTTGCGGATTGCTGTTGGAACATCATGGCATCGGCCAATGGGTCAATTCGACGCCAGCGCCAACAGCAAGACCTTCGCAAGCGTGTTCGTGCACGGCCTGCGGAGAGGGTGGGCGACCACGTCTTTGGACTTGCGCTTGCTTGAGCGGATCCTACGTGGGGCCTAACCGCGGATGACCCACCGCTCTGCGAATCTAAAAACCATGTCGTTCGTCTGCTTGGCAAGAGCTATGTCCTGACGGGAGGGGGGCTTTTGAGAAGGGGAGCGATCGATAGATCAGTTACTTACGGCTGCTGGCTTGGCTATTTCGGCAGGACATATCAGTTATGAACCCGGTAAGTTCCGTTGCCTGCTTTCGTTGTCTTCATTAATCGTTGCTGCTCCGAGCAAAGCCAGCGTAGATCCAACGAGTACTCACCATGAGGATTGATATGTTCAAGGTTAAAAAAACACGTCCAAAATTGCACGTTGTTGCGAGGGCATCCCGGGAGCTGGCACTCGCTTTCGCATTGGGAGGAGTGCCAGTTCTGTTAAATTCAGAGTCGTCAGCACAGTTCAAGGCAATGCTGGACCTTTTACTCGCCGCACCTTTTTTGATGGGCTACTACGCGTGGCTGTGTTTAGCATTCGCGGTAGCTGCAATTGTTAAATACAAGTGGAGGTTCATGTCCGCTCGGTATCAGCGTTGGCTCGACGGTGTGCATCTTTTTTTAGGTGACATTGGTGGAAGTTTTTTGACCGCAGGCAGAACGGGCCTAGGAGCGATACTGGGATTTTTAACGGTTTGGCACTGGGTCGAACCGGACTCATTGAGCGCTGAGAATGTAATTCGTACGCTTGTCATGGTTTTCAGTCTCACTTTCCTTAGCGTGATGCTGGCGTTGGGCGAAGAGACTTTGAAAGATCCAAAGCAAGCAGCAGCCAGTAAATAGCTCAGGAAAGTGGGAGCACTCTGCCGAGGGCAAACATCTAAGGGGGCTAGTACAGCCACTGAGCGGCATTCAGCGTTCGCTGCACATTAAGGCCAAACTGAATTTGCTCGCAGGCTGCTCTGGGTTGCATCGCAAGGGGCATCCGTTGCTGAAATCAGCACCGCACAAGTAGCGGTTTCCACGTTCTCAAAAACGTAGCCAGCCATCTCACCTTTGATTATTTCATCACTCATGCTCGAACCACCTATGGCTTGTCCAAACGCCATTAGCTTTCCGGTCACATCCTTGAGGTTCGAATACCTGCCACCAAGGCGGGAAAGACATTCATCATTCAGCTTTGATGATTGTGAAAAGCTGCTAAGTATCCTGGCAGCGTAGGTAAACTGGGTCTCTAGGTGTGGTAATTCCTACGACATCAGCACAGCACATAGCCAAAGGAATTCGAGTGGATAGGGAATGGGTAAGAGATTTCATTGAGAACATTTCGTCGGCCACTATCGGTGATATGGACATCCCGAAGCTAGTCAACGGGAAAATCCTGCACACGCCCAATCGGCTTTTCAAAATCAGAAAATGCGGCGAGTACGCATTCAAAAATTTGGCTGAGAAAACCCTCTATCTGGGCGTCGCCAATGAGTTCAACGACCCATACGATACGGCGTTCTGGATTGATTACCGGAAGCTCGCTGCTTGGAAAAAACTCGATGAACTGGGCTTCAGCGATGATCAGGTCGTCACTGCTCTGGCCTCCGATGACCCCATTGCAGCGGTAGTAGCACTGGCATCGGCTCAGGAGCCACCCCGCCTGAACGTGGATCAATGGCTCCATGAAGTAGAGGTTTTGGCGCCGAATCACCAGGCCGGGCAGCTCCCGACCCTCATTGATCAGCTCAAAAGCAGCTACAAAATCTGCAGCCTAAGTGCGCGTGTGGATTCGGTGCTGATGTGGAGTCACTATGGCCACGACCACACCGGCTTTGCCATGGAGTACGACTTCACAAGGCTCCATCGGAATGAGCTTCCCACCCTCACGCTATGGCCGGTTGCCTATACAGACAAGCTGTTCGACGTCACCCCGATCCTCAGAGCCCACAACTTGGGCAAAGACTACAACGCTCTTTTTGGCATTGCTGCATCGTTGTGCAAGGCTGTCGACTGGCAGTACGAGCGTGAGTGGCGCTGGGTAGTTCCAGATGGCGATAGAGGGGTGAAAGGCTCCAACTTTCCCGCGCCCCTCAAGGCCGTTCATCTAGGGGCCAAAATCTCAGATGCTGATGCGCTCGAGATCTTGAAGATCTGCAGAGACATCGATATACCAGTCTACAAGGTCACGCTTGCGCCAAACGAGTACCGGATGGTCTCGTTGCCTACCAGCTTGAACGATTGGTGTTCTATGGGTGGACGGCAGCAGGGCAACATGCCTCGGTGGGAATTAACCCATGAGTAACCAGAAACTTCGCTTGGACGAGAAGTGGGAGCCACTGGTGGTACGAAACACCGGACTTGGCATTCTTTGGTGCTACCTGACGGAAGAAGGGATGCTACACGCCGAACGCTAATCTTGTAGACGTTGTTCCGGATGGAGTGTTTTTCGTGGTAGAAGCTGTGAAACTCTGTGAGTGCCCTTATCGTCGACATGCCTCATCCGGTTGTTGGGAAATGGCTCAATGTGAATGCAGGTGCAAACGCGTATCCGCTATTCATTGCCTGAAAATGACGATGGCGGGCTAAGATCTAGCCTCCGATCTGATGACTGAGAACGCTCAGTCGATCATCAACCGAGGTAGCTGTATAGCGCTCTACGGCGGCTGGGAACAGCCGCGAGTGATATTTCGCGAAGGGGAGTGTTGGACCTTGAACTGGGGGCATCTGTTTCAACGTCCCCAAAGCATGCCCTCAGATATGCCCCCAGGTATCTCATCCTCTGGAAGTGTGTAGATCTCCATGGCCTATGAAAAGCCAGAAATGATCAGATGAACACCCTGCCCGACGACGCCTAAAGACTCTCAGGGTCGCCTTTGAACCGGCGAAAGCAGTTGTCAGGCGCTACCAGCGCTGGGCGAGGGCAGGGCGAAGGTTCGATAAGGCAGGTGGCAGCTCTTGATGACAGACCATGCCGAGGTATGTCGCTGCCCGGGTGGCACCTACATACAGGAATCGCTCGAACAGAGTGGGTTTCGCTTCGACGAGCTCATCCAGCCCTATGAAGAACACGGCTTCGAATTCGAGCCCCTTGATGTGCTGGACATCAAACACCCGGATATCGGACTGGTTACCCAAAGACTGGCCATCGACACAAGGAACCGCGAGCAGACTCCTGCTCTCTAGTTTTTTGGTGAGCGCTTCGGCAACGGGTTTCACGTGCGCCTCGGATGCGACCAGGATGGCAATCGTAGGCACCGGCTCATTTTTGGAGCGGATCTGATCTTCGATCTCGAAGATCCTCTCGGCGACCCAGGTGACTACGTCTTCACCCCGGAGGTTTTCCCCTAGCACCGGCGGTACACCTTCGTGAGAGGAATGCTCCGGCAGGCTGCCTACTGCTTCAGTGTCTCCATCCATGTGCTCGAGCAGTTTGATGGCAAAGCTGTTCAATAGGCGACTCTGCCGATACACCGTGTTGATTCGCTGAGGCTTGAGGCGAGGAGAAATCCACTCAAGCTGATCGAGGTGTTTGAGGCCAACCCCTGTGATCCGTTGGTTGAAATCTCCGCAGGCGAAGAACGATTCAATAGCAGGATCAGTCAGGCTCTCCATGCAAGCAAGCTGGAGGAGCGAGAAGTCCGTGGCTTCGTCTACTAGGACTTGCTGCAGGAATTGGCTCGAGATCCTGGCAAGCTCGGTGAAGCGAGGTTCGTCTATATGCCGCTTCACAAAATCCTGGCGGATGAGTTCGCGAGCGGATCGAAGCATGAGGAGAAGAATGGCGTCGAGCTCTGTCTCATCAATGTGGGAAGCGTGCTCTGGCCGCTCATAGCGGTACCGATCAAGCGTTACACTGTCGCGACGGAACGCTCTGTAGCTTGCCGGGACATCAAGTATGTACCGTTTCCAGGCGTCCCTGAAGCGCCGCAGCGCGTTCTGGAAGCACATCTCTCGCCCAAGCGTTTCAAGCCATTCATCTGAGGGGACTCGATCTCCAAGCCAGTCTCGTAATTGAGCTGCACGGCTTGTCTTACCTAGATTGCTGTTACGATAGCGAGTGCGCGCATAGGCCTGAAGGAACTTTCGGTAAGCCGCGAATGCTTTGAGCTCTGCGCTGTTCGACGGCGTAGCAGTCCCATCGTCAGCAGTATCGTCATCAAATTCGGCACCTTCCTCGTCCTCATCATCATTTTGGCCAAGGCTATCAAGGAAGGTGGCCATTTCTGCGAAGACGGCTTTGTTCCGGTTGTGAAGGAGGTTGCCTTGCTTCTTGATCAGATCGTCTGTGGTTGAGCGACTGGCTTTGAGCATAGGATCAATCCGCGTCTCGAGATTGTTCCACTCGGCATACGCGCTCAGCAATCCTTCTGGTCGAAGCGCATCTGACATTGCAAAAAGCTTGTGCACCACTGCGTCTACTAGGTTCGGGGCAGAATCCCGCAGCAAAATTGCTCCTTCCTTCAGAGAGGAGAGGAGGCGGCTTTGGTGTAGAGCTTTAAAATCGGCAAACCACTGGCGCGGATCATCGTTGATGTCCACCGGGGCGAATTGATGATCTTCCTTGAGAATGCATGTGCCACTGTTGCCCGTCTTGAGGATGCCAAATGTAGACCTTGCCAGTTCATGTCGGCGCTTGCTCCAGGCCTTGATATGCTCATCCGAAGCCGGCACGTTCTCACGGTTGAAGGCCTCTTTGACGTAATGCTTTAAGAGGTCAGACGGCGTGAACATCATCCAGCGTGAGCGCTTAGACTGGGGGCCCAGCAAGAGGCGCTCGTCCTGGCTAAGCGCCTCCCAGTCGAGCTTCTGACCGAGACGTTTAATCAGGGTGGTTGTTTTGCCTGTCCCTGGTGGGCCAAGGATGATTAGCTGGTGGTCTACTGAAAGGCGGAAAATTCCGTCCTGAAATTTGTCAAGAATCGCTTGGTCTCGAAGAGCCATAGCGTTTCGGATCTCGTGACGCACACCTTCGCGGATCTTCTCAGTTTCGGACGTGCCGGCGAGCATGGCGAAAAACGAATTGCTGTCGTCGGGCTGTATAACCTTGCGAAGAGACGGGATCGTCTGAGGTGCTGAGCTTTCTTGGCGCCAAATGCTGTCGATTGAGTCCCAGAGCTCAGCGCTTTTCTGAGGTTTTAACTCGAGTTTGTCCAAGACTCGGTAGCTGACTTTTTTACCCGCGATCTCTACATCAACGTCCTCACCGGCGCCGTGGGCAGCCAAGCGACCGAACGGAGAGCGGTAACCAGCTAGCTTGCCGTTATTGAGGACGAATCCTCCTGTGGTGCGGCAGATGTAGTAGGTCTCAACCTGGCCTTTCTCGTTTTCCACCACGATCCGCGAGACAGCTGGCTCTCGGATGAGGCTAACCAGTGATTTGGTCACATCGTCAGAGATGGATGCGATCTGCTCAACGGCAGCGGCACCGGTGAAGGTATTCACAAATGCTAAGGCATCAGAGGCTTCGCGACTCCCCGATGTGAGCTGTTTGGAAGCAATTTGTTCGATCTGGTGAAACGAGTCTAAGGCGTCGTTGGCAAGATCCAACGCATCATTGGCACTCATTGAAGCACTCCCTGTTTCAAATGTTCATGACTTCGTCTGCCAGACATGCATGTGCGCAGATTCATGTACTCATGGCGATGTTCATCGGCTGCCCCAGATCCTAAATCCTGATGGCTTTTGTTGCTAGCAGATTGCTATGAATCTGGTATTGTCCGGCCATTGTCGCCTTTCGCGACTCGCCGGCACAGGAGACGCCAGCTTGGGAGCTCTGCAGAAATCGTCGCCCTTTCTATCTAGATTTGCGACGCCTAGAACAGGAGAGGACAGTATCCCGGGCTTCTATTCCTCGGAGCTCCAGATGTGGGCCGTTGAGGCTCCTGATGGAGTAGTTCCAATCATCGCTGACGGGGCGCTGAATGAGCTGATGACCAAGACCAAGGTCAACGCTGAGCAGGATGACGAGGCGTGCTGGCAGGTTGAGCTGTTGACCAAAACCTACCAGAGAGTCGAAAGCGATGACGACGATCCCAGTCCTTACCGAGGCCAATCGGCTGATTCAGGCTCCCCGCGTCGATTCGACTCGAGCAATCACCTGCTGCAGCTGGTTACCAAAACCGATGAGACGACTGAGCGCGATGATCAATGCAGTGCCAATCACATCCTGGAGCTGATCACCAAGACTAATGTCGAGCTGGAGCGGGACGACAATGGTGATCCAACCTTTGGGCTAGATGCTCGTTACTACTCGGACTGAACTGGAAGCGCTTCATGTTGCTGTTGGTTACAAATTGTCGTGACATCACGATGGACTACGTGGTTGCTGAGCTCCGTCGACGTGGCCAGCCTTTTTTCCGGCTGAATACCGAACAGTTGCCCCAAACGTTGTGCTCGATGGCAGGGTTTCCCCGGGACGCGTGGTCTATTTCGCTAGACGGGGTACTAGTCCGCGGTGCCGCGATAACAGGAGCTTATTTCCGTAGGCCGGGAGCTCCAGTTGTGCCGGACACGGCAACGGATCCTGGAGAGCGGGCCTACATCGAAGCGGAGTGGAGTAGCTTCCTCAAAAGCCTTTATTCCCGTTTAGAAGGCCGGTGGCTGAACTCTCCCACCAAGATCTTCATGGCTGAGGACAAGCCGATGCAGCTCCTTCTCGCGCAGGAGATCGGCTTCCATGTACCACAGGCATTTGTGACGAACGACATCTTATGCGCTAGGGCTATCTCTGCTCTTGGCCAGGCCATTGGCAAGCCTCTTCGACAAGCGGTATTAGCAGGCGAAACGGAGCGAGTCATCTTCACCTCTCGACTCGCTGAGATTGAGGATGAACAGGCGGAGGCCATCAGGCTGAGTCCCTTCATTGTGCAATCAGAGATCTTGAAGCAATACGATGTTCGAGTGACCGTCGTGGGCGGGCGGGTTTTTGCGACCGCGATCTGGTCACAAGATAACGAGGAAACGATAACTGACTGGCGCAAGGGTAGTCGTCCTGATCTTCGCCACGAAAAGATTGTTCTTGATCGACGCGTTGAACGTCAGTGCGTTAAGCTCGTCCAGCGCCTAGGCCTTCGTTACGGGGCGATCGATTTGGTTTGCGATCAATCGGGCAAATTGTGGTTCTTGGAGATAAACCCGAATGGGCAGTGGGCCTGGATCGAGAATCTCACGGGTTACCCAATCGCTGCTGCAATCGTAGACGAGCTGACGGTGAACGCCATTGCTCAAACTTAAAGACTGGCTTCATTGGGTATGGCCGACCCTCATCCCGTTGTCGCCTGGTCAGCAGGCTGAAGATGTGGAATGGAAGCAGGGTATTGCTGCGTCTGTTCAGGCGGGGGATTGGTCGACAGACAGCGACGTGGTGCTGGACGAGTCACGCCGTCTTTTCGATGCAGAGGTTGACCGCCGGAAGGGAGCTGACGCGAAAGCCGGTATCTACCTAGCCGCCATTACGGCGCTGATACCCGTCCTAGTCTCACTGCTGCCCACTCTGTGGAGCGACAAGTCGAGCAAATGGCTAGGCTGCATTGGTCTCGTCCTGTTCGGATTGGCAGTGGCCTTTCTGCTACGCGCAGGGGCGTGGGCATTCAGAACGTTGAAAGTCGCAGGGTTCGCTCAGCTGGGCCCAGGAGAGCTAGCCAATACCTGGAAAGAAAGCTCGCCTAAAGCGGGCTTAGCCAAACAGCTCGCCCGCGCTGTTCTGCATAACTACTCGCTGGTCAACGAAAAAGTGACCGGCATCAAAATGACCCATGAGTATCTGCTTCGGGCCTTTTTGACCTTCACTATTCTCCTTGTGCTTCAGGTGATGTGGCCGTTTGGCGCGTGGGTAGTCGAGAAGAGCGCCAGGTTGATCGAGGCTCCCGTCCCAGCTCCATTGATCATGTGCTACTCATGACGGTACGAATCCGAACGATCTATCCCTGAATATGCTACGTATCCAGTACTTTTGAGATGTTTGAGCATGCATTTGAGGCGGTGCTATGGGCGGAGTCAAGAGAATGATGGAAGAGGACATGGAGCGAGGTTTCTCGCGAGTCGAGGACACGTTCGTGTGCTTACACTGCGTCGAAGATGACGGCCTCAAAGCTTTCATCAAGGATAATTCGGTGAGAGGAACCTGCAGCTATTGCGATGGAAGCCGACGCGTCGCTGACATGAATGACGTGATTGAGCACGTTTTCAATAGCCTCTCAATAGAGTGGGGCGAAGCTACGAATGAGGGGCTCGCTTACGAAACCCGTGAAGGAGGCTGGCAGGGCCGCGTATGCGGCACTTGGGAGCTTCTCTACTACCACGGCCCCGAGTGTTCGGAAGAAGTGTTCGACACTATTGCCGGATCCATACACGACGTGGCGTGGTGCGAGAGAGATCCGTATTCGTTACCCATAGATCGAACGCTGGTCTACGGATGGCAGAGCTTCAGTCATTTCATCATTCACACAGCACGATTCGTGTTTTACAAAGCTGTGAACACCTCATATGCGGCTGATCAGCACGATGAGATGAACCCGGTCGACATTCTTGAAACGCTGGGGAGCGTGGCGAAAAAGCTCGACCTAATTGATACAGTGCCTACAGGGCAGTCGATCTTCCGCGTTCGCATCGTCGATCCTGAGGTTCACCTCAGCCGAGCTAGTGAGCTTGGGCCGCCACCAGCCGCGCATGCGAACATGCCGAACCGGATGAGCCCCGTGGGAATCCCTATGTTCTACGGGGCGTTCGATCAAGACACCGCCATTCGTGAAACCTACGATCCTGCTGAGGGAGCCCTTAAGAAGGCAGCCACCGGCGAGTTTTCGCCTATCAGGGATCTGCGGGTGGTTGATCTGTCCCGCTCGTTTTATGTGCCGAGCCTTTTCGATCCTGAACTGCAAACGCTAAGGCCATGCTTCAGCTTCATGTGTAAATTCGTCGAGGATTTCACCAAACCGATCGAGCGAAGCGATCGAGCTCACGCGGACTATGTTCCGACCCAGGTGGTGACTGAGTATTTCAGGCACGTCTACCGTACCGATGACGATCATCAAATTGATGGGATCATCTACCCGAGCTCGAAGACTGGGAACAAGGCGATCGTTATTTTTGCTGATGCTTCAGGCTGTATCGACGCTGGCGATACGTCTAGTGATCGAACGCTGTTGCGGCTCGACAGAGCATTCGACGTTGACCTGGCCGACTTCGCGGCAGGCGAAGATGACGATGAGATCTTCTGACTATCTGCGGATGCCCTGGGGAAGCAGGGCATCTGTTGAGTGGCTTGGGATTACCCCTGGGAATCGCCAGTCTTTATAAGCCTCAACGGAGAAGCAGGCACCTTGAGCATGAACTGGTTCTCGACCATCTGACTGGTCAGTCCAGCCCCTGCGAGAACCCGGCTCCAAGTCGAAAAATCCAGGAGATCGATTGCTCGTTGCACAAGCAGGGGAGACTCCATTGGGATGAACTCGTCGAACTCCTCGTGCTTAGTAAACCCTTTCCGAGCGAGATAAGTGAAGCCGCTCTTGGCTTGGTCAGCGGTGAGAAGATCCAAAGCCCGTGCACGATAAATCAGCGCCTTGAAACTCACCTTCCAGCGAAGCTTCAAGTCTTTCAGCGCTGGCCAGTTGAGATACTTACCTCGCATTGCTGGGAACTCAGCGGCGAAGCTAGCCCTTGGCATGAGTAAAGCGCTGGCGAACTGATTAGCTTGCTCTTCCGTTTCCCGGCAGCCGGTTTCCACCCCTTGATGCATCACAAGATGACCGAGCTCGTGGGCCAGATCGAAGCGCTGCCGTCCAGGATTCACCTTTGAGGTATTCCGGACGATCAATGGACGTTTGTTGAACAGTGAAAAGGCGTCAACGCGATCGTCCGCGTCCGCCAGGTTGACGACGAGCACCCCAATCTTTTCCGCAAGCTTGGTAACGCTCGAAAGTGGGCCCAAACCTATTCCTTGCTCTCTCCTAAAACGCTCGGCCACCTGTTCAATTTTTCCGGCACCGGTGACTGGCTCCTCGATGGCATGGAAATCGACGGAGGGAAAAGCTACCTCCTTGTCCAGCTCATCAACGAGAAGCTCGAAGATCTCCACTTGGGCTGCGATTGTTTTCTTGAGCGTTTGGGTCGAGGCTCGCACGCTACGAAAGTGGCATTGTTCAAGCTCAACACCACTTTTGCGCGGAACGAAGAAGAAGCTCTCTTTGACGTTCAGGATTTCGCATAGCTGCTTCAACTGTCCAGGATTGGGAATTGAGTTGATCTCAAGCTTGTGTGCGTATTGTCTGGTCACGCCAAGGAGCTCGCCGATTTCAGCAAGGGATCGCCCCGAGGCGCACCTTGCAAGGCGGAGCTTGTCGGGTGAGAACTCATCACCCAGAGGCAGAAGGCCTGTTGTGTCATTCATCTTTCAAGTCAGCGTCTTTCGTTTCTTTCTGCGCAGCGTCCTTATCGCGACGAACTGGCAGAGAATCATCAATTTCAACAATAGGGGAAAGCTCGGTGACGCGGACAGAAACCAGAGGTTCGTAGTTATGTGTCCACTTGCTAACGACATTTCGGTTGGTGTCGAAGCCCAGGACAGACACGGTGAGAGTCGGGCCATCTGGATTTCGATCGCTGTCTACGTACAGCCGCCACGTTACGTTCCCGTCAGTAGCCGGCCCTAGAAGGCTGTCGTGGTAAAGCTCAACGACGTTCTTCTCCACTCGATAGCCTTTTTTGCGAGTGTCGGGATCATCCGTGACCACCTGCATCAAAACCCCATCAATGCTGACCGTGAAATCCAGCGTGTTGTTGACGAGCTTGAACCAAGGGAGGTCACCCTGGAGATGTAAACGCTTGAAGCGGCCATGAATGCGACCGTAAGGGAAGATCCCTCGAGTCCAGTTAGTGTCATCGTCAGTGGAAGTAGCCTCGAGCGCCTTGTAAGCAGCATCCAAGAGGTTGTTGCAGACGACATCAAGATGAGCGCGGCTGAGCTTCGGCTCAAGCTCGCTTGGATGCTTGTAATCAGGCATGCATTTCTCCGAAAAGCGTGCAAATAATCTGTAGTGTCAACCGGAATTTTTGTGCATAATTCTGAGAATGTCAACCTCTGGCATAGTGGTAAGAGTGATCAGTAGCCATGCTAACAAGGCGTGCGCTTTGGCTGCTCAAACTCATGCGAGCCTGGCGAATCTTGGGGTGATTGGGGGTTTTATGAACGTTTTCATCAGCTCTGTCGTTCGAAACTTTGAGAGCTATCGGGCGGCAGCCAAGAAAGCTGTCACGCTGCTGGGGCATCTGCCAGTGATGTGCGAGGATTTTGGGGCGCGGCCTTATTCCTCTCAAGAAGCTTGCATGACTGAGGTCGAGCAGGCAGATGTGGTGGTGCTGGTGCTAGGTGCAGATTTCGGATTCAGAACTGCATCTGGGGAGTCAGTGACACAGCAAGAGTTCGGGCGCGCTCGTGCTGCAGACAAGCCCATCCTCGCGTTCCTGCACGATGTGGACGTGGAGGGGCCCCAGCAGGAGTTTCGCTGGGAAGTATCGGATTATGTCGATGGCCTTTTCCGCGCGACATTCGCCAATGAGCAGGAGCTTTCGGATGGTATCGTCCGGGCATTAAACCAGCTGAATACGAACCGAAGTGCAGTTAGTGAGGAGGAATTTGAGAAACAACTTCAGATTCGGAACGCCAACGGTCGGTGGGGTGGCAGAGACCACGAAACACGGATCGAGCTGGCCTTCCTCCCTCAGCCTGCTAGCCCTGGCAGTCTGCGTGCCATCCACGCGGAGCATGAATCGTATTTCTTGAAGTTTTGCCAAGCTGGACTCAGCACGGTCAAAGCCGGCTATGTGGACTTCGACAGGGATGAGCTTACTGGAATTGATGCTCCGGGCTTGATCTGGCGGCATCACGATCGTGGACTGTCCTGGTTGTCGATGACCTTGGCAAACCCAGTCCGCACGTCTAACCACTTTGACGGGTACTACATATCGCCAACACAAGTGAGACGCTTGGCAGAGGCTGCGCATGAGACTCTTTGCCAGGGCCGAGGAGGGTGGTTTCAACTGTCTCTCTATGGCGTTTCATACAAGGTATTTGCTGAGCCGCCTGCGGTTGCCACCACCAGTTTCACTATGTCGCACCGGTCGGAGCAAGAGGTCGAGGAACGCCGGCTGCTCGTCCCAGCTACCCCTGCGGCTTATGGGCGATGGCTTGATGACGTGATGTTCAAGTTCAAGCGTAAACTGTCGTCATAGCCTCTATTTGCGCCTGGCATAGGGCTGCCAAGCGCGCCTCGCGTACTTAGCTGGAAGAAATATGAAGGATCATTCCGTTCTCAGCCACCTCTTCAAGTTTGAAGAAACGACCAGCCACCTTGAGGGCGGGGAAAACAACACAAACGGCGTAGGGGTCACTGTATTGAGTGGATATTCTTTGGACGTCGAACACTATCTGGCCGGGTGGAAAGCCTAGGTTTTGGGCACGCATCAGGTTGTGAAGTGCTCCCCCCCTCTTTCCATTTGCCTCTGCAACCTCAATCACTTTCTGGCGGAGAGAGTCCACGTCGTCGTCAATCACTTCGGTGAAAAACTGCTGCCTGCGATGCCTTCCGAAGCCGAATCCTGCTGAGTTGGCAGAGCCAATACGATTGAGCGCGATGCATGCAACGGTAACCAGTTCCATACCACTTCCTTGGTTTGCCTACGGTACTCATTTCATAGATGAAAGATGGTTGGAACGCCAGGAAGCTCAAGAGGTTAAGCGGAACCTTCCAATTTCTTGGCTAGCCCGCCGAACTGCTGTGCGGGCTCCACGTACCTCAACGCCGATTTCAGATCGCTCCAACGTATGAATGATTGCTATTCAGTTAGTACTTGTTGGTCGTTTGGATTTTCAATCTTCGGGGGTAGAAGGGCCCTTACGGGCTTTTGAAAACCGGCGTGATCATGGGGCGACGGTTGTCCTGCAAGTGATGCCTGTGTCAGCCACTGCGACATCAACCCAGCAAGCGCTCAGACTGCTCCAACGGCAATGAGCGCTGTGCGTATTTGAGCTGAGGTGATCCGATAGCATTCAACCGCGATAGGGAACTGTCGCAGGTGATTTTTCGAGAAGAAGATTGTTAAGCCTTAGGCTGGGGGCATCCTTTTCAAACCATCCAAAGCATGCCCTCAGATATGCCCCCAATGTAGCAATTCTCTGGAAGTGGATGGATCTCCATGGTCTATGAAAAGGCAGAAATGATCAGATGAACAGCCTGACAGAAGACGCCTAGAGACTCTCAGGATCGCCAAAAAACATCTGAATCCGCGACCTCAGCCAGCGCTCGCCGGGGTCGTTGTCCTGAGAACCGCGCCAAGCCATATGCAGCTCGAAGGTGCGGGCTTCCACGGGCAATTCTTCAGCCCGCACACCGCCCGCTGCGGTCAGCACGGCGGCCGTGTAGTCGGGCACGGTGGCGACGATGTCGGTGCCGGCGATCAGCGTCGCCAGGCCGTTGAATTGCGGGACGGCCAGCACCACGTGGCGTTTGCGTCCGATCTTTTCCAGGTACTCATCGATGAAGCCGCCCAGGTCGCCCGCGAACGAGACCAGAGCGTGGGGCCGTGCGCAGAAATCATCAAGGGTGATGGGGCCGGGCATCGAGTCGGCGCGCAGCAGTTTGGGTTTGCTGCGGCGCAGGACCTTGCGCTTGGCGTTCGCCGGGAGATCATCGGTGTAGCTCACACCGATGGAAATCTCGCCGGATGACAGCAGCGCAGGCATCAGGATGTAGTTGGTGCGGCGCACCACCAGCACGATGCCGGGGGCTTCGGAGCGCAGGCGCTTGAGCAGCGAAGGCAGCAGGGCGAATTCGGCATCATCGGACAGGCCGATGCGGAACACGGCAGTACTGGTGGCCGGATCGAAATCGGCGGCGCGGCTCACGGCGGTGGAAATGGAGTCCAGCGCAGGGGACAGCAGGCCGAAGATTTCCACGGCGCGTGCCGTGGGTTCCATGCTGCGGCCGGTACGGACGAACAACGGATCGTCGAACAGCCCGCGCAGACGCGAGAGCGCCGCACTGATCGCCGGCTGGCCCAGAAACAGCTTTTCCGCTGCACGGGTCACGCTGCGTTCATGCATGAGGGTTTCGAACACGATGAGCAGATTGAGGTCGACGCGACGCAGGTCGTTGCGATTCATGACGGGGGTCTCAGGGACATGGTCAATTATGAGCGGCCAGAGAGGCCTTGCCAGTGTTCAGCTCGGGAACGAATGTTACGGAATGATGCCGATTCTGATCAGGCTTGAATGCATGCGCAAGCATACAAACGTGTTACCCATCACGACCATCGATAATTTGCCTTGAACTTGGGCAATTTCAAGACACCCAACTGAAGAGGCGTGAGGGATCGAGCCACCCGACGCGGGGGGATTTCGTGCCAGTCATGCTTACGTTCATCCGGAATGTGCCCATCGGGTTGCAAAGTCCGGGTGAGAAAAGAACAATGTCCGCCTTGAATACGTGAGCATTCGATGGTTATCTAATGGCCGCCTTTCAACAACAGAATCGATGACAGGCATGTCGACTATTAATAGCCACTGATAGTGTTACCGGCAGAGCCCGGATAGAGTTCATGGCATCAAGGTTCATAAGGCGAGGTTCGAAATGTCCCGCACGATCCGTTTTCATCAGTTCGGCCCGGCCGAGGTACTCAAGGTAGAAGAGGTGCCCGTCGCGTTGCCTGCCCCCGGCGAGGTGCAAGTGCGCGTACAGGCGATCGGCGTTACCTGGTACGACGTGCTGTGGCGCCAGAATCTGGCTTCTTCTCAGGCGCGGCTGCCGGCCGGTCTGGGCTCTGAAATGGCAGGCGTGATCACCGCTGTCGGCGATGGCGTGGCTGATCTGAACGTCGGCGACAGGGTGGCCAGCTTTCCTTCTGCAGACCCTAACGTGCACCCGGTTTATGGCGAGCTGATTACACTGCCCGCCACTTCCGTAACCCGTTATCCGGAAATTCTCACCCCTAATGAGGCAGCCGTGCATTACACGCCGCTGCTGATGGCGTACTTTGCCTTTGTCGACCTGGCTCGCGCCAAACCGGGGCAGACCGCTCTGGTGACCGATGCCAGCCATTGCGCGGGCCCTGCGTTCCTGCAACTGGGCAATGCACTGGGTATCAAGGTCATCGCCGCGACCAAGACCGAATCGTGCCGTGAGTACCTGTTGAAGCTGGGTGCCGACAAGGTCGTGAACACCGAAGAGCAGGATCTGCTCATGGCGATCAACAAGTACACCGACAATCGGGGTGTCGACATCGTCCTGGACGGTTTGGGCGGCCCGCAGATGTCCATGTTGGGCGACGTGCTCGCACCCCGTGGGAGCCTGATTCTTTACGGCTTGCAGGGCGGCAATCAGACGCCGTTCCCGGCGTGTGCAGCGTTCCAGAAAAATATTCAGTTCTTCGTTCATTGTGTGGGCAATTTCACCGGCAAGCCTGAACTGGGTATCGCTCAAGACGAAGAAGCCGTAAAACGTGCCTTGCGTGACATTACCCAATTGACTGCTGACCGCGTGTTGGTCCCGCAGATCACCAAGGTCTTTCCGTTCGATCAACTGGTCGAAGCGCACCGCTTGATGGACGGCTGCCCTGTAGGCGGTCGCATAGTGGTGGAAGTCGAGTCTGCCTGAGCGCAATTCATCGCGCTGGCTGAATGATCGACGCTGTGGCCAAGCGTCGTACGAGTGGATCTGGTCGCCGGTTCAAGGTGCCCGTCCCGTTTTTTACCGGCCATGTTTCACCCGACAAAGCCTTCCTGACGTGATCTGGAAGGCTTTTTTGTTTATGGGTGACGCGTAATTAAACAGCCTGTTTCATTCGTCAGTGCCGCGTGCCTGACACCCTTGCCATGAATGAATACTGTTTTGGTTAAACAGCCTTGTTTAAAAGAGCGCGGGTGAAGTTTAAATCTGGCGGTATTCGGGTCGGTATCTGTACCTTGTAAATATTATCGAGACACCGATAATAGTTGAGTCAATACAACTCAAGGAATGAGTCATGTCACACTTTCCGCTGCGCCTTTTCGATACCTTGTGCAGGGCGCCCGTGTTCGAAATCCTTCCCTGTCTTCTGCCCGTCCCCCGGCTCCCCGGCGGCTGTGGGGCAGGGCTCGGAACCCTTGATCGTTGACCTGAGCCGGGATCGAGCTGTTCCCGTGGCACAGGGTATTGGCTTTTCATCGACGGCGGAACGTCGTGGAAAGTTCGGATGTTATGGCTGGACTGAGTATTTCAGGTGTCGACGTTATGAGTTCCATTCACGAACAAGCGATGAACTATGTTTATCAACAAGTGCTGCAGCGGTTGTTGAGTTATTTCAATCGGGCCGAGAGAACGGCACTGCAATTATTGATTCAACGCCTGATCGTTGCCGCCGGTGGTATCGAGCAGATTGGCAACTATCGCGTTTTGGTGGCGTTCGGGGGTGGTAAGGACAGTGCCTATACCGTGGCGTTGCTCCGGGCCGCGCAATTGAGTATCGCGGGGCGCTCGCCCGCCACGTTCAAGTTGCGGGTCGTCAATATGCGCCACGCGGGCATGACGTCCGCGGTCATGGCCAACATTCACCGCTGTTATTCGGCGTTGTTTCTTCACGACGACCCCCGCGTGGAGTTGCTGGTCGTCGATCATCGGTACGTCCAGGCATTCGAGCCCGATTTGCCCTTTTCGGCGGCCGGACGTGAGCAGAACCGATCCGACATGCTGCTCGGTGGGCACCTGACGGCGGGCGATGCCCGGACCACCTTTTGCAACGCGTGTTACCTGAGCATGGCCGAGTGCCTGGGGCGGGCGGCGAATTGGGGAGACGGCGTCAGCGCCGTCGTCAATGGCGAGACCCTCAAAGAACAAAAGCAATACGCCACATGGATCGCGCGCTTGAGCGGGCGCAGCAGCCAAAACGTGGAGCGCTGGAACCCTCTCGGTTTCAGCCAGGCCATCAGCGCCATCGACCGTATCGGCCGCGTGTATTACCGCGAGCTGTATGGCGAGGAGTCGATGCCCATGGATTTCATGCTGAAGGCGCCAGAATTTGCGCACGTGAACAGGGGACCTGCATTTTTGCCCGTCGCGGATCTGATCGGTTTCAAGACGGAAGAGCATTGGGCGTTGCTCACGGATTTCCTGGGGTTCCGTTTCGACGATCTGGCGTTCAGTTTCAGCGAATCCGATTGCGCGAACCCTTTGCTCATGGCCCATATGCGCGGGCTCATGGCGCAATTCGTTCAAGGCCGGGAGTACGCCGAGGGCATTGCCGAATACCTAGTGCTCGGCGCCGAAATGATGCGCCGCAAACGCATGCCCAAGCGCCTCATTCAGCAAGCGCTGGCGGCCTACGACGAACCGGAAAAAGTCGACCTGCGACGCAACCTGGCGGACGGTTACGCGCAAGAAGCGTTCGGCCTTAATGAGGCTCAACTGGTGTGCTTGTTGTTCGCACCCTTTGTCGACGAGGGTGCGCAGCTGGAAGTGTTTTTGCGGGCTTGTCATCCCGGCATGCTGGTGGCGCAGGCCGATCTGCACCGGGCGTTGTCGGGTCAGCCGGCGCCCGATCAAGTGGTGCAGTGGCTGGTGGACGTCAGCGGCTTGAGCCTGCAAGGCCTGCAAAACCTCTATGCGCGGTCACGCGTGGACTTTGGCGACAAACACTCAATCATCGCCCGCGTACGCGCGAGCGACCCTGACAAGGCTTGGGTGACGACCGTCGACCCTGGCACGGGCGAACCGGCAGTGGAACGGGTTTCCGGCCGCTGACAGGGGCGTCGCAGGGCGTGAGCGACCTGCTGCGCGGCTGCATTTTTTATCATTGACCCTGCGTTTTACGCATGGATGGGGTGTGTCCGATGAATAACGACAAGACCGATTTTGCTTACCAGATGGTGTACCGCTACCTGTCGCGGCTGACCCACGAATTGCCTGAAGGCCCCGCTGTCAAATTGCCGTCCCTGCGACTGCTGGCCCGACGGCTGCGGGTGTCGATTTCAACCGTTCAAAACGCGTATTCGCTGTTGGAGAAGGAAGGGCGGATCTGTTCGGTGCCCAAGTCCGGTTATTACGCGTTGCCTCAGCCCTGCAACGACGTTCACTGCGAGGGAGAAGATTTGCTGGCGCGGTTTCAGGCCGGGACGCGGCGCCCTGACATGTTCGTTTTCGGTGCCGATGAGCCCACGCTGTTGCAGTCGCTGGACGGCCCGTTGCTGAGCGTGGAGCGCGACCTGATGCGGCATTATCCCTGCCAGTCCGACCCACGCTATCAGCCGTTTGGCGACATCGAATTACGCACGGCGCTGGCCGCGTATTACACGTCGTCCACCGAGCACTGCTGGCACCCGGACAACGTTTTTATCGGTCCGGACAAGACCGGCGTGCTCAAGACGGTGCTCAAGGCGCTGCAATTGCGGGATTGCGCGGTATTGGTCGAGTCGCCGTGTGGCTGGAATATCCTGCGCACGCTGCAGTCGTTTGGCGTTCGAGTGATCGAGCTGTGTACGGATGCTGACGGTGTCATTGATCCCGATGAGCTGGAAGGCTTATTGCGCCACAGCGAGGTAAAAATGGCGGTGTTGTCGTCGCGAATGGACACCGTGCGCGGTCGGATCATGGCGCTGGAACAGCGGCAACGGTTGGCCGAGGTGCTGAATCGGCACGGCGTCTGGGTGCTGGAAAACGACAGCCAGGGCGGGCTGTGCTTCGACGAGCAATTCACGCCGTTGCGGGATTTGATCGATCCGGAAAAGCTGTTGATCGTCGGGGCCTTCGACAAGACCATTGGCCTGGAGGCGCCGTTCGGCTACCTGCTGACCCGCCATTCCCGCGCCTTGTGGCACCGCCAGCTGTTGCTGCGCTCGTTTCGCCTGCCACCGATTCGACAGAAAGCCATCGCCCGCCTGTACAACTCGGGCCAACTGGACAAACACCTGCACGCCTTACGCCTGTGTTTGCAGCAGCGGGTGGAGCATTTGGGGCTGATGATCGATGACTTCCTGGGAGACGACGTCACCTTCGAACGGCCTCAGGGCGGCGCGACGATTTGGCTGGAAAGCAAGCATCGCGTGGACATGGGGCGGGTGTTCGAGCGGCTGTTGGAACAACGCATCGTCATCGCCCCCGGCGAGCTGTTCAGCGTGCGCGGGTTGCATCAACAAAGCCTGTGCCTGAGCGGCGCGGCGGACTGGACCCAGAACATCGAATCGATGCTCGTGCATGTCAGGAATGCGCTGATGCAGGAACGGTTGGGGTAGGGCATTCGTAGCGTACGTTCAGGATCGCGGCGGTGCTCTGGTCAAGGACGCCGCCGATCCATTTCCGTTTGCCAGACCCACCGCGCACCTGCTATCTGTATGCCCGTCCAGTATTCAGACTGCCTGTTGCCATCCTCCTGTGACCGCCATCCTCTCCCTCGAACCCGCTGTTGATGCCGCCCCGGATGCATCGCCGTCCGCGCCTGTGCAGCCAGCGGTCGATCCGCAGCACGGCTATGCCATCGCGGTGCGGGCCTTGTGCGAGTTCACGGCCAAGGTCGGGGACCTCGATCTGCGTTTCACGCCGTCGCCCACGGCCCAAGAGGGGATCGCCGGACATCGCACGGTGGCGTCCCGTCGCGGGGTTGATTATCAAGCCGAAGTCTCCCTGTCCGGCGCCTACCAGGAATTGAACGTCCGGGGCCGGGCCGACGGCTATGACGCGGCGCTCAATCAGCTGGAAGAGGTGAAGACCTACCGCGGCGACCTCGACAAGATGCCCGCCAATCACCGGCAGCTGCACTGGGCCCAGGCCAAAGTCTACGGCTGGTTGATTTGCCAGCAGTTGAAGCTGGCCGAAGTGAACGTCACGCTGGTGTATTTCAACATCATCAACGAGCAGGAAACCCTGATTCGCGAACGGCACAGCGCTGATGAACTCAAGGCCTTCTTCGAGGCGCAGTGTCAGATTTTTCTGCACTGGGCACGTCAGGAAATGGCCCATGTTCAAACGCGAAACGACGTGCTGACCGATCTGAAATTTCCTCACGGTGCGTTCCGAGCGGGCCAGCGGGTGTTGGCGGAGTCGGTGTACAAGGCCGTCAGCACCGGGCGTTGCCTGATGGCGCAGGCGCCGACCGGCATTGGCAAGACGATCGGCACGGTGTTCCCGATGCTCAAGGCGACGCCGACCCAAAAGCTCGACAAGGTGTTCTTTCTTACCGCCAAGACCCCGGGCCGCAAATTGGCGCTGGATGCCTTGAGTGTGATCGGCCGCAGCGCCCCCGAGCTGGATTTGCGTGTGCTGGAAATGGTCGCGCGGGACAAGGCCTGCGAATTCCCCGCCAACGCCTGCAACGGGGATTCCTGCCCATTGGCCAGAGGGTTTTACGACCGCTTGCCCGCCGCACGCAGCGAGGCTGTGGCCCACCGCTGGCTGGATCAGGCCGGGTTGCGTGAAGTGGCCTTGCGGCACGACGTCTGTCCTTATTATCTGAGCCAGGAAATGGCGCGCTGGTCGGACGTGGTGATCGCCGACTACAACTATTACTTCGACCTCAGCGCCTTGCTGTTCGGGTTGTGCCAGTTCAATCAGTGGCGCGTCGCGGTGCTGGTGGACGAGGCGCACAACATGGTCGAGCGTGCACGGCAGATGTACAGCGCGAGCCTCGACCAATTCGTTTTGAATCAAGTCCGGCAGCGCGCGCCGGAGGCCCTGAAAAAATCCCTGCAACGGCTAAACCGCGAGTGGAACGCGCTGCACAAGGACCAGGTCGCGCCGTACCAAGCCTATTCCGCGACCCCTGGCAAATTCCTCGCGGCGCTCAATCTGTGTGTCGCCGCGTTCGGTGATTATTTCAACGATCATCCCCACGCGGCCAACGGCGAACTGCAAAGCTTCTATTTCGAGGCGATCCAGTTCGGACGGATTGCCGAACTGTTCGGTGAGCATTACCTGTTCGACATCAGCAAGCGCGAGGCGAGGGGCAACAAGGCGCTGTCGAAACTGACCCTGCGCAACGTCGTGCCTGCCGAATTCATTCGCCCGCGCCTCACCGCCGCCCGCAGCACGGTGCTGTTCTCGGCCACGCTCAACCCCCGGCATTTTTACCGCGACCTGCTGGGTCTGCCGGAGAACACGGCGTGGATCGATGTCGAGTCGCCGTTTCAAAAGGCGCAACTGGACGTGCACATCGTCAGCCGCATTTCGACCCGCTACACCCATCGACAGGCGTCGCTGGCGCCCATCGTGGCGCTGATGGCCGAGCAATTCCAGGCGCGCCCCGGCAACTACCTCGCATTCTTCAGCAGCTTCGACTACCTGCAACAGGTGGCGGAATTGATGCGCGCCAGCCACCCCGACGTGCCCCTGTGGCAGCAGTCGCGGGGCATGGTCGAAACTGATCGGCAGGCATTCCTCGATCGTTTCACCCCTGAGAGCCAGGGCATTGGCTTCGCGGTGCTGGGCGGCGCGTTTGGTGAAGGGATCGATTTGCCGGGGGCGCGGCTGATTGGCGCGTTCATCGCGACGCTGGGGCTGGCGCAGATCAACCCGGTCAACGAACAGCTCAAGCAGCGGATGAGCCTGTTGTTCGGTGCCGGTTACGACTACACCTATCTCTACCCCGGCCTGCAGAAAGTGGTGCAGGCGGCAGGGCGGGTGATTCGCGGTCAGGATGATCGTGGGGTAGTGATGCTGATCGACGACCGTTTTGCCGAGCGCAAGATTCAGCAGTTGTTGCCTGCCTGGTGGCAGCTGTAGGTCGGCCCGTGCAATTGTCTCAAGCGGTTACGGATCGATAGCCGAGCAAGGCGGTCCAACTGCCAGTAAACTGCCGCGTTACCGGCATTTTTATCTGTTGCGCCGCCTCTTTTTTCTTCTTCTCACGTTTTCCATCCACGGAGGTTTCCCATGAGCATCAGTCCATTCGCAGGCAAACAGGCGCCTGCGGAATTGCTGGTCGATCTTCCTCGTCTGGTGACGGCCTATTACACCGGCCAGCCGGACGCCTCGGTTCCTACCCAACGGGTTTCCTTCGGCACGTCCGGTCACCGTGGCAGCTCGTTCGACCTGAGCTTCAACGAGTGGCACGTGTTGGCAATCAGTCAGGCCATCTGCCTGTATCGCCAGGCCAACGGCATCGATGGCCCGCTGTTTCTCGGCGCCGACACCCATGCGCTGTCCACCCCGGCAGCCGCCTCGGCGCTGGAAGTGCTGGCCGCCAACGGCGTCAACGTGATGATTTCCGAAGGCGACGAATACACGCCCACTCCGGCGGTGTCCCACGCGATCATCTGTTACAACAAGGGCCGCACGTCGGGCCTTGCTGACGGCATCGTCATCACGCCGTCGCACAACCCGCCGGAAAGCGGCGGCTTTAAATACAACCCTACCAATGGCGGCCCGGCCGATTCGCACATCACCAAGTGGATCGAAACCAAGGCCAACGAGCTGCTCGCCGAGAAGATCATCGGCGTCACCCGCATCACGCTGGAAAAGGCCTTGCGTGCGGACACCACCCACCGTCACGACTACGTGAACACTTACGTCGCCGACCTGAAGAACGTCATCGACATGGACGCCATCCGTGGCGCGAATCTGCATCTGGGCGTTGACCCGCTGGGTGGCGCGGGCGTGCGTTACTGGTCGGCCATTGGTGAGCATTACGGCCTGAATCTGGAGGTGGTGAACAAATTCGTCGACCCGACCTTCCGCTTCATGAGCGTCGACTGGGACGGCAAGATCCGCATGGACCCGTCGTCCAATTTCGCGATGCAGAGCCTGATCGGTCTGAAAGATCGCTTCCAGGTAGCGTTCGCCTGCGACCCGGACCACGACCGTCACGGCATCGTCACCCCGACCGGTGGTCTGTTGGCGCCGAACAATTACCTGGCGGTGTCCATCGATTACCTGTTCCAGAACCGTCCTGAGTGGCGCGCTGACGCGGCGGTCGGCAAGACTGTGGTCAGCAGCGGCATGATCGACCGCGTGACCCAGCGTCTGGGCCGTCGTTTGTACGAAGTGCCGGTGGGCTTCAAGTTTTTCGCCGAGGGGCTGTATGAAGGCTCGCTGGGTTTCGGCGGCGAAGAAAGCGCGGGGGCGTCTTTCCTCCGTCGTGACGGCAGCGTCTGGACCACCGACAAGGACGGCCTGATCCCGGCGCTGTTGGCGGCGGAAATCCGTGCCCGCAAAGGCCGCGACCCGAGCGAGATGTACAAAGCGCTGACCGATGAATTGGGCGAGCCTGTTTCCACCCGCGTCGAGGCCAAGGCGAACTTCGAGCAGAAGGCGCTGTTGAGCAAGCTGTCGCCGGAGCAGGTGACGTCGACCGAGCTGGCAGGGGAGAAGATCGAGCAGATTCTCAGCAAGGCACCGGGCAATGACCAGGCAATCGGCGGCTTGAAAGTGATGACCGAAAACGGCTGGTTCGCCGCGCGGCCTTCCGGGACCGAGGACATCTACAAGATCTACGCCGAAAGCTTCAAGGGTGAGGACCACCTGAAACGCCTGGTGGCCGAAGCGCAGGTGCTGGTGGATTCGGCGATTGCGCCGAAGTAGCTCCGGATCGTAATACAACCGCTTTGGCAGGAGCTTGTGGCGCGATCCGCGCTTTTGATTCTGCCCTCCGGGCAGAAACAGAATGTGCAGACCTAAGGGTTGCGGGCAAATCCAGTGATGAATTACCCGTAAGCCCTCAGGCATGAAAACGCCCCGGTTCCTCACGAAACCGGGGCGTTTGCATTTCAGGGCTTTACGCCACATCCACCAGCACAATCTCGCTGTCTTCAATGGCCGTCACACGCAGCACGCGTTCTTGCTCGACGGCCACGCCATCCCGGGCTTGAGCACGCAGGCCGTTGACTTCGATGCTGCCGGTCGCAGGGACCAGGTACGCACGGCGGCCTTCATCCAGCGCATATTCCGCGGTTTCACCCGCTTTCAGGTTCGCCGCCACCAACCGCGCATTCGCCCGAATCCGCAGCTCGATGTCATCGTCCGCCTTGCCGCTGGCCAACGTCACGAAGCCCTCGCGGTTGCCTTTCGGGAACGGTTTGGCGCCCCAGGACGGCGGAGCCCCGACTTCATCCGGCATGATCCAGATCTGGAAAATCCGCGTCTCTTTCGACTCCAGGTTGTATTCGCTGTGGGCCACGCCGGTCCCGGCGCTCATCACCTGCACGTCACCGGCTTCGGTACGTCCACGGTTGCCCAGGCTGTCTTCGTGGGTGATCGCGCCTTCACGGACGTAGGTGATGATTTCCATGTCGCGGTGTGGGTGGCGTGGGAAGCCAGTGCCGGCTTCGATCACGTCATCGTTCCAGACCCGCAGTTGCCCCCAGCTCATGCGGGCTGGGTCATAGTAGTTGGCGAACGAGAAGTGGTGATGCGCGTTCAGCCAGCCGTGGTCGGCGCCGCCGAGGGATGTGAAAGGTCTCAGTTGCAGCATGATCAGTTCCTCCGTTAGCAGGGCCGGGCCGTTCAAAGGGGGCACCGCTGTTAGTCGATGGAGCAATGATCCGTCAAAGTCATATCGATAAAAAGCGTAAGTTTTGCGTAATAACGATCAGATAATTCGATATTAAACGAAAGCCAAATGTTGCCTTTTACCTGCACTTGATCGGCTAACCTCATGACCGCAAAGCATTTCGCTGGAGCTTCATGACGAATGGGGCGACCATAGGCGCCTATTCGCCAACGTAAATAGCTGGAGCCCGCGTGTCGCACGATTTCCCCGACGAGCCACCCCACGAACTGCCTCCCGACCTGACCATTCCCGACCGCCTGCCGTTCTTCAAACGCCTGCTGGCCCGCCTGATCGGTGGCAGCCTGTCACGTCTTGAAGCGCAGCACGTGCCCTCCTGGAAACAGGGGCACGCCGACGGCTTTCTCAATGGCCACGCCGAGGGCATGAACGAGGGTTACGCGGAAGGGCATCTGGACGGCATCGAGGAAGGGCGACGCGTCTTGGTGATTCGCGACACGCGGCCGTTGGAACATCGCGGGCCAAGGGTGGACGATCACCTGTTCGATGACTGGCGCCTGCCACTGACCAACGAGCTGAAAAAGCGCATCAAGGCCGATGTCGCCGAAAAGCTGCCCCCTCACGCCCAGCCCACCGCCGCGCAATGGAAGATGATCTTCAGCGACACGCCGTCCACCTACGTCATCGCGGGCGCCGGGGCCGGCAAGTCGACCTCGCTGGTGCTGCGGGTGCTGTTGCTGCATTACTACCTGGGCTTCGAACTGGACGCCATGACCGTGGTGACCTTCACCCGCGAGTCGCGGAAAGATTTCATCAACAAACTGATCGAAGTCATGGGCCTGTGGGGTCACGACCTGTCTCTACGCCAGGCTCGCGACGTCGTTCGCACCTTCCACTCGCGCATCCTGCCGCTGGTGCGCAGCCTGCCAGGGTTCGAACAGGTGCAGGCGTTCGAGAACCTCAGCAGCCAGAGCGCGGACCTGTTCGGCAAACGGCTGGACGACGGCGAGGACAGCAACCCGTTTGACCTGCGTATCAATGACGCGCAACGGCAGCAGATGAACCTGTGCTACCGCGACCTGTACGCTGCGAATCCGCGTTTTCGTGAGGTTATGGCGCCGCTGTACCGGCATTCGTTGCAGCTCAAAGAGATGGACCGGGACCACCCCGATGTGCAGAAACGCATCACGGTCATGGGGCTTTCGTCAAAGCGCGACGAAGAATTGTGCGACATCATCGAGGACCTGTGGATTCGCAAGGGCGCATGGCCGATTCAGGGCGTCGAGCCGATGCGTCAGACCGTGGAAGTCAGCGGTCTGACCTTTCATGTGCATGGCTACGCGGCCGAGCTGGACGCGTGGATCGTGCTGGGCTTCGACCCGAGCGAGGACCAGCACTTGCGGCGGCCCGACGCCAAGCTGCCCGTGTGGGCGGAGTGGGTGATCAAGCGCACGCTGTTCCAGGCGTTTTGCCGCAAACCCGTCATCTGGCTGGAGAACTATGACGCGTCGCGGGGCATGATGCAGTCGCTGTCTGGCGCAGCGGTGGCGGGTCCGGGTTTCGAGTACAAGGTCAAAGGGGAACTGAGCGCGGCGCCGTTGCTGGACTGTTTCGTTGCGGCGGCGGGCTTTATCGAGAACCTGGGGTTGGACGTGCCGGACGCCGTGTCGCAGATGAGCTTTTCCAGTGAAGACCCGGACCGGTTCTTTTTCGAGGCCTTGAGCCTGTTCTGGAAAGCCTTCGAAGACCACCTGCTGGAACAGACCCCGCCGGTGATGACCTACAACCGCATGTTCTCGCTGTTCGGCGAGAAAACGCCCGAGAACCTGAAGCTGGTGAGCGATGACGGGTTACGTCCGCTGTCGCACCTGATGATCGACGAATTCCAGGACGTGTCACCGCAGATTGTGTCGTGGATTCGCGCCTGCCTGCGGGAAGTCCGCAGTCGAGGCGTCACGCTGCACGGCGGCCGGGGTGCGCAGCGCTCGTCGCTGTTGTGCGTGGGCGACGACTGGCAGTCGATTTACGGCTGGCGTGGCAGCTCGCCGAAGTTCTTCATGGAATTTCCCAAGGAGTTTTCCTCGCCGTCGACCACCAAGGTCATGCTCAGCGACAACTTCCGCAGCCACCAGCACATCATTGATGCGGCTGAGCACATCGTCCGCGCCGCGCCCGCCATCAGTGGCAAGAAGGCCAGGGCGAGTGGGGCAGAGCAGACGCTGATGCCGGTCACCGTACTGGACCGCGACGACGACCAACTGGTCGCCAGCCTGATCGAACACTACAACGCCGGTGATTCCGTCCTGCTGCTGTACCGCAAGGGCAGCGAGCGGGCGAAGTTGCCGGAGGCGTTGCAAGCGGTGGTTAACGCCGATTACGCGTTGCCGCCTCAAGAGCGCCGTCTCAAGCAACTGACCTATCACAGCTCCAAGGGCTTGCAGGCCGACGCGGTGTTCCTGCTCGGGGATTGCCAGCACCTGACCCAGTCGCCTTACAAGAATCAGGTGTATCAGTTGGCGGGGCTGGGCCGGGAAGGGGATCTGGAGGCGTTCGACAACGCGCAAAAAGACGAGGTCCTGCGCCTGGCCTATGTGGCGATCACCCGGGCGGTCCGGCATTGCTATTGGTTTATCGACGCGGCGGGCAACGACGAGACGGCCACGTCCAGGGCGTCGACGCGGATTGCCGGGGATAAGACGTTTTTTGAAGATCGACGGGGAAGTGTTGCGACGGACGCGTCACGCGAATCCCTCTAACGGATTCCAGCTTCGCCACGACGTTTGAGGCCGAACGCTGATTCAACTGTGGGAGCGAATCGATTCGCGAATGAATTCGCGCCCACAGATGTAATCCCGAGATGTTCGGGAATGTGTTCAAGCCTGATGCAGATAAAGCGTCTGCTGCGGCACGAAGGTTTCGAGCTCAAGCTCGATGGCTTCGATGATGCGTTCCACGTCCATCGCGTTCATCACCGTTGCGCAGGGTATCCCGGCAATGGCGATCACCGTTTCACCGCTGGCTCGGTCGAAGAGGCGCGCGACCATGCTGCTGGGTGCATCCATGTTGGCTTCGAAGCCGACCGGATGAAAATGCCAGCGCATCAGCTGGCAGGCGTTGGGGAACGTGACTTTATTCATGGGACCCACCTCGTTCAATCGAGCAATGCCAAAGCTCCGCAGGGCAGGAAAAACAGGGTCTGGCGTCCGGCTTCGAAGAACGTCGCAGCTCGTGTGCCGGAGCACCTCGCTGCTTTGTCGTGTTCCGCGTTGATCGAGGGCAGGATTCACAGATCAGAAGTCAGGTAAAGGTAGCACCGACTTCTTACAGTGATGAGAAAAAAATCCTACATCGTTTGAATCTTTACGCTTCTTTGATTCAGCTCATGTTTCGTTATAGCTTTTTGGAATTTTCGCCAAGTCTAAATAAATATTCAGATATAAGGCTTATGGACACCATCTTTTTGAGCTGTTCGGACGTGATGTTCTCAATAAGAGCAACTTAATTGGCGTCAATAAAACTTTAAACACTGCCTAAGCAGCGTCTGTGTAAAGTTTATTTAACATATGATGGCCATCCTTTTTAGTTTTGGATCCTGCTTCAGACTCGGTGTAAAAATATTTTAAAGATGACTGAATAAATGTTGGCCCGGTGCCGATAGAAGATTAGGGGCACTGAAAACACCACGAAGCATTTCGTCCGTCACCGTTTGAGTCAAGACTGTGAAGTTCCGAATGCCGGATCGTCGCATGGATGCACTTCGCCGCACTTTAAAGAGAGACATCCCATGTCGATAAGAAACATGAACATCGCGCCACGCGCATTCCTGGGGTTCGCATTCATTGCGGTTCTGGTGGTCGGACTGGGCTTTTTTTCCCTTAATCGCATGGCCGTGATCCGGCAGGCGACGACTGACATGGAATCCAACCAACTGCCGAGCGTGGGCTATCTGGGCAACATGCTGGAAAACACCCTGCGCCTGCGCATCACCTCGTTCCGCACGCTGGTCAACCGTGAACCCGCAGCGCTTCGCGAAACCGATGGCCGTATTGCTGAACTTATCGGCAAGTTGCAAGAGGCGAAAAAGAACTACGCAGCGTTGCCCGCCGAAGGTGAGGAGTTGTCGGTATACCGGCAGTTCGACGCCACGCTGACCACTTTTCTTGACGTGCAGAACCAGGTGTTAGAGCTGTCGCGTCAGGACAAGATGGAAGACATGCGCAACTTGATCAACACGCGCATGAAAGACGCTACGGATTTGATGGGGGTGCAGATCAACCAACTTATCGCCATCAATAAAGCAGGGGCTGCTGCAGCCGCAGTGGTGTCAAAAGAACAGTATGAAGGTGCCAATGTCGGGATTATTTCCGTGTCTGTGGCAGCGGTGTTATTGACTGTCCTGCTCGCCTGGCTGCTGACCAAAAGTATCGTCAACCCGCTGTCCAGAGCGGTTCGAGTGGCTGAAGAGATTGCCGGTGGCGACTTGACCCGTCCGATCGAGATTGACGGCAAGGACGAACCGGCGCAGCTGTTGAAAGCCTTGGGCACCATGCAGCAGAACCTGCGCAAAACCATTGAATTGATCTCAGGCTCGGCCACCCAGCTGGCGTCGGCGGCGGAAGAGCTGAGTGCGGTCACCGAGGAGTCTTCGCGCGGCCTGCAACAGCAGAACAACGAGATCGAGCAAGCCGCCACGGCGGTGAACGAAATGACGGCGGCGGTAGAGGAAGTGGCGCGCAATGCAGTGTCCACGTCCGAAGCGTCCCAGCAGTCGAACCAGACGGCGCGTCAGGGCCGTGATCGCGTGGTTGAGACCGTCAAGTCGATTCAGGACATGACCCAGCAGATTCAGGCAACCACGGGTCTCGTCGAAGGCTTGGCAGAGCAGGGCCGTGACATCGGCAAAGTGCTTGACGTGATCCGTTCAATCGCCGAGCAGACCAACTTGCTGGCACTCAACGCCGCCATCGAAGCGGCGCGGGCCGGGGAGGCGGGACGCGGGTTTGCGGTGGTGGCGGACGAAGTGCGGGCGTTGGCCCATCGCACGGCGCAATCGACCACGGAAATCGAACAGATGGTGGCCGGGATTCAGTCCAGGACCGGCGACGCAGTGCAGTCGATGTCCCGCAACACCGACAGCACCCGCAGCACCTTGAGCCTGGCGAGTTCGGCGGGGGATGCGTTGGAACTCATTACCGAAGCCATCAGCCAGATCAACGAACGCAATCTGGTCATCGCCAGTGCCTCGGAAGAACAGGCGCAAGTGTCGCGGGAAGTGGACCGCAACCTGGTGAACATCCGCGATCTGGCGGCACAGACAGCGGCGGGTGCCAACCAGACCAGCGCGGCCAGCCACGAGCTGTCGCGTCTGGCGGTAGATCTGAAAGCGATGGTGACCCGGTTTGTGATCTGAAGCAGCATTCTGTGGGAATCGGCCCGTATCAAGCCGGCTCCCACAAGGTTGCGTTTGGTTTATGGATGCGCCGCTGCAGGACGAACGGGTGGCTCACTGCGCACCGGCTTGACGCTGTTATCGGGTTTCAGCAGCAACGTCAGCACCACCGACACCAGCAACGCGCCGCTCATGAACAGGTAGGACGCGCTCAACGTGCCGGTCGCGCCGTTCAAATACCCCACCAGATACGAACCGGCGAACGATCCGAGGGCTCCGAGGCTGTTGATCAGGGCCATGGCGCCGCCTGCGACGTTGGCCGGGAGGATTTCCGGAACAATGGCGAAGAACGGGCCATACGGCGCGTACATGCAAGCCCCGGCAATCACCAGCAGCGAATACGACCACCAGAAATGCTCGGTGCCCAGCGCGTAGGAGCCGTAGAACGCGATGGCAGCCAGTAGCAGGGGCGGCCAAACGAACAGTTTGCGTTTCTGGGTCTTGTCCGACGCCCACGAGACCACGACCATGCCGATCACCGCCGCCAGATAAGGCAGGGCCGACAGCCAGCCGGCCTCGACCATGTCCATCTGCATGCCTTTCTTGATGATCGTCGGCAGCCACAGCACGAAGCCGTACACGCCGATGCTCCAGCAGAAATACTGCGCCGCCAGCAACAGGACTTTCGGCGAGCGGAAGGCCTCGGCGTAGTTCTTCACCGGCTTGATGCCCACCTGCTCGGCGTCCAGACGCGCTTGCAGTTCGTTCTTTTCCTCAGCGGTCAGCCACTTGGCCTGGGTCGGACGTTCGTCCACCAGACGCCACCAGATGAACGCCCAGATCACCGCAGGCAAGCCCTCGACGATAAACATCCAGCGCCAGCTGAAATGTGCCACCAGATAACCCGACACCACCGACATCCACAGCATGGTCACCGGGTTGCCAAGGATCAGCACGGTGTTGGCCCGCGAGCGCTCGGCCTTGGTGAACCAGTAACAGAGGTACACCAGCATGGCGGGCATGACCGCCGCTTCTACCACGCCGAGCATGAAGCGGATGCCGATCAGCATGTAGGCGTTGGAGACGATGCCGGTCAGGGTTGCCAGGCCACCCCAGAGAATCAGGCTGACGAAGATGAGCTTCTTCACGCTCTTCTTTTGCGCGTAGATCGCCCCCGGCACTTGAAAGAAGAAGTAACCGAGGAAGAACAGCGCCCCCAGCAACGACGACATGCCGGGGGTGATGTGCAGGTCTTCGGCCATGCCCGAGGCGGCGGCGAAACCATAGTTGGCGCGGTCCAGATAGGCGAGGCTGTAGGTGATGAACACGATCGGCATGATCAGCAGCCAGCGGCGTTTGAGGCCTGCGTGTTTCACGGTGTCGAGTAGCTTTTCCATGTCAAGCTCCCTGAGGGTGTTGTTCTTGTCGCAGCAGGTGATGGGAATGGCGGTTCGGGTAAAAACGGGTGTCACGCGGTCTGTCGTCGTGGTGCGTTTGTTGATTCGGCTGTTGATTCGGCGGCTTGCAGGGCGGCGCGAGTCGGCAGGCCCTCCATGTCGCCTCGGCTCTGCACGGCCTGGGCGCCGATCCAGTTGCCCCGCGCGGTGGCCTGAGCGAAGTCGAGGTTTTCCAGCAACGCGCTGATCACCCCGACCGCGAAGCCATCGCCAGCGCCCACGGTGTCGATCACTTGAGGCACCGGCACGCCGGGCACGAAGGCCTGACCCAGTTGGGTCCGGTAGTAAGCGCCTTTCGCGCCCAGTTTGATCACCACCGCTTCCACACCCTTGTCGAGATAGAACTGCGCGATGTCCGCCGGGGTGTCGCGACCGGTCAGCAACTCGCCTTCGGCCAGTCCGGGCATGACCCAGTCGGCAAGGCTGGCAAGGTGATTGACCTCACGGATCATCTCGGCCTGACTCGACCACAGCGACGGCCGCAGGTTGGGGTCGAACGACACGCTGCGACCCGACTCACGCATCTGGATCATCAGCGTCTGCGAGAGTTCGCGGCAGGTGGCCGACAACGCCGCCGGGATGCCCGTGGCGTGCAGGTGCCGCGCCTTCAACAGTGTCGGAACGATGTCGTTGACGGACAGGTGACTGGCCGCCGAGCCCCGACGGAAATACTCGACCACCGGGTCGGCGCCTTCCTGCTCCAGCGACTTGAACTGAAAGCCCGTGGGGTGGGCCGGATCGACGGTGACGTGGCGGCAATCGACGCCTTCCTGTCGCAGGCTCTCGATGACGAACCGGCCCATCGAATCATTGCCCACCCGGCTCAGCCACGCGACATTAAAGCCCAGACGCGACAGGCCGATGGCGACGTTGCTGTCGGCGCCCGCGATGCGTTTTTCGAAGTGGCGGACAGCGGCCAGATCGCCGGTCTGTTCGGCCACGAGCATGGTCATGGTTTCGCCGAAGGAAAGGATATCGATCTCAGACATGGCTCATGGCCTCCGACGACGTGTGCGTGTGGCGCTGGCCCAATTGGGCAAGGGCATCGACTTGGGTGCGGGTGACGTCCAGCAGATCGTTGCCTTGCAGCGGGTATTCGACCGCACGGGGCAGGCCGAGGGGCATGTGCTTGAGCAATTGCTCCCAGAGGTGCAAGTCAGTCTGGCGCGGCGGCACGGCGATCAGCTTGCCGGCTGTGTTGCGGGACACCGCCTTGCAATGCACGTATTCGACGTAACGGCCCAATTGTTGCGCTGCGGCGCTGGCCGATTGCGCCTGCCACAGCCAGTTGCCGATGTCGAAAGTCATGCCAATGGGCATTTGCAGGGCGTCGATCCGGGCGAAGAACTGGACGAGGGGGTCCAGGCGGCCGCCTTGCGGGGTCTGGTCGTTTTCCACCAGCAGGTGCACGTCGTAACGGGCGAGGCGATCGGCCAGGGCAGCGATGTCGCTGTCTTCGGTCAGGTGGCCCAACGAGACTTTCAGCCACGGCGCGCCACAGGCCGTCGCCCGTTGCAGGGTTGGTTCCAGCTCGGGATTGGGCGCGTTTTGGCCATCGAGCCACAGCTCCAGCGGCGCCGAATACAGACACTCCAGCCCTTGCGAGCGAATGGCTTCGCCCAACGCGACGAGGTCTTCGCGGCCTGTGAACAGCTCTTCGCGAAGCTCCATGCGGGTCACGCCAGCCTCGACCAGCAGTGGGATAAAACTGGCCTGACCGCGTTCACGAACGACATCGGCACCGAAGGCGCCCAGGCTGATGGCAACGGGGAATCGGTTCATTATTGTTATCCTCTGAAACCGGTTTCATTTTTGTTCGAGCGAAGGCGCCCGAAGAAAGTTCTTCAAACGGACAGGCGGGTGGCCTGCCTTATAAAGGAAGAGGGTCAGGATCGCTGTCGGGTCGAACCGCGCACGATCAGTTGCGCCGGAAAGTCGTACAGCCGCACTGGCTCCTGGTCCCCCCGCAGACGATTGAGCAGGCACTCGAACGCCGTCACGCCGATGTCGTGGGTCGGTTGGGCGAGGGAGGTGATGCCGCTGCCGACGAGGGGGTACCAGTCCAGCTCGTCGAGAGCGATCAGGCCGATGTCGTCGAACAGGTGGCAGCCCAATGCGTGCAACTGACGGGTCGTGCTCAGGGTTGCGACGCCGTTGCCGGTGAACAAGGCTTTGGGGCCGTGCCCCTGATCATCGAGAAAGGCGCGCAGGTGATCGCGCAGGGCAGGGCCAGTTTCACAGACCTGGCCACGCAAGCCGCTGCGTTGGGCAAGGCCCGTCTTGAACGCGTCGACCCGTTCGACACGCGAACTGGTGCCGTCCTGAGGTTCGGTAATCATCAGGATGTCGCGATAGCCGGTGTGGTGCAGGTGATCCAGCGCCTGCGTGACGGCATCGACGTTGTTGAGCCCGACCAGATCGCTTTCCAGTTGGTCGACCTTGCGGTCCACCAGCACCATCGGCAATTCACTGTGCAACTCGCGCAATTCGTCCAGATGATGGCCGAGGGTGTTCACGATCAGCCCTTCGATGTTGTACGAGCGCAGGGCAGCAAGGTGCAGGCGCTCCTGTTCATCGTCGCGGTCGGTGTTGCACACCACCAGGCTGTAACCGTGCTTGCGGCAGGCCGTTTCGACACCGTGCATGACGGCAATGGAATAGGGGTTGCGGATGTCGGCCACCAGCATGCCGATCAGGCGAGTGCGCCCGCGTTTCAAACCGCGGGCCATCTGGTTGGGGCGATAACCGAGGGTGTCGATGGCGTGTTGAATGCGCCGGGCAATGGCCTCGGACAGCAATTGCCGGTCATCGCCAATGAAGCGCGAGACGCTGGCCTTGGAAACGCCCGCCATGTCGGCGACGTCATTCATGGTGACGCGGGCACGCGTCGGTGTCGGAATACTGTTCACGGCCTGACCCTTATTAGATTTATCAGCAGGCTTTTATTGTCGAGCGTGTGAGGCTCTGAAACCGGTTTCAGGAAACACCAAAGCGAGGGGTGTCGTCAACTCGGGATCGGATGAAAGGTGGGCTTCGACGTCGTGATCACGCCGATATCTGCTTTTGATTCTGGCCGAAGGCCGTAGGAGCTGGCTTGCCTGCGATCTGTTGCGAAGCGACAGCGAGGCCGGTGGACGCGGTGTATCAGACATTACGCGTTGCCGGGTTTTACGACAGCTGCGCAGCCGTTCGTAGGCAAGCCAACTCCTACGCCCTTCGGGCAGAAGCGATACCGCGTTCAGCCATTCCCCTTGAACGTATCCCGCCACGCCAGAAACCGCTTCTCCAGCATCGCCAACACGCCATCGCTGATCTTGCCCAGCAGCGCCAGCACGATAATTGCCGCCAGCACGATGTCAGGCCGTGACGTCTCGCGCCCATCGCTGAGCAGATAGCCCAAGCCCTTGGTTGCCGCGATCAGTTCGGCGGCCACCAGAAACATCCACGCCAGGCTCAACCCCGAGCGCAGCCCGGTGAACAGGCCGGGCAGGGCAGCGGGGAGAAACAGGTGAAGAATCATCTGCCACTGGCTGAAACGATACATCTTGCCGACTTCCACCAGTTTGCGATCGATCCCGCGAATCGCCGCGACGCCGTTGAGGTACACCGGAAAAAACGCGCCGATGGCGATCAGCACGATTTTCGAGGTCTCGCCGATGCCCAGCCACAGCAGCAATAGCGGCACCCACGCCAGGCTCGGGATCGAGCGCAAACCCGCGAACGTGGGTTCCAGATAGGCTTCGGCCTCCCGACTCAACCCGACCCACGCGGCAAACAGCAGGGCCAGGCCCGCGCCGATGCCGAACCCGCTCAATACCCGCAGAAGGCTGGCGCTGATGTGTTTCCACAAGGCGCCGTTGGCGAGGTCGGTCAGCGTGGTGAAAATCTCGCTGGGCGCGGGCATCTGGTACGAGTGAACCCAGCCGATGCGAACGACGATTTCCAGCAGCACCAGAATCGCCACCGGCACCACCAGCCCTTTGAGACGCCCGCGCCAGCGGCTGGGCGTGGGCGCGGCGGCGTCAACCGGAGTGTCGGCTTCGGCGTTCAGCGATTCGACGCGGGAGCTGCTCATGGCTTGGCGACGACGGCTTTGCCGAAGGTCGGGTCAATCAACTGATCGATGACCTGATCGACATTCGTGCCTTTGCGCACCAGTTCTTCCGACACCAGAATCGGCGCGGCGGCTTTGGAGGCGGTCACGTCTTTATCGGTCAATTGCGGGCTGCTGATGTCGGTACGGGTCAGTTGCAGCTTGGCGACGTCCAGTGGCAGGCCGGATTCGGTGGCCAGCAATTTCGCCAGCTCTTCCGGATTTTTCAGCGACCATTCTCGGGCCTGCTCGTAGGCGCTCAACACGGTCTTGATCGCCTCCGGATGCTCTTTGGCGTACGTCTCGGTCACGCTGACCACGCCGTAGCTGTTGAAGTCCTTGTTGCGATACAGCAGGCGCGAACCCGCCTGAATTTCGCTGGCGGCCATGTGCGGATCGAGACCCGCCCACGCGTCGACGTCGCCTTTTTCCAGCGCAATGCGGCCGTCCGGGTGTTGCAGGTGCAGCAGCTCCACGTCGTCTTTGGTCAGCTTCGCCTGTTGCAGCGCGCGCAAGGTGAATAGGTACGGGTCGGTGCCTTTGGTGGCGGCGATTTTCTTGCCTTTGAGGTCGGCGACGGTTTTAAGCGTCGAATCCTTGCGCACCACCAGCGCGGTCCACTCGGCGCGGCTGTAGACGTAGACCGATTTGATCGGGCTGCCGTTGGCACGGGCCAACACAGCGGACAGGCTGGCCGACGAGGCGAAATCAACGCCACCGCTGTTCAAATATTCCAGCGAGCGGTTGCTGCCCTGGCTGAACACCCAACTGACCTTGGTGTTCGGCAGGGCTTTCTCCAGCCAGCCGAAATGTTTGAGCACCAGGCTTACCGGCGAGTAGTAGGCGTAATCCAGATGCACCTCGGCCGGCGGCGCTTCGGCGGCTTGGGCGAAGGGTTGCAGGGTCAGTGCCAAGGCACCGGCCAGGAGTTTCAGGGAAGTGGGCAGGCGAGGGAACGCGGTCATGATCAAGTCCAGTCGAAGGGTTTGAAGCTGCACGGGGCTGCTTATGTCGAAAACGGCAGTCAGCGCGAGTCAGCCTGCGTAAATGGAATAATGCAGGCTCTGTGCCATGAATTCATGTGCGGGCCAGCGCGGGGCGACGGGGAGCAAGAGGGCGTAGATGCAGTTGCTCCATCAACAGTCTGCTGAAGCGGTGTTGCCCAAGAAACACTGCGTGAAATATCTGCATTAAACAGTTGTCAGTCTTCGGCGTGATCTGCATGCTGGCTTTTTTCAATTGTGTTACAGGACTTTTCTGCGCATGTCTGTCCCTGCCCGAGATGCCGATGCTGCGTCACGCCGTTCGGCGACCGTTCTCAGCCTGTGCCTGCCCAGCGATGTCCTGTTGTACCTGCTGATGCCCATGAACGCCGACGCCTTTGGCATCAGCCTCGCCGAAGCGGGGGTGCTGCTGGCGGCCAACAGGCTGGTGCGGATCTTCGGCTATGGCTACGTCGTGCGCTTCTACGCACAGCGCGGCGACCGGGCGGCGCTGACCTTGGCCTCACTGGTGTCGATGGTCTGCGCCGTCGGCAACTCGGTCATCACCGGTTTCTGGTGGCTGCTGATTCTGCGGCTGGGCTGGGGATTGGCGTACGCAGCGTTGAACCTGTCCACCCAAGCCCTCGCGACCTCCGAACCCGCCGGCGCGGCCCGCCGGTCGGGCACTTCACGCGCGATCATTGCCATCGGCCCGATGCTGGCGCTGCCCCTCGGTGCATTGGTGAGCATGTATTTCGGTCCCCGCGTGATCTTCCTGATACTCGCCTTCTTCTCCCTCATCGGTCTCTTCATCGCCCGAGGGCTGCCAAGCGTCCCTCACGCAATGCCGACGGCGGGCGGGCGTCGCTTCAAGGCGCCGGACAGCGTGGCCATGTGGTCCTTCATCGAAGGCGTCGCGCTGGACGGGCTGTTCATCTTCGGCCTGTCGTTGCAGGCGCAATCGGTGCTGGGCGGCAACGCGGTGTTCATCGCCGGGGTGCTGCTGGCGTTGCGTTACGTCTCGGAAATGCTCCTGAGTCCTTTGGGTGGTCGCGCCGCCGCGAGTTACGGGGCTGTGCGCATGCTCGTGGTGTTCTCGGCGCTAACGACCCTGGCGTTGACGGCCTTCGGCTTTCACTGGCTCATCATCGGTGCGGGCGGTGTGCTGATCTTGCGTGCGCTGCAATTGCCGCTGGTCACCACGTTGGTGGCTGAACGCAATCCGGGGGTAGGGCGCGTGCAGGCGCTGGCCGGAAATGCGGTCTGGCGTGACGTCGGTGCGGGCGTCGGGCCTTTGCTGGCCGGGGTGTTGCTGCCCATCGCCTCGCCGTCTTGGGTCTACAGCCTGGCGGGGTTGGCGGTGGTGGTCAGCGCCGTGGTGTGCAGCCGATATCGGGTTCGCGAAGTACCCGCATGAAGGGATTTCGAAACATCCTATTACATACCGTTCAGCGATTGGTCCGGTAAATCAGAGGCTTGCATGCAACCTCTGAGGTCATTTCCTATCAGATGGTCATTCTTCATACGGACATAAAGCTTCGTTAGCCTGCATTCGCTAGCGAAATGCCAGTTCACAGGGACGTTGCTCAGGGCGCTCAGCCCTTCACGCATCACAAGAATCCAGGCCATCATGACCTTTTTCAAAACCCCGGTTACCTCGTCAGCCCTGCAACGCATCGCCTATTTCTTGCTGCCGATCCTGCTGATCTGCTCGGCGGTGTTCTGGTTTACCGTCGGCAGGGGCGTCCACGCAGAATCGAAGAACGGCACCCAGACGCTGGTGTTCCTGCGCCACGCGGAAAAGCCTGACATGGGCCTTGGCCAATTGAACTGCCAGGGGCTGAATCGTGCCATCGACCTCTCTACTGTATTGCCAGATACCTTCGGCAAAGCGGACTTCATCTTCGCCGCCAACCCCAGCCGTCACGTCGAAGAAGGCGAGGGTGATCATTCCTACAGCTACTTGCGCCCTTTGATGACGGTCGGTCCGAGCGCGATCAAACTCGGGCTGCCCATCAACATCGACTTCGCCGCCAACGACACCAGCGACCTCGCCGATGAGCTGATGCGCGATAAATACCACGACGCCACCATCTACACCGCCTGGTCCCACGGCTACCTGCCCGAACTGATCAACAAAGTCGCCGAAGAGGCCTCCGGCCAGGACCTCAAACTCGTCAAGGACTGGATGGGCGACGACTTTGACTCCGTCCTGGTGCTGACCCTGAAGTGGAACAACGGCAAGGCGACGTTGCAGTATGAGAACTACAAGCAGAACCTGAATGACGGCGCGGTGGGGTGCCCGACGTGAAGTTCCTGTCGCGAATCTGACCGCAAGATCTGGATGGTCCTCATCGCACACCCGGTTACTATGGGCGCAGTGCGAAAGACGAGGAGCCTTCCATGAACTTCACTTATCGCTTCATCGATTCCCCCGTCGGCCAGTTGAAACTGGTGGCCAAGGGTGCGGCGTTGGCCGCGATTCTTTGGGAAAACGACCGCCCTAATCGCGTCCTGCTGGGGCCCATGACCGAAGCCCCCCACAGCGAAATCCTTGATCAGGCCGAACAGCAACTGGCGGAATATTTCGCGGGAACGCGTAACCGTTTCGACCTGCCGCTGGATCTTCACGGCACTGATTTCCAGAAAAAAGTCTGGCACGCCTTGCTGGCGATTCCGTTCGGCGAGACCCGCAGCTACCTGCAAATCGCCATCGAAATCGGCAACCCCGCTGCCGTGCGTGCGGTCGGGGCGGCCAATGGCAAGAACCCGATTTCTATCGTTGCGCCGTGCCATCGGGTGATCGGCAGTTCTGGCGCGCTCACCGGATTTGCCGGTGGCCTGGCGGCCAAAGAGCTGTTGCTGACCCTTGAAGGCGGGATGCCGAAATCCTCGAAAAAGAACCGCGACGAGATGGCCTCCGCCCAAGCATCGCTGTTCTAGACTCAAGCGCCCTTCAACAGTGTTTTACCCGTCACCTTCACATGGAGTTGAACATGCCTGCCTCTGCCAAGACGTTCCGTGACCTGCACCACCAATCCACCGTGCTGCGCCTGCCCAATGCCTGGGACGCCGTGAGTGCGCTGCTGTTTGAAAGCCTCGGTGCCAAAGCCATCGCCACCACCAGCGCGGGCGTGGCCTGGGCACAGGGGTATGCCGATGGGCGTGTGTTTCCGCTGGAGGCAGCCATCCAGGCCGCCGCCAACATCGCGCGGGTGGTCAAGGTGCCGCTGTCGGTGGATTTCGAGCACGGCTATTCGGACGATCCAAAGACGGTCGCCGAAAACGTCAAGCGCGTGCTGGAAGTCGGCGCCGTAGGCATCAACATTGAAGACGGTCCGGACGTACCTGAATTGCTGGCGCGCAAGATCGAAGCGATCAAACGCATGGCCTCCAATAATGGGCTGGACGTGTTCATCAACGCCCGTACCGATGTGTACCTGGCGAATCTGGTGCCCGATGATCAGAAGATCGAGGAAACCCTTAAACGCGGCCAGCTGTATGAAAAAGCCGGCGCCGACGGCCTGTTCGCTGCGGCGGTGGTCGATGTCGATGCGATCAAGCGCATCGTTCAGGGCGTCAACCTGCCGGTCAACGTGCTGGCCCGGCCGGGTCTGCCGGATGCGGAAGGCTTGGCGAAACTGGGCGTGCATCGCTTGAGCGCCGGTTCCAGTGTGGCGATCACCGTGTTGAGTCTGGCCGAGCAATTGGGGCGTGATTTCCTCGGGAAGGGGCGTTCGGAACCGGTGACCCATAGCACACTCAGTTACCCGCAGATTCAGGGGTGGTTTGAGTAATGTTTTCCCTCAGAAGCGCCATTCCCTGGCGCTTCGACTCCTCATCGGTTGATCGACCTTTCATCCACCGATAAACGGCGCTGGCATATGTTTCTCTTGTGGAGTACAAATGTACTCCATGACGAACTTATCTCCCCGACGCGCTGCCATCCTGACGTTTATCCGTGATCGCATCGCCGACAATGGCCAACCGCCGAGCCTGGCAGAAATCTCCGAAGCGTTTGGATTCGCGTCTCGCAGCGTCGCGCGCAAACATATCGTGGCGTTGACCGAAGCTGGCTTTATCGAAGTCACCGCCAATCAGGCCCGTGGTATTCGCCTGATCGACGCGACACCCCGCGTTCAAATGCTGCAAATACCGGTATTGGGTCGGGTGGCCGCAGGTGCGCCCATCGGCCCCGACCTCGATAACCCCGACACCTTTGCCCTCGACAGCCGCACCTTTCTGCGTGTGCCGGATTACCTGTTGCGGGTGACAGGCGATTCGATGATCGAAGACGGCATTTTCGACGGCGATCTGGTGGGCATTCTGCAAAGCGCCGACGCACGGGACGGACAGATCGTCGTGGCCCGACTCGATGGCGAAGTGACAATCAAACGGCTAGAGCGGGGCGATGACACGCTCCGCCTGTTGCCCCGCAACCCGGCCTATGCGCCGATTGTTGTGCGTCCCGATCAGGACTTCGCCATCGAAGGTGTGTTCTGCGGCCTGGTGCGCCGGGAATGATGGGCGCGGTGGTCAGCCTTGACGCGCTGCTGGACGAGCGTCGGGTCTGGAAAGGGCGGGCGCAGGTCCAGCCAGTCGCGGCGCAACCCACAGGCCACCCGTTGCTCGACGCTGCGTTGCCCATTGGCGGCTGGCCCCCGGCGGCACTCACGGAAATCCTGATCCCTGCCAATGGCAGCGGTGAGTTGCGCCTGCTATGGCCGACCCTGGCGCGCCTGGCCAACGCGGGCGAACGCATCGTGCTGGTGGCGCCGCCTTTCGTGCCGTATCCCCAGGCCTGGCAATCGGCGGGGGTCGATCTGCGTCAGCTGTCGATCATTCAAGCCAGCGACACCGATGCCTTATGGGCGGTGGAGCAATGCCTGCGCTCCGGCAGTTGCGGGGCAGTGCTGGCGTGGCCGGGCAAGGTCGATGACCGCGCCTTGCGTCGTTTGCAAGTGGCAGCGGAGACGGGTGAAACCCTCGCGTTCGCCTGCCGTGGTCAGCAAGCCGCCGCCAACCCTTCGCCTGCGGCCCTGCGCATCGCCATCGATGTGCGCCCCCGGCAGCTGCGGGTGTTGAAGTGCCGAGGCGGCCTGGCCCCGTCATCGCCCATCCCGTTCACCACTGACGCTTGAGGTTTCCATGCTCTGGGCCTGTGTCCTGCTGCCGCAACTGGCACTGGACGGCGTCATGCGTCGTCGCGCCGAACCTGAGAAGCCGCTGGCCCTGATCAGCGGTCCCGCTCAACGCCGTGTGTTGCAAACGGTGAACGCCGCCGCCCGTGATCTGGGGTTGCGTCCCGGACAGACGTTGACCGCCGCCCACGCCATGAGCCGTGGCTTCGACACGGTGGAGTACGACCCGAAGCAGACCGAACACTGGCACCGTCTGCTTGCGGCCTGGGCCTACCGCTTCAGTTCCCAGGTCAGCCTGAAATACCCCCGCGTGTTGCTGATGGAAGTCGAGTCGAGCTTTGGACTGTTCGGCCCATGGCCGGTGTTCGAGGCGCGATTGCGCCAGGATCTGACCGCCATGGGGTTCAGTCATCGCATCGTTGTTGCACCGAACCCTTTGGCGGCGAGGATGTTGGCCAATGCCCACGACGGTCTGGCCGTCACCGACAATGAGACGCTGCAAGACGTGCTGCAACGGATGCCGGTCAATCGCCTCGGGCTGTCCCAAGACGTGGCCAACGCGTTAGGGCGCATGGGACTGCACCACTTGCGACAGGTGCTGGCCTTGCCTCGCGACACCCTGGCGCGGCGTTTTCCCGCAACGGTATTGCAACACCTGGACACCCTGACCGGGCGTCGCCCGATGGCGTTGGAATGTTATGTGCCACCTGACCATTTCGAGACCCGCATCGAGCTGAACTTCGACGTCGAATCCCATCAGGCGCTGTTGTTTCCCCTCAAGCGGATGATTGCCGATCTGGCGCTGTTTCTCGGCGGTCGGGACAGCGGCGTGCAACGCTTCGTCATTCATCTGGAACATGTGCCGAGCGTCGGCAGCACCGTCCCGGACACGTTGATACCAGTGGGCCTGCTCAGTGCCGAGCGCGAGGCGAACATGCTGTTCGAGCTGGCCCGGGGGCGATTGGAGCAAATCGTCGTGCCGTCCCCGGTTCGGGCACTCAAGCTTTCGGCCAAAGACTTACCGGCCTTCGTGCCGTCCCATCGCGAACTGTTCGATGATCGCCCTCAGCAAAGCATGCCGTGGGAGCAGTTGCGGGAGCGGCTGCGGGCGCGATTGGGCGATGACGCGGTCTGCGGCTTGAGCTTTCACGCCGACCATCGCCCCGAATGCGCATGGCAACCCGCGTCGCACACAAAGCCTGCGGTGGGCTTCAACCCGGTGCCTCGCCCCGGTTGGCTGTTGCGTGAGCCCGAAGCCCTGACAGACAGCGGCTCGCGGGTGTTGGCAGGGCCTGAACGGATCGAGTCGGGTTGGTGGGACGGTGGGGATGTCCGCCGTGATTATTACCTGATCGAAACCCGCACCGGCCTGCGCGGCTGGGCCTATCGCAGCGTGGGCGATGACGGCGGCCTGTGGCTGCACGGGTGGTTCGCATGAGCTGCGGGTACGCCGAGCTGCATTGTCTGTCCAACTTCAGTTTTCAGCGCGGCGCGTCCAGCGCTCAAGAGCTGTTCGAGCGGGCGAAGTTGCATGGCTACGAGGCCTTGGCCATCACCGACGAATGCACGCTGGCGGGAGCGGTGCGTGCGTGGCAGGCGGCAAAGGAATGCGGCCTGCCATTGATCGTCGGCAGTGAGATGACCCTCGAAGATGGGCCGAAAATCGTGCTGCTGGCCGAGAATCTCGCGGGGTATCAGGCGCTGTGCAGGCTGATCACCCAAGGACGCAGGCGCAGCAAAAAGGGGGAGTATCGCCTGCTGCGGGAGGACTTTCAGTCGCCGCTCAACGGGTTGCTCGCCCTTTGGGTGCCGGACCTTGAGCAAAAAAACGCGAATTTACGTGAGCAAGGTCACTGGCTGCGCGATCTGTTCACCGACAACCTCTGGCTGAGTGTGCAGTTGCATTGCGGGCCGGACGATCATCAGCGGCTGACGGCTCTGTTGTCGTTGGCAAAACAGTGCGGTCTGCCTGCCGTCGCCAGCGGCGATGTGCACATGCACGCCCGAGGCCGTCGGGCGTTGCAGGACACCATGACTGCCATCCGGCATCACACGACCGTGGCCGAGGCGGGGCACAGGCTGTTTCCCAATGGGGAGCGACATTTACGGCCACGGGCGATGTTGGCGGATGTCTTTCCTGCGGAGTTACTGGCCGAAACGCTGGTCATCGCGCGGCGTTGTACCTTCGATTTTGATGACCTGAAGTATGAATACCCCCGCGAGTTGGTGCCCAAAGGGCATACGCCGACGACGTGGTTACGTCACTTGACCGAAGAGGGCGCGCGTCAGCGTTGGCCTGAAGGCACCCCTACGGTCGCCCGGACAAACATCGAACATGAACTGGGGATCATCGCCAAGAAGCAGTACGAGAGCTATTTCCTCACCGTGCACGACATCGTCAGGTTCGCTCGACAGCAAGCCATTCTGTGTCAGGGCAGGGGGTCTGCCGCCAACTCGACCGTGTGTTTCGCCTTGGGTATCACCGAGCTGGACCCGTCCAAAGGCAAGGGCCAGTTGTTGTTCGCCCGGTTCATTTCGGAAGAGCGCAACGAACCTCCTGACATCGACGTGGACTTCGAACACGAACGCCGCGAGGAAGTCCTGCAATACGTCTTCCGTCGTTATGGCCGGGGCCGGGCGGCGTTGACCGCCGTCGCCAGCACCTACCACGGCGCCGGCGCCATTCGTGACGTGGCGCGCGTGCTGGGTCTGCCGCCCGATCAGATCAATGCCCTTGCGGATTGCTGCGGACGCTGGACCGACAACCTGCCGCCCGCCGATCGGCTGAAAGAATCAGGCTTCGAACCCGACAGCCCAGTCCTGCGCCGGGTGCTGACGCTGGCGGGCGAGCTGATCGGCTTTCCCCGGCACCTGTCTCAGCACCCCGGCGGTTTCGTCATTTCCGAACAGCCGCTGGAAACCCTGGTGCCCGTCGAAAACGCGGCTATGGCGGATCGCACGATCATTCAATGGGACAAGGATGATCTGGACTTGGTGGGACTGCTCAAGGTCGACATTCTGGCGTTGGGCATGCTCAGCGCGTTGCGCCGCACGTTCGACCTGGTCACCCGTTATCGCGGCTACGACCTGACCATCGCGAGCATTCCCGCCGAGGATAAACCGACCTACGACATGATCAGTCGCGCCGACACCATTGGCGTGTTTCAGATCGAGTCCAGGGCGCAGATGTCGATGCTGCCGAGGCTCAGGCCGGAGACGTTTTACGACCTGGTGATCGAGGTTGCGATTGTCCGGCCGGGACCGATTCAGGGCGACATGGTGCACCCGTACTTGCGTCGGAGAAACAAAGAAGAGCCGGTGACCTATCCTTCGGAGGAACTGAAAGCCGTGTTCCAGCGCACCCTCGGCGTGCCGCTGTTTCAGGAGCAGGTCATGCAACTGGCCATTGTCGCGGCGGATTACACGGCGGGTGAAGCCGATCAGTTGCGCCGCTCAATGGCCGCCTGGAAACGCCACGGCGGACTCGAGCCTCACTATGCCCGTCTCAGTCAGCGGATGACCGAGAAGGGGTACACGAAGGACTTCATCGATCGCATCTTCGAACAAATCAAAGGCTTCGGCAGCTACGGCTTTCCCGAGTCCCACGCCGCCAGTTTCGCCTTGTTGACTTACGCCAGTTGCTGGCTCAAATGCCACGAGCCCGCTGCTTTCACTTGTGCGCTGATCAACAGCTGGCCGATGGGTTTTTACAGCCCCGATCAACTGCTACAGGACGCCCGTCGCCATCACATCGACGTGCACCCGGTGGACATTCGCTACAGCGACTGGGATTGCTCGCTGGAATCGGTGGAAGGCCGAGACTACTCCCAAGACCTGGCGATCCGCATGGGCCTGAGGATGATTCGCGGTTTCCGCGAGGAAGACGCCCGGCGCATCGAGCAGGCGCGCGCCATGCGTGAGTTCAAGGACGTCACTGACCTCTGCGTGCGTGCCGATCTGGACAATCGCGCGCGGGCGGCGCTGGCGGATTCCGGGGCCTTGCGCGGTCTGGTGGGGCATCGTCATCGCGCGCGTTGGGAGATGGCGGGGGTTGAGGTGCAGCGTCCGTTGTTTGGCGATGACTGTTTTGGCGAAGAGGCTCAAGTCGCACTGCCTTTGCCGAGCGTGGCCCAGGACCTCATGGCCGATTACGACACCCTCGGCACGACGCTGGGGCCGCACCCGCTGTCGCTGCTGCGCAACAAACTGGCCGCCAAACGGTTTCGCAGCTCGAAGGACTTGCTCGATGAAGAGCACGGACGGCAATTCAGTGTCGCCGGATTAGTGGTCGGTCGACAGCGACCGGGCACGGCCAGCGGCGTGACCTTTGTCACGCTGGAAGACGAACACGGCATGATCAATGTGGTGGTCTGGCGCGACTTGGCCGAACGTCAGCGCAAGGTGTTGGTGGGTTCGCAATTGATGCAGGTGTTCGGCAAGTTCGAGTATCAGAAGGGCGTCCGTCACGTCATTGCCCAACGGCTCTTCGACCTGACCCCGCTGCTGACCGGGCTGGACGTGCGCAGTCGCGATTTCAAGTGATTGACCGTTACGAGGCGTTCATGGCTTCGGAGTGAAACCGCTGGCGATACTCCACCGGGCTGATGGCCAGCCGCTTGACGAACACCCGACGCAGGCTGTCGGCGTTGTCGAAGCCACAGCGACGGGCGATTTCCTTCATGGATTGTTCGGTGGTTTCGAGATAGCGGCGCACGGCGTCGATCCGTGCATCGGCAAGAAAGGCCATGGGCGGGGTGCCGGTTTCCTTGGTGAACAGTCGCGACAGATTGCGCGGGCTCATGTGCACCCGTTCGGCCAGGGAGGCCAGGCTGTGATCGATGTGCAAGTGCGCGAGCATATAATCCTGAATCGCCTCGACCTGGGAGTCGACGCCTCCCTGAATGTCGAGCAACGGGCTGAATTGCGATTGCCCACCGGCGCGACGCAAATACACCACCAGGTATTTGGCGACGTCGATGGCCATGCGTTTGCCGAAGTCTTCCTCGATCATCAATAGCGACAGGTCGATCCCCGCCGTGACACCCGCGGTGGTGTAGATCGTGCCGTCCTTGACGTGAATGTGGTCAGGGTCGACGTGGGCCGAGGGAAATAGCTCACTGAGGTGCGCCGCGTCCATCCAGTGGGTGGTGACCGACTTGCGGTCGATCAGGCCCGCCGCACCGAAAGCGAACACGCCGTTGCAGATCGCGGCCAGACGGCGGCAGCGTTTTTCCTGGACCTTGAGCCAGTCTCCGAGGGTCGAGTCTGCGTAGACATCGAAAATCCCCAGTCCGCCCGGAACGATGACCGTGTCGAAGTGCGGGCAGGGGTCGAAAATCGTTCGGTCCGGGATCACCGTCAGCCCGCTGGACGACAGCAACGGGCTGCGAGTGGTGCCGACGGTCAGCATTTCGTATTCACAAGCCCCTTCGCTCAAGACCTTGACCTGAGCGAAGGCGTCTTTGGGACCGGCGATGTCCAGCAGTTGAAAGCCGGGGAACAGCACCATGCCCACGCTGATTTTGCGCATAGGGTTTCCTTTGAAGATTGAGATCGCCTGTCGCGGCCCAGAGGGTCGGCATGTTCACAGTCGCCTGCAGCAACCCGGCTTGCCGGCGGTGGCGTTCTGAAGGTCGCTACCGCTGGCAAGCCGGACTGCTAAAGGACGGGGATCGCCCACACCGTCGAGGCTTTACATGATGCATGCAATTCCCGGGCTACCTCACGGCCGCTACGGCACTCATGTCTTCCGCGCCCGGCACTTGCCGCTGGAACCACCACCCGCTGAGCCCGCCCAGCGCCATCCAGAACACACCGTTGACCAGCAAGGACGTCATTCGGAACTGCGCCTGCAGGTCATCCGGTGCCAGTGCATGGTGCTCGGCGGGTTGCGGTGCGCCGTAAAGATGCGGCGCGGCCATCAGCAACACCGCCACGAGTCGCCATGCCCAGTGTTTGCCAAAGACGATCAACGCCAGCCCGACGGCTGTGGCCAGCGCCGTCGCGCCCCACCAGTCCTGGCGTGAGGTCAGCTCGGCGGCCACGGTGCCCGGCAATTCCGGTGGCAATCCTGCCGCGGGAGCCAGACAGAACGTCGCATACCCCGCCAACCCCCAGAGCACGCCGTGCCAGGCCTTGGCCGGTTCACGCAGGTTGTACAGCGCGCTGAGCAGCAGGGCGAAGCCAATCGCGACCACCAGATCACCCCCGAACGTGGACAGCGTGCGCTGCCAGCCGTCCTCTGGTGTCCAGGCCTCGGCATCGTGCTCGTGCGCATGGGCAGCGGCGCCGTGGTCGTGAGCGGCCAACTGTTCATGGGCTTGCTCATGAACCGATTCGGCGTTTTCGTAGACTTCGGCCTGCAAAATCAAGGGCGTGATCCACAGGCTTTGCAGCAGGGTCAGCAACAGCGCGGCGAGGGCACCGGTGTAACAGGCCGTGGTGAGGATGCGTTTGAACATGCGCGTGTGCTCCGCAATGGATCAGTGGCAGGGGAAACCCGAACTGTGGCGGGTGTCGTGGGCGGCGTTGTGGACCAGGTCCAGGTGCGAAAACCCGGCGAAGTACACCAGCGACAGGCCCATCAGGATCGAACCGAAGGTGACCAGCAGGCGATGGCTGCGAGTGGCGGACGGGGCATGCGTCAGGGCGGTGCTGCTCGATGGGGAGCTGCTCATGGGGCGGTCCTCGTTTCTGTGTTGTCGGTTTTGAGTGTGTTCAAACGGCTGTACAGCTCATCGGTGTCCAGCAGCGAATGCGCTTGCAACACCTTGATCAGGGCTTCCAGATAGCGCTCGTAGTAATCCCACGGGGGCTGGTTGTCACAGGGCAATTGCTCCCACGTCGAGATTGAGCCAATCAGGTGCTGGCGGAAGGCTTCCCATTCGAAATGACCGGCCTTGGACAATGCCAGCGCCAGTCCGTACAGGCTGCGCTGCCATTCCTGTGTGAACTGCAAACGGCCTTGTGCTCGGGGTGGCGAGTCCTTGTGGCCGAGCATGCTGTTGGCGGCGAACTCTTCGAAACGCGTAAACATGGCGGCCTCCTCAGGCGGCGGGCAATTCCACCAGGGCCACGCCCATCATGGCTTCCGGTGTCACCAGTGCGGCCAGTTGTGCTTCGCTCAGGTGATCGGAGTTCGCCGGGCGCTCGGGCACCACGAACCAGCGGATCTGCGCGCTGCTGTCCCAGACTTCGACGTGGGTGTCTGCGCTCACCGGCACGCCGAATTCGCGCAGCACGGCGCGGGGTTCGCGCACGCCTCGGGCCCGAAACACAGGGTCTTTGTACCAGTAGGGCGGCAGGCCGAGGATAGGCCACGGGTAGCAGGAACACAGGGTGCAGATGATCAGGTTGTGCACGCCGGGGCCGTTGGCGACGGCCAGCATGTGCTCGCCCTCGGCGCCGTCCATGCCTTGGGCGAGGTTCAGCTCGGCGATGGCGGCGGGCGTGTCGGCCAGCAGGCGTGCCTTGTACTCAGGGTCAACCCAGGCGCGGGCAACGATTTTCGCGCCGTTGAAGGGGCCTGCGACGGTTTCGAAGTGGGCCAGCACGGCGTCGACCGAGTCGCTGCCGATCACGCCTTTTTCAATCAGCAAGGCTTCGAGTGCCCGGACCTTGGCCGCGCTTTCGGCTTCCCGTTGTTGTTCATAGTCGAAGAGTTGGCTCATGGAAATGCTCCGCAATGGGTTCGTCAAACGTGTGAGGGTCAGCGCGTGGGCTGCAAATAGGCTTCGAACAGGTCCGCATAAATCGTCGTGTTGGGCTCGCTTTTATCGACGCCCCACAGGTCAGCTGCGTCGAACGCCACCCGGTACACCGGCATCGGCTCGCCAATCCCGTCCGGCCCGGTGTTGACGAAATAGGCGAACGCCCCCGCATACACCTCAACGATTTTTCCCGGTTTGTTGCGCAGGTAGCCGGGCAGGCGGGTGTGGTCCACGGCCACCGGGTCAGCGATGATCACGACATCGCCCTCGCCGAACAGCGGTGCGGCGTCGTAGGGCCGGAGCCCCGAGTCCCCTTGCTCCAGGTAGCGCACGATCTGCTCGCGGATCGCGGCATTGGGCTTGTCCGGCAGCGGTGCGTCGGGCTGCTTGCGGTAGTGATTGGCGCGGTCCTTGAGCTCGTCACTCTGGATGTAGCCCGCATTGACGAAAAAGCCGGAGATCCCGCCCAGCCATTTCTCGTAGTAGCGAAACTTGAAGTATTCGAAGGGTTGCATGCCTTCGGCGCCGGTGCGCAACGAGGCCCAGGTCCAGTCGCTCTTGAAGGCCGTGGGCAGGGTGTCCATCGGGTAGCTCGGCAGGGCATCTTTCAGGTGGGCGCTTTCGGCCATCATCGCGGTGTGGATGCCGAAGATGCGCTTCTCCCATTCCTGCACGAACACCTGTTTTTCGAAGTCCACCGGGCCAAGGTTTTCGAGGCCGCCGAGGTAGTGTTGTAGTTTCATCGAACGCTCCAGTGTGAAGTTCAGGGGGTGGCAATCAAGCCAGTTGCGGGCTGGGTTTGCTCGTCAACGCATCGCCGAGGCGTTCGGAGACGTAGCCAAAGACCGCACCGGTGACCAGCGCGACGGCGGCGATCAGGGCCGGGTTTTCCAGACCGGGCGTCGTCATCGGTTTGCCGCCGACCGCCGTGGTGCCCACTGTCGAGGCGAAGCCCCAGACGATGGCGGGCAGAATGCTCAGCAACGGCACCTTGGAGGCCTGAACCATCAGGGCACTGCCAGCCCCCACCAGCACGGCGATGATGATGGGCGCTTCACTGACGGTGGCGATCCCCAGCAACACCAGGGAACTGATCACCAGCCCTGTCAGGTTCGACGCGACACTGCGTACGAATCCGGCACTGCCACCGCCGACCACGAAAAACGAGGCCCAGGCGATGAAGGTCACCCAGACCGGCACCGGCAGGACGGTGGCCGTGACGTAGGTGTCCAGTACGGCGAGCAGGCCGATGCTGACGGTGTAGGCTTCTTTCTGTTTCATGAGGTCATTTCCTGTCGTGGGTTGGGTGGGGTGTTGGGCAGGGTGAAGCTCAAGGTTGAAAGTCCGCGTCGTGCTCAGGCCGCTTGCAGGCAGTCGAGAAAGCCCTGACGCAGCTGTTCGCTGTCCAGATCGCGGCCAATGAACACGAAACGGTTGTCGCGGGATTCGTCGTCGGCCCAGCGGCGGCCGGGCATGGCCTCCAGCAGCATGTGCACGCTGTGGAAATGAAAGCGCCGGGCTTCGCTGGTGAAATTCAACAGGCCTTTCATGCGCATCAGCCGTTGGCCCTGATCGTTGACCAACTGGTTGATCCAGCGGTTGAACCGGTCCGGGTCCAGTGCCCCGGGTGTGACCACCGAGCAGGACGAGATCGACGCGTCGTGGTCATGGTCATGGCCTTCTTCTTCAAGAATGTCCGGCTCGATCATCAGCAGGTTCGGCAGCGAGAACCGTTTTGTGCCGAGCAACGTTTCCACTGCGACCCGGGAATGGTTGGTCGGCAGCAGGTTGGCGGTCTGGTTGAGCTGGCGCACCTGACGGGCGATGTCGGCCAGTGCGGAGTGGCTGACCAGCGCGGTCTTGTTGAGGATCAGCGTGTCGGCGAACGCAATCTGTTCCCGCACGATTTCGTCGTTCAGTTGATCCTGGAGATGCACCGCGTCGACCACGGTGATCACTGATTCAAGCTCGACCTGAGTGCGCAGGTCGGGGTCGGCGAGAAAGGTTTGCAGCACCGGGGCAGGGTCGGCCAGGCCTGAGGTTTCGACGATCAGCCGGTCGAGACGGTGGCCGGCCAGGTTGAGCATTTCCTTGATGCTGGCCACCAGGTCCGCTCGCACGGTGCAGCACACGCAGCCGTTGTTGATCTCGATCAGCGCTTCCTGTTCGGCGACGATCAACTGGCCGTCGATGCCGACTTCGCCGAACTCATTGACCACGACGCCGATGCGCTCATGCCGGTTCTCACTCAACAGGTGATTGACCAGCGTGGTCTTGCCCGCACCGAGAAAACCGGAAATGACCGTGACGGGGATTTTGCCGTTTGCCATGAGTACGCACCCTTGTCGCTGTGATGGGGCGCTGCCGAAGTGGGCAGCTTTCCTCAGGACAGGTGCGATTTTCAGTCCGCTTTGCGTCGGCTGTCCGGCGTGGACAGGCTGTTGTCACGTTTGGTCAGGTTCCGTGGCGTTATCGGTATGCAAGGTCAAAAAAGGACAGGTACGGGGTGGAGTGGCAGGTTTTCCAAGCGGGATTTGAATAGAGAGGATGCACTGTCGTGGAGCGTGGTGCACAGGTTCTGGACTGTAGGCGCGAATGAATTCGCTCCTACAGGTGATTCCGTGTCTGGCGCTCTTTTCGTGACGCCGATGAACCCTCTGTGGGAGCGAATTTATTCGCGAAGGGGGTTCAGGCGATGAAGATGTGCCGTCCGCACCGGCCTCTCGCGAATGAATTCGCTCCTACAGGTGATTCCGTGTCTGGCGCTCTTTTCGTGACGCCGATGAACCTTCTGTGGGAGCGAATTTATTCGCGAAGGGGGTTCAGGCGATGAAGATGTGCCGTCCGCACCGGCCTCTCGCGAATGAATTCGCTCCTACAGGTGA